>DAINOH010000035.1:0-44587 GCA_036735485.1 Draconibacterium sp. | reverse complement strand
TTGTATTGGGAGTTTTCGGCGGTTTTGTTGGTTCGCTTTTATTAGGCAAAAAACTTTTCACGGCAAAATCGGGAGCGTTTGCCAATCTTTCATTGCAATCCATTCAGGATGTGAAGGAGGGTTTTGTTTGTATCGAAAACGGTATATTGGAATTGAAAGGGAAAACCGGCGTGGCCCAAACCGTGCTTCGCCCATCGGGGAAAGTGCTGATTGATGACGAAATTTATGATGCCGTTGCCCTGACCGGGTACATCGAAAAAGCCGACAAAGTGCTGGTTACAAAAGTGGAAGCCACCCAGCTCTATGTCGAAAAAATCTGAATCAATAAAACGATTCTGAATCTTACAGATTCATAAAAAGGTAAATTCTGAATTCTGATAATATGAATGGATTTTATCACACAAAAGAAGTTTTTCTGTTCATCTTTTTGAGCATTTTGATGATAACTGGTTGCAAACAACAAAAGAAACCGGCAGAAATAAAAACGGAATCAATGCAACCTGATTCGGTTCCGAATGATGTAAACTCGCTTTTTGATGGCAAAACCCTGAATGGCTGGGCTGTCACTGAATACGGAACACAGGGAATTGTTTCAGTTTTGGATGGGAAAATTGTTCTGAATTATGGCGATGGTTGTACTGGAATTAACTGGCTGGGTGATTTCCCGAAATCGGATTACGAAGTTACCCTTGAAGCCCGGAGAACCGTTGGCAACGACTTTTTTTGTGGCATCACTTTCCCGGTTAATGACCAATTCTGCAGCCTGATTGTGGGTGGCTGGGGCGGCCCTGTTGTGGGGTTAAGTTGTATCGATGGTGAAGATGCTGCCCACAACATCACCAAAACATTGAAAAAGTTTGAAAAGGAGACCTGGTACAAAATCAGGCTCAGAGTGGATAATAAAAATATTTCAGCCTGGATTGATGAGGAAAAGCTGGTGGATTTTGCTTACAACGGCCACAAACTTTCGCTCCGTGCCGAAGTGGGGCTTTCAAAACCTTTTGGATTGTTTACCTGGGAAACAACAGGCGAAATCAGAAACCTGGAGTTGAAAGATCTTGCGATTAACGATTGATGATTAACGAACATCGATTTCACGATTTTCAGAATAATGATTAATCATTCATAACTAATCATTTTTCACTACTTTTTCTTCTTTTTTTTCAGATAATCTGCCTGCTCTTTTTCGTGGTCTTTCATCAGTTTTTTCCAGTTGTAGTTGGTGTCGAGGCTGAAATCGACAATTTGATTGTACAAACTCATATCAACTTCCAGCACCTGAATTTCGTGACCCAGAAATTCTTCAATCTGAGCAAGGATTTCTTTTTCCTCGCTGCTGCAAAACGAAACCGCCATCCCTTTTTTTATTCCCCGTCCGGTGCGGCCAACCCGATGAACGTAGTTTTCGGCTACCTCGGGCAAATCGTAATTCACCACAATGTCAACATCCGGAATATCAATACCCCGTGCACTCACATCGGTGGCGATCAACAACTTGTTAAGGCCGCTTTTAAAGTTTTCCATTGTCCGGGAGCGTTCGGTGTGGTCCTTGTCGCTGTGGATGGTACTGCCCAAAATCTCCACTCTTTCCATCGCGCTTTTTACCCTTTCTGCGCGAACTTTAGTGCGCACAAACACGAGGATTTTGGCATCGGGATGCTGACCAATCAATCTTTCAAGAAAAGCCCTTTTGTCGTCCATTTCAATAAAAGCCACCGAATGTTCAATGTTTTTGGCCACCGGATTTTTAGGCGAAATCTGAATGCGGATGGGTTTATTTACCAGCGAATACGCCAGTTTTTTGATGGAGGGATTGATGGTGGCCGAGAAAAACAACGTTTGCCGTTTAACGGGTAAAAACCGCATCATATCCCTGATATCTTTGATAAAACCAAGGTCGAGCATGTGGTCGGCTTCATCCAGAATCAGTATTTCAATGTTTTCGAGTTTCAGAAATCCCTGGCTGACAAGGTCGAACATGCGACCGGGTGTTGCCACCAGTACATCGGTTCCCTGTTGTAATGCCTCAATTTGCGGGGCCTGCTCAACGCCGCCATGCAAAGCAAAAATTTTAACACCTGTATTTTCCGCCAGCGAAATAAAAACACCCGCAATTTGCCGGGCCAGCTCATGTGTGGGAACCATCACCAGGCAACGGATGTTGGTTTTACGGTCGGTTTTTTTTGCCGATTGAATTTTGTGGATCACCGGTATTGCAAAAGCGGCTGTTTTTCCGGTGCCGGTCTGTGCGATTGCCAGCACATCTTCCCCGTTCAGAACCGGTGGAATGGCCTTAAACTGGATGTCGGTGGGCCGGCGAAACCCCAGTTTTTCAAGGTTTGTTTTCAGTTCAGCAGAAATATGATAATCGGTAAATTTCATTAGATGTGATATTTCCGGCAAAGATAACTGAAAGATTGACGATTAACGAATGATGATTAACGAATTAAGAACAGAAACCTTGAACTGGAAACCCGGAACCCGGAACTTTATAGTGTTGCCCAGATTCTTGCCAGCGAGTATCCGGGGGCTTTTATATCGAGATCGAGAAAATAACCAAAAGGTGTTTGCGCTGTGGTATAACCAGCATTTTGTAATCTTTTTTCGGCCAGGTTAAAAATTTCGCGGGTAAACTCAACCGAAGCTTTTGAATCGGAAAGATGTGCAAAAGAATGAAGAATGATGCTGTTGCAATCGTTTTTCCGGGCTGTCCATTTCAGATGATTAACCAGTTTTTTCTCACGGCTGGCAACATCAAACTGCTCGTCGGCCTCTTCAACCTGGATAAATGCCAGAATACTGCTGGCGAAAGATTTTCCTTCGGTTATTTCATCGGCTGAATTAAGGTTTTTGGTGTTTGGGCGGTAACTGAATTCATCAACAAACATCACCAATACTTTCATTCTTCCGGTTGGTTCATCAGTTCATCACTTTTTTTATCAATCCAGGCGATCATTGCTTTTTTGGTTTCTTCGTCAAGTTTTGCTTCGCGATGCATCATCACATAAGGTTTCAAGGGCATAGTTCCGCGCTCAATTTCCTGTTTCATATCTTCAAGCGCTTTTATTTTATCGTAATCATCCAGCGTCTTCCACTCCGAAAGGTTCAGTTCTTTTTTACCATCGGTAATGTGTTTGTTTACCATCCATGAAACCGGGGCAATATTATGATACCAAACGTATTTTGTGTTATCTGAATGGCAGTCGAGACAAGCATTTTGAAAAGCTTCCTTTACAGTTGCCGGCATGTTTTCGGTATTGATCAACAGGTTTTCAGCGCTTTCAGAAACATTCTTTTCAGGCTGAAAAAACTGGAGTACAACAAATGCAACCAACAACACTGCGACAGAAATGATAAAAATTTTTCTCATAGCAAAAGCGATAAAAAAATACCCGGAGAATCTGTCAAAACATCACTCTTCCGGGTATTTTGGTTAAAATGATATTATTTTTTCATCAGGGCTTTGCCTTCATTTTTTGCCCAGTCGATCAGAATTTTCTTTTCAGCATCAGTCAGTTTTTTGTCGGGGAATTTTTCGAGGAATTTTGCAGGCGGCATTTCGTTTTCACCAACCGTTTCAGCAATTTCGCCCAACGCATGAATCATCTCTTTTTTACCGAGTGCATCAAATGTTTTCAGGTCGAGTTTTTCCTTGGCTTTATCGTTTTTCGAATCGGTATTGTGGCAGCCAAAACATGATTTTTCAATTATTGCCTTTACATTATCAGGCATCACAGGTGCTTTGGTATCTGCCGGGTTTACAGATGCCTTCAGTAAACCAACCGTTAGAAACATTGCAAAAAGTGTAAGCAAAAAGTGTTTTTTTCTGATCATGGTCATTTAGTTTTTAAGTGAATAAATTCATTATTTTCAATATTATAACATAATTGTTTGTTTTTTGTTTCAAACATGAACCCGTCGTGAAGTTAAGTTGTTTTTGAGATTTTAAAAATTACATTTGTGAATTAAAAAAATCGACTGCATTTATGAATCGATTGGTTGCTGCTTATTTAATTATAATTTTCAGTTTGGTAACAACCCAATTAACCGCGCAGTTATCAGAGGGTGGATTTCCTTTAAAAGTCAGACAGTTAAAAAGCTCACGCGGAAGTTTGGTGGAAATGCCTTCTTATCTGACTCATTTCAGCAACGAAGAACAAACAACACAAAATGAAAAACAATTAAAACCATTTAAATTTGCACATGGTTACGCAGTGAACCTGACAACCGAAAATTCGGGCGAATGGTTTTCTGCTGTGGAAAATGAAGATGTCGCTGTTTGGCGGCTGACCATAAAATCCCCCGGAGCATATTCCCTGAATCTTATTTTTGATGAATTTGAAATGCCCGAAAACTCAAGGCTGTTTGTTTACAGCGAAACTGAAGAGTATCTTCTGGGAGCATTTACTTCAGGCAACAATTCAGCATCGCGAAAATTTGCCATTGCCCCGGTTGCCGGCGACGAAATTACAGTGCAATATGAAGTACCGGAGGAATACAAAAATACCCTGCCTTTCAGAATTATGCAGGTGAATCACGATTATGTCGGAATTTTAAAATCGGGCATACGACGGCCAATGGGTAAAACAGCCGGTTCCTGCAACATCGATATCAACTGCGATACCTGGAGCAATTGGGAAGATCCTAAAAATTCAGTGGTGAGAATTATTATAAATAAACCGGGAGGATCAGAAATTTGCACGGGTGTGCTGGTAAATAACACAGCCGAAAATCAAAAACCCTATGTTTTATCGGCAGCGCACTGTTATGACAAATGGAGTTATGCTGAAACATCGGTGTTTACATTTAATTACGAAAGTCCGTTTTGCAAACCGCTGGATGGCGACCCTTCCAATTCACTTTCCGGTTCGGTGATGAAAGCCCAGTACGACAGCCTTGATTTTGCACTTGTACAACTGAACACGGTTCCTCCTCCTGAATACAGACCGTATTATGCAGGATGGAACAGGTCACCTGACGTTACTGCATCATCGGTTAGTATTCACCATCCGCAGGGCGATATTAAAAAGCTTGCCAACGACAATGATGCTTCAGTGATTGCCACATTTGATTCTCCCTATATAAAAAATGGTCACCTCAGAATATTAAAATGGGAGGGAGGAACCACCGAGCAGGGTTCATCAGGTGGCCCGTTGTTTGATCAGAATAAACTGGTAAAGGGAACTTTAACCGGCGGATCGGCTGTTTGCGGTAAATCGGTTGATGATTATTTTGCGAGGTTAGCGCTTGCCTGGGATTATAAAAGCGATTCAACAAAACAATTGAAATACTGGCTCGATCCTTTAAAAACAAATCCTGTAACGCATCAGGGAAAACAGTTTTATTCCGAAGAGGATTTGTGCGGATCAGTAAACAATCTTGCTGATAACGATTCGTATGCGCTGGTTCCTGTCAGAAACGGAACCGCATTTGCCGGATATTGGGGAGGCTCGAACAATGTTGGGATTACCGAAGTAACCGAAAAATTCAAAACCAATGCAAATCTTCATTTAAAAGGAATTTCATTGGGTGTGGGACGAATAAAAAATGCCATTAAAAGTCAAAACAGCGAAATTACCATCAAAATTTACAATGGTAATTTATACCCCGATCAACTCATTTATTCGCAAATCGTGAATACATCCGCACTGGCCTCCGATGCCATGAATTATATTCCTTTTACGGAAGTTGTAAAACCCGGGACCGAATTTTTTGCCGGTTTCGAGATTTCAAATGTTTTTGCACCCGATTCTTTTGCCATTTATCAGTCGTTAAAAGCATCGAACTTTACAAATACATGTTTTATAAAGAAAAATAATCAATGGAATTCTTTTACAAATCTGAATGCTGAAAAGAAAACCATGACTAATATTATTGAATTGGTTGCCTGTAATATCAACGATTTTAATACCGATACCCCGAGGGTTGAAAATCCTTTTGATATCGTGGTGTTCCCAAATCCAGTCACTTCAACATTCACTGTAGAAGCTGGTAAAGAAGTTTCGGTACAGCAAATAAAGGTTTATAATGTTGAAGGGCGTTTGTGTGCATGTAAAATCACCCCTGTCAGCGACCGTAAATTGAATGTGGATATGAGAGGCAATGTTTCGGGGATTTATTTTGTGCAATACAACAGTGGCGCCAGCTTTACAACCAAAAAGATTTCATTTGTTCAGTGGTAAAGATTTGTTACCTGCAATGAATGATTAATAATAGGGTAACAATTTCATAGTTTTCGGGGTATTATCTTTTGTGTTTTTAAAAAAGCGTAATTTTGCGCATCGAATTTTAACCATCATAATCAACGTGAACGATATTTTTAAACCGAAACTGTTCACAGTTTTAAAGAAGAATTATTCAAAAAAACAATTTTCTGCCGATATCATGGCAGGTATTGTAGTTGGAATTGTAGCCCTTCCGCTGGCAGTGGCTTTTGCAGTAGCTTCAGGTGTTTCACCCGAAAGAGGTCTTGTAACTGCTATCGTGGCGGGCTTTCTGATTTCTTTTTTAGGGGGCAGCCGCGTTCAGATTGGCGGGCCCACAGGCGCTTTTATTGTAATTGTGGTGGGCGTATTATCACAGTACGGTTTCGACGGACTTTTAATATCCACCATTTTAGCCGGTTTTTTACTGATCATCTTCGGGCTGCTGAAACTTGGTTCGTTGCTGAAGTATTTTCCACACCCACTAATAGTGGGTTTTACCAGCGGTATTGCACTGGTGATTTTTTCGACGCAAATCAAAGATGCATTCGGTCTTACAATTGATAACCTGCCTTCAGGTTTTATTGCCAAATGGCACAGTTATTTTCTGAATTTACCCAATACGAACCTTTTTGCATTCGGAATAACCGTAATTACAATTTTGATTGTAGTTTTTTCAAAGCATTTTTTACCCAAAATACCCGGATCCATTATTGCCATTGTTCTGGGTACAGCAGTCGTGCAAATTTTTAATCTTCCGGTCAACACAATCGAGACGTTTTTTGGTGAGATTCCCAATACTTTTCATCTTGAATTTCCAAAAATAGATTTCGAAAAAATAGGTTATTATTTTGAGCCTGCTTTAACAATCGCCCTGCTGGGTGCAATTGAGTCGCTTTTGTCGGCAGTGGTTTCTGATGGGATGATTGGCTCCAATCATCGTTCGAACACCGAATTGATTGCGCAGGGAGTTGCCAATGTGGTAACACCGTTTTTTGGCGGAATTCCTGCCACCGGCGCCATTGCCCGGACAGCCACCAATGTAAAAAATGGCGGTCGCACCCCGATTGCCGGTATTATGCATGCAATTACGTTGTTGCTGATTATGCTCTTTTTCGGGAAATGGGTGAAACTGATTCCCATGTCGGTTTTGGCCGGAATTCTGATTGTGGTGGCCTACAATATGAGTGAATGGCGCACTTTCCGTTCCATTCTGAAAGGATCGGTTTTCGATGTGCTGGTGCTGCTGACTACCTTCTTTTTAACCGTTCTGGTGGATTTAACAGTTGCCATAGAAGTGGGTGTTGTGCTTTCAGCCATTCTGTTTATGAAACGCATGGCAGATATGGGCAACGTGATTCCGGAGGCAATTGATTCGGATGTGATTGATGATTATTCCAAGTTGCCACCTGAAATTGGTATTTACGAGATCAGCGGGCCGCTGTTTTTTGCCTCGGCCAAGGAATATTGCGAGGTGCTGAAATCGATGGGATTCAAAAATAAGCTGATCATTATCCGGATGCGGCATGTGCCGTTTGTGGATGCCACCGGGCTTCATAATTTTAAGGGAGCGCTGAAAATTCTGAAAGATTCAGGGACCGCGATTGTTTTGTCGGGGGTAAACGATGTGGTTTGTGAGGACCTGAAAAAATCAGGTATTCACGAAATGGTGGGCAAGGAGAATATTTTCCCTGCGTTTGACCTTGCGTTGGCAGCCGCCACAACAATGGCCGAAAACATGCGGAAGAAGAAAAAATCAGCGTAATTCCTGCTGCATCAGTCCGGCTAATTGCTCAATAGTCATCGATTTTGCAATGATTTTTTTGTCTTTGTCGAGCACATAAACACCGGGAGTTTTGCGGGCATCGTATAAAATTTTGAATTGCGAGAGTTGGCGTTCGTCCCACACATTTATCCAGTCGAACAGTTTATGTTTTATCAGGAATTCGGTCCATTCTTCTTTTTTGTCCATCGAGTAAATGGCAAAAACTTTCAGGCCTTTGTCTTTGTATTTCAGGTACACTTCATCATGAAATTTCGGAACAAATTCCTTGCAGTGTGAACAGCCGGGTTCGTAAATCAGCACAACGGTGACCGGGGCTACTATTTTGTGCAGGTTTACATATTCACCGTCGTACGTTTCGAGCGATAACTCGGGAGCGATGTTGCCAATCAGGTTGTGCTCGGCGAACATCACATTTTCGCGTATTTTTTTCATCGACTCTTCGGTTGTCCAGAAAGCCTGCCCACTTATATAATATTTATTGGCAATATCCACAAAAAGCGCATCCATGCCCATAATATTGCTGTTGATGCTGGTATTCAGAAACCAGGAAGTGGCAAACTGGAAAATTCTTTTGTTGGGTTTTACCTTTTCAATAAACTGAATAACAGGGGCCTTTACCGAATCGTAATTGGGGTACAACACTTTGTTAAACCAGGTTTCGAGCTTCGGTTTATAGAAAGGTGTGTATAAGAGCCTTTCGTCGGTATAATCGAAATAATCCCAGAAATGTTTATTCTGAAAATTAAACCGGGCGATTAACAGCAGCGAATCGTTTTTCTGAACTTCTTCCGGCAATGTTTTTACATCCAAAGCCGGCACATAATTCGCCAGCAAAAATGCAGAATACAGGGTATTCGGAAACTCCTCTTTTGTCTTCAGCCAGTAGATATGCAGCCGGATTGTTAATCCGGCAATTTCATTTCTGATGGCCTCTTTCTCTGCCGGCTGGGCTGTTTCCAGTTTTTTGTTGAGCGCGGCTCCCTGAGTCTGCATATCTTTCAGGAAAACCGTGTATTCCTGGAACTTTTCTGTTTCGATGGCGCCTTTTATCAATGTTTCTGTCTCAGTAAACGAAGATTTGGACAATGAGAATTCCTGGTCGGCGCCCAGCAAAAAGTCGAAATGATTTTTATCGTCGAGGTAAATTTTATAAAGCCCCTGTGGCAGGAGCGTGTCGCCTGAAAAGACGCCGTGTCCTTTTGCATCGAGGTTGATTGAATCCCTGGCATAAATATTTCCCAGGTAGTAGTTGGCCAGCCTGATTTTCCGGTTGGGAGCCGAATCTATTTTCAGTTCAATTTTATAACCTCCGGCAAAAGAAAAACCGAAAGTCAGAACGAGGATAAAAATAGCAGCGTACTTCATTTTAAATGAGAAATTCAGGCTAAAATTATAATAATTTCAAAATAACCCTGTTTTTAATCTGAACGTTTCAGTTTTCTGAATCCGAATGTTTCAGTAATTTCGGGCAAACTAAAAAACACGATGCTTTCGGTCAACATTCCGGTTTATAATATTGAAGTCGGCGGACTGGTTCGGGAACTGGTTTCGCAGTCAGCGCGCCTGAAATACCCGGTCGAAATCCGTGTTTATGACGATGGCTCCAACGAAAATGTAAAACTGAAAAACCGGGAGATCAGCAATTTGCCTGGAGTTGTTTATACTGAACTGGAGAAAAACCAGGGGCGATCGGCCATCCGCAATAAAATGGGGCTTGAATCGGAATTTGAGCACCTGCTTTTTATCGATGCCGATTCTGCCTTGGTAAATCCTGATTATCTGAGTAGATTTATAGAAGATGCTGATCTGAAAACAGTTTTGTGTGGTGGTACAACTTACAAAAATGAGCCACCAAATGAGAAAAGTCAATACCTGCGATGGTTTTACGGAACGCACCGCGAAGCTATTTCAGCTGCCCAACGCAACAATAAAAAGGGATTTATCATCACGTCCAATAATTTTCTGATTCCGAAAAAGGTGTTTGAAAAGATTCATTTCCGGGAAGATTTGAAAATGTACGGACACGAAGATACGCTGCTGGGATACGACCTGCACAGGCAGGGAATCCAGATCCGGCACATTGAAAACCCGGTTGAACATACCGGTTTGGAGGATGGACCCGTTTTTCTCGGTAAAACCCGTGTTGCCCTAAAAAGCCTGCATCTGATTACCACCCGGCTTTTGCCCGGCGATTCAGAATTTGCCCGGCAGGTGAATTTTCTGAACCGCTATCAATCCATCAGGAAAATAATCCCGGTGTTTTTATTAAGATGGTTTTTCAGTCTGTTTCACAAATTGCTTGAAAAACATTTAACAGGAAGAAACCCAAAGCTATTCTGGTTCGATGTTTATAAACTGGGATACTATTCCACACTCGGATAAAAAAAAGCCGGATGAAAATTCACCCGGCCCTTTGTTTTTGTTTCTGTTATTTCATGGCCTTAAAAATATTCTTTATTCAGGCATTATAGCATTCATACATTGTTCTTTACTGCAACTTAATCTCCCCGTAACGGCTTTCGATTTTTACTTTTCCGCCGCCCGATCCCACGTTTCCGTTGAGTTGAATGCTAGTGTTCTCTTTCATCCGGTTTCCTTTGTAACGGTCGGCCGGGTAATCTACTCCACAGTAGCTGCATTTTGCATCCAGTGAATAACTGGCACTGCCCAATCCCAAATTTATCTGCCCGTATGAATTGGTGATGTTAATCGATTCAAAGTCGGGCGAAATATTATCGATTTTTATTCCACCGTAACCGGCACCGATGTATAGTTTTTTGCTCAGTTTACCAACCCTGATCTGCGTATATTTTGTGTCAGCATTCAGCGCCACCACTTCTCCGAAATTGAATTTGTCGTATCTCGATTCGGTTTGAATATCGGCAGCTTTGTCGGCCTCAATATTTGAATATTTGGAGTTCAGCCGCAGGTTGCCAACGGTTCCCATCGAAATATCGGAATAGGCCACTTCAATTTCAGTATTTCCCGATTCGTCGATGTTGCCTTTTCCGTAGGCCAGATTGATCCGGGTGCTGATTCCTTTCAGCGAAACAGCTGTGATGCTGCCATACTGCACATCGAAATCGCCTTTGCCGGTAAGCTGACCAACCACCACATTCCCGTATTTGTTCGAAACTTCCAGGTTTCTGTCGGATGGGACATTGATTTCGTAATCGATTTTAAACCGGTTATTTCCCCTGAAACTGTTTTCGAAAATGGTTTCGGCGGTTACCACCGAACCTGATTTGTTGATTTTAACATCGATGTTGTTGATGATTTCGGTGGCTTTGCTTTCGCTTGAAGCTTCCACGGTTACAAGTACATTGATGGAAATGGTCGAGGAATTGTCGTTTTTAAATTTCACTTCACCAAATTTATTGCTGATCCGCAGGGTTTCAATTCCGGCGGCTGGCCAAGACTGGTTGAATTTTTTGGTTTTCTCTGCTGCCGAGGTCGAAAAACCCGCGCTCAAGATGAAGATTAAAAGGATTGCGAATTTAAATGTTGTTTTCATGACTGGTTATTTTTTGTTGTTTGACTTCTTCTAATTTATTGACGATCATATTTATAATATCGAGTTTTGCTTTGTAGTATTCGAGCATGGCATTTATCACGCGTTCGTCGTTGGGGTTGGCAGCCAGGTCGGCCTGCAGGGTTTTAAACATTTCCTCAAACTCGGCCAGTTCCGTGTTCATGGCTTCCTGCTCGGTTGCCGAAATCAGGCCGTCTTCCTTCATATTGTTCCACTGGCTGAGACCTGTGTTGATGGCTGTGTTGTAGTAAAATTCCACTTCTCCGTATTCCTGCGACACCGACGACAGGGTGAATCCGGTGTTTTCGCCGTTTTCATTCAGCCCATTTTTATTGGCCGGTGCGAAGTAGATGTAAGCCTGATTGGCAGCAAGCACCACAAAAATTACGATGGCAGCCACTTTCCAGACAATGCTGAAGTTCAGTTTTTTCCGTTTCGACTGGGCTTTGAGTTTTGCCTCAAACCGATCGAAATGCCCTTCTGCCGGCTCGAAATCATTCAGTCCATCCAGGTTTTCCCTGATTAGTTCTTCTATATAATCTTTTTCTTTCATGTCAGTTGTATGAATAAATTTCCTTGTCTTTTAACAGTTCTCTCAGTTTGTTCTTGGCCCTCAGAAATTGCGTGCGCGAATTGGAATTGGTGATTCCCAGAATCTGGCTGATCTCCTCGTGGTCGTATCCTTCAATCAGAAATAAGCTCAACACCACCCTGTATCCATCCGGAAGCTGCTGAATGGTATTTTTGATGACTTCCACATTCACTTCCTTCATTTCCATCTGGTAGTCGGCGATCTGCGCTGTTTTGTCGTTTATCTCCTCCAACTTCAGTTTTTTCTTTTTCAAATGGTCCAAAGAACGGTTGATCACGATTCTTTTCAGCCAGGCCCCGAAACTCACTTCTCCGCGGTAAGTGTCTATGTTTCTGAAGGCATTCAGAAAAGCTTCCTGCATTACATCTTCTGCTTCGTCAGCCTGGTTAATCAACCTCATACAGACACTGTACATGGGTTTGTAATACAGTTTGTATAACCTGAACTGTGCTTTCTGATCTCCCTCCTTACATTGATCAATGATCTCCTGGTGAATATTTTCGTAAATCGGTTTCAATCTTGTTTTTTGTTTCTGAATCAATGACGACAATAAAAATTCAATGTTGCAGTTGCAAAACATTTTTTCTTTGTAACAACTAATATAAAAATAAAAACCGGGGTGGCATTTTATGCGGCCCCGGTCAATATTCTTGCTGAAAATAAGTGTATTACTTTATTGCAGCGAGTTGTAATATTTTACCACTTCTTTCAGCCCATCAGGCTTATTTGTTTTGATTTTATTTTTATCGATAAAAGCTTCCACTTTGTCCCTGTTATCGGGGAAAGCTTCAATCAGGCTTTTTTTATTGTTGATTTCCACCGCCGTGGAATTCCCGATTCTGATATAATACGTGTCGGCTTTGCGGATAAATTTGGCTGGTTCGGCTTCTTTGTAAGCGGCCGGTTCGGTGGCTTTCTGAAACGTTACACTGGCTCTTGCCATCAGGTTGGCTTTTCCCGGTTCAAGCACCAGCAGAAATCCTTTCTTTACTTTGCTTCCCTGGTAATAATCTGAATATGAAATAATGTTATCACCAAAAGCAGCATATTCAACAATTTCGGGAGCGGCCAGCGCAAGCACTTCTTCCGTCGGTTTTTTAAACTCAAGATCGTCGTTGTAAATGTTGTACCGCAGGGGAATGCTGTTGTATTGCTGTTTCTGCGTAGTATAAATAGTGCCGCTTACAAATTCATTATTCAGGTAAGGCGAACCCTTAATATTGCTTTCGGTGTAATCGGTTTTCCATTTTCCCTCGGCAAAATGATGCATATTGTAAAAGTCGATGGTTTCCCGTGTGAAATAACCCAACGGAAGCTGTGCCTGTGCGTGCATTGCTCCTCCAATAATCAGGAAGAATGATGCGATGAGTAATTGTTTCTTCATAGTTCAGATTAATTTGATTATCCTTTTTATTTTATAATTGTTAGAATCATATTTGTCAAACCAATTGTTTGCGTATAATGTTTAGTGATTAATAACAAAAATCATGCACGAAAATAACGACGTTTCGCTTCCGCGGTTAATTTTCACAATTATACTGAATCTGATTATTACTGTCGCACAAATTATCGGAGGAATTATTTCAGGCAGCCTTGCCCTGATTTCGGACGCCATTCACAACCTGAGCGATACAATTTCAGTAATATTAGCCTACATTGCCCAGTTACTCAGCCTGAAACCCTCGACAAAACAATCGACTTTTGGTTATAAAAGGGCCGAGATTCTGGCTGCTTTCATCAATGCGGTGGCACTGATCGCCATTTCGGTGTACCTGATTGTTGAGGCAATTGAACGGCTTTTAGAACCACAGCCGGTGGATGCCCGGTGGATGTTCTGGCTCGGCCTGCTGGGGCTGATTGCCAACGGACTTTCGGTGTTGGTGCTCGAACGCGAGAAAAACAAAAACATCAACATCAAAGCTGCCTACCTGCATTTGCTGGGCGATGCACTAACCTCACTGGCGGTGATTGCCGGTGCAGGACTGATCTGGTTTTTCGATGTGGTGTGGGTCGATGCGGTGGTGACCATTCTGATCGGTGTTTATCTTTTGGTGCATACTTCGAAACTGCTGGCCGAGTCGGTGATGATTCTGATGCAGATGGCACCAAAAACCTTTGACGGGAAAAGGGTGGAGGAACAGCTGCTGAAAATCCTCGGAATCCGCCGTGTTTACCATATTCATGTGTGGAATCTGACTGATAAAATTCTGCATTTCGAATGTCATATTGAACTGGAAAATGATTTCAGGATTTCGGAAACCAACGATATAAATGAGGCGGTCAGGAAGATACTGCATCACGAATTTGATATCGACCATGTGACCATTCAGTTTGAGTATGGTTTACCCAAAAAATCCGATTGTGATTGTCAGTAAACTGGTTGCCTGGGTTGAAATTATATGTATATTCAGCCTTGAAAAATTAACTCAGATTTTCCTTTAAACGACGATCAAAAAATGAATCCTGCTAAAATCAGAAAACGGTGGCTCACGTTTCAGAACAAATCAATAGCCTATATTTTATCCCTTTTAGGAATCGGCAGCGCGGTGATTTTTAACGGTTGCATGTATGGTTCGCCCAGGTACGAATACGGAAGTCCGCACGCCACATTTAAAGTTGCCGGGAAAGTAACTTCGGAAGCGGGTGAAGAAATTCAGCAGATAAAAGTGACCATGGAGTATGCAACTGCCAAATCGGGTTCCGATGGCAAATACAACATCGAGGTTGACGATTTTCCAAAGAGCCAGGAATTCAAGGTTCAGTTTGTGGATGAAGATGGCGCGCTGAACGGCGGCGATTTCACGACGCTGGATACTGTTGTGAAGTTTACCGATCCGAAATTTGAGGGCGGTGATGGCGATTGGTACAGCGGAACAACCTCAAAAGTGCTGAATGTAAAACTAACGAAGAAAAACTAATGATTTCTTCCAAAATCCCCCTGCGAAAGAAAATCGCACTCGAACTGTTCAGAAAATACAGGAAAAACACTACCCAACTGCATCCGCTCGATTACATTTTCTGGGAATGTACGCTGCGGTGTAACCTGAGTTGCCTGCATTGCGGCAGTGATTGCAAAAAAGAATCTTCGACACCCGACATGCCGGTTGCCGATTTTATAAAAGCCATTGATGATATCCGCGAAATTGTGGAGCCCAACAAAACCATGATTGTGTTTACCGGTGGCGAACCCTTGCTGCGAAACGACCTGGAAGTTTGCGGACAAATGTTATACGACCGTGGTTTTCCGTGGGGAATTGTTTCGAATGGTTTGCAGTTTACCGGGAAAAGGCTCGAATCGATGCTGAAAGCGGGTTTGCGGTCAGTTACCATCAGTCTCGACGGTCTGGAAACTGCCCACAACTGGCTGCGCAATCATCCGCAAAGTTTTCAAAAGGCGGTGCAGGCCATTCAATTGCTCGCGGAGGTTGACGATCTTGAGTTTGATGTGGTGACCTGTGTGAACGAACGAAACATCGGTGAACTTGAAGAGGTGAAAAAACTGCTGATTTCACTGGGGGTGAAAGAATGGCGGCTTTTTACCGTATTTCCGGTGGGACGGGCCAAAGAAAATGCCGGTCTTCAGCTTTCGCCCGTCAATTTTAAAAAGGTGTTTGATTTTATGGCTGCCGAACGAAAAAAGGGAGAGATGGTGGTAAATTATGGGTGCGAAGGTTTTTTGGGCGGTTATGAAGGCGAAGTGAGGGACAACCTGTTTTTCTGCCGCGCCGGAATCAATGTGGCCTCGGTGCTTATTGACGGTTCGATTTCAGCCTGCCCCAATCTGCGGGCAAGTTTTATCCAGGGAAATATTTATACCGACAGTTTCAGGGAGACCTGGGAGCATAAATTTCAGTCGCACAGAAACCGGGCGTGGCTGAAAACCGGGCTTTGCAAAAGTTGCGAATTTTTCAGGTATTGCGAGGGAAACGGTCTTCACCTGCGCGATGGCGAAACCGGCGAACTGATGTTTTGCCACTTGCACCGGATTGTGGAAGGGGAAGCCGCGTCGTCTGAAACCTGAAAAGCCTTCATCTGTGCGGTGAGAAAGGATTCCATCTTTCTGAAAAGATGGAATCCTTTCTCTAAAGGTCTTGTTTTGAAAAGGTGGTAAAACAGTTCAGAAACTGTTAGAAACTCCTGCAAAATGATTAGTAACGCTTGCAAAGTGTTTAGTAACTCTCGCAAGAGCTTAAGTAATCGTTGCAAGACCATAAGTAACTCCCGCAAGAAGTTAAAAAACTCTTGCAAGATGTTAAAAAGTTCTCGCAAGATGTTCAGTAACCGTCGCAAGACTTAAAGTAACTCTCGCAAGAGCTTAAGTAATCGTCGCAAGATGATTAAAAACTCCTGCAAGCTGTTTTATTACAGTCTGAAGATGTTCAATAACAATCTGAAGCAGTGCAATAATCGTTCGGGGGCTTACATAAAATTCTGAATACATCAATTGTAACCTTATCAGTAAAAAAAACTGCTGCCCGTTAACATAAACATTCACCAATTTTTTTTAGTTTCGGATGAAAATTAAACCAGACATGAGCTACCAACCAAAAGTTACCAGAATTAAGTATGAATACAACCCTGAATTTAATGTCGTTGAACTTATAAACCAAAATGGTAAATTTATCATCCCAATTTGTGTGGATATGTATTACAATGATGAATATTTAAACGAGTAACTAATTATTTTAGAAACGCTAAATAATGAAGACATACTTTTCCGATATAATTCCAAAAATTCAAAATTTTTCACAAAAACTCGACAATCTAACTTTGTTGACAAATCAACATTGGGTTGCAATTGACGGAATAAATGATACAAAAACCGTTTATATTTTTAGACAAAATAGTGACTTGCTAATTTCTTTGAATGGTATAGTTGAGAAAGCAAAATGGGAGTATTTAGGAAATAATTCAATATTAATTGACAGAAAGAATGAAAGTTATCTATTTAAACATGGCTTCTTCGATGAAAACATTCTTGCATTAAAAATTGATAGTAGAAACGAATACGCATTTCTTGTAAATGAAACCCGCTATGACAAGGAATTAAATTCAATGGAATCAATAATTGAATTTTTAAGTACTTTTTATTTAGAACCAGTTTTAAGGCAAAACCTAAATTTGAATGATGATAAAAAAGAAACCGTTTTGACTTCAAGGGATAAAGTCTACTCAATAAAAGAAGGTGAATTATTGATAAGAAAAGAAATTGATGACAGTGATAATATAAAATTGAAAGTTTGGCTTAATGGTCAGCCAATCAAAAATGGAAAATATAAAATAGAATTTCTTCATTATGTTATAGTCAAAAATGGGTTAGGACATTTTTCGTCTTCTCCATTTGAGTAACAAAAATTCACATTAAAGAACCTGGTATTAAATAATTTAAGCGATATAAAAAATATTAACTGACAAAAAAAACGGTAACAAAGTGCATATTGCAGGGCGGGTTTTGTGGTACGTTAACTGCGGATTCTCGTTTCGCAGTTCCATGTCCTTCGGACAGGAACGCTCTCCGAAATCCGCCCCGACAACATGTACCAACCGTTAGGCAAAATTTTAAAAAAATCGTGCGTCATTGATAAATCTATATAGAATGAGCAAAAATAAAAAACCAAATAAGCGACATATTCCTATGATTCCACAGAATAAACCACAACCGCATCCTGTCCAAATGCCACCAATTTCTTCGACTATGCTTGATAAAATGGTGGATGGTAGAGAATTTGAGAGCCTACTGAAATATCAATATCACAATTTAAATGTGATTGGAGAATTGCAGAAAAGCATTCAAGAGATTAAAGCCATTAGAAAAAGACCAGTTGTTTGTTATGTTGCAAATGTTGTAAAACCAACAAGTACCTCGATTTCAATTGACGATTCTGATGACTTGCCGTTTAATGAGATGATTGCTTCTTTGCCAGCAGATGCTAAAGAAATTGATATTGTTTTGGTTACTCCTGGTGGTTTTGCCCATCAAGTAGCGAAATTTGTAAATAAGCTTCGTCCTAGATTTGAGAAAGTAGGATTTATTCTCCTAAATAAGTCAATGAGTGCTGGTACAATATTTATAACTTCTGGCGATGAAATCATTATGACCAATCAATCTCAGATTGGACCAGTTGACCCGCAAGTTAGAACAAGAAATGGCGAATTTGTTCCAGCGCAATCAATTTTAACTCTAATTGAGGAAATAAGAATACGTGGTGAAGAAGGTTTGAAAAAAGGTCAAAAACCCTCATGGACTGACTTGCAAATTTTAAATAGCATTGACCCCAAAGAAATAGGCAATGCCATGAACGCAAGTAATTATTCAATTCAATTAGTTGAAGAATACCTTTACAATTTTAAATTTAAAAATTGGACTTTACATTCAAACGGAACAACTCAGGTTACGGACGCTGAAAGAAAAGCAAGAGCTAATGAAATAGCAAAAATGCTTTGCGACCACGGAAAATGGAAAAATCATGGACATGCAATAACTAGAGAAGCAGCATGGGAAGTTTGCAAATTAAAGATAACACACGCTGAGACTGTAAATGGCTTAGATAAAGCTATGAGACGAATGTGGGCACTTTATTATTGGATTTTTGAAAACTTACCTTTAACTAAAGTGTTTATTTCAGAGAATTATTGTATTATGCGTAATGATAATAACGGAGTTAAAAAATGATTAAAATGGAAACGAAAGCAGAGTTATTAAAGCAGTTAGGATTTTCGGATAAATTTGTAAATGAAGTCGAAAATACTCCAGTTGAGAATAATTATGAAGACTCCGCAAATGTTTTTACTTGTTTTGACACTTATGATACAAGTGAATTAGACTTGACTTCAATAATTATTGAAAAGACCGAAATACCAATAAATCTGACAGCGGTTTATACGACAGAATAAAAAACTTTGCCTAACAAGCTGTCATAAAATATTGGGGTTTAAGTGGTTTGCTAAGTATAGCGCCCGTAGGTAAGGTCCTTGTCGGTTGAGAAATTCGAAGCCACGCAATCCCCAAAATTTCATACAGCTAAGCGTTGTGGCGCATAGTGAAAAAGAAGAAAAACAGACAATAATATTTTGAAAATAGCAATCAAAATGTTTACAAACTTGTTAACTTTGCAAAATAACACGAGAAATAAAATTTTATAAAAACTATTTTATTGACTTCTATATTTCTCTTGACTCGACAGTTCAGGAGAAAATTGAATATGTGTTTAAGCTGATAAAAACTGTGGATATGATTCCTCAGAAATTTCTCAAACATATTGAAAGTACCGATGGACTTTACGAGATAAGAATAAAAACTGGTTCTGACATTTATCGGATTTTTTGTTGTTTTGACTCTGGACGAATTGTTGTTTTATTCACGGATTTCAAAAGAAAAGTCAAAAAACTACGACAAAAGAAATTGAGAAAGCATTAAAAATTAAAGAGGATTATTTTAAAAATAAAAAAGGAGAAGGAAAATGAAAACAATAAAAGACGCATCAAATTTTGATGAACTACTTGACATCAAATACGGAAATTTAGGAACAGAAAAACGTGACGAGTTTGAGGCAAAAGCAAAGGCTTTTATTGTTGGAGAAATGATAAAAGAAGAAAGAAAAAAAGCTCATCTCTCTCAAGAAGAACTTGCTAAAAAAACGGGCACTAAGAAAAGTTATATTTCCCGACTTGAGAATGGGAAAATTGACATTCAAATTTCGACGTTATTCAAAATTTTCGAAGAGGGATTAGGGAAAAAACTTGGATTGACAATTAACTAAAAAAGAAAAGATAACTAAACCAAAATTAAACTACGACGCCATAACCCCCCTCGCTGGCGCAAATTTGCAATTTGTGCCTTGCCCGGCCGGGATAGTTAAATAAGTGCAGTAATGGAAACAATAAATTTCCGGTCTTCTGACCGGCGCCAACGGAGAGCAGGTTCGATTTTTGAAGTTCCACGCCGTTAAAATTTTAATTATGATCAGATTGTTGGAAAAAGATGAACCCATACCCTACGATTTACTGTTGCTGGCAGACGAAACGATTGCGTCCATCGACAAATACATCCATCAGTCAGATGTCTATGTGCTTGAACAGGACCAGGCAATGATTGCCGTTTTTGCCCTGCAAACGATTGACCGCGATACGGCAGAAATAAAAAACATTGCGGTGGATACAGCTTTTCAGGGACAGGGGATCGGCCAGCGGTTACTGAAAGATGCCATAAACCTTGCCAAAGAAAAAGGATTTAAAAGGCTGATAATTGGCACCGGTGACGCGGGTATTCAGCAATTGTATCTCTATCAGAAAGTCGGTTTTGAGATCTATGACATCAAACACCGCTTCTTTCTTGACAATTTTCCGGAACCGATTTTTGAAAATGGCATCCGGTTAAAACACATGATCATGCTAAAAAAGGAATTGGCATAAATCGTTAAAACGGTGGTTTGATTTTTACACCGTTTTTCGGTAATTCAGCACTGCCCAGGTATTAAAAAACAGCGCAAAACCCAGCAAAGCCGCCATTTGTGTGGTGAGATCCGCAATGCCGCTGCCTTTGAGGTAAACCATGCGCATCACCTGCATAAAATATTTCAGCGGGTTGAAAATGGTGATGTCCTGCGCCCACTGCGGCATACTTTTTACCGGTGTGAAAAGTCCGCTCAGCATAATCAGCACCATCATAAAAAAATACATCACAAACATGGCCTGTTGCATGGTTTCGGAATAATTGGAAATCACCAGACCCAGTCCGGATACAGCCAGGATATAAATGGCCGCGAAAAGGTAAATCGTTCCGAGACTGCCGGCCGGAACCAGTCCATAAACGAGCCAGGCAATACCAAAACCAAGGGTAATTACAATAAAACCGATGATCCAGTAGGGGAGCAGTTTGGAGAAAATAAACGTAAACCGTGTGATGGGTGTAACATTCATCTGTTCCATGGTTCCGGCTTCTTTTTCGCTCACAATATTCAGTGCGGGCAGGAATCCGCAAAGCATGGTCAGCAGCATCACCATCAGCGCAGGCACCATAAAAACCTGGTAATTCAGGTTCGGATTAAACCGGAAACGCGGGGCCATTTCAATGACCGGAATTGGCGCATTGCTTGTTACCGATATCCGGGTGCTTCTGATTTCCCCAGAAAAATCAGCAATAATTCCCGAAAGATAGTAACTGCCGAGCCCACCTTTGGTGCCGTTTACTGCGTTGGCCGAAACCATTACCTGGGTTGGCTGTTCGCGAACCAGGTTCTTTTCAAAATCCGATGGAATTTCAAGAATGATGTCGGCTTTATCCAGTTCAACCGATTTAAGCGCCCGGTTGTAACTGTCAGAAACTTCCGTCAGTTTAAAGTAGCCCGAGGAAATAACTTTTTGGGTGAGCCGTGTTGAGTAAGTACTGTGGTCGTTGTCGATCACACACAGGTTGATGTTTTTAATCTCGAAATTGGCAGCCCACGGAAAAACCAGCAGCACCATCACTGGGAAAACAAAAATCATTTTCGGCAAAAACGGGTTTCGCCTGATTTGTTTGAACTCTTTTTCAAGCAGGTATTTTAACATGGCTATTCCAATCTGTTTTTAAAGTTTTTAAGACTCAGTGCAAGAATTACCGCGGCCATCAGCAGCAAAATCAGTATTTCCTTTAAAACCGATTCCACACCGGCTCCCTTTATCATCAGGTTTTTTACTGAAATGATAAACCATTTGGCCGGAATGATATTCGAAAGCCATTGCAGGATTTCGGGCATATTTTCAATCGGGTAAATCATCCCGGAAAGCAGGATCACCGGCAGCATAAACATCATCCCCGAAACCAGCATGGCTGCCATTTGCGTGTTGGTGAGTGTGGAAATAAGCAAACCCAGCGACAGCGAGACAAAAATAAAAAGCAGCGAAACCGCGATCAGCCAGAGCAGGTTGCCCGCCACCGGAACTTTCAGCACATACACCGAAAGCAACAAAACAGTGGCCAGGTTAACCGCCGAAATGATGAAATAGGGAACAGCCTTCGACAAAATAATAAATATGGGTTTCATGGGCGAAACCAGCAGAATTTCCATGGTTCCCATCTCTTTTTCACGGACGATGGCAATGGAAGTCATCATGGCGCAAATCAGCATCAGGATCATTCCCAAAACCCCGGGGACAAAATTGTAGGCTCCCTTCATCTGCGGGTTGTACAGCATTTTTATTTCGGGAGTGATGGTAAACGGTATTTTCATCTGTGCCATCAGTTCCTGCTGGTACGAGGCAATAATGGCGGATGCGTAGTTGGTGATGGTGGTGGCGCTGTTCGGGTCGGTGGCATCGGTTATCAGTTGTATCTGGGCTTTGCCGGTGTGCATCAGGTTTTCGTTGAAACGTTCGCCAAAAACCACCACCATGTCGGTTTTTCCGTCTTTGAAAATGTCTCCGATTTCAGCCGGGGAATTCAGAATGGCGGTAATATCGAAGTATTTACTGCTGTTCAGTTGTTCGGCAATCCGGCGTGTGGCAACATCTTTTGCCGGGTCATAAACCGCAATGCTGATGTTGTTGATTTCGGTGGTGATGGCAAAACCAAACAGAATGATCTGGATGACCGGCATTCCCAAAAGAATCAATATTGTCCGTTTATCACGGAAAATATGGTGAAATTCCTTGAGTACAAATATGCTGAACTGTTTCATATTATGGCTGCTGGCTGAAAGCTGCCGGCTGCTGGCCCACCCGGATAATCCGATGCGACAGAGCTTTGACTTCCAACGGTTATTTTAAAATTATTACTTCTGAATTCTTCAATCGTTAATCAACATTCGTTATTCGTTAATCACTCTTTCTCTTTGCTTTTCGGGCAAGGTGATGGAAAACCTCATCCATGTTGCCGGCTTCATATTGTTCTTTCAGGTTTTGCGGAGTGTCGAGCGCGTCAATTCTTCCGTCAACCATGATCGAAACGCGGTTGCAGTATTCGGCTTCATCCATATAATGGGTGGTTACAAACACCGTGATCCCGGTTGCTGTTGCCTCGTAAATCATTTCCCAGAACTGGCGTCGCGTAACCGGGTCAACACCTCCGGTCGGCTCGTCTAAAAACACAATTTTCGGGTTGTGAAAAATGGAGACCGAAAAGGCCAGTTTCTGTTTCCAGCCCAGCGGAAGTGACTTTACCAGCGTGTTTCTTTCAGACTCAAAATGAAGACGGGCCAGCAGTTCATCGGTTTTCCGGGCGATTTCTTTGTCGGGCATCCCGTAAATTCCGGCAAAAAGCCGGATGTTTTCCCAGACCTTCAAATCGTTGTAAAGCGAGAATTTCTGGCTCATGTAGCCGATGTTTCTTTTTACCTGTTCCGGGTTTTTGCGGATGTCGAAACCTGCAACAACGCCGGTTCCCGAGGTAGGTTTGCTCAATCCGCACAGCATGCGCATGGCCGTGGTTTTTCCGGCTCCATTGGCGCCGAGAAAACCAAAAATTTCGCCCTCCTCCACATTGAACGTGATGTGGTCAACAGCCGTGAAGGAGCCAAAACGTTTCACCAGGTTTTCAACTTCTATCACTTTCATGGGGCTGTTTTTTTCGAATTTCCGTTACCCAGTGCCATAAAGCAATCTTCGATATTCGGTTTGGCCGGTTGAATTTCGATTGCAGAATGGCCTTTTTGTTTCAGAAATACCTCCAGATCTGAAACGCCATATTTTTCATCGGCCAGTGTTACGTGGTGTGTGTCGCCAAATGCAAAACACGAAGCCAGTTTGTTGTTTTCGCGTAAATCCGTTAACAGTTTATGCATATTATCCCCTTTTACCGACCAGAGTATTTTTCCGAAATCAGCAACGATATTTTGCGGAGAATCGATTTTCAGAATTTCTCCTCCGGTTATTAAAGCAATCCGGTCGCAAAGGGTGGCTTCGTCCATGTAAGGCGTGGAAACCAAAATGGTGATTCCCTGTGTTTTCAGATTTTTCAGCATTTCCCAGAACTCTTTTCTCGAAACCGGGTCCACGCCGGTGGTGGGTTCATCGAGAAAAAGAACGGTTGGTTTGTGGATCAGTGCGCAACTCAGCGCCAGTTTTTGTTTCATTCCTCCCGACAAAGCGCCTGCTTTCCGGTTTTTGAATGGTTCAATATGCTGGTAAATATCCTTTATAAGATGATAGTTTTCTTGGATGGTGGTGTTGAAAACCGTGGCAAAAAAGTTCAGGTTTTCTTCCACGGTCAAATCCTGGTAAAGCGAGAAGCGGCCTGGCATGTATCCTACCCGGGTACGGATTTTTCTGTAATCTTTCACTACGTCCAGCCCGTTTACAAAAGCTTCACCAGCGTCGGGCTTCAGCAATGTGGTCAACATTCTGAAAATGGTGGTTTTTCCGGCGCCATCGGGACCAATCAACCCGAAAATTTCGCCCTTTTCCACCGAAAACGAAACGTCGGTTACGGCCTTAACACTTCCTTTGCCGTAAGTTTTGGTTATATTTTTCAGTACTACATCTCCCATGGAATAAAATTATCAAGTTCCAAGTTCCAAGTTCCAAGTTCCGAGTTCCAGGTTCCAAGTTCCAGGTTCCAAGTTTCAGGTTCCAAGTTTCAAGAATCAAGAATCAAGAATCAAGAATCAAGAATCAAGAATCAAGAATCGAGTATCGGTATCGAGTATCAAGCATCAAATTCCAAATCTCAGTTTCGGGTTGCTTTTTTTGCTTCCGACTTCGGTCTTCCGGCTTCTTTAAAACTTCACTTCTCCGTACATTCCTATTTTTATCAGTCCATCGTTTTTTACCCTGATTTTCATTGCATAAACCAGGTTGGCTCTTTCGTCTTTGGTTTGAATGGTTTTGGGTGTGAATTCCGATTTATTGCTGATCCATTCAACAACACCTTCGTATTCTTTCGAGTTTCCCTCTGCAGCGTCGATACTTACTTTTACTTTGTCGCCAATCTTTGCCTTTGCAAACTGATCGGCCGTAATGTAAGCCCGAAGATACATTTCAGTCAGATCGGCAATCTTATAAAGCGGTTTTCCGGGAGCAGTCACTTCAAATGCGTTGGCATATTTTGTCAGAACTGTTCCATTAACCGGGTTTACAATCCGGCATTTGCGTAACTGGTCTTCCACCGAAGCTAACTGAATCGCCACAGTTCCGCTTTGTTCGTTGATGGTGGAAGTGGTGGTTGTGAGCGTACTCTTTGTTGCCGCAATTTTCGACTGCAAAATGGCAATCCGTGTGTTGGCATCGTCTAACTGTTTTTGCGATGCCACATTGCCTTTTACCAGGTTTTCAATGCGTTGTTTGTCGCTGAGTGCATTGTCCAACTCTTTCTGCAATGCTTCCAGTTGTACTTTTGTATCGGGGCGTCCCGAAAGTATGGCTTTCTGGTTTTGCTGCAACTGGAGTTTCGACAGGTACAACTGTGTGCTGTCGATGTACCCGATTGTTTGTGCGGCAGTCAGCACATCACCTTCGTCAATGTCAAAAGCCAGAATTTTTCCCGCGGCTTCTGCCGAAATCACGGTTTCGGTGGCTTCAAACGTTCCGGAAGCATCACTTTCCAGTCCGTTGTTTTTGCACGAGAAAAACAGGGTGCTGAGCGCCAGTAATTGAATTGTCAGGTTTTTTCTGTTCATTGTATATTGTTTTTAATTTCCGCTTATATATTGATAATTGTATTTACTCATCAGTAATTGAACGTTGTGCAGGGCCTGGTTTGAACGGGCCTCACTTTCACGGTTCATTGCGCTGATGAGGTCGTTCATGGTACACATGCCATTGTCAAACCGGGTTTGATACGATTTTGTAATGTCGGTTTTTAACCGTACAATTTCGTTGTCGTGTTCAATAATTGCCTTTTGTTTTTCAATGTCGCTGGAGGCTTGCGAAAGCTGCAGGTTGTTGGTGAAAAGAAAGGTTTCCTGCTGGTTGACAATCTTTTCGGCTTTAATTTTGTCGAGGTTTTTATTGTTGTTGTTTTTGTACAACGCATCAATTTTCCACGAAGCGCTTAACCCGACAATGGCCAGATTTTCGATTTTCGAAGTCCCGAAACTGATTCCCGGAGTTATAAAAATACCCGCGCCCATCAAACCAACTTTGGGCATCAGCGCCACTTTATTCATTCCTGATTGCATTTCGTTTAAACGGAGCTGGCTGGCGTATAAATCCAATTCCGGTCTTTTATTTTCCGACGAAAGCATCTCATTTACAACGACTGGTTTTGCAAATTCGCTGTTTTCATTAAAAGCCTGCCCTGTCAGTAACGAGAGCATTTCGATGTAACCACGGCGTGTATATCTGAATTCAATGCGTTTTTGTTCAAGATTCAGCAATTCGGCTTTCACCTCGTCAACATCACTCTGATAGGCCAGCCCGTTGTCTTTTGAAAGTTGAACCCGGTTAAGGTTGCGGTTTAGATTTTCTTCCAGAATGGCAAGCTGTTTCATTTGTTCTTCAATAAGCAGAATTCCGAAATAGACCTGGTTTACACGTTCGCGGATGGAATACACCGAAACATCAGTGCCTGCTTTTTCCGCATCGGCTGCGGCTTTGGCAATGTCTTTGGCAGTACGGGTGGCACCTCCGTCCCACAAAACCTGGTTTACCTGGGCAATCCCGATGAGTTGCGTTTTCGACGGGTCGTCCGCAGGCTGTCCCGGCACTGTCATTACTGGAATGCCTTGTATAATATAGCCTCCGATGACATTCAGCTTTACTTGCGGCAGGTAGGCTTTGTTGGCATTCGACAAAGTATATTCGGTTGTCTGATTGATCAGGTCGTATTGTTTTATCAAAGGGAAATTGGCTTTTGCCTTTTCGTGGCAGTCATCAAGTGTTACCTGGGCCTGCGCAAATAGGATTCCCTGAAACAGCAATATCAGCAGCAGTTTTTTCATATCGAATTGTTTTTTTCGTTCAGAATATTTTTCATCCATTTGCTGACCAGTATTTTCCGCTCCTGCATCAGTTGCATGTATGACTGTTCGTCGGTCATTCCGTCAAGCATGATGATGGGCCGTGCCACAAAAGGAAAAATGGTCATACCAAACAAGGTCACTATTAAATGAACCGGGTTCAGATCGGGTCGTTTTTCAGTGAGCTGGCGAAAAAGCGCTGATTTTTTTACCTGCTCAACAATTGGAACAGCGGGAAAAGCTTCAAAACTTCCTTTTTGAAGTTCGCTGAGAATAAAAATAGGCAGATCGGGATTTTCTGTCAGCATGTCAATGTAATTGCTGACTACCAGATCAATTTTTTCCTCGATGGTGGTTGATTCGTCGTGAATGGCAGGCAGGATAGTAATCAGCAGTTTTTGAATTTTTTCAAGAATCACCACCTCAAATAGCTTTTGTTTGCTTCTGAAATAGTAGTTAAGTAATGCAAGGTTTATTCCGGCTTCTTCTGCAATATCGCGGGTGCGTGTGCCTGCATACCCCTTTTGCAGGAAGACTTTTTTGGCTGCCTGCTTGATTTTTTCTTCGGTGGAAGATGGGTCATCTTTCTTTATGGCATTCATTGTCTTTTCAATTTACGCCACAAAGTAAAAACAAATTTTTCAAAATTAATCAAATGATTAAAACAAAATATTAAATATTTTGATTAAAATAATTGTTTAAGATAAAAGGTCGGAATTGCAGGGTTGAATACGGATGCTGGATACTGGATATTGGATACTGGATATTGCCTGCCCGACTGAATTCGTTCAGGCGGGTATACTGGATACCGGATAATTTAGATGTGTAACCTGAAACCCGTAACCTGAAACCCGTAACCTGTAACCCGTAACCTGTAACCCGGGGCTTTTATTCAGTAATTTTCAGTTCCTTAAAAACAGCACGGGTAATTTCTTTCCGGGAGTTTCCGAAGGTACCGTCGTTGAGTTTTAGGTCTTGCAGAAGCCGGGTCGCGAAAAAGTAAGTGCCTATTGGGGTTTCGATATAACCAACCCACCAGCCTGTGTTGATTCCGTCTTCGCGTGTCCAGCCGGTTTTGGCGTGAATGGTGTAGTCATTTTCCTGTTCCGAAAGCATTACTTTTTTTACAATTTGCATGTTCCGTTTCGCGAAAGGCAGCTTTTCATTGTAAAGATTTCTGATCAGTTCCACCTGGTTCACCGGCGAAATTCCCAGCGGGCCAAAATTCCAGAAATCTTCATCAGTTCCGGTAAGGTTCTGATTTCCATAATTACAGAGAGCAAGGTATTTTTTATAATTCTCCCGTCCGATTTTTTCGGCTAAATCAAGAAATACCCAAACAGCCGAGACTTCAAAAGCTTCTTTTACACTCATGTCGTGGTAAATTTCAGGTCGGTAACCATATTTTACCGTATCTGTTTTGCCGCTCCATTTCAGAACGGTGTTTTCGTCTTCAATCACCCCGGTTTCAAGGGCAATCAGCAGGTTGATGATTTTAAAAGTGGAGGCTGGCAACTTTTGCCTGAAAATTCCGGCAGTGTCTGACACTATCCATTTTTGCGCAGTATTGTCAAAAATCACCACCGATCCGTCCACATTACAATTGCTGAAATATTTTTCAAAATCATGAATTTCAACCGGATATTTTCCCGGCCATTTTTCTTTTTCATCTGCATGAACAGAAAAAACAATCGCAGGCAACTGGATAAACAGGAGCATCAACAAGTACCAGGTTTTCATTTTTATCAGGAATTTGTTTCGCAATAATTCAGACTTACAGTAGGATTAAAACTTTTGAATCAGTGTAAATATTGCTGAATTGTAAACTAAAACTGCGTTTCAGCTTTTTTATTTTGTGTTTTATGATAGTGGTAATCGATTATGAAAATGGCCGCAATCATCAGAAATGTCATCAGCAATGAACCTTCGAAACCAAAATCACCACCGGTAATTAATGGGTTTCCTGTTTTTGTAAGTTGAATGAAAGTTCCATCGGTTACATTTCCGCTTACCTGAGAACCGAAAACCGGCCCCTGGAAAAAATTCCAGGTAAAGTGCAGCGAAATGGCAAACCACAATCTTTCGGTATAAACATAAACCACGCCCAGTAAAATGCCGGCAAGGAAAATATTCAGAAACGGCACCAGCGAAAAGTTGTCGTTGAAAATGTGCATCAGTGAAAACAAAACAGCCACCAGCACCAGTGCAAAAACTTTGTTTGAGAGTTTTTTAATGGAGCCCATCAGGTAGCCACGGGTAATCATTTCCTCGTTAAACCCCACAAACAGAAATACAATGAGGTTGGTTGCCAATGAAGCCGGATGAAATTCAATGGAATTGATCTGGATATTTCCGGTAGCTAAAAGAACCAGGAATACTGAGCCCAGCAAACCAATTCCGGCAACAAATCCAAGGATAATTTCCTTTATCCAGCCGGCATTTCGGTAAAATCCGATGGAGACAAAACTGTTTTTCTGAATTTTCATCCAGAAAATCCAGGTCCACAATAAAACAGAAAAAAACAAGATGAAATTCTGTACAACTTCATATAAAAACTGTGGACCATCAATATTGTCGGGCTGGCTGAAGAATTTGCCACCATTTGCCAGCGAAAAAATTCCATTAAATAGTACCGAAAACAAAAGCACAATAATAACAAGAGCAGGTATTGAGGCTAAGATAATCAGCCAGCGGCCAATTTTTTGTTTTCGTGTTAACTGGATTTCTTCCATTTTGCTTTGAATGTATTGGCAATAAATCCAATAGCCTGTGCAGAATTAAACCAACCCGGAAAATCCCATAAAAGCCATGGCCAGAATTCCGGCTGTTACCAGTGCAATTGGAATGCCTTTCATCCCTTTCGGAGTATTCGAAAGTTCAATCTGCTCGCGGATACCGGCAAAAATGACAAGCGCCAGTGCAAAGCCAATCGCAGTGGCAATGGTGAAAACCACCGATTCCATAAGATTGTATTCTTTTTTAATGACAAGAATGGCAACTCCCAACACTGCGCAGTTAGTGGTAATCAAAGGAAGATAAATACCCAGTGCCTGGTAAAGCGACGGACTGGCCTTTTTCAGGATGATTTCGAGCATTTGTACCAGTGCAGCAATAATCAAAATAAAACTGATGGTTTGCAGGAAAGCAAGATTCAGCGGAATCAGCACAAATTTCTGAATCAGAAAGGTGACAATGGTAGCCAGTGTCATTACAAACAAAACCGAGGCGCCCATGCCAATGGAAGTGTCGATTTTTGTACTTACCCCCAAAAAAGGACAAATCCCTAAAAACTGGGCCAGTACAATATTATTTACCAGAATGGCCGAAATAAGAATGATTACGTATTCCATGTCAATTCAAATTAAGAGGTTTTGTTGATCTTTTTCAGTAATGCAATCAGGAAACCCAGTGTAATGAAAGCACCGGGAGCCAGAATAAAGATGAGGATTCCGTCGGCAGTGTCGGCAATAAATTTGAAACCGAATATTGAGCCAGCGCCCAGCATTTCGCGAATACTTCCCATTATCGTCAGCGCAACAGTGAAACCAAGCCCCATCCCCAATCCATCAACCATTGATGATAAAATATTGTTTTTGGCAGCAAAAGCTTCGGCACGACCCAGCACAATGCAGTTTACCACAATCAGCGGAATAAAAATTCCGAGTTGTGCTGAAAGCGAGGGTGTGTAAGCCTGCATCAGCAAATCAACAATGGTTACAAAACTGGCAATGACCACAATAAACGCCGGAATCCGAACTTTATCGGGTACGAAATTTTTTATCATCGAAATAAATGCATTCGACATAAATAGCACGAAAGTGGTGGCAAGTCCCATTCCCAGTCCGTTCATGGACGATGAAGTTACAGCCAACGCAGGGCAGGTTCCCAGTAGTAAAACGAGGATTGGGTTCTCGCGCAGAAATCCTTTGGAGAAATTATTGAGCTGATTCATCTTTTACACCTGATTTATAAGTTGAATATGCACGATTGACTGCATCGCAGAAACCGCGACTGCTGATAGTTGCGGCGGTAATGGCATCCACGGTTCCGCCATCTTTTTTTACTTTGAGTTCGTTTCCGGGTAAATCGGAAAGTTTCAATCCTTTAAACTGATCTTTAAAGGCTGGCAACGCCATTTTTGTCCCCAAACCGGGTGTTTCCTTGTGTTCCAGCACTTCAATATTACTGATGGCGTCATCGGGAGTAAATCCAACCATCAATGTGAATCGTCCGCTGAAACCGTTATCAGTATAAGTCATTACTGCATAACCGGTGTTTTCGGTTCCCTTATTCAGTTTGTAAACCTTTATGCTGTCTTTTCCCGTTGCGGGCATCAGCGAGGTGTCGGTCATGGTTTCAAATTCGGGGATAACCATTTTGATGGCGTTGTTGATTTTTGCCTGCTGCGAAGCTGCAATCGGCCTCTCGGTTACCGAATAAACAGAAGCCAAAGCCAGTCCTGCAACGGCGGTTATCATAAAAAGCGCCAGTGCCATATTTTTGAAAGTTGATTCTCTTTTTGCCATATCAGTTTAAGTTATGGATTAAATTGCTCACCCCCAGCCCCCTCAAGGGGGTAATTGCCTCAAATAAAATTGCCAGTTCCAATGGTGCAAATTTCCCCTTGAGGGGACAAAGGGGTGAATTCAATTCGAATGATAATATTATTTTCATTTCAAAATCAGGCTTTTACCGGTTGTTTTTTTACTTCACCAAAACGTTTTGGTTTGATGTACCTGTTCAGCAGTGGTACCAAAGCATTCATAATGAGGATGGCGAATGAAATTCCTTCGGGATAAGCTCCGAACAAACGAATCAGAATTGTCAGCACACCGATGCCAACTCCGTAAATCAACTGTCCTTTCGGTGTCATGGGAGAAGAAACCATGTCGGTGGCCATATAAATGGCTCCCAGCATTAACCCGCCCGAAAGAATATGGTAAACAGGATTGATGTACAATTCAGGATTCACCATCCAGAAAATTCCTGATAACAGTGCTGCTGAACCAATTACAGCCACTGGAATATGCCACGTAATCACTTTTGTAATGAGCATGTAAATACCACCAAGCACCAGCAGAAGTGCAGAAATTTCACCCAGCGAGCCGCCAATATTGCCGAATAAAAGATCTTTCGGTACCGGCAGTTTTGAAACTATTTCAGAAACAGAAACCCCGTTGTTCAAAGCTTCTTTGATGATTCCAAGCGGAGTGGCACCCGTAACTGCATCAACTCCGCTTTGTGTTGTAACCGGCCACGAGGTCATTTGTACCGGAAAGGAAATCAGCAGAAATACCCTGCCCACCAGTGCCGGATTGAAAATATTGCTGCCCAATCCGCCAAACGACATTTTTCCAAAACTGATGGCGGCAAAAGCACCAATAATGATGATCCACCACGGAAGATTTGCCGGAACATTAAATGCTAATAAAATACCGGTTACCAATGCAGAACCGTCGGTTATGGTTGGTTTTACCTTCAGCAGGTATTTCTGAATCAGGAATTCGAAAGCCAGACAGGCGGCAATGGCTATTAATGTAACCCGCGCTGCATCGAACCCGAAAACAAACACCGACCACAACATTGCCGGAATCATCGCATAAACCACACGCAACATGATTTTCTGTGTCGAATCAGCCGAGTGAATATGCGGCGAAGGTGATACTGTTAAAATCTTACTCATTTCTCAGTTATCTTGAGTTTTCAATTTATTTCTTTCTTGAACGTACAATTTGCCCCACTTTTCCTTTTCCGTAACGGATATAATCAAGCAGCGGACGGCTCGACGGGCAGGTGTAACTGCATGAACCACATTCAATACAATCGAGTACCCGCTCATTTTCAGCCCTGTCGAAAAGATGTTTTTCGCTCGCCGTCATCAGCAGGTAGGGTTCCAGCCCCATCGGACACACCGAAACACAGCGTCCGCAACGGATGCATTCCATGTACTCCTGGCGTTTTGCTTCTTTTTCCGAAAGTATCAGGATTCCGGAAGTTCCTTTTGTTACCGGAACATCGGGTGTTGCCAGCGCTTTTCCCATCATGGGGCCGCCGCTGATGATTTTTCCTGTGTTTTCGGGCAATCCGCCGGCAGCTTCGATCAACTCTGTTGTTGGAGTACCCATTCTTACTTTGAAGTTCGAAGGTTTTTTTACGCCTTTTCCAGTCACAGTCACCACCCGTTCAAAAAGCGGTTTGTTTTTCTGAATCGCTTCATAAACGGCAAAAGCGGTTCCCACATTGCTCACCACAGCCCCCACGGCAATCGGCAGTCCTCCTGAAGGAACTTCCTTGCCGGTAACTGCTTTAATGAGCTGTTTCTCACCTCCCTGCGGATATTTTACTTTTAACGGAACGATTCCGATTCCGGTGTATTTTGTTGCTTTTGAGGTTAAAAGCTGAATGGCGTCAGGTTTGTTATTTTCAATCCCGATAAATGCTTTTTCAACATTCATGGCTTTCATCAGGATTTTTGTACCCACCAGGATTTCTTCCGTTTTTTCGAGCATCAGCCTGTGGTCGCTTGTAAGATAAGGTTCACACTCCACACCGTTAATCAGCAAAACTTCAGCTTTCATCCCCACTGGCGGAACTAATTTTACATGGGTTGGAAATGTAGCACCACCCATTCCCACAATTCCGGCATCCTGAATTTTCTGGATGATTGTTTTGCCGTCGAAGTCGAAATCAGTTTTCAGCGTTTCGTCGCGGTCAATTTCTTCCAGCCATTCATCGCCTTCCACATCAATAAAAATTCCTTGCCTTGTGTAACCCGAACTGTCGGTAGCCAAATCCACCTTTTTCACTTTTCCTGAAACCGGTGAGTGAATGTTGGTGGAAACAAAACTGCTGCTTTTGGCAATTAATTGTCCCACTTTCACGACATCTCCTTTATTCACAACCGGAACGGCAGGAGCACCAATATGTTGGGCCACAGGAATAAATACAGATTTCGGAAGCGGCAGCACTTCTGTTTTTGCGTTGGCAGAAATTTTATTTTCGGGTGGATGTACTCCTCCCAGTTTAAATGTCTTTAGCATCCCGGAATTATTTTTCAGTGGTACACTCTTCTTTTTCTTCAGTCACTATTTTTCTTGGGGGAAAATTGAGTTCGATAATTGAATTGGTGGGGCAAACCGAAACACATTTGCGGCAAAGTTTGCACTTGTCCGAATCGATAAATGCCAGGTTGTTTTCGATGGTGATTGCATCGAATTTACATTCTTTCTCACATTTTCCGCAGGCAATACAAGCCACATCGCAGGCTTTGCGCGCCACAGCACCTTTGTCTTTGTTACGACAGGCCACCACTATTTTCCGGTCTTTCGGGAATCGTTTCCGCAGTTCGATCAGGTTTTTCGGACAGGCATCCACGCATTTTCCGCAGGCCACACATTTGTCGTCGACGATCAGCGGCACACCAAGATGAGCTCTTAATTCGATGGCATCAAACTCGCAAACATCAAAACAGTCGCCATAACCAAGGCAACCCCACTGGCAATCGGTTTCGCCCCCATAAACCGAGGCAGCAATTGCACAGGTTGAAGCGCCGTCAAACTGGCTTGTTTTTGGCCGGTGGTCGCAGGTTCCGTTACAACGGATGTAGGCAGTGCGCGGGTCTTTTTTCTCGGCCACAAGTCCCAGAATATCGGCCACTTTCCCCATTGTTTCGTTTCCACCCACAGGGCAGTTCAGCCCGGCAAGATTTTCAGCTTTCACACAGGTGTCGGCAAAAGCACGGCAACCTGCAAAACCGCAACCACCACAGTTTGCACCCGGAAGCGCCTGTTCAACCTGATCAATCCGCGGGTCCTCGTACACCTTGAATTTCTGGGCCACAAAATAAAGAATAACCGCGGCCGAAGTCCCGATCACACTCAGTGTGGCTATCGTATAAATAATCGTAATACTCATGTTATCAATTATTTTCTTCCAATTCGAATTTGAAATATTTCTTTAATAAATGCCTGAAAAAGTAAAGGGTAATGTAGTATGGAATCAGTATGGCCAGCGAAAGCAGACCTGCGGTTAACTCGTTGGATAAAAATGCATTGGAGATTATTAATGTGGCAAATACAAGAATAAAGGGCATGAGATATCCCCAGAAAACCGCTGAGAAACCTTGTGATTGCCTGAAAACGATTGTCACCATTTCGCCGGGTGAATATTTTCGGCTGAAATGATTGATTTCTATATCTTTTTCCTGAAGATCGGCTGTGGTACACGCACCCTTTGCATGGCATGATGCACACCCCGATTGATTGATGATGCTGACTACAACTGAGTGGTCAGAAACCGATTTTACAAAACCAACATGTCTGATATCAGAATTACCGGTCATAGTTTTTGTTAATTCAGGTTTGCAAAAATAGCGTTTTTGTTTTATGCCGATATGTCAAAATTCACTCTTTGTCGCTTAAAACTCAATTTAGAAAAAATCTAAATCTTGATTTGCAGGCGGTTTACCATTTCCGTCAGGTGTATCTTCAGATGGTTTACCCTTGTTTTGATTGTCCCAGCTATATTCTTCATCATTGATTCCATATCCCTTTTCAGCTTCCAGAATTTCGGCCAATTGTTCCGAAAACCTTCTTGTATCCTGAATAAAACGGCTTTCATCTTCTTTCCAGGCTTTATATAAATCTTCAGTCACCTGTTTTTCGTGATGTTTGAAAGTACGTGTTGCACGGTATGCTTCATACGGTGTATGTCCCAGGAAAACCAGGGCTTTTTCGCCCAGGTCGGCAGCCGAACTGAAAACTTCGTGTTGCACGGTTGTCACATTTTCTTTGAAAAACTCAAAAGTGTGGTAAATGTCTTTGGCACGTGCCATGATTTTCAGGCGTGGATATTTTTTTCTGAGATAGGCGGCTACTTTTACGGCTTCGTCATACTCTGCCATACTCAGAATAATCAGCCGGGCATTTTTTACACCGGCTCTTTCAAGTACTTCGTGTCTTGTAACATCGCCATAAAAAAGTTTAAAGCCGAATTTTCGTAAAACCTCCACATTAGTTGGATTGCTGTCGATGATCGTGACTTTGATGCGATTGGCGAGCAAAAGCCTGCCCACTGCAAGTCCAAATCTTCCAAAACCAGCAATAATAACCGGATTCGAAGCATTATCCACCCATTCGGCTTCCATCTTGTTTTGCATTTTAGAGAGAATGGGTGCAATTGCTTTTTCATTAAAAATTAAAAGAACAGGCGACAATGCCATTGAAAGTGTTACCACCAAAATAAGCATCCCGGCAGTCTGGCTGTCGAAAAGCAGGTTTTGCTGCGAGAATGTAATCAGCACAAAAGCAAATTCACTCGATTGCGCCAGCAGAAATGCAAAAAGGTAATCATATCCTTTCCTGAGTTTGAACATCCGGCCAAGCATTAAAAGAACCACAAATTTGATGGTGATGAGCAGTAATGTAAAGCCAATTATCGTGACGGGTTCAGCAAGGAAAAGTGTAAAATTTATACTGGCACCAACAGTAATAAAGAATAATCCTAACAAAAGACCTTTAAACGGATCGATTGTCGATTCAAGTTCATGGCGGTACTCATTATCAGCCAGCACAACACCTGCCAGGAATGTTCCCAATGCAGGTGAAAGTCCGATTTCATTCATCAGCAAAGCAATGCCCACAACCAGTAAAAGTGCCATGGCCGTAAATATTTCGTGCATTCCGGTTTCGGCAACCAGCCGGAATAAGTACCGGGCGATAAAACGGCCCCCGATAATAATCAGTGCAATTGCACCCAAAATTATTAATAATTGCAGCCATCCCTGAAGCGAAACAAAACCTGTTATTTCGTTGAGTTCAGATTCGTGAATAATTGCCTGACTGTTCATTGAAAGAACAGGAATTATTGCCAAAATTGGCAACACCGAAATATCCTGGAATAGAAGTACCGAAAATGCCGTTTGTCCGGCTGTGTTTTTCAAGAGCCCTTTTTCTGATAGTGTCTGCAAAACAATGGCGGTTGAAGATAAAGCGAGAATCAGCCCGATCGCAAGCGCCCTGTTTATCCTGAATCCGAAGATTATGGCAAAACCGGCAATGATCAATGCCGTAATCAGTACCTGCAATCCTCCGAGTCCGAAAATGGCTCGTCTCATTTTCCAGAGAATGGATGGCTGTAACTCAAGCCCGATAACAAAAAGCATCAGCACCACACCAAACTCAGCAAAATGCATCACTTTTTCCGATTCGGTTCCAACAAGCCCCAGAACATACGGGCCAATAAATACGCCGGCAAGCAGGTAACCCAAAACCGAGCCCATGCCAAGTTTCCGGGCAATCGGAACAGAAATGACGGCAGCCGTCAGAAATATAAAAGCGTTTAAAAAGAAATCGGTATAGTGCATTTTACAAGGTTAGTTGGTTTAAATAGTCGATTTTTGCAAGCGTTGTATCGTCAATTACGTTATCGCGTAAAGCACAGATCACTTTTTTAAACTTCAACGCTTCATTCAGCACTTCTTCAGATTTTATTGAATAGGTTCCATAAACAACAAAAGGCGGAAGATATTCCATGTGGCACAAATTGGCTGATTGCTGGTAGGGAACCAGAAACTCGTTTACCGTAAAATGGTTGCGCCCTTCAGCACAATAAACATCCTGCCGGCCTCCGGTTGTAATTACCGACATCGCTTTTTTCCCCTGTAACTTCAGTCCTTTTTCTCCATAAGCAAAACCATGCTGCAATACAAGGTCGAACCATTCTTTCAGCAAGGCAGGGCCACTGTACCAGAAAAAAGGGTGTTGCCAGATAATAATGTCGTGTTCGAGCAACAATTGTTGTTCTGCTATAACGTCGATGTAAAAATCAGGATAACGGTCGTATAACGAGTTGATAGTAACGCCCATTTCATTACTGACCATTTCAAGTAGAACTTTGTTAACCTTTGATCTTTGAAATGCAGGATGCGCAAATACAATCAGTACTTTGTTCATAAAATTGCTGCTTCTTGTGACCTTAAAAATACTAAAAGAATCATTTTATTCAGATTTTCTCATAAGTTGTATCAGATTAAATTTGATTACGAACTGTTTATAGTATTGTAATTTACATAAATGAAATTCTGCAATAAAATTTAGTTTTTAAATAATGATTTCTGCACTTATCTGATCGAACATAATACTTATGCTTATTGAACTTATATTAAATTTATTTTGTTGTTTTTGATTGAAAAATGATCTTTCATCTGGACTGTACAGTTCAGAAATTGTTGCTCTTTTTCTTTAATATTGTAAGTAATGATACAATACTCGTGAAAGAATTTAACTTTAATAAATTGACTATGAAAAAGCTTCTTATTTTATTAATGTCGGTTGCCACATTAAGTGCAACATCCCAGGTTACAGAACCTGTTCAGCAAACTACTTCTCAACAGCAAATACAACCAGCACCTCAAAAAGTGGTTTATGTTCAAAAACCGGCTTTTACGCCACACCTCCGGCTGAATGCTTACACTTTATATGCTTTTGATGATAAAGTGGAATCATATTATGACGCCAATTATTATTACAGTGGCAAAGTAAAAGGTGGATTTGAATGGGGTGGTGCACTTGAATATATGTTGCGTCCGTCACAAAGTATTGAATTATCCTATCTGCGACTCGATTCAAAAGCGCTTATCACAGATTACAATCTTATAAGTAATTCATACGATATCGATCTTGCTTCAAATTATATTATGATTGGAAGCAATCGTTATTTTGGTATGAATCCGAAAGTTGAACCGTATGCAGGTATTAACCTGGGAATGGTGGTTTTCAGTGCTGAAAATACGGACACCGGAAAAACAGGCAGCGCCACCAAATTTGCCTGGGGTTTAAAAGCAGGTTTGAATATCTGGGCCTCTGAAAAAGTGGGTATTAAACTTCAGGGAGGTTTATTATCGGCGGTGCAGGGTGCAGGTGGTGGCCTTTATTTTGGAACAGGTGGTGTAGGAGCCGGAGTAAGCACCTATTCATCATTTTACCAGTTTCATTTAGGTGGAGGACTTACATTTAATTTTGCCAAATAGCAAAATCTGTTTATTGAATAGAAAAAGCCTTCTGCTACTTAAAGCAGAAGGCTTTTTTATTAGTTACTTTAATTATCAGATAAACGGAACTTTAACAACCTCAGCCGGAATATTTTTATTCCTGATTTTTACATAAATGGTGGTGCCAAATGCCGCGTATTCTTTGGCAACATATCCCATCCCAATTCCTTTGTTTAAAACAGGTGACATGGTTCCTGATGTAACGATGCCAATATTGTTGCCTTCTGAATCAGTTAATTCATATCCATGTCGTGGGATGGCTTTTTCGAGCATCAAAAAACCACGCAATTGCCGTGTTACACCTTCTGTTTTTTGCATGGTCAGGTAATCGCGGTCGATAAACTGGCGGCCATTGTTGAATTTTGTAATCCAACCCAAGCCAGCTTCAATCGGGGAAGTAGTATCGTCAATATCGTTTCCGTAAAGGCAGAATCCCATTTCGAGCCTCAAAGTATCGCGTGCAGCAAGTCCGATTGGTTTGATGCCAAATTCGGCACCTGCTTCAAAAACAGCATTCCATATTTTTTCTGCATCCTGGTTATAAAAATAAAGCTCGAAACCACCGGCACCTGTATATCCTGTGGCCGAAATAATTACATTGTCAACTCCCGCAAACTGCCCGGTAACAAATGTGTAATATTTTATTTCTGAAAGATTTACGGATGTAAGTCTTTGCAGGATTTCGGTTGCTTTTGGCCCCTGTATTGCAAGCTGGCTGATTTTATCGGATGCATTTTCAAGCTCAGCACCAACATTATTCTGACTGTTAATCCAATTCCAGTCTTTTTCAATATTCGATGCATTTACCACCAGCATATATTTATCCGGCTCATAATAGTAAATCAGCAGGTCGTCAACAATACCGCCTTTCCCATTCGGGAAACACGAATATTGAGCCTGACCGGGTTTCAGTGAAGCCGGATCATTCGACGAGACTTTTTTTAACAGGTCAAGTGCTTTCGGTCCTTTCACCCAAAACTCGCCCATGTGCGAAACATCAAAAACGCCAACCGATTCGCGCACAGTCATGTGTTCTTCGCGGATACCTGAATACTCAATTGGCATTTCAAACCCGGCAAATTCAACCATTTTTGCACCTGAATCCTTGTGGATTTTATTGAATGCTGTTACTTTCATTATATCTGTTTTTTGGTTTACAAAACTATGTATTCAAATGTAGCAATCTCATGAAATTTATCAGAAATTACAGGGTGCATAAATACACGAAATTTTGTTAATTTGCACCATCAAAATACCGATCATGGACCAACAATTTCCCTTCGATTTAAGTGAACTCGACCGCTTTTCTTTTGGAGACGATAGCTTCAAAAAAGAACTGATTTCAATTTTTGTGAATCAGATACCTGTTTTTATCAGTAATATGAATCTGTATCTGGAAAAACAGGAGCTTGAAAACCTGGCCCGTGAGGCGCATACAGCAAAATCGTCGGTGCTGATTTTTGGTATGCAAAACACCGGCAATATGTTGAAAGATATTCAAAAGCTTGCTGAAACTGGCAGCACCGATGTGATTCCTGAATTGATTAAAAAAGTTTCGGCAGATATGAATACTGCTTTTGACTTTTTCAGCAATCTTGAAATTTAATCCGGTATTTGTATATCCCTTTTAGCATTGAATTAATTAGCTAAGCCCCTAAAGTTGTAGAATATAAGAAAGGCCATTTTCACAATAATTCAAAATTATCGAGGAAAATAGCCTTTTTAATGTAGGATGGGATATTATTTCTGAAACATTCAGATCCGATTCCTGAATATGAGCTCGTTGTCAACTTCATCAATAATAACCAATTGATTCTTGTCAACCTCACCGCTTAAAATCCGTTTCGAAAGTTCGTTCAGCACATATTTCTGAAGAATCCGTTTTACCGGTCGTGCCCCGAAATGAGGCTCGTAACCAACTGTTGTGAGCCAGTCAATTGCTTTTTCAGTAATCTCAATTTTCAGGTCAGTTGACGAAAGGCGTTTTACCACCTGATCAAACTGCAAACGTACAATCTGCCTGATGTTTTCGCTGGTGAGCGGTGTGAAAATAATTGTTTCATCGATCCTGTTCAGAAACTCAGGCCGCAATGTTTTGCGCAGCATTTCAAGTAACTGGTTCCGCGTTTCATCCAATATAAATGCCTGGTTTCCTGAAGTGATCCGCTCAAAACTTTCCTGAATAAGATGCGACCCTAAATTCGAGGTCATAATAATAATGGTATTCTTAAAGTTTACGGTGCGGCCTTTATTATCAGTCAATCGCCCATCGTCCAAAACCTGCAGCAATACATTAAAAACATCTGGGTGTGCTTTTTCGATTTCGTCGAACAGAACCACAGAATATGGTTTATGACGTACTGCTTCCGTAAGTTGTCCACCCTCGTCGTATCCAACATATCCGGGAGGACTGCCGATTAACCTTGTCACCGAAAATTTTTCCTGGTATTCCGACATGTCAATGCGGGTAATCATATTTTCATCGTTGAAAAGATATTCAGCCAGCGCTTTTGCAAGTTCGGTTTTTCCAACTCCGGTAGAACCCAGAAAAATAAATGAACCGATGGGGCGCTTTTCATCCTGCAATCCTGCACGGCTCCGGCGCACCGCGTCGCTCACTGCGGTGATGGCTTCTTCCTGGCCCACAACACGTTTGTGCAATTCTGCTTCCATGTGAAGCAGTTTTTCACGTTCGCTTTGCAACATTTTGGCCACCGGAATACCGGTCCAGCGTGCCACAACATCGGCAATATCTTCCGCATCAACTTCTTCTTTTATCAGGCTTTCTCCTTTTTTCAGAGTTTCAAGCTCTTTCTTCAGGCGTTCAATTTCACTTTCAGCTTCTTTGATCCGGCCATAACGAAGTTCGGCAACCCGTTCGTAATTTCCCTGGCGTTCTGCTTCATCCGATTCGAGCCTGAAATCCTCAATCTCCTGTTTTTTCTTCTGAATAGCGTCGATTACCGATTTTTCTGATTGCCAGCGGGCTCTCAAACGTGATTGTTCTTCTTTCAGATTTGAAATTTCTTCATGAAGGACAGCCAGTTTTTTTTCATCTTTTTCGCGTTTAATGGCTTCTCTTTCAATTTCGAGTTGTTTAACGCGACGTTCAATTTCATCGAGTTCTTCGGGAACCGAATCCATTTCAAGCCGAAGTTTTGCAGCCGCTTCATCCATCAGGTCGATGGCTTTATCGGGCAGGAAACGATCTGAAATGTACCTTTGTGACAATTCAACCGAAGCAATAATTGCATCGTCCTTGATCCGGACTTTGTGGTGGTTTTCATAACGTTCCTTAATTCCGCGAAGGATTGAAATAGCGCTTAAAGTATCCGGTTCATCAACGTGCACTACCTGGAAACGCCTTTCAAGCGCCTTGTCTTTTTCAAAATATTTCTGATATTCTGCCAAAGTGGTTGCGCCAATTGCACGGAGTTCTCCCCTGGCCAGCGCTGGTTTCAGAATATTGGCAGCATCCATGGCTCCCTCACTTTTTCCAGCTCCCACCAAAGTATGAATTTCATCAATAAAGAGAATTACCTCTTCGTTCGAATTAATTACTTCGGTTACAACGGCTTTCAGTCTTTCTTCAAATTCACCTTTGTATTTGGCACCAGCAATCAACGCACCCATATCGAGTGAAAAAACCTGCTTTGTTTTCAGATTTTCAGGAACATCGCCGCGAACAATCCTTTGAGCAAGACCTTCTGCAATGGCTGTTTTTCCGGTTCCCGGTTCACCTAATAAAATAGGATTGTTTTTGGTGCGGCGCGAAAGAATCTGCAGAATACGGCGGATTTCCTCGTCACGTCCGATAACCGGGTCAAGTTTTCCGGAGCGTGCTCTTTCGTTCAGGTTTAGGGCGTATCGGTTTAACGAATCAAAACGATCTTCGGCTGTCTGGCTGTCCACTTTTGAGCCTTTCCGGAGTTCTGAAACAGCCTTTCTCAATTCATCTTTGTTTATGCCATTATCATTCATTAACCGACTTACCGAATCACCTGCATCTAACAATGAGATAAGAATATGTTCCACAGAAACAAACTGGTCGCCCATTTCCTGTGCCAGCGAAACCGATTTTTGCAAAACCTTATTTGCAGCGCTTGACAGATACTGATCGCCACCTGTTACTTTTGGGTACGATTCGATTATTTTATCCAGCGCCTGGCGGAAAATATTCAAATTAACATCCAGTTTTTTTAAAAGAAAAACGACCACATTTTCAGCTTCCTGAAACAGTCCCTTCAAAATATGACCAGTTTCGATGGCCTGCTGATTATTGGCCTGTGCAACCTGTGAAGCAAACTGAATAGCTTCCTGTGCTTTAATGGTAAAATTGTTGAAATTCATTTTTTCTTCTCCTTTCTGATTGGCAGTAAATTCAAAAATCAGTCCATAAATATTTGATAGACAATATGTCAGATGTATTTCTGGTATGCTGGAAAATTTGACGTAGAATTAGTTAGCAAGCAGAAAATATGACATAAAAAAAACAAGAGCGGTGTGCGCTCTTGTTTTCAAAACCTAACTAATCTCTATGAAAAAACTCTATTCTTTAAAAACTTACAACACAAATGTAGGGCATAATTCAGTTAACACATCTGAATCAAAGTTAAAGAAAGTTAATAGTTCATTTTCAATAATATATGAATTAAAGGGAAGCCGTCAACTTTTTTAATTTCACTATATTTGAATAAAAACTGAAACCTGGCAATTAATTATTGTAAATGGTAAAAAATTTTAGGTCGGTGCAAAATTTATTTATAAACAACCGGTTTGCCATTGTTAAAAATATTTCAAGAATGAAGTATGTTATAAAACATGACTTTCTATAATTTTTTGAAAAATAGAATTAATTTAGCGCCCCTGTAAAATTGACTTATTTATATTCATTCATATAACTTAAAATTAGAATTCTATGACGAAACATGTTTATACTTTCGGAGCCGGAAAGGCAGAGGGTAAAGCCGACATGAAAAACCTCCTGGGAGGTAAGGGAGCAAATCTTGCTGAAATGAATCTTATAGGTGTTCCGGTTCCTCCCGGATTCACTATCACCACTGAAGTTTGTACTATGTACAACCAGGTTGGAAAAGAAAAAACTTTTGAAACGATTAAAGCCGAAGTTCAGGCTGCTATGGCATTAGTTGAAGAGTTAACCGGTACAAAATTCGGTGATTCTGTAAACCCATGTTTAATGTCAGTACGTTCCGGTGCACGCGCTTCGATGCCGGGTATGATGGATACCATCCTCAACCTTGGTATGAACGATGATGCAGTTGAAGGTATTGCAAAAAAATCGGGTAACCCGCGTTTTGCCTGGGATTCATACCGCAGGTTTGTGCAAATGTTTGGCGACGTGGTACTCGAAATGAAACCTGCCAGCAAAGAAGAAATCGATCCGTTTGAAGAAATTATTGAAGAACTGAAAGAAGAAAAAGGTATTCACCTCGATACTGATTTTACTACAGATGATTTAAAAGAGTTGGTACGCCGATTCAAAAAAGCTGTAAAAGATCGCACCGGTAAAGATTTCCCGACCAATGCATGGG
>DAINOH010000034.1:0-45285 GCA_036735485.1 Draconibacterium sp. | reverse complement strand
TTTTATCAGGATTCCGTTTTCAGCTCCCTTGCCCATTCCCACCATGATGGCGGTGGGTGTCGCCAATCCCAATGCACACGGACAGGCAATTACAAGCACCGAAACCATGGCCAGCAATGCCTTTGTCACGGCATCGTCTCCACCCAAAATCATCCAGGTAACAAAGGTCAGAACCGAGATTGTCATTACCACCGGCACAAATATGCCGGCAATTTTATCCACCAGTTTTTGCACAGGCGGTTTACTTCCCTGTGCCTGCTGTACCATTTTAATAATCTGTGCCAAAATGGTTTCGCCACCCACTTTTTGCGCCACAAAAACAAAACTCCCTTTCTGGTTGAGCGTGCCTGCAAACACCTTTCCTTCTTTTTCTTTTTCCACAGGAACAGATTCACCAGTAATGGTGCTTTCGTCGATAAAGGAAGAGCCGGAAATGATTTCGCCATCAACCGGTATTTTATCGCCGGGTTTTACCAGCAGTCTATCGCCTATTCTCACCTGTGCAATGGGAATTTCCATTTCCTGACCATTATCCTGGACCAGGTAAACAGTGTTGGGTTGCAAACCAATCAGTTTTTTAATGGCCGATGAAGTGTTTGATTTGGCTCTTTCTTCGAGTACTTTGCCCAAAAGAATGAAGGCAATAATCACCGCCGCCGCCTCGAAATACACATGGGGATGCTGGCCGCGATTGTGCCAGAACTCCGGAAACACAGTGCTGAACAGGCTGAACAGGTAAGCAATGCCGGTGCTCAATGCCACAAGGGTATCCATGTTGGCTTTTCCATGTTTGGCCTGGTTCCAGGCGTTGACAAAAAATCCGCGGCCAAACCAGCCAATCACAGGGGTGGTCAGTAGCAGCATGATCCAGTTGGCATACGGAATATTCATCAGAAACATGGCAATTACCACCACCGGAAATGCCAGAACAGATGACCAAAGTGTCTTGCTTTTGAGCGCTGCATAATGTGTTTTCTGTATTTCTTCCTGTTGATTATTACTTTCCTCTTCAATCAGCAAATCGTAACCAATAGCCTGAATGGCGGATTTAAAAACTGATAATGAAGCTTTTCCCGGCTGGTATTCAACCCAGGCCGAAGAGTTGGCAAAGTTAACCGCCGCGTCAATGACCCCTTCCTGGGCCTTTAACATGCTCTCCACGCTTATGGCGCACGAAGCGCAGCTTAATCCCGTAACCGGGAAACTCTTTTTGATGGATGATTCCATGACGTTATTTTTTGTCAAAGATAATGACTGGCAAACGGGCGTTTGTTATGAAATTTCCGGAACGATTTATAAGATTTTCAGGTTTTGTGTAGCATTTTACACCTCATCCAGCGGTTTTCGTTTGTTTTCTTTTACCTTTTTGAAATGACTGGGTGTTAACCCGGTTACTTTTTTAAACTGGCCCGACAAATAGGCCACATTGCTGTATCCCATTTTGTAAGCGATTTCACTCAGGGTGAGTTCGTCGTACACCAGCAATTCTTTCACTCGTTCAATTTTCTGAAGGATGATGTATTTTTCGATGGTGATGCCTTCGATTTCTGAAAACAAACTGCTTAAATAGGCATAATCCCTGTTCAGTTGTGTTTCGATGTATTCTGAGTAATTGATTTTTAACTCTTCGTCGCTATGGTGAACCGTTTGAATAATGATATTCTTGATTTTTTCAATAATCCGGCTTTTGGTATCGTCAATCAGCGCGAAACCATATTGTTCCAGCGATTTCCGGAGTTGATCCATGCCGGCTTCGGGAATTGCATTCTTTGTTTCAATATTGCCCAGCGAAATTCTCACGGGCGGGTAACCCAGGTTTTCGAAAACCTGCTGCACCACCATAATGCAGCGGCTGCACACCATATTTCTGATAAAGTAATTCATACCCGAAAGTTAATGAAATTGTTTTGTATCCGCCAAGTCAGGAGGTTTGGCATGTTTGTGGAAATGTCCGCGCGGGTGAAATGTGCAACCCCAGAAGATACAGGGGCGTTAGCCCCGACATCTTCGTAGTACAAAACATAGTTAGTTAAACAAACATAGGGGCATAGCCCTGATATCTGAAAAAATGAACGATAAACAAACTAAATAGATTACAGGGCTACGCCCCTTATTTCCGCATGAAATCAGTTTGCTATGAAGAACACAGGGCTACGCCCCTGAAACTTTCTACAAATATGTGATGCCACCGAAATCCGGTTCAAAATCAATCAATACCAACAATTTGCTTTCCTATTTCTCAACCCTGTTCGAGCTGTATTAATAATTAATCCGCTGCTTTCCAGCAATGAGAAGCGGTTGAAACAAAAGCGGAAAAAAGTTGACCCTGATGTTACCGGGTTTATTTTCGCGAAACAAATACTAGGAAATAAACAACAACCAGCATTGTTACCACTGAAGTTAAAATAAATGCCGTGGTGGCGCCAAACTGAAACCAGATAAGGCCGGTAAGCGAACTGGCAATCATGGTGCAGATGCTTTGCAACCCTGCAAACGTACCGATAGCAGTGGCTGTATCTTTTTTGTCGCTGATGTTTGAAATCCACGCTTTTGAAATTCCTTCGGTGGCGGCGGCATAAATTCCGTATAAAAAGAATAGCCCAAAAAACACATAAATATTTGTGTTTAGGGCCATGCCAAAATAAACAAGGGCAAACACGACAAGCCCCGAAATAAAAATGGTTTTCAGCCCGATTTTATCGGCAATCATTCCCACCGGAAAAGCAAACAGGGCATAAACCAGGTTGTAGAAAATGTAAACCCCGATTACGGCTGTGTCATTCAGCCCCGCTTCTTTGGCTTTCAGCAACAGAAAAACATCGGAACTGTTGAACAACGTAAAAACCAGCAATCCGACCACTAATTTTTTGTAAACTGCCGGACTTTCGTTCCAGTACCCCAGAAATGAAAAAAACCGTGTTGGCGTTTTTGGTTTTTCAACCGGTTTAGTTTTTTCCTTTATCAGAAAAGTGGTTGCAATGGCCAGCACTCCGGGAATAAAGGCGATAAAAAACAGCGTTTGGTAATCTTCGGGTCTGAAATACAGGTAGAGCAAGGCAAGCAAAGGCCCGATTACTGCGCCCAGCGTATCCATCGACCGGTGAAAACCGAAAACTTTTCCTTTTGTTTCGGGTGTGGCTTCGTCGGAAAGAATGGCATCGCGCGCACCTGTACGGATGCCTTTGCCAAAACGGTCGGTGGTACGGGCAAAAAATATCCAGAGCGGGTAAATAAACATGGCCATCATCGGTTTCGAAATGGCGCTCAGCGCGTAACCCAGCTGCACAAACGGAACCCGCTTCCCTGTGTTGTCCGACAGTTTCCCGAAATACCCTTTGCTAAGCCCGGCAGTAGCTTCGGCAATTCCTTCCAAAATACCAATCAGCACCACCGAAAAACCAATGGTTTTCAGGTAGATTGGCATAATCGGGTACAGCATTTCGCTGGCGGTGTCGGTGAATAAACTCACCAGCGATAAAACCCAGACTGTGCGTGTAATGTATTTCATTTGGAAAATTTATGCGATTTCGAGTGAAAAGCAAAGGCACAAAACCGGGAAAAATTCCTCCTTTTTGTGCCTTGCTTTCCTATTTTTTCAGATTTTCTATGCCTGCGACAAAGCAACGGCTACAGCCACCGAAGCGCCAACCATCGGGTTGTTGCCCATGCCAATCAGTCCCATCATTTCAACATGTGCCGGAACTGATGATGAACCTGCAAACTGTGCATCGGAGTGCATACGTCCCATGGTGTCGGTCATTCCGTACGAAGCAGGGCCGGCAGCCATATTATCGGGGTGCAAAGTACGGCCTGTTCCGCCACCCGATGCCACCGAGAAGTATTTTTTGCCTTGCTCAACACACTCTTTTTTGTAGGTGCCTGCAACCGGGTGCTGAAAACGGGTTGGGTTGGTGGAGTTTCCGGTGATGGAAACATCAACACCTTCGCCGTGCATAATGGCAACACCTTCGCGTACATCATCGGCGCCATAACAGTTTACCTTGCCGCGGTCGCCGGTTGAATAGGCAGTACGTTGTACCTCTTTCAGTTCGCCGGTATAATAGTCGAATTTTGTCTGCACATAAGTAAAACCGTTGATTCGGGCAATTACTTTGGCAGCATCTTTTCCAAGTCCATTCAGGATAACGCGCAGCGGCTCTTTGCGTACACGGTTGGCCGATTTGGCAATCCCAATCGCACCTTCGGCAGCCGCAAACGACTCATGACCCGCTAAAAAAGCAAAACATTTGGTTTCTTCTTTCAGCAACATGGCAGCCAGGTTTCCGTGGCCAATCCCCACTTTGCGGTCGTCGGCAACAGAACCCGGAATACAGAAAGCCTGCAACCCTTCGCCCAGGGTGGCGGCAATTTCAGCAGCGTTTGTCTGCCCTTTTTTAATGGCAATGGCAGCGCCGGTAATATAGGCCCAGCAAGCATTTTCAAAGGCAATCGGCTGAACGTCCTTTACAATTTTATATACATCAACACCTTTGTCGTCGCACATTTTTTTGGCTTCTTCCAGCGAAGCAATCCCGTAAGAATTCAGGACTTTATTAATCTGGTCAATTCTCCGGCTGTAACTTTCAAATAATTGTTTTTCCATTTTGCTGTCCTCCTATTCTTTACGCGGGTCTATCACTTTCACTGCATCTTCCATACGGCCATATTTTCCTGACGCTTTTTTCAAAGCTTCGCCGGCTTCTGTACCTGCTTTAATCATATCGAGCATACGGCCAAGATTCAGAAATTCATAACCGATGATTTCACCATTTTCGTCGAGACCGATTTTTGTCACATAACCTTCAGCCATTTCGAGGTAACGAGGCCCTTTTGCCATGGTTCCGTACATGGTTCCGGTAACGCTGCGCAGTCCTTTGCCCAGGTCTTCCAACCCGGCACCAATGGGCAAACCACCTTCCGAAAAAGCAGTCTGGGTACGTCCGTAAACAATTTGCAGAAAAAGTTCACGCATGGCTGTGTTGATGGCATCGCAAACCAAATCGGTGTTTAAAGCTTCGAGGATGGTTTTCCCCGGAAGGATTTCAGAAGCCATGGCAGCAGAGTGTGTCATACCCGTGCAGCCAATGGTTTCAACCAATGCTTCCTGAATGATACCATCTTTTACGTTCAGGGTTAATTTGCAGGCGCCCTGTTGCGGGGCACACCAGCCTACGCCGTGTGTCAATCCTGAAATGTCTTTTATTTCCTTTGCCTGAACCCATCTTCCTTCTTCAGGGATGGGCGCCGGGCCGTGATTTGTGCCTTGTGCCACACAAATCATTCCTTCAACTTCGTGTGTAAAACTCATTTTTGTTTAATTTTTGGTTTCTGTTGATTATATATCAAAAATTCTTTTCGTTCCTGATTTGTATAACAATACGTCTGTTTTATCCATTCGCGCCAGACAACCATACTTCATCGATTCAAGTTGCGGACAGATAAACTCAAAAAAGACATTCAGTTTTTCCTCTTCATCTACCAATTCAACTATTAGCGGCACCTTATCACTTGATTCCCAGAATTTATAGGAATGAATCACTGAACTTGCTCCATAACCCATGATTCCCCGGACAACTGTGGCTCCGGCTATTCCTCTCTTCTTTGCCTGAAAAACAATGTACTCATACAACGGAGCGTGATTCAACTGGTCTGTTGACCCGATAAAAATCCTTAATACGGCAGCTTGTGAATTATTTTTCATGTTAAATAATTTTTGAGATGATTCGACCGGCATAAACAGCAACCAGTCCTAAAAAGAAACTCAGCGAGGTGTAAAGTAAAAACCGTATCCAGTCCTGTTCTTTTGCCAGCATCAATGCATCATTTGAAAATGTGGAAAAAGTTGTAAAACCGCCACAGATTCCAACTGTAAAAAACAGACGGATATCGGGAGTGAAGAATTCTCCCTTTTCTGAAATACCAAGCAGAAAGCCAATGAGTAAACAACCTGCAATATTGACCATAAAAGTACCCCAGGGAAATACCGAGTTAACATGAACCTGAAAATACCGGGAGATTAAAAACCGCGCTACAGTACCTATGAAACCTCCAAGACCAACTATGACAACAGACTTAACCATAAAATTATGTTTTTAATAATTTCAAATGGTAGATGTCATCAGCCTGAACACAGGAACAGGCGGTTAAAGGCAGACCTCATTGCCGGTTACAAATGTATTTAAAAATGCGTTTTTAAAAGCTGTTTTATCAATTCTTTGCCGGCCTGTAAACTTTTGGTAAACTCTGAAGAATTGATTCGTCGCATTTTTTCAAACAAAAACGGCTGATTCCTGCGAACCAGCCGTTTTATTCTTGAATTTATTGTTGCTTATAAAATATTCATTCCATCGAGCACGTCCATAATTCCTTTTACCGAATTGGCTGATGCGTGCAACAAAGCCAGTTCAGCTTCGTTTAAATTCACTTCAATAATCTGCTCAACACCGTTTTTGCCCAGTTTAACCGGTGCGCCCACAAACATGTTGTTCAAACCGTATTCACCATCCAGTTTCACGCAGCACGGGAAAACACGTTTCTGGTCCATTACAATGGCTTCCACCATTTGTGCTGCGGCCGAACCCGGAGCATACCAGGCCGATGTTCCCATCAGGTTTACCAGTTCACCACCGCCCGATTTGGTGCGTTCAACAATGGCATTCAGTTTTTCGGCGTCAATCAGTTCAGTTACCGGGATACCCGAAACTGTGGTATAACGTGGAAGCGGAACCATGGTGTCGCCGTGGCCGCCCATCAGCAAAGCCTGGATATCGCGTGGCGAAACATTCAGTGCTTCAGCCAGGAAAGCACGGTAGCGGGCTGTGTCGAGAATGCCGGCCATCCCCATTACTTCAGCTTTTGGTTTTTTAGCGGTTACATAAGCGGCATAAGTCATTACATCGAGCGGATTCGATACGATAATGATTTTTGCCTTAGGCGAATATTTCACGATGTTTTCGGTAACACTTTTTACAATGCCGGCGTTGATTGAAATCAGGTCGTCGCGGCTCATTCCGGGTTTACGCGGAATACCAGAGGTGATTACCACAACTTCTGAATCGGCTGTTTTGGTATAATCGTTTGTCGATCCCACCAGTCGGGTATCGTACTCATTAATCGGGGCAGTCTGCCACAAGTCGAGTGATTTTCCTTCCGAGATACCTTCTTTGATATCGACTAAAACCACTTCCTGTACAATATTTTTTTCAGCTACAATCTGTGCACAGGTTGCACCAACATTGCCAGCTCCAACAACTGTTACTTTCATCTTATTAATCTCCTATTTTGTTATAAATCTATTAATTATAAAGGTCATTTCTTTTTACAAAAGATTGCAAAGATAAATGAATTTGCCGAAGTGAGAAATTTCAAAATCCGCCTGAATCCGGTTTAACATTTTGGTAAAGGAGAAGGATAAAGAGTTGTCGAGTTGTCATTGTTCTCATCGTTATCATCGTTATCATTGTTAGAATTTATCAGCAGTATCAAAAACAACGACAATCCGAAAACAATGACAACTTCTTCTTCATCAGTTCAGCCAATAGGTAATTTTCAGTACCAATGCCCGGTTGCGCGACGACCAGTTGCCGGTGTTATAGTTTTCAGTATAAACCAGGAAAATATCCGAAACCGGCTGGTAGCGCCACTGCAAACGCATGTTAATGTTCATGTTTTCGATCTGCTCGTTGTACTGAACCAGTGTTGTCCAGAAAATTTTGTCTGTAAAAGTTACATCGAGTTTTGGCCCGATCAACACGAATTTGGTGTTTTCAAACGGTTCGCCCAAACGCATGTCGGTATAATTAAAATTCAGGTTGAAATTGATGTACGGTTGAATCCTGTAACCTACACTCCCGTCAATAAACTGAATGTTTCCGGTATAATAGGAACTTTTTACAGCCTCGAAATTATAGCTCAACATGTTTTTTCGGGTCGAAATATAATTCAGGTACAATCCGCCAAAATCATATTTCGATCCGGCCGGAAGAAAATGATCGTTATCGTTTGTTGGGTTGAAATCATCCTGCAGTTCCACAAAAAAGTCTTTGTAGCCAAACTCGAGATGCGACATATTTGAAAATTCGAATTGATAGGCAATCGTATTTTCGTGTTCAATTTTCCGGTAACCGGTATCATAATAGTTTTCATTTTCAAGCGAAAGCCCGTGACTAACCACCCAGCCATTGGGTACAAAACGGTATTCAACTTCAGGTCCCAGAAAATTATACCCGGTGCGTCTCACATAACCCGTTTCAGCCCTGTAATTTTCGCCCACCGAAGTTTGTGAAAACCGGGCCTGAAAATGGGTGCGGTTATAACCAAATGATGCGCCCTGTGCATATTGTTTTTCGCTTAATTCAGGACTGAAAGAACGGTGGTAAAAGAATTTTCCGCTCCAGAAATTATTACTGGTGGCAAGGTTGTAATCGAAACCAGCCACGCGGTTAAACATGGTAGTATCGGCTGGCTGATTGATGTATTCCTTGTTTACAAAAATGAACCCGATATTCGATCGTGCAAACACTTTCTGCTGCACCGAAGCCACGGTAAAATTCCGCGCCAGAAAATCACCGGTTTCGCGGGTTGTCATATTCATCAATCCAATCCGTAAATCCTTTCCGATTTTACCGGTGAGCCTGGCACCCGCCAATACCGGCGCATCCAGACCGATTCTGCGTGAGAAAAACGGTGTCACCGATTCGTAACCATAATTACTGAACAGGTCGCTGTTCTCGAGGAAGAATTGTCGCTTTTCAGGAAACAGCAATTCAAACCGGTCGATGTTTGTAATTTGTCTGTCAACTTCGACCTGCGAAAAATCGGGATTATACGTTAAATCGAGATTTAATGAGGAAGAAAGCCCCACTTTGGCATCGAAACCGAAATCTTTCCGGTATTCAGTGCCGGTGCCTGCTTCGAAATCATTGGCATAACTTCCGTATAAATAGGGAATAAAAGAAAGTTGCGTACGCGGTTTTGGAAGCGGTTCGTCAAATTTCATCACACCGGCATACGCGAGCGATGCAGTCGGAAACTGCCTTGGCACAGGAGCCCAGGCCGATTTCTCGTTTGATTTCAGGTCGAGGCGGCTGAAATTAACGTTCCACATTCTGCTGTCTTTGGGGTACCTGACCGATTTAAAAGGGATGCGCATTTCGGTCACCCAGCGATCAGCATAATTCCTGGTTTTCGATTCCCATTTGATATCCCACATCAGCGAAATGTTGCTGCCGTTCGACATCAGCCCGTCCCATTTGGCGCCCGAAGCCGAAACGCCAAACGAAAAACCGTTGGTCTGATCAAGAAAAGTATCAAAAAATATCAGCAGGTTGTCGTTGTTTCCAAAAACAAAGTCAGGCCTGAATGATTCCACAATTCGTTTTCCGGGAATGGTATCGTAAAAAATCTGGGCAACATATAATGCTTTGTCATCATAGGTCATCATCATCTCCGATGGTTGTTTGGCAAACCCTGTATCGATGGGCAAAACAAGTCTGAAATCAGTAGCTTTTTGTGCCACCTGCCAGTCGGGGTCATCAACCACACCGTCGATTTTTATATCCGACTGCATTTTTTTCACCACATAAACATAGTTTTTGTTATGGGTATCGACGATTGTGTCGTTTTTCGAAACAGGCAAAACACCAGCCATGCAAGACACCGAAAGGGCAAAAAGAACTAAAATGATAAAAGCAGTCTTTGTCATAAAGTTGATTCAGGTTCAGGCGGCAAATATATTTAAATTGGAAAAACTTGCTACTTTCTGAACAAGTGACCTGTCATTTTAAACAAAAAAAAATCTCACAGCTTTTCCTGTGAGATTTTTCAAGAGATATTCCATCCCAATTTTATAACTCGATCGGAATTCCGTTATAAAAATCAAGAATTTTTGTTCTGAAAATGTATTCGTATTTTGCCTGCAGTAAAGCCGACTGAGCAGCCGTCAACTGGTTTTTCTGCAGATTATAATCAACCGAATTTACCATGCCCACATTAAATTTTTCCTCCACATAACGGAAGGCTTCTTCCATCGATTCAACGGCCTTTCCTGATGATGCATACCGGTTAAAAGCAGCCAGTGCATTGGTATAAGCCTGCTCAATTTCTTTCCGCAGTGTGTTACTGACAGTTTGCAGTCTGAACCTGTAATCTTCAATCTGAAGACTGGCATTCGAAACGCCGTTTTTCACCTGGAATTTATTAAAAATCGGAATATTCAGGGTGAAACCAAGTGAAGACCGTCCGTTGTTGCTTAACTGTTCACTAAAAGTGATTTTTTCACCATTTATATCGGTGTACTGGTTGTTATACAGGTTGTAATAGTTGGCATTGAATGTCAGACTCGGGTAATAATTACCTTTTGCAATATCCAATTGTGTTTCGGCACTTTTAACCCGTAATTGCGCTGCCTGTACTTCAGGGCGAACGTTTAGTGCATTCTGAAAAACATCGAGAGAATTTCCAATTGCCAGGTTGGCTCTGATTTCTGGCAAAACCGGTTTTTCAATTTTGAAACTTTCGGCAATTGGGAGTTCCAGCAACTGGTAAAGCGCAAGATAACTCAATTGCATATTATTTTTGTCGTTCACGAGTTGTAATTCCTCGCGGGCAAGTTGCGCTTCAATCTCAAGTTGTGCGCCTTTTGCCATACTTCCGGCCTCGACAAGTTGCTGCGTGCGTTCCAACTGATGTTTTGTAGCTTCAATCTGTGCTTCGTCAACCAATATAATTTCCTCAGAAAATAAAATCTGGAGATACAACCCCGCGATATTCAGCATCATATCGTCTTTTGCTTTTTCGAGGTCTTTAATAGTTGCCTGCCATTCAAAGTTTCTTTGTTTAATGGTGTTGTTCAACTGCATACCGTTAAACAGCGTTACATTGGCACCGGCTCCTCCCGACAGCGATGCTGAATTGACATTTTTATAAGTATTCAGGTAAGTAAGTGAACGGCCAAAGTTGTAATCGTTTCCAATCTGCGCATTCAAGCTGGGCAAACGATTTGATTTTGCCTGGTTTACCTGGTTTTCGTAATACTGCGAATTTACCTGCTGCTGTTTAATCTGAATATTGTTAGCGAGTGCATAATCGATGCATTTCTGCAGCGACCACACATTTTGTGCACTGGCATTCAATCCCTGAAATATCAGGAAAACAGCGCAGAAGAAGATGAATAGTTGCTTCATTGTTTTTAGTGTTAAAATCGTGCTAATTTATACAAACTATTTATTTCGTTTATAAACTACCCTTTACTTGGTTCTTCTTTTGCTTTTTTCGGGTCCACTTTGTCTCCTTTTACCTTGTCGGTTGTTGTCAGGCCTTCAGTAATTTCGATATTGATACCGTCAGATAAACCGGTTTTTACATACCTCTTTTCAAACTGTTGCTCAACGCCCTTCTGAATTTCAACATACGACGAGTCGTTTTCAAATTTCAGCATTCCTTCCGGAATCACCATCACGCTGTCTTTTCTGTCGAGCACAATGTTGGCGTTGGCGCTGTACCCGGCCCTGATAAACTGGCCTTCCTTTAATTTAACATCAGCCTTAATTTCAAACTGAATGGCACCGTTTTCCTCTTTTCCTTTTGGCGAAATGTAAGCCAGGATTGCGTCGAATTTTTCTTTGTCAATCGCGCCAATTTCGAGCTCAATCGGCATTCCTGTCTTGATTTTGCCCACTTCTGTCTCATCAACCTTGCCTTCAAAAATCATGTCGGCCATATCAGCAACAATGGCAATTGTGGTACCATCGTTAAAAGTATTCGATTGGATTACCGAATGTCCTACTTCTACCGGTACATCAAGCACCATTCCGTTGTTATTTGAACGAACCAGCGTATTGGTAGCCGTTGCTGCCGATTTTGTTACACCGTTTTTAATTAATTCGAGATTATTTTCTGCAGCGGTTACTTCTTCCTTCGCGGCATCAAAAGCAACCTTGGCAGTTTTAAACTCGGTGTACGAAATCACGTTTTTGTCGTACAGTTTCTGCTGGCGATCGTAATCGATCTTTGCATCCTCGAAATTGATTTTTGCCCGGTTCACGCGGTTTTCAGCGCTGTTCAGGTTCACCATATCCGGGATGATTTTTACGCGTGCAATCACCTGTCCCTTGGTCACAAGGTCACCGGCTTCCACATAAATTTCGTCAACAATTCCTGAAACCTGCGGTTTAATTTCAATCTCGAAACGCGGTTTCACAGCGCCTGTGGCCACTGTTTTCATAATTACATTGCTGATGAAAGGCGATTTTGTTTCAAAAATTTCGGGTCTCTTTTTCGATTTGTTGTACAAAAAATACATGGTGCCCCCGAAAGCTGCCACCAGTATTACGATAACTGAAATTCTCAATACTTTTTTCATGACTTTAGTTTTTATATTGTTTTCTGTAAATTCTGATTCTGGATGCCCGATTCTGCAGTCAGGTTGTCAGTGATTCCTGAAATCTTAAATCGTTAATCATTATTCATTAATCACTAAATTCCCTCATCTCTGAGTGCATCAATTGGTTTTATACTTACCGCCCGTCGCGCGGGGATCAGTCCTGCAATTATTCCCGAAATCACAAGCACACTCACCGCTCCAACTGCCATATTGAAACTGATTTCAGGACGCCGGAAAAACACTTCATCGCTACCCGAATCGAGCGCCATGTTGGCAAGCTCCAATAAACCAATCCCAAGTGATAGCCCGATATAACCTGCGATCACTGTCAGGAAAACGCTTTCGGCCACAATGTGCATGATCACCTTTCCGGGTGTTGCACCAATGGCGCGCTGAATACCAATTTCCTGGGTTCTTTCCTTAATAATCACAAGCATAATGTTGCTCACACCAATCACACCGGCCAGCAGTGTTCCAATTCCCACAATCCACGTCAGAATCTGGATTCCGCTAAACAAGCCCTGGTATTTTACCCATTCCACTTCAATATTGAATGAACCCACTGCCTGAACATCATCGGGCGCTACTTTATGCCGGTTTTTTAATAGGTCTTTCAGTTTTGTTTCAAGCTGACTTACCGGAACACCCGGCACTGAAGTAACTGCAAAAAAGTGAACCACATCGCCCATGTTGTAAGTTTGCTGCATGGTCGAGAATGGAATCATGATGGATTCAGTTTTGCGGTTTCCGTTAAAATTCATCCTGGTTTCGGGGTGAACAACACCCACCACCTGAAAATAGACCCCGTTAATCTGCAGATATTCACCAATGGGGTTTTCTTCCTTTTCAAACATTACTTCAGCAACACGTTCGCCAATAATGCAAACCTTGCGTTTATGAAGAATGTCTATTTCGTTAATCAGGCGGCCTTTAACAGGGGTCCACGGATCAATTTTATAAAAATCGGGATAGTCGCCGGTAATATTAAACGATCCTGTTTTTTTACCCCTGATTGTGTTGTCGCCACTGTTTGCATTGGGTCCGAAAAGTTTGGGCGATAAATACTCAATTTCCTTTACGTTATCACGGAGGTATTGAATGTCCTCGTTTTTATAATTCCATCTTCTGCCACGCTGGAACCCTTTGTAAGGTTTGCTGGTGGGTTCGGTCCAGAAAAATGCCGAGTTGGTGGCAAAAGCCTTGATTCCGTCCATCACCCCATTTTCGAGTGCACGACCTGCGCCTGACATCACAATCAGCATAAATATTCCCCAGAATACACCGAATGCTGTCATGAGGCTGCGCATGCGATTCTTTTTCAGCGCGCTTAAAATTTCTTTCCAAAGGTCTAAATCAAACATATCGGCCTCCCCCCTGCCCCAATGCTGCGGCGTAATTAATTGTTTGTTTCCTGTTGTCTTTTATTGTTTTCATTGTTTCTTTCTCATTAATTCATTTCCCGGGGAGGTGCTTTATTCGTCGCGTAAAGCTTCAATCGGTTTAATACTGGCCGCTCTTTTAGCCGGAATATAACCGGCAAAAGTTCCGGCAATCACAAGCAACGCAGTGGCCATAATTGCCACATTCAGGTTAACAGTAGGATTACGGAAAATGGTTTCGCCGTTTCCGCCATTGGTGGCTGCCGATGCCGCATATTGTTGTTCAACAATAAAATTGAGCCCTTCCATGAGGCCGGTTCCCAATACCAGCCCGATGTAGCCGGCAATGGTGGTGATCAACACCGACTCGAGCAAAATCAAACCAATTACCGATGCTGGGCTGGCACCGATCGCCTTTCTGATCCCGATTTCCTTGGTGCGTTCTTTTACCACAATCAGCATAATATTGCTGACGCCTACAACGCCTGCGATTAAAGTTCCGATGCCGATGATCCAGATAAATATTTTGATTGCCTGGAATATCCGCATGGTCTGCAAAACATCTTCCAGTTTATTATAGGACCCGAGGGCTGATTCATCTTTCGAATCGAATTTGTATTTTTTGGCAACGGCTTCCCTCACCGCCGTTTCAATCGCCTGACTTTCTTCAATGCTTTGTGCATTCACGGTTACCGCAAAATTATGCAACCTGTTCGATCCGTTAAACACTTTTTGTCCGGTTGTTACAGGCAGGTAGGCATTCCGGTGACGGGTCCCGCCTCCTTCTTTACAAATTCCCACAACTTTAAAAGGAATATTGTTGATTCTTACATATTCGCCAATCGCGTTTTCTCCCTTAAAAAGTGCATCATAAATATCTTTTCCAAGAACCACCGATTTTCTTGCCTGTTTAATATCAATTTCATTAACGAAACGACCCTCCACAATGTCAATCGATTCAACATCTTTCAGTTCAGGGTGACAGGTAACCGCTGTATAACTACCATATTCACTGCCGTATGAAAACATGTTACCCCTGATGTAATAACTGCCCGAAGCCTTGTCAATTCCTTCAACATCCTTTATTAAATCGTAATCGCTGTTGGTAAGTTTTATTTCCCGGCCTTCTTTCATTCCCTGGTACGGAATGCTGGTTTTACCACTCCAAAGCCACATGGCATTGATGGCATCGCGGGTAAAGTTTTCAGAAACACCATTGCTGAGGCCGTTGCCCGATCCTAACAGGATCATCAGCATAAAAATCCCCCAGGCTACACTAAACCCGGTCAGGAAGGTCCTCATTTTGTTCTTTTTGATGGTGGCCAGAATCTCCTGCCATTTATCGATATCAAACATGATAGATTAAGTTTTCTGATTAATTGTTCCTTTAGGTTGAAGAGACAAGGCATGCCTTGTCTTTACTTCTCTCCAGTTTTTTCAGGCAATTTCAAGTTCCCTGCGATACTGGCTTTTCCAGCTTTTCAGTTCACCATTCTGGATGATTTCTGATATTCTTCCGTCACTCAATCGGATGATTTTCTGTGTCATTGCCGCAATATCATGTTCGTGCGTTACAATAATCAGCGTGATACCATCTTTGTTGATTTCCCTGAGAATATCCATTACTTCGAATGAAGTGGCCGAATCGAGTGCTCCGGTTGGTTCGTCGGCAAAAATAATTTTTGGCTTCGAAATCAGCGACCGTGCAATGGCAACGCGTTGTTTCTGTCCGCCCGACATTTCGTTTGGCAGGTGGTTGGCCCACTGCAGCAATCCCATTTTATCGAGGTATTCCAGTGCAATCTTATTCCTTTTTTTGCGGCTCACTCCCTGGTAATACAATGGAAGCGCCACATTTTCCATGGCATTTTTAAACGAAATAAGATTGAATGACTGGAATACAAAACCCAGCAACTCGTTTCTAAGTTTGGCTGCCTGTTTTTCCGACATGTTTTTTACAAGTTTGCCGTTCAAATGATAGGTCCCCTCGTCATAATTATCGAGAATACCTAAAATATTCAGCAAAGTTGATTTACCTGAACCCGAAGAACCCATGATGGACACAAATTCTCCCTGCTCGATTTGAAGATTGATTCCTTTCAGAACGTGCAACGAGTTGTTGCCCATTGCATACGATTTGTGAATATTACTCAGACTGATCATTGTAAAATTGTTTTGGCTGTTTCTGTTTTCGTTGTTAAAATTCTGTTTTTCTGCTCTAAACACCTTCTTTTTTTCGATAAACAACCGAAATAAAGGTGTGAACTGTAAAATTCTGACCCCGGACCGGTTTTTTACCTTTTAAAAAGATGTCTATGTGACGCCTGAATTTTAATTTAGTTACATGCTAAAAGTTCATCGAGGTAATTTTTATAAAATTGATCAAACTGTTTCTATTCAACTACTGTTTCTATATTTTTGACGGTCAAAGCAATTCAGAAGATGGGAATAAAAAAATTGTCGTTTAAACTGCCGACCGATTTCAGTGATGAAATGCTCAGAAACCGGGTTGCCCGCGAACTCCGTATCAATGATTTTTCGGTACAAATTGAAAATAAAAGCCTTGACGCCCGCAACAAAGCCAATATTCACTGGCTGGTTCAGGTGGTGGTCAGTTCGCCGGAGATAAAAAACGGAGAACAAATTGAATCTGAAACGATGAGAATCCCATTCAAAAAAAGAACTGAAAAAATTGTGGTGGTTGGCAGCGGCCCCGCCGGTATGTTTGCTGCTTTTGTTTTGCAGAAAGCAGGTTTTGAGGTAACCATTCTCGAACGGGGTTCCGATGTTCAGAAACGTGGCAAATCAATCCTGAATTTTGAACGAACCGGCAATTTTGACCCGCAAAATAATTACGCTTTTGGCGAGGGCGGCGCCGGAACTTTTTCTGACGGAAAACTTACCTCGCGCTCAAAACACATTTCGCTCGAAAAGAAATTTATCCTTTCAAGTTATGTCGAAGCGGGCGCTCCGGCCGAAATCGAATACATGGCACACCCGCATCTTGGCACCGACAACCTGCGGAAAATTGTGCAAAATCTCAGAAACAGTTTCGAAAACCTGGGTGGAAAAATTCTTTTTGAAACATTGCTGACTGACATTGTTGTAAAAAATTCGAAAATACAAGAGGTGGTAACTTCAAATGGAAACTTTCCTGCTGATGCACTTTTTCTGGCTACCGGCCATTCGGCTTACGAAACTTTCAGAATGCTGATTGGCCATGGGGTGCCATTCCGCACAAAAAACTTTGCCATTGGCAGCCGTATGGAACATCGGCAGGAAATCATCAATATCGCGCAGTGGGGCAAACCACAATTGCCAGGTGTGAAAGCCGCTGAATACAGGCTGACTTCACCGGCCGACGGACAACACCAGGTTTTCTCGTTTTGCATGTGCCCGGGCGGAATTGTGGTTCCGGCAGCTGCCTACGAAAAAACAAATATTGTAAACGGAATGAGTTTTTACAGTCGTGGCGGCACTTTTGCCAATGCCGCCTGTGTGGCCGGAATTCATCCCGACGAACTCGCCGGAAAAACTGTTTCACCGCTGGATGCACTTTCAGTTCTGGAAAAGTATGAAGAATCATTTTACAGTTTTTCAGGTGGTTATAAAGCACCTGCCTGCAGTATCAGGGATTTCATGAAAACAAAACTTTCAGAATCAAAACTTCGCAGCAGTTATCCGTTAGGATTGATTCAGGCTCCGCTTTGGGAACTGCTGCCTAAAAAAATTGTTCCTGCCATGCAAGCCGGACTGGCCGATTTTATGCACAAAATGCGTGGTTTTGAAAACGGCATTTTACTTGGGTTTGAAAGTAAAACCTCATCACCCATCCAGGTAATCCGCGAACCCAACGGCAAGGTGGATGGATTTGAAAACCTGTTTATGGTGGGCGAAGGAAGTGGTTACGCAGGCGGAATAATTTCGAGTGCGGCAGATGGAATTAAGGCAGCGATGAGCATCGTGTTGAAATAAAAATATGTGGTAATATTATTTACTGCATTATCTTTTGAAGTTACTGATTGAGTTGATGCTGCAAGGTTAATTAAACTCAACTTTTCCTTTCTTATTCAGAACAATTCTACAATTTTTGGGGTTTAATTGTACATTTGCAATCCTTTACAGAAATATTATTTACTATGACAACGAAAAGTATTCCTTTTTCAAAAGAACAGCTTGAAAAAATAATCGCTGTTTACCCTACCCCGTTTCACATTTACGACGAAAAAGCCATGCGCGAAAATGCCCGCAGGTTTATAAAGGCATTTTCGTGGAACGAAGGTTTTAAGGAATACTATGCCATAAAAGCAGCACCAAATCCTTACCTGATGAAGATTCTCAGGGAAGAGGGTTTTGGTATTGACTGCAGTTCGGAAACCGAGCTCGAAATTGCCCGCAGGGTAGGTATGAGCGGCGACGAAATTATGCTTACCTCAAACGACACCCCGCTGAGCGAGTTCAAAATGGCAATGGATCTGGGTGCAATAATCAATCTCGACGACATTTCTCATATTGAATACCTCGAAAAAAATCTCGGTTTGCCCGAAACCATTTGTATGCGTTACAATCCCGGCGACCTGAAACAGGGGAACCTGATAATCGGTCATCCGGAAGAAGCCAAATATGGTTTCACACACGAGCAGATGATTGAAGGCTATGAAATGCTGAAGGAAAAAGGGGTGAAACATTTTGGCGTTCACACAATGGTTGCCTCCAACGAGCTGGATTCTGACTATTTTATTGAAACCGCTGAAATTCTGTTCAGACTGATCATTGAAGTTAAAGAAAAAACCGGTATCAACATTGAATTTGCCAACCTGGGCGGTGGAATTGGCATTCCGTACCGGCCGGAACAAAAACCAGTTGACCTTGAATACGTGAGTGCCGGGATTAAAAAATTGTACGAAGAAATGATTGTTGCCAACGGTCTTGCCCCGCTGAAAATCTTCTTCGAATCGGGCCGGATGATTTCCGGACCATATGGCTATCTGGTTACTAAAGTGCGCCATATAAAAAGTACCTTTAAAAAGTTTGCCGGGCTGGATGCCTGCATGTCGAACCTGATGCGCCCTGCATTGTACGGCGCTTACCACCACATTACGGTTGCCGGCAAGGAGAATGTTCCCGGAACAGTTGTTTATGATGTAACCGGTTCGCTTTGTGAAAACAATGACAAATTTGCCATCGACCGCCTTTTACCCGAACTTCACGCTGATGATATCGTGGTGATTCACGATACCGGTGCGCACGGGCATTCAATGGGTTTCAACTACAATGGGAAACTGCGCTCTGCCGAACTGCTTTTAAGGGAAAACGGAGAAGTGGTGCAGATTCGTCGCTCGGAAACAATTGACGATCTTTTTATCACCCTCGATTTCGAAGGATTAAAGGATTTTAATGTGTAACTATTTCAGAATTAAATATTCAGAAAGGCTGGAAATTAAATTCCGGCCTTTTTTGTATTTTCGCCTTTTAACGTTATTGAATGAGAATCGGATTTGATGCAAAACGTGCATTTGTGAACGCTTCAGGACTTGGCAATTACAGCCGGAACCTGTTGAATGCCTTATATTTGCATTCCAACGAATATCAACTTGTTTTGTACACGCCCGAAATAAAAACCCATCTTTTAAAAGAGCAGGAACGGTTCGAAATTTATTCACCTGAAAAATCGCTTGCAAAAATCTTCAGCCCGGTTTGGAGAAATTTTGGTGTAAACCGGTATAAAAAACACAAAATCAGCTTGTTTCACGGATTGAGCAATGAACTCCCAAAAGGGATTCACAAAACCGGTATTCCATCAATAGTAACCATTCATGATCTGATATTTCTGCGTTTCCCGGGTTTTTATCCCTATATCGACCGGAAAATTTATTACAGCAAAGTAAAATATGCCTGTCAGTCGGCAAATAAGATTATTGCCATCAGTCAGCAAACTAAAGATGATATTATCCGCTTTTTTGGTTTGAATCCCGAAAAAATCGAAATTATTTACCAGCCTGTGTCCGGTGTTTTTTTTAATCCTGATATTTCATTGGGAGAAAAACTTTTGGAAAAATATTCGCTGCGGCCCGATTTTATTTTGAGTGTGGGAACGCTTGAACCGCGCAAAAATCAGCTTGCCATTCTGAAAGCACTTCAAAAAGGGAAATTCAACAACCAGGTTGTTTTTATTGGGAAACAACAATCTTACAAAAATAAACTCGACCAGTTCATCGCCGAAAATAAACTTGAAAAACAAGTTATTTTCCTGCACAATCTTCAGGAGGAAGAGCTCGCCGCTTTGTATAAAATGGCAGCGTGTTCGGTTTATATCTCGCTGTTCGAGGGATTCGGGTTGCCGGTTATCGAATCGATGGCAAGCGGATGCCCGGTAATTACGTCAAATGTATCGGTGTTGCCCGAAACTGCCGGCGGTGCAGCACTCCTGTGTGAACCGGGGGATATTGACGGGTTGGTGGAAAACATGAAGATTTTTCTGGAAGACTATAGAGAGCGGATCAAATGGATAGAAAAAGGTTTTGAACGCGCCAGTTTATTTAACTCAAAAGACTTTGCTGTAAAAATGGCCCTTTTATACAATACAATTCAAATTTAATGATGACAGAAGATATTAAGAAAGCACTGGAAGTATTGAAAAACGGAGGTATTATTCTTTACCCGACTGATACAATTTGGGGGCTTGGATGCGATGCCACCAATGAAGATGCCGTACAACGTATTTACCATATAAAAAAACGCGCCGATAGTAAAAGCATGCTGGTGCTGATGGAAAATCCGGCTCTTTTAGACCGTTATATTAACGAAGTTCCCGAAATAGCCTGGGACCTGATTGACGTTTCCACTACTCCGCTGACTGTAATTTACCCGGGAGCCAAAAACCTGGCGAAAAACCTGGTTGCCGATGATGGCAGCATTGGCATCAGGTTTACAAAAGAAGCTTTTACGAGCCAATTGTTGCAGCGTTTTCGCAGGCCGCTTGTTTCCACTTCGGCTAACATCAGCGGTGAAAAATCGCCGGCAGTTTTTGCTGAAATTCCTGAAGAAATAAAAAAACAGGTAGATTACATTGTTGAATATCGACAAAACGACAATACTCCTGCGCAACCATCATCGATTATAAAGTTGGGTGCCGGGGGACAAATCGAAATCATCAGAAAATAAAAAAAGCTGTTCCCCAACCGAAGAACAGCTTTTCAGTATCAAAATATTTTCCGATTATTTTGTTTTCAGCAAATCGCGGATTTCAGTTAAAAGTACTTCTTCTTTTGTGGGTTCAGGAGGAGCAGCAGGTGCAGCGGGTGCCTCCTCTTTCTTACGGTTAAGTTTGTTAATTAACTTGATAAACATAAAAATGGCAAATGCCACAATGATAAAATCAAAAGTTACCTGTAGAAAATTGCCATAATTCAATGTTACGGCTGCTTTTTCAACTCCGTCAATTACTTCTGCAGGCTTCATTTCCAGTTTCAGATCAGTGAAATTAACACCCCCAACCAACAAGCCAATCGGTGGCATAATCACATCGGCCACCAATGAGGCAACAATTTTTCCAAAAGCGCCGCCAATTACAACACCGACAGCCAGGTCGATAACATTGCCACGCATGGCAAATTCCTTGAATTCCTTTAACATTCCCATAATTTCAATTTTTTAGGTTATCTTTTTTTTGCCTGAAATTTAGTTAAATTATTTGGATGCATGTTCAGTATGAATACAAAAAAAAAGCCGATGAAAACACCGGCTTCATTTTATTTATGTAGCTCTTTTATCTTTTTCTCACCTTCCCCGATCCTGAAATTGATGAATCGATAGAAGGATTCCCGCTGTAATACACACTTCCTGATCCTGAAACCCTAACGTTTAACGCCCCATTTGAAATAACGTGACAATTACCTGATCCTGATGTTTGTACATCAACATTCTGCGCTTCAAACCCGCCGGCATCCACATTCCCTGAACCCGAAATTCTTGCTCGCAATTCATTCGCCACACCACCGCTTTTCAGCCTGATGTTACCAGATCCCGAAATTCCAGCATCCACTTTTTCTGCAGACAGGTTCTCAATTTCGATATTTCCGCTTCCGCTAACCGCAAAATCGATTATTCTTGATTTGATACTTTCGGAAAGAATGTCGCCGGAGCCGGAAACCGAAAGTCCCTCAACTTCGGGAACTGTAATATAAATTTCCACTTTCCCCGGATTCCAGTTTCTGAAAAATGTGTTGTTGGGATACCTGATTACAAGCGACCTGTCTTTCACTTCGGTAATTAATTCCTCTAAAGTTTCCGGTTCGGCAATTACCCTGACACTTTGTTTTTCACCCTGGGTTAAGTAAACCTTGGCCGAAATGCGAAGCGAAACTTTGGAAAATGCAGATACTTCGCGAACTTCTTCTTTTGCCGATACTGTTGAACTAACAAGAACTGCCACCAAAAGAAGGGTTAATAAGCTGATTTTGTTTCTCATAATAAATTTGTTTAATTGTTTCTACCTGAATATTTTAATATAAAACGAATAAATGACGACGAAATTTGATTGAAGTTACACATTTGGCAGAAAAGTCAGAAAAATTAAAAAATCTGCAACTTTCCAAAGTTTTAAACTTTGGAAAAGATGACAGGATTCTAAAAAGTTATTCAGTATCAACCAACCCAGTGGGTAAATCGAGTTTTATAACTTTCTCTTCGGCATTAAACTCCACCAGAAAATCTTCATTAAACGGCACCAACAGTTCGCGGCCATTATAATCAATGGTCAGTACAATATTTCCGGAATAATCATCGATAAATTCAATTTTGCCAAGCTCGCCCAGCGTTTCGTCGATTACAACAAAACCTTTCAGATTACTTATTTCAAATTCAGTATCAACTTCCACTTCCGATTTTAAAAGATACACAGCCGCCCCAACCAACCGTTTGGCATATTTTTCGGTATTTACGTCAGCCAACGTAACAATTGCCGAGTCAGCCCCTTTGAACCTGAATCCATTTTCTGTAATAAAAAAAGGGACAAGTAATCCATCAATTTCCACAAACAACCGGTTACATTCTTCAATGGCTGTTTCATACTGAATTTCGTATTCAAGCACAAGTTGTCCCTGCACTCCGTGGGTTTTTCTGAAGTACCCAATTTTTTCGCAATCAATTTTAGGTATGGTTTCCATAAAAGCAAAGATAATGTTTTCGGTTTTTCAGAAACAAAAAAACCACCTGCCTTGCGGCAGATGGTTTTATTTTACATTGTTGATTTTCCGTTAAGATTCAGCACCTTCGGCAGGAGCTTCAGCGGCAGGAGCTTCTTCCTGTGCTTCAGTTTCTTTTGCGGCTTGTGCTTCTGCAGCCAGTTCAGCGTTTTTCGCTGCAATGGCGGCTGCTTTCTGTTCTTTCACTTTTACTTCGGCTGCAAACTGTTTTTTGAATTCCTTGTCGGCATCGGCAGCAAGACGATCGATTTTTGCCTGAACTTTGGCATCTTTTTCGGTCATCCATGCGTCGAGTTTTCTTTCAGCTTCAGCTAAATCGAATGCACCTTTTTTAACACCACCCATGAGGTGTTTTTTGTAGAGCACACCTTTGTACGACAAAATTGCACGTACGGTGTCGGTTGGTTGTGCGCCTTTTGTAAGCCAGTCGTAAGCTTTGTCAAAATCGAGATTGATAGTAGCAGGATTTGAATTCGGATTATAAGTTCCGATAGATTCAATGTACCTGCCATCCCGTGGCGCCCTGCTATCTGCCACCACAATGTGGTAGTAAGCATACCTTTTGCGGCCATGCCGCGCTAGTCTCATTTTTACTGACATACTTATTTTTTAAAAATGTGGCGCAAAGATAGAATAAAAATCCATACAGGAAATTTTCACCTGTTTATTTTTCAATTTATTAAACATTACCATTTTACCTGAATTTTTTCTTTTGCCTTTGCCTAAATCTTCGCCTTCTTACCTTTTCACATACTGTTGCTCATAGTATTTTTGGTAGTCGCCCGAGGTTACATTTTCAAGCCAATCTGTATTTTCGAGGTACCAGTCAATGGTTTTTTCAATTCCTTCTTCAAACTGCAGCGAAGGTTCCCAACCCAGTTCGCGTTTGATTTTTGTGGCATCAATAGCATAACGCAAATCGTGACCGGCGCGGTCTTTCACATAAGTAATCAGTTTTTCCGATTCTCCTGCCGGTCGGCCCAGTTTTTCATCCATTTTCCGGCACATCAGTTTTATGAGCGCGATGTTTGTCCACTCATTAAAACCACCAATATTGTAGGTTTCGCCCACTTTGCCCTGGTGAAAAATAACATCGATAGCCCTTGCATGGTCGACAACCCACAGCCAGTCGCGCACATTTTCGCCCTTGCCGTACACCGGGAGAGGTTTGTTGTTTTTAATGTTGTGAATAAATAATGGTATCAGCTTTTCGGGAAACTGGAAAGAACCATAATTGTTTGAGCAGTTTGAAATTACAGTCGGAACACCAAAAGTATCGAGATAAGCGCGTACAAAATGATCGGAACTGGCTTTTGACGCCGAGTACGGACTGTGCGGGTCATATTTTGTTTCTTCGGTGAACATGCCTTCTTCGCCCAGTGAACCATAAACTTCGTCAGTAGAAATATGATAGAATTTTTTCCCTTCAAAATTGTCTTTCCAAATGGTTTTGGCGGCATTCAGCAGGTTTACTGTACCAATCACGTTGGTAAAAACAAACTCGGTCGGGTTCGAAATCGACCGGTCAACATGCGATTCGGCAGCAAGATGGATCACCCCATCGAACTGTTTTTCGGCAAATAATTTCTGAATAAACTCACTGTCAACAATGTCGCCTTTTACAAATTCGTAATTGGGATTATTTTCCACATCGATTAAATTGTTCAGGTTGCCTGCGTATGTCAGTTTATCGAGATTGACAATTTTATATTCAGGATATTTATTTACAAAAAGCCGCACCACGTGCGACCCGATAAATCCGGCTCCGCCGGTGATAAGGATGGTTTTCATTTATTATTTATTTAATTCCTCTTACTTTTTTCTCCCAGTTCCAGGCCGAAAGCAGCGTTTCATCCAGTTCTTTTTCAGCTTTCCAGCCAAGTTCCTCGTTGGCATAAGTTGTATCGGCCCATATTTTTTCGATGTCACCGGCTCTTCTTTCCACTATGCGATAATTTAGTTTTACACCGGTTGCCCGTTCAAAACCTGTAACAATTTCGAGCACTGAAAGCCCGGTACCAGTACCCAAATTAAACACTTCATAATTTGTTTTGTTTTTTGCCTTCAAAAGTCTTTCAATGGCAATTACATGCGCTTTTGCCAAATCCACAACATGAATATAATCGCGGACTGCCGAACCATCGGGTGTATTGTAATCGTTGCCAAATACTTTCAGCTCGCCGCGCAAACCGGCGGCTGTTTGTGTGATAAAAGGCACCAGGTTTTGCGGAACACCCAGTGGCAGTTCACCAATCAGCGCCGACGGGTGCGCTCCAACCGGATTAAAATACCGGAGCGAAATACCTTTTAGCTGCTCGTTTGCCGCAATTGTATCGTGCAAAATATCCTCGCAAATACGTTTTGTATTTCCATAAGGCGACTCAGCATCTTTCCGGGGAGTTTGCTCGGTAACCGGCAAAACATCGGGCTGGCCGTAAACCGTGCACGACGATGAAAAAACGATATTTTCAATCTTGTGCCTGATCTGGTTGTCGAGCAGGTTCATCAGCGAAACAAGGTTATTGCGATAATAAGCCAGCGGTTTTTGCACCGATTCGCCTACAGCTTTAAAGGCGGCAAAATGAATGATTGCTTTAATCCCTCTGTTTCGTGCAAAAAAATCAGTTGTTTTGTCCCGATCAGCCAGATCGAATTGTTCAAACAAAGGCCTGGTTCCGGTAATTTGCTCAATACTATCCAGTACTTCTATTCCTGAGTTGGAAAGATCATCCACGATTATCACATCAAAACCCGATTGTTGTAACTCCACAACCGTATGAGAACCAATGTAACCGGTTCCTCCCGTAACCATTATTAAATCTGCCATATTTCTGATTTATTTGAAGTTGTAAAATTAAATAATTTAAACGTGCCGCACCAGAAAATAGTCTGACACAAGATAATTTTACCAACTTCTTACTGCAGAAATAGCGCACAAAACGATGTTTTTCTACCTTTACAGCCAGTTAAAACATTAATAACGTGGACCTGACAAGTTACATAACAGCTTTACTTTCAGATAACGATACTGTGATTATTCCGGGATTCGGAGCATTTATTTCGGTATATAAACCGGCAGTTATCAAAGAAAACGAAATTATTCCCCCGGGAAAAGAACTGAAATTTTTTCCACAGATAAAGAATAACGACAATCTGCTGGCCATGCAGATTGCAAGGGCAAAAAAAATCAGTTACGACGATGCTTTCAAACGGATTGAAAGAGCCACTGCAAAAATAATTTTACAGCTTGACAAAGGTGAAAAAGTTATTTTCGGCGAATTGGGTGAGTTTTCGTACGACGAAAACGGAATCATTCAATTCATGCATTATCAGACAGAAAACCTGATTACACAGGTTGGTTACCAACCTGTTTCACTCGAAGATGTGGTTGAAACGCCTGAAGAAATAACCAACAATGAGGAGCCTGTAGCGGAAGAAAAAACCGCTGTGGAAAACTCAGTAGAAGAATCTGTTGAAGTCGGCCAGATTGTAACTGAAAATTCTCCCGTTGAAAGCCCTCAACCCGAAAATGCTGATCTGCAAAAGTTTAAAAAAGCTGATTATGAAGAAAATCCGGAAGTTATAGCTGAAACAAAAAAACGGGGAAATTTTGTCTGGTTATGGATTTTGTTGGTCGTAGCGGTAATTGCGGTAGCTTTATTTTTCTTTTTGAGCAATAAAAAACAGGTTCCCGACAATAACAACCAATTATCGCAGGAGATAAAAAAAGAACAGGTTCAGCAGGTTACAGCAAAACCCGACAGTATTAAGCCTGATGTAACTTCAGCCATTTCTCAGCCACCGGCGGTTATTTCGGCAACGCAGTATCATCTGATTGGAGGTGGCTTTAAAAATGAAGAAAATGCAGTTAAGTTTATTGAGCAATTAAAAAGCAAAGGAATTGAAGGAAGACTTCTTGGGCAAAAAGGAAAAGTTTTCCTGGTAGGTATTGCATCCTTCAATTCTGAATCAGAGGCTTATAACGAATTAAACCGCAGAATGCGTGAAAACCCGGAATGGAAACTATGGGTTTATGAAAAATAATCTGCAACCAGCAGATTAACAAAACGATTGAAGCCGGATAGCATGAATTTCAGCATAAAACTTTTGCTTTTTATCCTGTTGACTTTCAGTTCGGTTTCTGCTTTTTCAAAAACCGGCGAATTAAAATTTCTTCATTTTACCAACGACGATGGACTCCCATCGTCATACGTCAGAAGTCTCAGCCAGGACAAATATGGTTTTATCTGGGCTGCTGCACGAAGTTCGATCTGTCGTTTCGACGGACAATATTTCAAAACATTCAAAGCACTTGATGACAACGGTGTACGTATTGATTTGTGGAGTACAAACATTTTCAGTTTTAACGACTCAATCCTGATAACTGTCACCACCGACAGTGTTTATTATTATTTCGATTATGAAGCGGAGTGTTTCAGAAAACACACACAACTAAATAATTCAGGAAAAATTACCGACCTGCAATATTCAGCATCCGGCATCTGGCTGATTGGCGGCGATGAAGTCCGTTTGCAGAAAAACAACTCAGATGAGATTATTCCGGTTTCAAAAGTTATTGATTTTCAGGAGCCTGAAAACCACTTGAAAATCATCAATCTGAGGGAGAACAACAACAAAATTGTTGCACTCACAAAAAGTAATCTGATGTTGGTTTTCGACCTGGGTAATAAATTACAACGTACTTTTAATTTGCCCGACGGAATTACAGGGACTGACGTCACCATTTTTTATACCGACCAGAATAACCATGTGTGGCTGGGAACCACTGAAAACGGTTTATATAAAATGAACCTGAACAGTGGAAGTTCGGTTTATTACTCCGCAAAAAAATCCGGTGGGCAATATCTTTTACACAATATGGTGCATTCGATAGCCGAAGACCACCAGGGAAGGGTTTGGATAGGTACAGAAAACGGGCTTTGCATCTGGTCGCCTTATACAGAAACATTCGATTATTATCAATATGATATTCACAACCCCGACGGGCTGAACACCAACCCAATTTACGATATTTTCTGCGACAGGGACGGAAACATGTGGCTGGGAACCTATTTCGGCGGAATTAATTTTTGGAACAGTGAAGAAGAGTTTTTCAGGGTTTGGCAGGCTGGCACCGGCGACTATCACATTGGTGGAAATGCGGTCAGTTCAATATCGGAAGACAACAACGGCAACATCTGGCTTGGAATGGAAGACAGGGGTGTTAACCGGATTGACAGGAAAACGGGCCAGATTCAACGATTCGAAAGTTCACCGGGTGGCCTGTCGTTTAACAATGTACATTGCCTGCTTTTCGAAACCACCAATAAACTCTGGATCGGAACCTACACCGGTGGTATTAATATTCTCGATATTTCAACCGGCCGTTTCAGTTACATCAACCAGCTAAACGAGCCCAACCTGCCGGCCAACAACGTTTATAAACTTGTCCGTTCGGGCGATTCTATTTTTATTACAACAACTTCGGGGGTTTCGGTTTATAATATCAATTCAAAAAAAATAACGCTTTTTCAGCCCGAAACTTTTGCCGGGGTGCAGGTTGAATGTGTTCACGACGGAGGAAATCTGCTTTGGTTTTCATCAACAGCCGGTGTTTTCTCATACAATAAATCAACAAAAAAAATAAACCATCTGGAAGAATTTGCATTTCTGAAACACATCAATTTTGTTACAACCGATAAAAAAAACCGCGTCTGGATTGGCGATTGCCTGCAGGGATTGTGTTGTTATGATCCTGCAACCGGTGAAAAAATGCAGTTCAACGAAAAATCCGGATTTCCCTTTTCCTGGATTTTCAGTTTGGAACAGGCCGACGATGGCACTTTCTGGGTGACCGGAAACAAAGGTCTGGTGAATTTCAATCCCGAAACAAAAGAAATATTGCTTTTTAACCGCGAATCGGAATTGCCATTCGAACAGTTTAATTTCAGGGCATCGTATAAAGATTCGCAGGGAAATATTTATTTCGGTGGAAATAACGGCATGATTTCGTTTAACCAGAACAGCCGCAAAAGCAAGGAAAAAGCGCTGAATGTGGTTTTCAGGGGCATGCAATTGTTTAACCAGCCGGTTGTTCCGGGATCTGGTGGTGTGCTGACAAAATCATTGAACCAAAACCCGGTGGTAAAACTCAGACACAAACAAAATGTTTTTACCATCGAGTTTTCAGGTCTAAGCTTTCAAAGCGGTGGAAAATGCCAGTACGCTTATTATCTCGAAGGTTTCGAAGAAGACTGGAACTACACGGGGAATCGTGATTTTGCCACCTACACCAACCTGAGTCCCGGCGAATATACTTTTCATGTAAAAGCATCGACAAATGTTTCGGCATGGCCCGGCGAAACTAATTCGCTCAAAATCATTATTGAACCACCATTTTGGTTGTCGAACTGGGGTTTTATGATTTACATATTCATAATTATTCTGATACTCATCGGTTTTTACAGTGTTGCCACGCGTATTCAGAAATCGAAAGCGCTGGCTGAAATGGAACGGCGCGAAAAAGAGTATGTAACTGAAATCAACAATTTCAAGCTTGAATTTTTTACGAATGTTTCGCACGAATTGCGCACACCACTCACGCTTATCATTGGGCCGCTCACAAAAGTTCTTGAGGAAGAACAGTTAACTCCCGGTCTGATGAAAAAGATGAAAGGCATCAAAAACAATGCGCACCGCCTGTTGGTCCTCATCAACCAACTGCTCGAATTCAGAAAGATTGAAAGCGGGAAGGAGATTTTACGGGTGAGCCGGCAAAACATTGTAAAACTGGTTGACGACATTCGAGAATCGTTTGAAGGTTCAGCCAAAGCAAAAGATATCCACCTCAAATTCAAAACTGAAAATCTCGACAAGGATATCTGGATTGACGGGATGAAACTCGAAAACATCCTGATAAACCTGATATCGAATGCATTGAAATTTACCGGGAAAGACGGCAAGGTAAAAGTTGGGATAAAACTTCAGGATGAGGAAAATACAGAAAACCAGGTGCTTTTTATCGAGGTTTCGGATACCGGTGTTGGAATTGAGCCCGGAAAAAAAGAGAAGATTTTTGAGATGTTTTACAAGGAAGAACTGGGTGTTGTGAATCAGAACGGCTCGGGAATCGGGCTCGCCTTTGTAAACAGCCTGGTAAAGCTGCACCGCGGAACAATTGAAGTGGAAAGCACAGTAGGAAAAGGCTCAGTTTTCATGGTAAGAATTCCGGTTTCGGAAAACAATTACAAAGTCCATGAAATTGTACCGGGCCAGACGCAATTCATGCCCGAACTGAACACAACCGGGGATGCTGAAATTGCCGGAATTGTAAAAGATGCCCCGTTTACTTCGGGGAAAAATCCCGTGGTACTTGTAATTGATGACAATGTCGAATTACTGGGTTTTATCTCTGAAATGCTGAAAGATAGTTTTGAGGTGATTACCGCGGTAAATGGCGATGAAGGACTGGAAAAAATTGAAAATCATATTCCCGATCTGATCATCAGCGATGTGATGATGCCGGGAATTAACGGCCTTGATTTGTGCCGAAAACTGAAAAGCGACATCAAAACCTCGCACATTCCCATCATTCTGCTTACGGCAAAAAGCGGCGAGGAAAATGAATATGAAGGACTGAAAACCGGCGCCGATTATTACATCGAAAAACCATTCTTTCCGCACATCCTTAGTAAGATGATTGACAATATCCTTACCACGAGAAAGAACCTCATCGAACGATTCAGATCGGATATTTATATGCTTCCAACCGAAGCCGCCACAACCGAATCGGACCGTGAACTGATTGACAGGATTACAAAACTCATCAGGCAACACATCGACAAACCCGACCTCGATGTTACTTTCATTATACAGGAAATCGGCATCAGCCGGACACTGCTTCATCTGAAACTGAAAAACCTCACCGGCTGTTCGGCAACCGAATTTATCCGGTCAATCCGGTTGCGGGAGGCGGTAAAACTGATTGCCGATGGCACCTGCAATATTTCGGAGGCAGCTTATCGCACCGGTTTCACAAGTCCCAACTACTTTACCCGGCGGTTTAAGGAATTTTTTGGCACTTCTCCTTCCCAATACTTCGAAAAATAAGATTATCAGATTTTTACAAAAGTGTTAATTTGACGTTTGTACTACTTTTCTGAACATCCGTGATGGTCAGAGAGAACAATTCCAGCTTACTTGGCAAAACGATATTTGATTGAATTTTAATCATTCAGTAATCGTTTGGAATTTAAAATCAGTACTAATCAAAATGAATGCTTATGAAGTAAAAATCCTGCTGTCAATCCAATCTGCTGTAAAAATCAACTGCCCGGTTATTTAATCATTCCGGGTTGAATTATGTAATCATTTAAATAAATAATAACAATCAACCAGGCCGGATGGCTGTATCAGCGCAGAATGCCGGTAAAAATTAATTCAAGTAAAACAATGTGAAATGAAATCTATTCTATCAAAAAAAACACAATTGTTATGGTATTTTTTGTTTCTGTTAATGGCTCCGGTAACGTTGTTTGCCCAGAAAAAGCAAATTACCGGAACGGTTTTCGATGAAACAGGCAAATCTATTCCGGGAGTTACTGTTCTGATAACAGGAACAACCCGGGGAACTGCAACCAACCTTGATGGACAATATTCCATCGAAGCTCAATCGGGAGATATCCTGAGATTCTCCTATATCGGGTATAAAACCCAGGAAGTAAGTGTAAGCAGCCAGAGTGTGCTGAATGTAACGCTTGCAGTGGAAGCAATCGGTCTTAACGAAGTGGTTGCCATTGGTTATGGCACACAACGTAAGGGTGATGTTACCAGTGCGGTGGCAAGTGTAAAATCAGAAGATTTTTCGATGGGAAAAATCAACGATGCCGCTGAACTTGTAAAAGGTAAAATTGCCGGTCTGAGCATCACCAAATCTTCAGGCGACCCGAATGCCACTTCAAGCATCATGCTCCGTGGTATCACTACAATCAAAGGAAGTGTTTCGCCGCTGGTGCTTGTGGATGGTATTGAAGGCTCGCTGACTACCGTTGCGCCTGAAAACATTGAGTCAATTGATGTTCTGAAAGATGCTTCTGCAGCAGCTATTTATGGTACGAGGGGTGCCAATGGTGTGATTCTTATCACCACCAAATCAGGCAAACGTGAATCGGCAGCCAGTGCAACCTATTCGAGCTATTTATCCTTTTCGAACTGGTATAAAACAGCCGAATTCATGGATACCCATGATGTAATTTACGGGCTTACCAATTTTGAATACGAAGGATACGATACCGACTGGCTGAAAGGTGTTACACGCGAAGCCGGTTATGCACAAAACCACTCACTGAGCCTGGAAGGCGGTTCGCAAAAATCAAGCTACTCGGCAAACGTAACCTATACCGACGAAGAAGGTATCATGCGTTACAGTGATAACAACAATCTGAAAGCACAGCTCGATTTCAACCAGTATGCATTGAACGATATATTAAAGTTCAATATTAACGTACTATATTCCACACACAAAAACACCAACAACAACAATGCATACGTATATCGTCAGGCTTTAATACGCAATCCTTCTTCACCTGTTTATCACGAAGATGGAGACTACTACGAGGAATACAACCGCTTTCAGTATTATAACCCTGTTGCCATTCAGAATGAACTGATTGGTGACACACGGTCGAACACTGCACGCATTACCGGTAATATCACATTGGAACCCATAAAAGGCTGGCAAACCAACCTGATGTTGTCGCGCCGTGAAGGTACATCAACATCGCAAAACTACTATACAAGCGAGTTTTATACGATGAAAGCAAAAGACCCGAACGACCAGACCCGTGCTGTTCCGAGTACCAGGGGAAGTGCAAGCAAATCATCATCGAATGGCAGAAGCGATAATCTTGAGCTGACTTCAAAATATAACCTGAACATCGGCGAACATCGCTTCTCTGCTCTTGCAGGTTACAGTTATCTTTATAATGTTTACGATGGATTCAGTGCAGGAAACTCAAATTTCCCATCTGAATCTTATTTGTACAACGACCTTTCGCAGGGTACATACCTGACCGATGAAAAAAGACGGGCCACCATGGGATCGTATAAAAACGACAATACACTCATCGGATTTTTTGGTCGCGTAAGTTATGGATACAACAACCGTTACAATGCGTTGGTAAGTGTTCGCCACGAAGGATCCTCCAAATTCGGTGAAAACAACAAATGGGGAACATTCCCGTCAGTTTCGCTGGGCTGGACCATCAGCAACGAGAGTTTCATGGAAGATGCAACCTGGCTGTCGAACCTGAAACTCCGCACAGGTTATGGTGTTACAGGTGTAATTCCGGGAGATTCTTACCGTTCGCTTGTTACTTATACATATGATCCATATGGCAAACACCTCAGCAAAGACGGTGAATGGACACCATCGCTGATTGTTGGCCAAAACCCGAATCCCGATTTGAAATGGGAAACCACAAGCGAGGTCAATATTGGTCTCGACTGGGCAATTCTCAACTCAAGAATCAATGGTGCGATTGATGTTTATTCAAAGAAAACGGTTGACCTGTTGTACGATTATGCCGTTCCGGTACCGCCGAACATGTATGAATGGACCATGGCCAACGTGGGTGAAATGAGCAACAAAGGGATAGAGGTAATGATTAATGCCATTGCGGTAAAAACATCCGAATTTGAATGGAATACAACTTTAACACTCTCCCACAACGAAAATAAACTGGTCAGCTTATCGAACGACCTTTATAAAACCGACAATTTTGTGGAAACAGGTGGTGTCAGTGATCCGATTTCGGTTCCAACACATGCCATGGAAGTGGGTCATCGTTTAGGTGATTTCTGGGGACTCCGCTCGGTTGGCGTAAGCAAAGACGGATTTGTACTTGTTGAGGTTGCTGACGGAAACGGTGGATGGACTGTAAAAGAGTTTGACACAAAATATAACGAGGAAAAAAACCGTCAGCGATTGGGTAACGGGTTGCCTCAGGTTTATGCCGGCTGGAACAACTCATTCCGTTACAAAGGATTCGACATGAACCTTGTGTTTACCGGGCAGTTCGGATTTGAAATTCTGAATGTTCAGCGCAGTTTCTACGAAAACAACTCCATTGCTTACAACCGTTTAAAAACAGCCGCCGACCTGTATCCTGCAATCGATGCAACCGGTGCAGCAGTTCTCGACCCTGAAACAGGCGAACAGATGATGGTTAAACTGTCGAATTCGATGCAACAGGGTGTTTGGAGCGACCACATTGAAAAAGGCGATTTTGTAAAACTTACGAATGCCACACTCGGATATACAGTTCCGGTTACAGGTTCGTTAAAAAAATACATTCAAAATCTCAGACTTTATGTTGCCGGACAGAACCTGTTCTGTATTACCAGCTACTCTGGCCTTGATCCCGAAGTATCGAACTACTTCCTGGCTCCCGGTATCGATGACAGGGATAAATATCCTACTGTGCGGTCTTATACATTCGGTCTTACTGTTAACTTTTAAAAGTGAATGATATGAAACTCAATAAATTTTTATTTATCACGGTTGCAATAAGCGCATTATTGACAATCAATTCGTGTACCGACCTCTCGGAAACCGTTTACAGTGATCTTACTGACGAAACTGTGGATGTGAACGATCCGGAAATTGTCGGCTATATGATGGGCGAAGTTTATGCACAGTTCAGGTTTTTGTACTGGGGCTGGAATGGCTATTTCGATGTAATGGAAGAGTGCGCCGACACTTATATGACACCAAAACGGATTGGCATTGGCTGGGGCGACCTTTACATTGCAATGCATAAACACAACTGGAATCCAAGCCAGGGACATATTGAAGGTTTGTGGCACTACGCCTATGTTGGAATCGGATATGCCAATAAATGTCTTGACGTACTGCCCGAAACAGGCCAGGCACAGGCCGAAATGCGTTTTATGCGTGCTTTGAATTACTACGTGCTGCTTGATGCTTTCCGCAATGTTCCGCTCGAAACAACGCAAAAACACGAAGCCGGCTATTTACCAAAACAGGTTTCAGGCGAAGAAATCTTTGCATTCTGTGTTGAAGAACTCAACGCAATAAAAGATGAACTCGGAACTGAAAAACATTTTGGATATCCGAACCGCTTTGCTGCCAACATGGTTTTAGCCAAGTTATACCTTAATTACAATGCATATTTTAATAAAAGCGACAATTCGTATTACGAAAAAGCACTTGCCGAAGTGGAAGCCGTGATTAAAGATGGTGGCTACACGCTGGCTCCGGATTATACAGATAATTTCAGGGAAGACATTTCACAATCGCCTGAAGTGATTTTTGCCTTGCCACTTGACTTTACCAATGCACGTCACAACTACCTGGTTAACAAATGCCTTGTTGGTGCAGGTGCTGCAGCTTATGGTTATACAGGTTCGCCCTGGAACGGAAGTTGTGCTGTTCCTCAGTTTATCGACAGCTACGAAGAAGGTGATAACCGCTTGAAATATACATGGACTGGTGGTGTTCAGAAATTCGCCACAAAAGATGCCAGCGGAAACACAATTCCACAGTCGGGTGATCCGATTCCATTCAATACCGACGACTGGGCAGGGCAAGGTTTTCTGAACTACAACAAAAACGTTCACTCTATCGACAATCCGGGTGCATACCAGCAGGAAGGCTTCCGTTTTGTAAAAAGCGAAATTGTGGCCGGTGACGAAGGAACTTATGGCAACGATGTGGCTTTTTTCCGTTTGGCTGACGCCATGTTTATCAAAGCCGAATGTTTGTTACGTCTTGGCCGCGACGAACAAACCGCTGCAGACCTCATCACCCAGGTTCGTGCCCGTTCGTTCGACTCTGCAGCTAAAGCGGTCAGAACCGTTGCTCAGCTGAAAGGCGGAAGCCGCTATGATTACGGACACCGTGAATATACAAGCGAAGGATTTGCCAACTGGGATCCGGCTTCGTACATAGCCACCAACGAAGGTGGAGCCGACATCGTTTTGGGAGGATTACTCGACGATCTGGCCTGGGAATTCGCAGGCGAACATCACCGCCGTCAGGATCTGATCCGTTTCAAAATGACCGATGGCCGCAACGTATTCAACGGAAAATCGTGGTTCTGCAAAAATGCCACCACCGAAACACACTGGAACTATTTCCCGATACCAAAATCGGCAATGGATGCGAACATTTCACTCGTTCAAAACCAGGGTTATTAATACATCGGGGACTGGAAAACTTACAGGTTACATGCTTAATGAAGTATAATTCACAGCATTTTAACACTTAAATAAAAGTAACAAATGAAAAAAATACAGATAATTATTCTATTGGCGCTGTTTGTGACAGGTTTTGTGGGCTGTAAAGACAACATGGATTACAGCAGTCTGCATAATCTCACAGATGAGGAAAAAGCAGAACTTGCCCGTCAGGATTCTATTGAAGAAGCTCAGAAAAACAATATCAATGCAAATCTGATACTGAAATATACCGCTGAAATTACAGTAAGCAAAACGTTGTATGATGGCGTTACGGTACCTGTTGCAATTGATTCGATTGCTGCTTTGTTTAAAATTTCAGAGGCTGAAGTACTAGCTGGAATAGCAGGCGAAGCAGGTGCTCCCGAAATTAAACCGTTTGCCATTGACTGGAGTACCCGCGCTGATGTTGGTACGGCTACAACCACCAACGCTCCATGGGGCCACTGGTGGGATGTTAACGGTGATGTTACAAGCTGGGGCGACGCAACAAAATTGGCGAATGCATTTTGCGAGTTCGATACCGAAACAGGCTCATTCTTTGTAGGTCAATTTCCCGACAGACTGGTGGCAGGAGATACTATCAAAGTGATTGAGGCACTTAAATACAACGAACTTCGTGTTGCTGTGGTGATTACAATTTTACCAGTCCCTGCCGGTCAGATAAACGCAAAAGTGGTGGATACCCAGGAACTGACGATGACAGTCACACCAAGAAGTGCGTACGATCCTGATCCGTTGAAATTCAACCTTGATAAAGTGCTCAGCAGCCTTGGTATCACTTCTATGGATGCAGTCAAATTTCTCGGTGTTAACAAAGATGGTTCGTATGCCCAGGAAGCAGTAACCGGAAAAGGATTCTGGTACGACCTGGAAGGATTTGTGGGTGCCTGGGGCGACAATGCCAGTGTGTACACCAACTATGGTGATTTCGAAGCCGACCAGATCAGTATCGGGCAATTCCCGAACCGTTTGGCTGCCGGCCAGACTTACACCATTCAGTATGGATTTATGGCCAACAACAAAATTGTTATGTTGAAAATTACAATCAATGTGGCTGGATACCAGGATCCTGAAACACCACCTGCCGGAAGTCCCGAGGCGCTTGTTATTGACGTTTTACTAATTAAAAAGTACAGCAACGATTATGCAACCGTTACTTTCGATGCAAAAGAAATCATGCGCAATGCATTTAAAATGACCACTTACCAGATTCACCAGGCCATTACAAAAGGCGATCTGAAACTATACCAGGGTGCTGTCAGCGAAACTGCCCCGGCATACACTGCCGATGCTCCGGGTTTCTGGCTCAAACCTGACGGAACCATTGGACAGTGGGCTGAAAGTGTGGTTTGGACAAGCATTGGCCATAGTGAAACCGAGTTGTACCTGTTTGGCGGTAATCACCCCGACAATGCAACACCTGGTATAACTGTCACCACAAAATACATTGCAACCTGCAACGGAGGTTCAGTAACATTCAACATCACTTTCAAAATTGAAAAAGATGAGTATGTTGATCCTGAAACCCCGCCAACCGGCACTCCTGAAGCATTGTCGATGGATATCAATTTAAAGAAAGCTTACAGTAACGATTATGCCAATGTAACAGCCGATGTAAAGGAAACCATGCGCAATGCCTTTAAAATGACCACTTACCAGATTCACAAAGCAATTGAATCCGGTGCCTTAAAACTTTATCAGGGTGCTGTGAGTGAAACTGCTCCTGCTTACACTGCCGATGCACCAGGATACTGGCTGAAAGCTGACGGAACAGTGGGAAGTTGGGGTCAGGGCGCTGTTGTTTGGGTAAGTCTCGGCCATACCGAAACAGAATTGTTCCTCTTTGGAGGAAACCATCCTGATGATGGAAAAGCCGGAACCATTGTTGCAACAACTTATGTTGCCACCTGCAATGGAGGTTCGGTTACTTTCAAAATCAATTTCAAAATAGAATAATATTCAAATAGGGCTGACTGAAATGATACATTTTGGTCAGCCCCTTATTTCAAAACAATTTATTGATATGTTGCTGATTTTCGCATCAGTAATGGTATAAATCGACAGAACCCGGTACATTGGGAATTATTTTAAAGACAGAAAGTTTATTAAAGAGAAAAGGTATTACAAACAGTTAATCAGCAACTAAATTAATTTGTAGAAATGAAAAAATTGAATTATTTAAAAACTCTGAATCAACCAGGGCTTCCTGGTTTTTTCAGGTTTATTTTCCCGCTTTTTTTTATCATAATCACTTCCTTTTATCTCGTAGCCTGTGGCAACGACGAAATTAAACCAGAGCCCGAACCTGAACCGATTGATACTACTAAAACCGACAATGTTATTATTCTGAAAGAAACAGATATTCAGGATTACAATAAAATTTACAAACCAAACGATTTTAAAAATATGAACCTGCTTCGCAGCGACAGCAAATGGTCGTTTGTCAGAAGCAAACAATCACCTCATTTTATTGTGTTCTGGGAGCCCGGTTTCGGTATGAATCCGAATGCCGACAGTGTTCCGCAGGCGCTGAGGGTAAATATCGACGACCTGCTGCAAAAAGCCGAGTCTTTTTACGAAGTCAATGTCAACAAACTGAAATTCGCAGAGGTGGGAAGCGGAAAGTCAAACCTCGACAAATATAAAATGCAGATTTACCTGCTTTACCAGACCGAATGGCTGGCAACCGGTGCCGGATACGACGATGTGATTGGCGCACTTTGGGTAAATCCCGGCACGTGTAAACCGGTTGGTTCGACCATTGCGCACGAAATCGGCCACAGTTTTCAGTACATGGTTTATGCCGATTTGCTGGCTTACGGTGGCATCAGCAACGACTTCAAACGTGGTTTCCGTTATGGTTTCGGAGGAAACGGCGGAAATGGGTTTTGGGAACAAACGGCCCAGTGGCAATCGTTCCAGTCTTATCCCGACCAGGCATTTACTTCGTACGACTTCAATGTGCATATGGAGAATTATCACCGCCATTTTGGACATGAGTGGCACCGGTATGCCAGTTACTGGCTCCATTATTACTGGGCACAGAAACATGGTATCGAAATAGTCGGGAAACTATGGCGCGAAGCTGTAAGTCCGGAAGACCCGCTTCAGGCTTATATGAGAATAAAAGGGTTGAGTGTTGACCAATTGAATGCCGAAATTTATGACGCTGCCGCACATTTTGTAACCTGGGATTTGGATGCGCTCCGTTCGGCAGGAAAGGATTATATCGGGAAATTCACCCACAAATTTTTCCAGTTGGAAGATGGCAGTTACCAGGTGGCTTACAGTCGTTGCCCCGGAACAACCGGGTATAATGTTATTCCGTTAAATGTGCCTGCTGCCGGAACCGTGGTTTCAACAAAATTTACGGCGTTGGCTCCCGGTTCAGCACTGGCTCCCGGCGACCCCGGACAGTATGCCGACGATGGTGCAACGCTAACAAAATCAACTTATAACAGCGGTTCACTTACCCGCTCAGGCTGGCGATATGGTTATGTGGCTCTTTTAAATAATGGTCAGCGGGTTTATGGCGAAATGAACCGGAAAACCACGGCTGATGTCGAATTCACTGTACCATCGGGTTGCGAAAAGCTTTGGCTCGTGGTCACCGGTGCTCCTTCAACCTACACAGCCCACGCCTGGGATGAAAAGGAAAGCAACGATGACCAGTGGCCATACAAAGTGAAATTCACCAACACCGACTTGTTGGGAAATATCACCATCGACCCGAATGCCACACCACAAAACATGACATTGACGTACAACCTGTCGTTTGCCGCCGATGTCGCAGGATACACGGGTACCACCGTGAACCTCAACAGTAACGGTGATATCAGCAAAGTGGCACAGGCGCTTTCGATGCAGCCATCAACCATTGCAGCAGCTTTATTGCCTGCAAAAGCAACGCCCGTCGAAGGTAAAATTGCCTTTGCAGCCGTTGAACCCGGCGATGTGCTTAACTACAACACCACAGCAAACGGATTGGGTTTCTGGTTCGACAGCACCGGCAAAGTGATTGCCTGGGGAAGTGGAAACGACAGTAAAATATTCTCTGAATTTGCTGCCGGTAATTTTGAATTCAACATCGGACAATACCCCGGCAAAAGCAAAGCCGGCGACAAATACACGGTGAAGGAAGCTTTTGTTTACACCAAAGAAGGCAAGCAGTACCAGATAACTTTTGTATTCAACATCACAATTAAATAACTACTTTGTTATCAAGATTTTTACATACTGATTTGCGGATGAAAACCAATTTTCTGGCGGTTTTTATCTGTATGGCAATATTCTCGCGCTGCACTTTAAACGATGATGTGATTGAAGAGGTGGTGCCAGACGATGTGCCGGCAAAAGAGTCATTTCAGGTGGCAAAAATCAGTATTAATACAGAAAATAGTACTTCGGTCTCCTCGAAGGATATCTATATTAATTGTTCAATAGCTTTAGAATCAGACAAAAACGAGTGGAATTATTCGGGTACCGGGAAAATAAAAGGAAGGGGAAATTCATCCTGGCTCTGGTACCCGAAGAAACCATTCAGACTGAAACTGGATGAAAAAGACAATCTTCTGGGTTTAAAGTCAGCAAGAGACTGGGTTTTATTGGCCGATTACCGCGACCCCACCCACCTGATGAATACTTATGTTTTTACTGTGGGCCAGGGTTTGGGAATCCCTTTTCCAAACCATTCGCGGTATGTTGAAGTAACCCTCAACAACAATTACATCGGAATGTACATTCTCACCGAACAGGTTGAACAGGGCGAAAACCGTGTGGCAATCGACGAAACCGGGGGAATTCTCTTATCGCTCGATGTTGACGATGGTCCTGAATTATCGCCTGGTGTAAATAATAATTTCTGGTCATCGGTTTACAGAATGCCGGTTTGTGTGAAAAGCCCCGAGATTATTTACAGCACACAATTATCAGGCATCAAAAGTGATTTTGCACAATTGGAGACAGCTATAAAGGGTGCGGATTATGCTGCCGTTGCCAAACTTTTCGATATACCGGTTTTTATCGATTTTCTGATTATCCAGGAACTGGTGTATAATGTGGAATTGAGTGCACCGCGCAGCATGTATCTGCACAAAAACAAAGGCGGTAAATGGACCATGGGACCCTTGTGGGATTTTGATGCCGGGTTTGATTTCGACTGGGGAACCATGTACACCGGGCACAACTATTTTAAAAGTTACAAGGAACTGGTTTTGGGAACTTCTCCGTTCAATCATACCGGTGGGTACAACGTTCCTTCTTTTTTTACCGATTTGTTTCGCAGCAAACAGTTTGTAGCCGAATACAAAGCCCGCTGGCTGGTGGTAAAAGATAAACTGATGACAGAATACTGGGACACAACCCAGCTTTATACCAATGGCTTTTCAGAAGCTGTTCAGCGCGATGCCAAACGCTGGCCCATCGACAAAAACAATGCTGCTGAAATTCAAAAAATGAAACAGTGGCTGACATCAAGAATTGGCTATCTTACCACGGTTATTGAAAATTATCCGGCCGGAACCAAATAGTATAAACATGAAAAAAATAAAATTCAGCATATTACTTTCACTGGCAGTTTTCACCCTTTGCTTTGTGGTGAAAGCACAGCCAACCATTCAGTCGCAGTCAACGGGAAATCCGCTTTTGCCGGGCTATTTTGCCGACCCCACCATCAAAAAATTTGGCGACTGGTACTACATTTATGCTACTGCCGACGGCGTAAAACTGGCCTCGGGCGAACCTTCGGTTTGGGTAAGCCGCGACCTGAAATTCTGGTCGAACTACGAACTTGATTTGCAGGTTCCTGAAGGATTGACCAACTGCTGGGCTCCCGATGTGATTCTGGGAAAAGATGGCCGCTACTACTATTTTATGGGCAATTGCCAGTTTGGCTGCAATATTTACGGCTATGTTTCCGATTCGCCGATGGGTCCATTCAAACCAATAAATGAAGGAAAACCTGTGATTCCGGTGGGCACTGCCAAAGAACACCTGCCAGCACTCGATGCCCAGTTTCTGGTTGATGACGACGGCTCGGTGTACTCGTGGTTCGGTACCTGGTGTACTTCTTTTAAAGGAATGGGCCTTGTAAAACTGAATCCTGAAAACCTGGGCGAAATTATTGGTTCCCATTTCATCCCGATTGCCGAAATCCCGCTGGCTTTTGAAGCAGCCTATCCGCTGAAATACAATGGCAAATATTACCTGATGTACTCTGCCGGCGATTGTCGTCTGAGTTCGTATGCTGTTCATTACTCGGTGGCCAATAAACCTGAGGGACCTTACACACCGGGCAAAAACAATCCAATTCTGGCAACCAATTCCGACGGAACCATCGACGGTCCGGGTCATCATTCGGTTTTACAGGAAGGCGATAAATTTTACATGGTTTATCACCGGCACGATAATCCGCACAGTACCGGCGGTGAATTCCGCCAGGTTTGCATCGACGAAATGAAGTTTGATGCAGAAGGAAATATTCTGAAAGTGGAAGCCACAAATTCAGGAGTACAACCATTGAAAACCAAAATTCAGCCAAAAAATCTTGCTTTGGGAGCCAAAACCGAAGCCAGTTCGTATTACCATCTCATCAGCAAAAAAACAGTTTACAGCCAGGGAGATTACAATTACAGCTACCTGCCCGGCAATGCTGTTGACGACAACAACGGCACACTCTGGAGAGCTGCTTCCGGCGCGTTGCCGCAAAACCTGACCATCGATTTGGGTAAACCAACCAAAATCCGCCGCGTGGCAACCGAATTTGAATACCCTACCTACTACTATCAATACAAAATCGAAGTTTCAAATGACAATAAAAACTGGATTGTTTACAGCGATAAAACCAACAACCGCACAAGCGGCTGCCCGATGATTGACGACAACGAGCTGACAGGCCGCTACCTGCGGCTGACCATCACCGACACTGAAAATTCAGGAATGCTGGCCGCAGTCTGGAATATCAGGGTTTTTGATAAACGTTTTGATTTGCCGCCTTTTGCAAATAAAGAATCAAACATCGGTCCCGGCGCTACAAGTACCGGCAGTCTTTTGGCCGATTTCAATGCTGAAAAAATAATTGATTCTGCAATTCCGAACGCCGGCACCCTGGGTGGTCAGTTTGAAGTGGTTGGCGAATTGAAAACAAAAACCGTGGAAGGTATCAAAGCCTTTGAATTGGATGGTTCGAATTACCTGAAACTTACAAAACCGGCACCTGCCAGCCTCGATTGGAATTCGGCTTTCACCGCTTCCGTATGGGTTTACAATCCTGAAGTTGCCGAAGGTGAATGCCTGCTGGCCTGGAACTCCCGCGAAATTATGTTGCAATCGTCGTACGCTGCACTGATGTACGGAACCGCCAAATTTGGAGCTGTTGCGCATGGCGACTGGGCGGTTGACCTGCCTTTCAGCCCGCTGCCCGAAAAAGGCAAATGGCACCACATTGCCGTTACTTTCGACGGATTGCTTGAAAATGTTTATGTCGACGGTGAACTGAACAACCAGCAACCCATTTATCTTTTTGTGCAGGCTACTGACATATTGATTGGTGCATCCGGAGAACCCACTGAAAATTTCACAGGTTATATTTCAAGGGCCCAGTTATTCGATAAAGTGCTGACTTCAGCCGAAATCAGGGACCTGATTTTACAAACCCGGCCCAATAAAAACTGATACTCTGTAATACAAAAAAATGATAACAGATTGAAAATGAATAACTATATATTTTTCAAATACCCTGATTCTTCTTCCGCCAAATCGTCCCTCTCTTCAAGAAGAGAGGGAGAAGAGGGTGAGTTAATGTTTTGAAAATCAAATTAATTACATAAAAAGAACAAAATAATGAGAAGTCATCAAACAATAAAAAATCTCTTTTTAGCCCTGTTAATCAGCACTTCAACAGGATTGCAGGCTCAGGAAAAACAGGCCGGTGGCTACCCTATTTCACCGGTACCTTTTACAGCCGTTAAAGTAAACGATGCTTTCTGGGAACAAAGGTTAAAAGCCAGCCGCGAAGTGACGATTCCACTGGCATTCAGCAAATGTGAGGAGACGGGCCGTTACGAAAATTTTACAAAAGCGGCTAACCCCGGCGATACTGTCACAGTAACAGGTTTTTCGTTTGACGACACCGATGTTTACAAAACCATTGAGGGTGCCAGTTACTCGATGCAAACTTTCCCGAATGCGCAGCTCGATAAGTACATCGATAGTGTATTGACGATTGTGAAAGCAGCACAGGAACCCGATGGTTATCTTTACACGGCACGCACCATGAATCCGAAACATCCGCACGAATGGGCCGGTGACAAACGCTGGGAAAAAGAGGAAGACCTGAGCCACGAATTGTACAACCTTGGCCACATGATTGAAGGGGCCATTGCGCATTACCAGGCAACCGGGAAAACCAACTTCCTGAAAATTGCCGAAAAATATGCCGACCTCGCAGTAAAGGAAGTGGGTTCAAATCCCGGACAGGCTTGTGTGGTTCCGGGCCATCAGATTGCTGAAATGGCGCTCGCAAAACTGTATGTTGTTACCGGTGAACAAAAATACCTCGACCTGGCCAAATTTCTGCTCGACAAACGCGGTTACACCACCATAAAAAGTGAATACAGCCAGTCGCACCTGCCTGTGCTTGACCAGTCGGAAGCTGTGGGACACGCCGTGCGCGCCGCTTACATGTATTCCGGAATGGCAGATGTGGCAGCCCTCACCGGCGACACTTCTTATATTAATGCCATCGACAGGATTTGGGAAAATATCGTGGGCAAAAAATTATACATCACCGGTGGAATTGGCGCCACCAACCATGGTGAAGCTTTTGGTAAAGATTACGAGTTGCCAAACATGTCGGCCTACTGCGAAACCTGCGCCGCCATTGGGAATGTGTACATGAATTACCGCCTTTTCCTGTTACACGGAGAATCAAAATATTACGATGTACTCGAACGGACACTCTACAACGGGCTCATCAGTGGTGTGTCACTCGATGGCAACGGCTTTTTCTACCCCAACCCGCTCGAATCCATCGGCCAGCACCAGCGCCAGGCGTGGTTTG
>DAINOH010000033.1:27805-45541 GCA_036735485.1 Draconibacterium sp. | reverse complement strand
GGGATTGCAATCAGCAAGCAGCTCCAAAAAACCCAACACGTCTCAGCACCAAACACTCTCCGTGCATCCTTTGGACTCGTTGGACGCACTGGACATGCCTTAGCACCAAACACACCACCCTTTAGGGACGGGGTAAAATCACCCAATCACTTTTCGGTGCCCTGAACTACGGGGCGGGTTGATGTGGTCGTCTTTTCCTACTATAATCGAATCCCTGCGGGATTGCAATCAGCAAGCAGTCTCAGCACTATACACTCACCCTTTAGGGACGGGGTAAACCCAACACGCCTCAGCACCAAACATACCCCCCTTTAGGGACGGGGTAAACCCATTTCAAACAACACGGGTAAAACGTAAATATTTCCGCGGCAGGTTGCCCTGCTTTGTACCTCGTGAGTGCGCTTCGCTCATCAAACCTGGTCTCTTATTCCCTGTTGGTAAAACAAGGGAGCTTTCGCGGTACCACGCAGCGTGGTACCGCGAAACCCCTCAGGTCTGATGAAAAAGCAAGTTCATACTAACAATTCATCACGGTGTTGCAATACCACCAACTGGAAGAATAATTGTTGTTCCTTCTTGTAATGTCGGACGTGGAGTGATGGTTCTTGAAGTTGTATCATCATCAGCAGCATCTGCAGCATTTGCAGGTACAGTACATGCTAAATCATCGTCAATGTCAAAACCCACTGCATCTTCACCAGCAACACTTAAACCAATGGTTTGTGCAGTCAAGCCTTCATAGTTATTATTAGATACGACAACTCTTACAATCATGGAAACACCGCCATTTGTATTTGGAGCGTTAGAAGTAATCGCTGTAGTACCAGTAACTGTTCCGCCAGTAATATCACCACCTTCAATCCATCCTGCAGCAGCGGTAGTAGCATTTGTACGCGCTGCTGACCATGATTCATACCAGTCAATTCTTGCATCCTGTATGGCAGCATCACCAAGCCCGGTTAGAAAGAAAGTGGGAACCCAGCTTGTAACAAAGTTCGCAGCAATTACTTCATAATAAAGTGTATCCCAACCAAAGTTGTAATCAACATTAAAATTAGTTGTATTATACTTGGCGGCTCTCACTTCATCAATACACTGGGTAGCAGTTGCATCACCATAGGGTAATGGCAATTTAGTGCCATCCGCAATTACTTTGATATCAACTGTAAATGATGGGCTTGGATCAATTTCCCAGACTTTGATGTTATCAGTACAACCATTAGTAGCCCAACCTACAACGAAAGTAGAAGTTGGTGCAGCTAACGTTCCGGGGGAACCTACTAAAGTCTGATAACTTGTTCTTGCCAAAAGATCTGGCCCCCAAGTAATCTCTACATTATCAGTTGCATCATTTGAACCAGGATTATAATTAGTAGAAGTAGCCAACAAATCACCAGAAACTACCGTTAATGCAGTAGTCTGATTGGTTATAGTTGGAGTTCCTGAAACAAAATTTGGATCTTTGGTTGCCCAGAATCGGAACCCAGTTGGAGGTCCACCAGCACCAAAATCAGTATTATCAAATTCGTAAGTGTAAGGTATCCCAGCTTTAGGTTGTTGTGGAGAACCCACACAATTAGCCAATGTATTGGGTATTGATGAATATGGACTGGGATCTAACTGTTGTCCATACGCAGTAGTACCGGCAAAAACCGCCAGTGAGAAGAATGCTAATAATAAAAATTGCTTTTTCATTTTTGTAAATTTTTTGCCTCTTTCCCCCCTTCCGGCTGCGCCGGTATTCCCCCAAGGGGAAAATCATCCTGCAGCATCATTTCTGCTTTGCCGGCAGAAACGCCCGAAGTGGGAAAATCAGCGGTTAATAAATAACTTTTTTCAGGCGGCAGGCACTATTTGTAATTTCGCCTGCGGCCGCGTGTTTTGTCGCGTTGGTAAAAGCTTTCGGCCTCAAAAAAAACCGGCTGTTCATTCTCACTCCCCGCCTACACGGGGCACACTCCTGTCAGGAGCGCCTTTTATTAACAGAACCGGTTGCGGATACTGGATGCTGGATGCTGCCCGCCCGGATGACTCCGGTCGGACGGGGATGCTGGATTCTCGATACCCGATACTGGATGCTGGATTTAACTCCAGGCTCCTTGCTCCGGGCCCAATGCTCCTTGCTCCATGCCCCATGCTCCTTGCTCTCAGCCTCTCGCGCAAACACATTTTCTCAACATTTCAAATTGCAGGGTTGCGGCTGGCTACTGGCTACTGGCTGCTGGCCTCTGCCTTTGCCTTTGCCTTTGCCTTTGCCTCCGGTCTTCCGACTTTCCTGCTCTTTCAAAATTTCACGATTGCCAGGGGAAGCAATCAACGGTTCGGTTCATAAAACAGGGCAGCGTTAAAACCCTGTTTTGTAATCCCTTTCCAGGGACCGGAGAGAGTGGCTCTCTTTTTTCCTCCTTTACTCCTCGTGCTCCGATTTTCCTCTCCCTCGTTTGTAACGAGGGGTAAGCGGTCTTGAGTTTGCAACTCCCCGCAGGAGTCCCGAAACTTCGGGAGGTTTTCGTTTTACCTGTATAAAGCGGGCTTCAGTTTTCCGGTGCTGCCCGCCGGTACCAGGCGTTTCAGTTGGTTACCTCCTTTCTTTTTAAGTTCAACATTACCCTGCCGTTCACCCCCCAATCCCCCCTGTGAGGGGGGAATTGCATTGAAGCTACTGCATTGCTGCAGAAGTTTTGGGTCAGAACGGTTGATGGTTTAAAATTCTCTCTCATTTTTCAAACTAATTGTTATTTAAAAAAAATGTAAAAAAGGGCAGCAGGCAGGCCCTAACTGCCTGCGCCCTGTGAATTACGGTCCCGCCTGAGGCGAGATATCTGGAAAACTGTATTTCGTTTTTACTGCAACCCGACAGCGTCGCCCAACCCGACAGCGTCGTAAGACCTGTCGGCGTTGTTTTCACCGGCGTATTCACCAGCGTTGTCAGGTGCGTAGCACGCTGACAAGCCTCCCTCCTGCCCCTCGTTTGTAACTGCCTGTCCCGATAATTCGGGAAGGGGTAAGTGGTATTGAGTTTGCAACTCATTCCCTCATTTCCTGATTCGTTATTCCTTATTCGATATTGGATATTTTCAGAAAATAAGGAATCAGAAACGCCGGAGAAAACGGGAGTTGCACAACCCGACAGCGTCGCAAGACCTGTCGGCGTTGTATTCACCTCCGGCGTTGCCAGGCCCGCCTGACAGCCCGTTGACACAAGTCTGGCGGGAATGATGTAGTCGGGCAGGTGCGTAGCACGCTGACAAGCCTCCCTCCTGCCCCTCGTTTGTAACTGCCTGTCCCGATAATTCGGGAAGGGGTAAGTGGTATTGAGTTTGCAACTCATTCCCTCATTTCCTGATTCGTTATTCCTTATTCGATATTGGATATTTTCAGAAAATAATAAATAAGCAATAAGGAATAAGAAATCAGAAACGCTGGCAGGTACAGCGGAAACCGTTCCTTGCTGAGAATATCGGCTCCCTTGTAAGATGGCGACACGCACTTGCTGAAAATATCGGCTTCCTTGTAAGGGGTTGACCCGTTCTTGTAAGGTGGCGACCTGCACTTGTAAGAGGTTGACCCGTACTTGTTGGAATTTATATCCTTTGTTGGCAACAGGGTTTGATGCGCTGAACCACAGGGCGGGTGTGCGGGTGCCTTTCCATCCCAGGGCGTTGCCCTGAGCTGAAATAACCTGCCCTTTCAGGGCGAAAAACCATTCCTGCATTGTAGCATTTTCGCATTGCAGCATTGCTGTCACTCCCTCATTTCCTGATTTCTGATTCCTTATTCGATATTTTACATTTTCAGAAAATAAGAAATAAGAAACGCTCGAGAAAACGGGAGTTGCCCAACCCGACAGCGTCGCCAGACCTGTCGGCGTTGAATTCCTCCATACCGGCGTTTTCAGGTTCGTTGCACGCTGACAAGCCTGCGGTATTTCTATATTTCCTTCTCTCTTCATCATGGCACTTTTATGAGTTGTGGCCTTGGTTTTATAATTATCTCGCGTACTACCGGCAGGCTTTCGTTGCCGTTGCAGTCGGTCATCCAGTAAGTAATGTGGTGAATCCTGTCCTGGAAATTCACACCATCGCCCCACAGCAACAAGTCGATCGGGTTGCCGGTAACTCCGTCAATGTAGGTGGATGGCTGCCCGGTTCCCACAATATCCTGTTCAGAACCGTCATTGCCTTCAAATTCGATCAGCCAGCGGATGCTGTATGCATCGGCAATGGTGCAGCAGTTATCGGAGTAGGTTGCCAGGTTAATATCCAGCGTATCGTTCCCGATTTCGAAAATGTAGTAGTCGGCATCCGGGTAGTTGGGGTTGTAAACCAGGTTATCGGCATCGCCGTTGTACACTGCCGAAGTGAGCGGTTCAACGCATAATTCGCGGGTTGGCGGGTTAAAGGTGGGTGGTTCTTTGTCTTCCACGGTAATCAGTTGGCGGCAGGTGTCGGTACCCGATGAGTTAATCCCCACCCATTCGATGGTGGAAACACCCAGCCAGAAATCGTAGCTGGCAATAGGTTGCGGTGTAACCCCGTTACTGTTTCCGGTGGCCCCGGTGGTTCCGTCGGGGTTGAAAATCGTATATTTCCAGGTGATGTTTTCGCCGGTACTGTTAGTGGGCACACCCGGGTTATTGGCATCGGTAGGCAGTTCGTGGGTACAAACGCCTGCATCGGTGGTATAGTTTTTCGGAGGAATACAATCAATGTCGGGCGGGAACATGACAAAAATGGTGAAGTCACAGATGGTTTCGTTTCCGCAATTATCGGTAAATGTATAGGTAACGGTGGTAAGCCCCTGGTTAAAACGATAAGGCGACGGAATGATTCCGGTACCCGAACCTGTGGTGACACCGGTCATTACCCATGAGATTTCAATTTCAATGGTTGGAGTACAGTTGTCAGAATAACTGAATACGGGTATTGCATAATCCCTGTAAGTCTGGTTAAATTCAGAAGCAATGGTGGTATCGTTAATACAATTCACCACCGGTGGCGTGGTTTCGCCAATGTTGATGATCTGGTCGCAACTGGCCGAAAGTCCGGCGGCATCGTAAACTGTCCAGGTGCGGGTGATGGTGATGGGACAATCAGTTCCCGAGGCCACATCCACATAAGTTACAGCCACAATCGCACAATTATCGGTGGCAACACCGCCGTTGGTGGCATCCGAGAATTCGGCATAAGTTGAATTGGCAACTGTTTCAGAGTAAGCCGGGCCTGTGAGTGTTGTAGTGCTGCAATCGTTGAAATTGCGTGTTACCGGGCAGGTGGTGATTTTCGGTGCTTCATCGTCGGTTACAGTAACAGTTTGTGTACAGGTGGTGGGTGTTCCCACTGTCGGGGCAATGGTCCAGACTACCTGGGTGGTGCCAACCGGGTAGAAACCGCTGGCATTGTCGGTGCCGTTAAAATCGTTGGTTACTGTATATCCCACGGTACACGGATCGTCAATATCCGGGTCAGGAATTGTCAGGTTGGCCCCGCAAACACCATCATCGGTGGTTCCGGTAACATCAGGCGGACAGCCAGCCTGGAATTGTGGCGGGTTAAACGGAATGATGGTGACGGTAAAATCGCAGGTGGCTTCGTTGCCATCGGGGTCGGTAACAGTATAAGTCACTGTGGTGACACCGGCATTAAACAATTGGCCTTTTACCGAACCTGTGCCGCTGCCGCTGGTGGCGCCCGTCATGCTCCATGAAATTGTAAGGTCAGTAATATCCCAGCAGGTATCGCTGTAAACCGGGTCTTTAATTTCTCCCGGAACCACATTACAATTGCTCGCATCGGTAACATCGGTAACATCTTCGCAGCCTTCAATTCCTACCGAAGGTGGTGTTACATCTACGATGGTTACAGTGAAAGTACAGTCGTCTGTATTGCCATCGGGGTCGGTAACCGTGTAAGTAACGGTGGTGACACCCACATTGAATGCCGAATCGGTAACGGTTCCGAAACCGCTGCCGGTGGTGGCACCGGTCATGGTCCAGCTCAGCGTGAGGTCGGTATCGTCCCAGCAGGTATCTGAGTATTCCGGGTCAATGAGTAAGGCAGAAACTTTTGTACAATTGCCCGGGTCTGCCACATCCGAAACATCCACACAATTGGTGAGGTCAACTTCCGGATCGGTCACATCGATAATGGTTACGGTAAATGAACAGGTTGCCGAGTTGTTATCCGGATCGGTTACGGTATAGATAACGGTTGAAACACCCACATTGAAAGTCACGTTGTTTACGGTTCCGCTGCCGGAGCCGGTTGTGGCGCCGGTAATGGTGTAGGTTAAGGTAAGTTCGCTGTTGTCGTAGCAATTGTCAGAATATACAGGGTCACCAATTGTAGCAGGTATTTTTGTACAGTTACCCGGGTCGGCAGTTTCCGAAACATTGGCACAACTCGCCATATCAATCACCGGTGCTGTGGCATCCAGAATGGTAACGGTGAAACTGCACTGATCCTGGTTTCCGTCGGGGTCGGCCACGGTGTAGGTTACGGTGGTAACACCCACATTAAAGGTTGAATCGGCAACAGACCCGAATCCGCTGCCGGTGGTGGCACCGGTCATGGTCCAGCTCAGGGTCAGGTCGGCATCGTCCCAGCAGGTATCCGAGTAATCAGGATCGCTTAATGTACCCGGAATTCTTATACAGGTACCCGGCAAAGCCGAATCGGTAACATTCTGACAACTGCTGATGTTGATAACAGGATCCACAACATCTTCCACAGTTACTGTAAACACACAGGTGGCATAGTTACCGGCTGAGTCGGTAGCCATGTAAGTTACATTGGTCACACCCACATTGAAAGTCAGGCCTCCCACATAATTAAACCCGGTTAAAGGCGAAGCGCCGGTTGTTGCGCCTGTCATCACCCACGAAATGGTGGCCACTTCGCAGTTGTCAGTAGCAACCGGATTGGGTATGACAACATTTTCAAGATAACAGTTATTGGCTGAAGCAGGCTGTACCACATTGTCCGGACAGGTAATAACCGGTGGCTGGTTAATGCCATCAATCATATTCACAGTCTGGATACAGGTTGCCGTGTTGCCGCAACCGTCAGTGGCAGTCCAGGTAATAGTGGTGACACCCACCGGGAACGGATTGGTCAGCGGAAGACCATCGCTGCGCACACCCACAATCGAAGCCACCTGGCAGTTGTCGGTTGCTGTGGTGGTGCCCAGGTCAACACCGGTTGCATTACATTCGTCATTGTCAGCCACGCCGTTAACATCGGGTGCACAAACAATAACGGGTGAAATGGTATCGGTAATCGTAATAATCTGGTCTTTTGTTGTGGTATTGCCACAGTTGTCGGCAACCGTCCAGGTTCTTGTAATAATTAACTCATTGGCGCATGAACCGGCAGCAAAAACGTCACTGTAACTCGGGATCAGACCTCCGGCATCGGTACAGTTGTCTTCCATATCAGTCGGAATTCCGGTGACGGTGAGCGGATCGGCATTATAATTACAGTTGGCATCCCTGTAAACCGTAACATCAGCCGGAACGGTGAACGAAGGTTCCTGTAAAACGTTGCTCGGTGCATCGATGGTGAAAATAGCCGAACAGTTTCTTACCTGTCCGCAAATATCGGTCGCCGAGTAGTTCACAACAATTGTTCCTCCGCAGGCATTGGGCGGGGCAATGGCCGAAAGGTCAGTGGCCACGGTTCCGCAACCGCCCGTAAAGGTGAATTTGGCTTTCCAGATTCCAAAGGCAGCATTGATGGCAGCCTGGCTCTGGCAGGCAGGTTGTACTTCATCAACAGGACAGGAAACCGTAAGAATTTCAGGATTCAGCGTGAAATCGGCTTCACCGGTTACACTTTGTCCGCATTCGTCGGTGGCGGTATAAACCACGGTTACGGTGCCGCCACATGAATTCGGCACCGAATAAACCGAAATATCGGATGTTGAAACATTACAGCCACCTGAATATGTGAATTGTGCTTTCCAGGCATTAAATGCATCAATAATTTCCTGGTCGGTATTACAACCCTCAACAGTCATGTCAGCCGGAACAATCACTGCCAGTGGCGAAGCAGCCCCGATGGTAAAAGTAGCGGTGCATTCGGCATAGTCGGCACAAACACCAGTACCGCTCTGGGCAATAAACGTAAAGGTGAGTTGTCCGTTACAAACCAGGCCGCCCAACGGAGGAACCGATGCAATGTTGGTGGTTACGTTACAGCCGCCAAATACTTTGAAGCCATCCACCCAGGTGTCGTAAGCATCAGTAATGGCCTGGATACCCAAACAGCCCGGGATAACCGGGTCAACCGGACAAACAACCGTCAGTTCGGGCGCATCGGCCACTGTAAAGGTGGAAGTTCCTTCCAGCGGGTCAGCACAACCATCAGGTCCGTTTTCAGCATTAAAAGTGAAAGAAAGCGTTCCGCCACAGGAAAGATCGGATAACGGAGGGAATGAAGCGATATTGGTGACCACGTCGCAACCTCCTGTTGTGGTAAAACCGGCTTTCCAGGCATCGTAGGCATCCTGAATATCGGCTTCATCGGAACACAACGGAAGGCTGACAGAGGGCGGTACAACAATTTCGAGATCGGTAAACGGTGCCACGGTAAAGGTGGAAAAACAGGAATTGCTTTGTCCGCAATCGTTTTGCACGGCATAAATAAACTCAAGCTGTCCGCCACAGGTCAGGTCAGTCAGCGCCGGAAACTCATCCATGTTATCAGTCACTGCCGCACAACCACCTGCGTAACCGAAACTGGCTTTCCAGGCATTATAGGCAGCCAGAATGGTTGCCTGGTCGGAGCAGGCCGGCAGGTTCGGATCGTCCGGGCAGGTAATATCCAGCGTGGTAAGTGGTTTAACCGTGAAGGTGGCCATGCACGATTCTTCCTGTCCGCATTCGTCAGTGGCGGTATAGATAAAGGTAAGTGTGTCGCCGCAGGCAATGTTGGTCAGAACCAGCGGGGGTATGGAAAGGATGTTGGTGGTTACATTACACCCGCCAATGGTTGTAAAACCGGATTTCCAGATATCATAGGCTTCGGTTATCACGGTGGCATCAGAGCAGGCCGGAAGATCAGGATCAATCGGGCAACTGATAAGAAGCTGCGAGAGAATGTTCCACTCAACGGTTTGTTCAAACGGCAGGCTTTCTTCCCCGCAGTCATCCACATAAATCCAGGTTCTTTTCTGCGACCTGACACAGCCGTTAATCACCACCGGGTCGGTAACCGGGTAGCCCGTTTTCAGCACAGGTGTTCCGCAATCATCGGTAACTGTCGGGTCGGTAAAGGTTGGCGTATAGGCTAAATCCTGGCAACCCGGAACCTCAATGGTTTCTTCACCAGAAAGAACAGGTATATCATTGGGCATGGATAAGTTATAAATTGTCAAAACACCGGGTCCCCCGGTATTGGTGGTGGTACCGGCTCTGAAACCAAAAGAATCACCACTGTTCACAGCAACTGTGGCTGTACCTGATGCCCCGTTAGAACTACCCAACAAAGTGGGTGTTCCGTTTAAAAGATAATAAGCAGCGTCTCCGCCATCATTTGCCGGATTAATTACAAACATATGGGCAGCAGCCGGATAAGCATTCTGGTTAACAGTACCATAAGTCGGCCATTTAAAAATCTTATTACCTGTCGGACCTGTTGTAGTGTACATTTGCCAGGCATCACGTGCAGCAGTCCGACTGTCATTAAAATAATAGGTCTCCATACCTGTAGGAGCTTCAGGATATTGAATGCTATTGTTAACGGTCAGATTTGCAACAAGGATGGAATTAGGGCTGCCTATATTCACAGAAGGAATCGAAATAATTCTGTATCCTGATGCAATGATATTACCATTATTCGTAGCCGAATTTGTAGCTCCAATTGGGGATGAAGAATTGAAACCAGTAACTCTTACAGACTCAATCCGGGCATATTGTGAATTATTTTGTGTCGTAATAGCATATGAAGCAGGTTCTGAACCAGATGCAATTTTATAATAGGAAGCAACCGTTGCAGAAGCAGAAGTAGTCACTTCGATAGGTACAAAACCGGCAGGTACCGTTATTGTTCCCGGATTATTATAGAAGTGCAGTGTAATAAGAACTATATCTCCAACAGAAAGGTTTGATGGCCGATTGATTGAAAAATTTCTAATACTATTTGAAAAATAGGAAACTTGTAAATCTTCAGAATGCAGAACAGGTAAGTTTTCCGGTGCTGAAAAATGCCAGTTGAAAGTAATATTACCTGCACCTGTACAATGATTAATATCGGTTGTTCCTGCAGTTCCTGTTCCGTTATCACTGCCGGTTATTCTCACAGCACAATCCAATGACACATTTCCATTGGAGTTGGAATGGGTAACAGGCCATGTTGCCGGTGCCTGGCATCCTGTAAAGTCTGCTGCCGGAAGCACATGTATAACTCTTATATCGGTTAGTGGATCACATTGACCGGTGCCATCCGGATCGTTTGTCGTTAATGTAAGTGTAATATCTCCTTCATAATTATTGGGTGGTCTGTAAGTGGCAGCACCTGGATTTGATGTATTTTGTACAAAAGTTCCTACGTTTGGACTGGCCGACCAAGTCCCGGTTTTTGCTGTCGAGGAATAACCGCCCACATATGCCCCTGTTAAAGTGAAAGCTGTCTGGGTTGGAGAAGTACAAATAAAATTATCCGGACCGGCTTCCACATTCAAAGTTGAAATTACATGAACCTCGGCAATATCACTGCCGGAGGTACAACCATAGTTGTTTGTTAATGTAAATCTGAAATAATAATCTCCAAGCTGGCTCATTAACTGGGATGCAACTGTCCACTGATAATTACCCTGAACCGACCAGACGCCTGGAGCCGGCGACCATGGTCCGTCTGGTGTGGGTGCATACTCCCAGGTAGGATTTAAACCATTGTATGAATTATTAGCAGGAGTTGGAATGATGTCAAGGTCGTTGTCGTTCAATACTGAACCACCCACACAAACCTCAAAAGTATTCTGATCGAAGTTGGAATTCCAACTGATATTTCTGGGAGCCAGAACCGGATTGACTGTAACATTAACAGTAAACGGTGCACCGGTGCAACCATTGGCGTATGGAGTAACCGTATATCTGTAAACTCCGGGTGTTGTAAAAGTTGTATTGGTAAGCTGCTGGGCAATCACATTTCCACAATCTGAAGAGCAGGCAGAAGTGCCGGTTACATCTGCACCCGATACTTTTGCAACTGTCCAGGTAAACGTAGTTCCCGGCACTGTTGAGTTTAATACAATATTGGTGTTTTCACCGCTACAAATTGGTGGTTGTGCAGAAGCCGATCCCACCGGTGTCTGGTTAACAATTATATTAAAGGTGCAGGTTTCGGCACAAACTGTATTGCGGGTGTAAGTAATGGTGTTGGTTCCCACCAATGCAACCGAAGGGGTAAACCGGTAATTTCCGGCTACAAGCGTAACACCGGGGCCTGAATACACACCTCCTGCCGGTGTGGCCATGTTTAAAGTTATAAACGGATCGCTGCTGCAAACCACCATATCAGCCGGACAGGTTGGAGGTGTCGGGTCCACCACTGTAACACTGGCTGTGGCCGGAGTGGTGGCAATACAGCCATTTGCATTATAATAGTTCACACTGATGGTTTGTACTCCGGTGGTGTTCCAAACTACCGTCGCTGTGTTATCAGTTCCTGAGCCGCCTGCAGTAATGGTTCCCCCGGTAACCGACCAGGAATAGCCGGTCATTCCGGCCTGTGTGGTGTAAATAACCCCGGCTGATCCGGTACACCCGTTCAGCGCCGGATTGATAAAAGTTGGCGTCGGCTCCGGATTTACGGTTACATTTCTTACACTCGGGTTTATGGCACTACATCCGTTTAAATTGGTATAATTCAGACTTACAGTTTGTGGCCCGGCTGTATTCCAGGTCACTGTCACCTCATGGTCGGTGGAAGTACCGCCTGCTGTTATTGTACCTCCTGCTGATACAGCCCAGGCATAATTTGACATACCTGAAACAGTTGTATAAGTAACCGAAGAACCGACACAAGCACTGATTAACCCCGCAATGGCAGGCGTCGGTAATGCATTGGAAGTAACATTCAGGGTGGTTGGCGAAGCTGCGGTACAACCATTGGCATCAGCGTAATTCACCCTGACGGTTTTGGCGCCTGTTGTTGTCCAGGTAATCGTCACGGAATTATCGCTGGCACCTCCGCCTGCCGTAATGGTGCCACCGGCAGCAATGGTCCAGGTGTAATTGTTCATTCCTGCTTCGGTGGTATAAACATTGCCGGCAGATCCTACACAAACGCTGGTTGGTCCTGCAAGTGTCGGGACGGGTCTCGGGTTGACAGTAACCGGGTAAACAGTAGGCATTGCCGGGGTACAGCCATCCAGGTTGGTATAACTGACTCTGACGGTTTGCGGGCCGGCAGTATTCCACCGGATGGTGGCGGTGTTACTGTTGGAAGTACCCCCTGCAGTGATGGTTCCGCCTGCCGATACTGTCCAGACATAGCCTGACATGCCTGCCTCGGTGGTGTAAACATTGCCGGTTGATCCGGCACACATCACGGTTGGTCCTGTAATAACCGGCACCGGTAACGGGGTCACGGTAATCGGCTTCACAGTAGGCGCACTGGCGGTACACCCGTTGGCATTCCGGTAATTCACGGTTATGGTCTGCGGTCCTACTGTAGTCCAGGTAACGGTTACCGAATTGCTGGTGGCAGTTCCACCCGCCGTGATGGTTCCCCCTGCTGAAACAGTCCACTGGTAATTGGTCATTCCGGGCTGGGTGGAATATACTCTGTTGATGGAACCCACACAGGCACTTGTTGAACCGGTGATGGTGGGAATAGGCAACGGATAAACATTCACCGGGAAAACAGTGGGTGTTGATGCCACACAGCCGCTTGCGTTTGTGTAAAGAACGCTCACATTCTGTGCCCCGCCTGTATTCCAGGTAACAGTTACTGTATTATTATTTGTACCACCGCCTGCAGTGATGGTACCCCCTGCCGAAACCACCCAGGTGTAATTGGTCATCCCTGCTTCGGTGGTATAAACATGCCCGGTTGTTTCTGCACAAATATTCGTCGGACCGGTAATTACCGGGACCGGTTGTGCCACAACGTTTATGGTTGCTGTTCCTGTTATCGGTGTCGAACAGATTGGCGGTTCGGAATTGAGATATTGAATACTCACCAGGTTGTAATGAAAAGTCCCGGGATTATTGGTCGGTACCCCAATTGATACATTTGAATTAGCAGGAATATTCACATTATAACTGCCTGAACCGTTGATATTGTATGTAACCGTTACTGTCAGGTTCATCGGGTTGCTGATGACAATGTTCGGCGGTGCTGAATTCTGGCAAACTGTTGCACCACCGGCAATGGTGGCGGTTGGAGTCGGCCTCACCGTAACATTGAAGGAAACCGGGAAACCGGTACACCCGTTTACTTTTGGAGTGATCGTCAGCGTGGCAGTTCCGGCTATCGGGGTAAAAGCCGGGATGGCAGCAACGCCGTTAATATTGGCAAGACCAATGGCAGCCCCCCCCGAAATATCAAACAACACGCCGGTGGGAGTACCGGTTAACGGGAACGGATCGGATAATATTCCATTGCAATAGGTGAGCCCGATAGGTGCAACGGCTACAGGTACCGGATTCACGGTGATGGTGAATGTTTTGGCCGGCCCGTCACACGAAACTCCGTTGTAGGTCATACGGGGAGTAACCGTAATGGTGGCAACAAGCGGCTGGGTGCCGGTATTGGTTGCCGTAAACGGAACAATATTCCCGGTTCCGCTGGCAGCAAGGCCGATCGAAGGTTCGCTGTTGGTCCACGAATAAGTGGTGGTCCCAACCGTATTGGTGGTGGTAAAATTCACCATTGTGGTTGAAGTCCCGGTACACATTTCCTGGTTGGCAGGCTGGTTTACCTGTGGTGCCGGATTGACGTTCACGGAATAAGTTGCAGTGGCGGTTTGTGGTGCACAGGCATTATTGCTTGTAACTGTCATTGTGAGTGTGACAATAGTGCCTGCATCTGTTGCTCCTGCTGTATAAGTTGGTGTTAAAGTGGTTGCATCAGTCAGTGTTCCCGAACCGTTGTGTGTCCACAGAATGGTTCCATTGGTGGCAGTTGCACCGCTAACCGTGACAGTTCCGTTATAGCAGATTGTCTGGCTGCCACCGGCAGTTGCGGTGGGCAACGGATCAACATTCACGGTATAGGTGGCTGTTGCCGGCGGCGCTGTGGTACAGGTGGTATTGCTGGTAACTGTCATGGTCAACGTTACTGTATTTCCAGCATCTCCTGCCACGGCATTGTATGTGGGAGTCAATGTGGTTGCATTGGCAATCGTTCCAAGACCATTGTGTGTCCATAAAATGGTTCCGCCGGAAGCAGTGGCCCCGCTTACAGTGGCTGCCCCGTTAATACAGATGGTTTGTGTTCCACCGGCTGCGGCGGTTGGCACCTGGTCAACGTTGATGGTGGCTGTGCCTGTAAAGGAGGTTCCCGTACAATAAGCATCCGAAACGGCTGTAATTGAATAGCTGGTAGTGGTTGCCGGAGAAACCGGAATCAGGTAGGGGCTTGAAGTAATGCCGGACACTGTTACAGGTGTTACTCCATCGGTATAAGTGATACTCCAGGGCTGTGTGCCGGTTAAAGCCACCGATAGATCAGCCGAAGAACCCACACAAATAGTGGTCGTTCCCGAAAGTGTTGCGGTTGGCAGCGGATGCACGGTTACCGTTGCACTGCCGGTCAGTGAAGTGGCATTACAGTGAGCATCACTCACTGCGGTGAGTGTATAGATGGATGTGGTTGCAGGATTAACAGTGATAGTATAGGGTGATGAATTGATTGCATTGATCGTAACCGGTGTGGTGCCATCGGAATATGTAATACTCCACGGAGCCGTGCCGGTTAATGTAACGGAGAGCGAAGATGTTTCACCAGCACAAATTTCTGCGTCGCCCGACAAAGCGATGGTTCCGGTGGGCAGCGGATGAATGGTGACAGGCGGCGTGGTGGAACTACAGGTGGTGGTGGTTTCGTTCTCGGTAAATGTAAAGGTGGCCGAGCCTGCAGCAACACCGGTTACAACACCGGTGGCAGCATTGATGGTAGCCACTGCCGGATTGTTGCTGACCCAGGTTCCTGTTTTGTCAGCAGTCCAGGTAATGGTTTGCCCGATACAAACTTCTGGTGGACCGGATAGAATTGGCAGCGGGTTCACGGTTAATTTTCGTACATGGGAACTTGTGTGTGTACAGGTAGGGAAAATTACCTGTAATCTGTAATCTCCGGAATCAGTTGGTCTTGCATTGGTAAAAGTAAGCGTCGGGGTTGTTGCTCCTGAAATAATGCCGTCATTTGCAACATTGGTTCCGCCGGGGTATTTTTTCCATTGATAAGAGATTGGTGATTCACCTTCAGTAACAGCAGTGTAAGATATACTTCCACCCTCGCAGATTATTTGAGGTCCTGCAGGAGTTATCGATGAAACCCAGTTGACCGTTAAGGTTGCCGGGCTGGAAGTTAAAGCAGGGGCTCCGCTGCCGTCGCTCACAACAACCCTGTACTGCGTGCCACCTGGATTCTGCGTACTTCCAACATCTTTAATCCGGATTGTACCGGGCACCGGATAATCAATATCCGGATCGCCGGTAATGTCAGCAAATCCGGGATCGGTTGGGGTTTTTCGTTGCCAGGTGTAAATAATTGGTGCTGCTCCACCTGAAATTGAAACCTGGAATGTTACGGTGTTGTAGTAACAGTCGGTTACATCTGTCGGGTCGGCTACAATGGCCAGATCAGGATTAATCTGAACAGCAAGGCTGTTGGGTACACTGGTTCCGCAGTCATTTTTTGCGGCGACGGTGATATTTCCGTTTTGTCCGGCCACCCCGGTTTTTACTGTTATGGTGGTGGTTCCGTTTCCTGAGAGAATTGTCCAGCCTGCCGGTACTGTCCATTCATACGAAGTAGCGTTGGCAACCGGCGAAATACTATAGGTTTCTGTCAGGGCAGGGGTTACAAAATCGCTTCCCGAGATGATTCCCGGTGTTGCAGGAGCTTCAGGTCTTACAATTATTGTGGCAGTTCCTGAAACAGGATTGGAACAACCCGGTGCAGCCTGGTATTGAACACTCACAAGATTATAGGCAAAGTTACCGGTGGAGGCAGTTGGTACTGCAATGTCGGCTGAGGAATTGGCCCCCACGTTAACGGTTTGCGGGGCTCCCCCGTTGATATTATAGGTAATGGTAACCGGCAAACCCATCGGGTTGGTGAAAGTTACATCCGGAGCCGGAATTGAATTCTGACAAACTGAATTATCACCACTGATGGAAGCAGTGGGTGTCGGGCGTACGGTGACGGTGGTTGAAGCAGGAGCCGAAGGTCCGTTACAACCATTGGCGGTTACGCTGACAGTGGCAACACCCGAAAAATCCGGGTGCCAGGTAACGGTAGCCGAGGCTCCGCTTCCCGAAATGGTGTTTCCGGCGCCTGTCACGCTCCAGTTATAACTGGTGGCATCGCTTGCCGAAGTATTATAAGTTGTCGGGCTGCTTCCCTGGCATATGGTCGTGGCCGAAGGAGTGGGCTCTGTTGGTGTGCCTACGGTAGGTGAAACGGTAACAGTACGGGTGGCAATCGCTGGTCCGTTACAACCGGCGGCAGAAGCCGTGATGGTGGCTGTTCCTGAGAATGCCGGATCCCAGTCCATTTCTCCGCTTATGGCATTGATGGTTCCGGCAGCAGCAGGAGAAACCGAATAAGTAATTCCTGTGGTATTGGTGGCCGTGGCTGTATAGGTTTCGTTGGCTGCATTCTGGCAAAGACCGGTGCTTCCGGCATTGAAAACCGGTGTGCCAACGGAGGGCGTGACAGTTATGGTTCCGGTGGCATAAAGTGTGTTGCAGCCGCCGGTTAACAGGATGGAATAATTAAAGGTTCCTGAAGCCGTTGGGGTGCCTGAAATCGTGATAACGTCCGAATTCCAGGTGGCCGAAACACCCGCCGGTAAACCATTGGCACCGACAACCCCGTTATTGGCAATACCGGTAGCCCCCGTGGTGGTATGGGTAATTACAGGTGAAAGTGCGTTGTTGATACAAACTGTTGGTGATGAAGAGGCTGCTGAAACTGTATTGTCTTCTGTAACGGTGATACTTCCGGTTGCATTTGTGGTTCCACAACCGCCGGTTAATTCAACATTGAATAGATAATTACCCGCAACTGTCGGTGTTCCACTAATGGTGATCGTATTGGCAGCCCATACTCCGGTCACACCAGTTGGCAGCCCGCTGAAATCAGCTCCGGTTGCACCTGTGGTGGAATAAGTAATGGTGGTAATCGGGGTGTTGATACATTTTGTTTGCAAATGAGTTCCTGCAGCTGAAGTCAGCGTGTAGGCGTTAACTGGATTCACAGTAATGGTTACAGTCTGTGGTGTTCCGGTACAACCACCGGGCGTGGATACAGGTGTTACGGTATAAGTCACTGTCTGAGCTACAGCATTGTTGTTTACCAGGTTATCACTGATCAGATTAGTATTCTGGTTGGTTGTGCTTTCACCGGTAACGAGTGGATTATCCGCTGCAACCCAGGTATAGTTGGCAGCAATATCGCTGGTTAATGCGAGGCTGACATTTGTACTGGTACATATTGTTTTTGAGTTGGCACTGGTCATGGCGGGTGCCGGATTTACAGTGATAGTTACTGTTTGAGAGGA
>DAINOH010000033.1:10895-27705 GCA_036735485.1 Draconibacterium sp. | reverse complement strand
GCATGACTGACACTTGCCCCGCTGCAGATGGTTTTTGTAGTGGCACTGGTCATGGCGGGTGCCGGATTTACAGTGATAGTTACTGTTTGAGAGGAACCAGCACAACTTCCAACCGTTGAGGTGGGTGTTACTGTATAAGTCACTGTCTGAACCAAAGCCGTTGTATTAACCAATACGTCACTGATTGTGGCAGACGACTGTGCTGTCGTACTTTCTCCTGTTACATTAGCATTGGCCGTCGCTACCCAGGAATAAGATGAAGGAATATTACTGGTTAACGCATGACTGACACTTGCCCCGCTGCAGATGGTTTTTGTAGTGGCACTGGTCATGGTTGGTACAGGATTTACAGTTACTGTAATATCATATTCTTCGCTGACACAACCAGTAATACTGCTTCTGACAGTCAATTTACCATTATATGTATCAGGTGCTGCTCCGGCCGGAACAACCAGCGTAATTGAACCTGCTGAGAGACCGGCATTGTTCACATCCCCAAACCCTGCTCCATTGGCTGTGGGATCATAATCAATGCTGTATTGGTTCGGCGAGCCGGTTGCCCCGCTGTAAGTGAGACTGGCTGTGGTTGTACCCCGGCAAACCGACGGATTGGGTCCGGGTGTGATTGTTGGTAACGGATTTATGACAATCGATACAGCTCTGGTTGCCGTACATCCATTATTGGTGGTAATGGTCATTGTTCCGGAATAAGTACCGGCAGGAGTACCGGCAGTGATAGTAATGTTATTGACATTTCCGGCACCAGCTGTAAAAGCAAATGCAGTGGATGGCTGGTCGGCCAAACCTGCTGTATTGGCTGTTGCATCCCAATCAATACTGTAAGAAGTAGGACTGTTGGTAGTGGCCGAATAAGATAAGGTGGCCGTTTGCGCCGAATTGCTGTAACACAATGCGTTTATTGTTCCTGAAGTTGTAATAGTAGGTAACGGGTACACGGTAACGGTGACTGTATTTGATGTTGCCGAAGGATCACAGTCACTACTGACAATTACATCATAATTACCTGCATTGCCGGCAACTGGATTTGTTAAAGTTAAAGTGGCAGTACCCTGTCCGCTTATAACACCACCATTCGTAACGGGTGTTCCGTTTCTTCTCCATGAATAGGTAAACGGTCCATCTCCGGTTGCTGTAACACTTAAAGTCTGTGTTCCGCTTCCCGAACACGTGGGAGTTGGTGCCGTGAGTTGATCTGTGATTACGGGTGGATTACAACAAGAGTATGTAACAGCATCAATTTCAGAAACCCTATTGTTTGATCTCTGAATTCTTAAATATCTTGTATCTGCAGTCAAAGTGATCGTTATATCGGTCCAATTGTTGTTTGTAAGCGAATAAGATCCATTTGCAGTCCAGGTACTTCCATTCGATGAAATAAAAAAATTACCGTTTGTAGTACCATTCGTTGTACGCCGCAATCTAATAGTCAAAGTACTACCTGACAGCCTGATAGCTCCGCCACTGGTCAAATCAATATCAATATAACTACTGTTGTTATTTAATGTTGCTCCTGAGTCATTTTGTGGCCCCAGAGCTCTATCTGCATTTGAAACACCTGCTGACTGAGCATAAATCGAATATCCATATCCGTAACAATAGTCGTCTGCAATATTCCAGGTAATCAAAACACGACCGTTTCCACCACCACCACTTTGCGATCCGTTTTCACCTCTTTCACCTCCACCTCCTCCTGGGTAACTTCCGGTGACGCCGTCATTATATCTGCTGCCACCCGCCCCACCGGCAGCACCGGCAGTTCCGACACCGGCAGTTCCGGCAGCACCAGCAGCACCTCCTGCATTAGTAGTCGTGCCTCCTCCATTGCCACCATTGCCACCTCCTCCTGCAGAGCCCCCTCCACCAGCACCACCATTGCCAGTGCTGAAACCTCCGTTTCCTCCAGCAAACCTTACAACTCCTGTACTTGCTGCAATTGTACCACCATTTCCACCTGTTCCTCCTGCTGCAACCACTAATGTACCGAAACTTGAAGCTTGTCCATTATCTCCAGTTCCAACCGCAGCACCAGCACCTACTACAACGTTATATGTTGTACCTGGGGTAACAGCTATTGAATAATTAGCGGCATATGCACCACCGCCTCCTCCTCTGTCAGTAGTGTTGTCTCCCCCTGCTCCGGAACCCCATGCCTCTACACTAATACTTGTTACTCCAGGAGGTACAACAAATGGGGTAGTTCCGGGTGTTGTATAATCTTGTGTAATTAAAGCAGTAATTCCTTCTGCAGATTTCAGCGATTTTATTGCGGGTTGCACAGGTTCAGCAACCACTGCTGTTTCGGGTTCGGGTTCGTTACCGGTTACGCGAATGGTATGTTCTGTTTTGGTAATGTTTCCGGCATTGTCGGATATTTGGTAGGTGCGGGTAACAGTGTAGGGGCAAACCGAGCCATCCTGGCTTTGTCCCACAAATTTAAAGCTCGAAGCCGAGAGCGCGCAGTTGTCGCGGGCAGTGCCACCGGCATTCAGCCAATCCTGCAGGGTGGCATAAATGGCCGGCAATTTTTCGCCACATTTTACGGTTATGTTGCGCGGTGCTGTCAGTTCGGGTTTTACAAAGTCGGTTACGGTTACGGTAAACGTGTAGCTGTTGAGGTTGTAAGCCATCCCGTCATCGAGCGTGTAGGTAACACGTGTGGTTCCGATGGGGAAGAACGAACCCGGCTGGTGGGTGGTGTTTTTTATAATCTGGAAATGCGGGGCACAATTGTCTTCAAACGTGGGTTCGTTCCAGGTTACATGCGTGCCACATTCGGCATCATCGGCATTCACGGTTATATTTTCGGGCACCGAGGTAAACTTGGGCACCTGGTTGTCGCTCACAATTACCGAGAAGGAACACGACTGTACATTTCCGCGTTTGTCGCGGGCCGTGTAGGTAACCATGGTGGTTCCCTCGTTAAAAATGTAATTGTCGAGCTGGTTAATGCCATTGCGGGACGAGGCATCTTCGGTGGCGCCACTCATCACCCACGAGAGTGAGGAGAGCGTACCGGCCAGCACCTCCAGCCGCAACCCATAACTGATGTCGGCGGCACATTCGTTAATATCGGTATAGGTTGAAACATCTTCGGGACAGGCAATTTTCAGGGGTACATCGGGGTCGCGTTTAACCGTGTCGGGCTGCTGAACTGACGGGCTGAAAGACAAAGCCGGAACCTGGGCAAATACCATTTCATTTCCTGTGCGGGCAGGAATTGTATTTGCTCCGTTGTTAAGATTAACAACAGCTATAAAAGCTGTAATTATTCCCATAAATCCGTTTTTTATCAGTTCAGTCAAGTTGTTAATTGAAGTAGCGTTGTTTCATTCAATCTTTATATTTTGTTTTTATAACCTGGTCTTCGTTTCCTGTTTCCTTCCTCAATCACCCCTCTGATATTCGGGGTACCCATTTCCTCATTTCCTCATTCACCCACTAACTCATTCACTCATTCACTTTTCTCTTTTCCATCGTCAGCATTTCAAACCACGAAGCGTGTGGTGGCGGGCATTTCTCAACCCCGGGTTTAAACCCGGGGCTACCAATATTCCGCCACTACGCGGCTATATTCTACTGTTTCATTCCTTTTTCCTCAATCACTCATTTACCCACTCACTCATTTACTTTTCTCATTTTTTACATTCCCGCATTCTGACATTCTAATATTCTGACATTCTGATATTCTGACATTCATTAAAAGTATTTCGCCCTTAAATAGCTTCTGCCATAAAAGTCCATGTCCCAGCCGAGTGTAAACTCGTAAGTTCCATACTGGTAAGGGTATATTTCGTTGTAAGTTATATCCATGGCAAACCCGAAACGCAGATTTTTGGAGATAAAAAACTGCGATGTCACGCAAACGGCATTTCCCGAGCGCACCATCAGCCCGAGCCAGAATCGTTCAAATACAAGCAGGTTGGCAGCCACATCGAACTGAACAGGAGCGCCGATGCTGTAACGCACCATGGCAGTAGGTTTGAAAATAAACCTTGACAGGGGGTCGAGAAAAAATACATAACCGCCATTGATATAAAGGGTTCTGAGTTCCGATTTGGTGGAGTAATTCTGGTAGTTATAGGAAAAGTCGTTTTCAATCATTTTGGGGATTGAAAGGCCGATATAGTAATTGTCTTCGTAAAGAAAGGCGCCCACTCCAAAATTGGGCAGGAATTTCAGATCGACGTCCTGGGCAAAAATCGGGTCGTATTCTCCGTCGGGATAAAGCTGGTATTCGTACAGCGGGTTCTTGAAGTTGGTAAAACCAAATTTAACACCAAAACGCAACCTGCGCCAGGGAGTAAGGTTAATCTCGTAGGCATAGTCTGCCAGAACCGAGAGTTTTTGCTCCCTGCCATAAGTATCGTTGATGATGTTTAAACCGACTCCCACTGACTCGCTGAACAACGGGCTGTGAAATGAGACCGATTCGGTCAGCGGCGCCTTATTGATACCGGCCCACTGTTCACGAACCAATGCGGTAAATCCCGCTTTCTCCCATATACCAGCATACGCCGGGTTGATAACCTGGCCGTTGTACATATATTGAGTAAAGATAGGATCCTGCTGGGCTGCACTCTGCAACCATACAAGAAGAAAGAAAAGTACTTTTGTCAGTTGTCCATAATGAATACCTCCGTAATTCACGTTATTAACAATTAGTTTTATATATAGGGCGTTTCAAAAGTAAAAAAAATATCCAAAAAACAAACATTCAAACGAATAATAATGAATAAGTTAATCGACAACGTTTTTAACGAGCGATAAAAATCGTTTAATCCGCCTGTTAATAACTTACCAAAATTCTGTTCATTTTCTGCATTTTTTTTCAGCGCAAAATATCCCTCTCCTTCATTTTTATAATTTCAGGCATTTTTTAATTGTCAAGATAGGGCTGACAATATTAAAGTCTGAACTGAAAACGAAAGGTCAATTTTGTTTTAAACGCCTTAAAAATCAGCTTAATATAATTTCAAAAAACACAACCGGGATATTAATCCCGAACCCAAATTCTTACCCTAAATACCAAGTTAGGGAAACTTTTCGAAAAATCAAATGGCACAAATTCCTAAATTCCTTATAATAAAAGACATGATTGTATTAATTTTAGATATTCCTGTATAAATTTTACCTGTAATTACTGCCAAGCAAATGTTTTTAACGGAAATGCCATTTTTTTGATTCGAACCAAAGACTGAAATAAGGGTAATAAAAACTGAAATTTGCTCAGCTTTTTGAACCTGCCGGAAAAAACAGTTTTTCTGATTGTATTTTGAGCATCAACAACTCGATATTTCCACCAATAAATATAAACCCGGGGTGAGTCGGTTATAAAATCCGGATTCAAAAAAAATCGTGTACATTTGGCACTGATAAACTAATAAAAATTGCCCATGCCGCTTATCAATTCCGTTGTTCAATGGCTTAATTTCAAACGCATTTACCAGATTCAACTTTATCGTGAGCACCCGCTTGAAATACAGGCTGAAACGCTTTTCAGGCTGGTAAATTCGGCCCGTGAAACCGAATGGGGAAAAACGCACGGATTTGATAAAATCGACAATTTTTCCGATTTCCAGAGTTCGATGCCATTGCAAACATACGACGATATTAAATTGTATGTGGAAAGATTGCGCGAGGGTGAAAAGAATGTGCTCTGGCCTGGTGAAGTACGCTGGTTTGCCAAATCGTCGGGCACCACAAGCGACAAGAGCAAGTTTATCCCGGTAACCAAGGAGTCGCTCGAAGAGTGCCATTTGCGGGGCCCGAAAGATGTTTTTGCACAATACCTGAAAAATTACCCCGACAGCAAAGTACTGAAAGGAAAAATACTGACACTGGGTGGCAGTCACCGCGTCAACCGCTCGGATAACAATTCAATTTATGGCGATCTCTCGGCCATTATGATTGAGAATGTTCCATTCTGGGCCGATTTTGTGCGCACACCCAGCGCCGAAATTGCATTAATAGAGGAGTTTGAGGAAAAAATAGAGAAAATCATTGAAACCACGCTCGACCAGAATGTAACTTCGTTTGCCGGAGTACCCTCGTGGTATCTTGTACTTTTTAACCGGATTCTCGAAAAAACAGGCAAATCAAATATACTGGAAGTGTGGCCCAATATGGAAGTTTTTGCACATGGCGGTGTGAATTTTGAACCTTACCGGCAGCAATACAAAAAAATCTTCCCTTCGGATAAAATGCATTATATGGAAACCTATAATGCCTCGGAAGGATTTTTCGGAATCCAGGACAGTCCACATTCAACAGACATGTTGCTGATGCTGGATTATGGCGTTTTTTATGAGTTTATTCCGATGAAGGAATTTGGTACTGATAACCCACGGGTTCTTACTTTGAAAGATGTGGAAGTAGGAGAGAATTATGCCATTGTGATTTCCACAAATGCCGGTTTGTGGCGGTACATTATTGGTGACACCATTCAGTTTACAGGCAAATACCCTTTCAAATTTAAAATTACTGGCCGGACAAAACATTTTATCAATGCTTTTGGTGAAGAAATAATCATCGACAATGCCGAAAATGCCATTAAAATAGCCTGCGACCATACCGGGGCTGTGGTGAATGAATACACGGCAGGTCCGGTTTTTATGGGCGACAACCGGAAAGGAGCACACCAGTGGATTATTGAATTCGAAACTCCCCCCGACGATCTTGAACATTTTATTACAGTACTTGATAATTCTTTGAAAACCATCAACTCTGACTACGAGGCAAAACGTCATAAAAACCTGACGCTGGAACGGCCGCATGTAAAAGCTGTTAACAAAGGAACGTTTTACAATTGGATGAAAACCCGTAATAAAGTAGGCGGACAAAATAAAATTCCCCGGCTTTCGAACGACAGAAAATATCTCGACGATCTTTTGGAAATGTTGAGGGAATGAACCAACCTTTTTACTAATTTTAGACCTCAATTTTATTCAATAATTATGCACATTGCAGTAGCCGGAAATATAGGCGCCGGGAAGACAACTCTGACAGAACTTCTGGCCAAACATTACAAATGGACACCTCATTATGAGGATGTTGATGAAAATCCGTATCTCAACGATTTTTACAACGACATGCAGCGCTGGTCGTTTAACCTGCAGATTTATTTTCTGAATTCGAGGTTTAAACAGATTATGGATATCCGCAAATCGGGTAAAACCATTATTCAGGACCGCACCATTTATGAGGATGCCGAAATTTTCGCGCCCAACCTGCACAGCATGGGTTTAATGAGTACCCGTGACTTTCACAATTACAAAACTTTGTTCGACCTGATGGTGAGTGTGATTGAACCACCGGATTTGCTGATTTATCTGCGTGCCACTGTTCCTACCCTGGTGAACCAGATTCAGAAACGCGGACGCGAATATGAAAGCTCCATTCGCCTCGATTATCTGAAACAGCTGAACGACCGTTACGAAAAATGGATCAATGGCTACAAACTTGGTAAGCTGCTGATTATTCCGGTTGATGATATCGATTTTACAGCCAATCCTGAAGACCTGCGGCTTGTGATCGACAAAATCGATGCACAGCTTTACGGCTTATTCTGATATTTACTATTTAATGATTTACTATTTACCATTTTAGAATTCAGAAAAATCGTAAATAGTACCCCGAGGATTCGGGGGCTAAATGGTAAATAAAAGCTATTTTCTGCTTTTTACAATTCTTCTGATTTCCTCCATGATTTGTGGCAATTGTTCATCGGGCAGGTTGGCACCCATTACTTCCACGGTTTTTCCCGAAATGAGGGCGGCAATCTTTCCACAGGTTTCAAGATCATAACCTTGGGTAAGCCCGTAAAAAAATCCGGCTGCATAACTGTCGCCGGCACCGGTTGTGTCAATAGCATTCGCAGGAATGGTGCCGATTTTCAGCACTTCGTCGCCGCGTTTGATGTATGATCCCTGTTTCCCCACTTTTACAATGGTGAGTTCGCACATTTCAGAGATTTCGTAAAGTGCTTCAAGTGGTTCTTTGCCGGTAAGGCTTTTGGCTTCCTCTTCATTGGCAAAAACAATATCCACATAATTCCTGATCAGGTCTTTCAGAAATTCACGGTTAACATCCACCACATTGTAACTGGCCAGATCAACGGCAATTTTCAGCCCTGCTTTTTTAGCCTGTTCAACACCTGTTTTGATGAGTTCGTGGTTAAAAACCAGGTAGCCTTCCATGTAAAAATATTCATATCCTTCAAAAATTTCGGAGTCAAAATCGGCAGGGGTCATTTCAGCGGCTGCACCTAAATAAGTGGCCATGGTTCGCTCCGAGTCAGGACTTACAAGTCCCATCACCCTGCCTGTTTCAGTCGGGCTGAATAAAAGGTGGGTTCTGATTCCCTTCTTTTCAAAAGCTTTACGAAAAACCCGGCCTAATTCATCATCGCCTGTTTTTCCCATGTAACCGCCTTTTCCACCAATTCCTGCCAATGTGCGCATGGTATTAGCCACCGATCCTCCTGTGGAAAGCTCACTTTTTTCGGAATAAACCGTATCGTATATTTTTTTTGAAAGAGTGGCGTCCACTAAAGTCATGCTTCCGCGTGGCAAACCAAATTGTTCGAGCACTGAATCATTTTCCAGTACAGTAATTACATCTACCAGCGCATTTCCCACGCCAAGCACAGCCGGAATATTTGTAGTAAGAGCCATTTTTTTTGCAGTTTTTGATTTGTGTGCAAAGAAAAGAATAAATCGGGAAATGAGGCAAAATAAAAACCGGTGATAAACATTTGCATACCACCGGTTAAGACTATCAAAAAAAGGAGAAACTAATTTTTAATCATGCTCAGTTTCAACTCAGGTGCATTAATAACGTTGGAAAAATCCATTAATTCGCCCGATTTTTTCGTAGCAACAAAATCAGCCGGTAACACGGCAATTCTGAATACCTGGTCCTGGGTTTCAGCCGGTAAAAGGTCTGCATAATCAAAGGAGGTTTCGAGGAAAACCCTGACATCATTTACGGTGTAATCAAAATTGTATTGTATAAAACCGTTGTCGATAAACCGGGTTTGTGGTAAAAGGCGCCATACATCCGTGTTTTTGCCGTTTACATTCACCACTTCCCAAAGTATGTAAACCAGCACCACATCCGATTCGTAAACCTTGAAATTGCTGGGGAAATCGAAATATAACTGGTATTCGTTGGAAGCTTTGAAATCGCCTTCAATTTCAAATACCGAACCCAGAAGTGAATCCCCGTCTTCGCCGGGAATTCCGGGAGGGCCCATCGGGCCTTCACAGGATGATACAATGAACAGCGTGGTTAACAAAAGAACAAGAGTTTTAATTGTTTTCATAGATTTCAGCTTTTAAATTTAATCAGGCAAAAACAAGTATAGTGCCAGAATTTTATTAAAAGGATGTTTAAATTTATTCCGGTTATGTTTTGGATTGACAATCATTTTTTATCAAAATGAAAGTTTTTCGTAAAACCGGTGTCAAAACCGTAATAAATTTAAAAATGGAAAAATGAAGATTCCTGAAGAAGTAAAAATCAGCGACAACGGCTTTGTTTTCAATTCGAAAACCGGAGACTCGTTTACCGTAAATCCATTTGGTCTCGAACTGATTAAAAAACTGAAAGAAGAAAAAGAGTTTGATGAACTGAAACCCGAAATGCTTGAAAAATACGATATTGACGATCTGACTTTCGAAAAAGACTTTTATGAATTTTATGCACTCCTGAAACACCACCAGATTATTATTCAGGAAAATCCGTTGGATTTCAAATAACAGCCGGCATGGGAAAACAGAAAATAACAGTGGCGGTTACGGGGTTAAACAATACCGACAATCCGGGTCCGGGCGTGCCTTTTATCCGCGGAATCAAAGAATCGCAGGTTTTTGATGCCCGCATCATCGGGCTGGTGTACGAAAACCTTGAACCCGGTATTTACATGGAAGGATTGTGCGACCGCATTTTCCAGATTCCTTATCCCTCCGCAGGTTCCGACGAGCTGATTGAACGCGTGGAACACATTCACCAGCAGGAAAAACTCGATGTGCTGGTTCCTAATTTCGATGCCGAATTGTTTTCGTTTATGAAAAACGAACAACGTCTGCTCGAAAAAGGAATTCACACTTTTCTGCCAACGCTGAAACAATTTCAGGAACGTGAAAAAGACAAACTTCCCGATTACGGTAAAAAATACGGGGTAAAAGTTCCGGGTAGCATCAACCTCGGAAGCTTTAACCAGATTAAGGAAATTGAAGAAAACTACGATTATCCGGTAATGATAAAAGGGCAGTTTTACGATGCGTATGTTGCTGCCAACGAAGAACAGGTAAAACAGGCATTTCAGAAACTGGCTGCCAAATGGGGACTGCCGGTGATTGCCCAGCAGTTTGTAAAAGGTACCGAAGTAAATGTAATTGCACTGGGCGATGGAAAAGGAAACACCGTTGCCGCCGTTCCGATGCGTAAACAATACATCACCGACAAAGGAAAAGCATGGGGTGGAATTACGCTGGCCGACGAAAAAATGATGGAACTCACCCGTATGATTATTCAGAAAACAAAATGGAAGGGCGGAATGGAACTGGAGCTGATAAAAACCAATGCCGGTGAATACTTCCTCATCGAAATAAATCCGCGTATCCCGGCATGGGTTTACCTCGCTGTGGGAGCCGGCCAGAATATTCCCGAAGCGCTGGTAAAACTGGCACTAGGAATAGATGTAAAACCAATGACCGAATACAAAATCGGGAAAATGTTCGTCCGCTATTCCTACGACATGATTGTGGACCTTGAAAAGTTCGCCGCCATTTCGATTAACAAGGAAATCTGAAGAAATTGCGTGAATGCATGAATGCTTTAATGCGTGAATGGAAAGAGAATGGTGAATGAGTAAATGTGTAATTGGGTGAATGAGTGAAGAAGAAAAATAGGAATTAGAGATTAATGGAGACTGAAATAAAATAATGAAAAGGGAAATAGTTGAGACATAATTAAAGAAAAAAGCCCTGAAAGGGCGAAACAATAATAACCCTCCCGAGATTTCGGGACAACCCGGGGACGGCGACACCTCAACCCACCGCCCCACTGTTTGAAACACAAACGTTGAATTAAAAGAGATTAGGATAACAAATTATAAACCCGGCGCTTTAGCGCCTTATAGAGAAAAAAACATGGAAAAATTAAAATACGAAAAACCGGTTATCACCAAAATAACCGCCGGAATACCCAATAAATTCGGATTGCCGGTAAAACTAAAAACAGTTCAGCAAATCGACGGAATTGCCATCGACAGACTGATGGACGAATACGGGTCGCCGGTGTTTGTGATTTCAGAAAAAACAATCCGTGAAACCTACCGCGAGGCACGGCGTGCTTTTGAAACCCGCTACCCGAAAGTGCAGTTTGCCTGGTCGTACAAAACCAATTACCTCGATGCAGTTTGCAGTATTTTTCACGACGAAGGTTCGTGGGCCGAAGTGGTTTCGGGTTTTGAATTTGAAAAAGCGCTTTCGCTGGGTGTAAAGGGAACACAGATTTTGTTTAACGGGCCCGAGAAGTCGGAAGCTGACCTCACGCTGGCCATCAACAACAACTCCTGTATTCACATCGACCATTTTGATGAGTTGTACCTGCTGATTGAAACCACCCGAAAACTCGGGAAAAAAGCCCGCGTTGCCATCCGAATCAACATGGATACAGGTATTTACCCGATGTGGGACCGCTTTGGTTTTAACTACGAAAACGGCGAGGCGTGGAATGCCATCAACCGCATCATGCTGGCCGAAAACCTCGACCTGATTGGACTCCACACGCATCTTGGAACCTACATCATGTCAACTTCGGCGTATGCGGTGGCGGCATCAAAACTTTCGAACCTGTACATGGCCACTCACCGCAAGTTTAACCACTGGCTGAAATACATTGACCTGGGTGGAGGTTTTGCATCGAAAAACACGCTGAAAGGCGCTTACATGCCGGGCTCTGAAACCTGTCCGTCGTTTGATGAATACGCCGAAGCCATTTCAGGAGCCATTATTTCGTCAGAAATTCCGCACGAAAATCTCCCCGTCCTTTTCCTCGAAACTGGTCGCGCACTTATCGACGATGCAGGGTATCTACTGACCTCTGTGCTGGCCAACAAACGTTCGGTAGCAGGCAGGCGAACCATGGTTATCGATGCCGGGGTGAACCTGCTTTTCACCTCATTCTGGTACAATCTGGGTGTTTATCCCACCAAAGAAGTAGCTGAATATCTTGAAGATACCACCATTTACGGTCCGCTCTGCATGAATATCGACGTGGTGCGCGAGGCCATCAATTTTCCACATGTTAAAACAGGCGACAGGCTGGTCATCGAAAGGGTTGGCGCTTACAACATGACACAGTGGATGCAGTTTATCACTTTCCGACCCAACGTGGTTTTGATTGACATGGAAGGCAAAACCCATATTATCCGCCGGAAAGAAGAACTTAACTCGGTTCAGGGATTTGAGATGAATCCGAAAAGGAATTAAACGTACAAAAGACTTAATAAACATGGTACACCGTTCAGAAAATCAATTTGTTTACCTCAACCCTAAAGGGAGCAAATTGATTTTCTTCACACCCCTGCCTGACGACAAGGCAGGCTTTAGGGTTGGGGTAATGAAGAAAATCAGAAAACAAAGTTGGTTTTTAAAAAAATAATCACATGAAAAGCTACCCGATTACCGGCAGGGAAATTCTGAATTCAATACTGAACAGTTACTCGCAGGTGTTTTTTTCCACCTCGAAATTGCTGGCTGGGTTGCTTGTGCTGATTAGCTTTTTTGATTACGGGGCCGGAATCGGCGGGCTGGTGGCGATTCTGGTTGCCAACCTGCTGGCGTGGTCGCTGGGCTACAACCGGTATTTCCTGGTATCCGGAATTTATGGTTTTAACGCTTTGCTGGTCGGGCTTGGAATCGGTTTGTTTTACCAGCCTTCGCCCGAGTTATTTCTGCTGGTCGGTGTGGCTGCAGTCACCTGTTTTTTTCTTACCGTCGTTTTTCAAGGTGTTCTGGGAAAATACGGACTCCCGTTTCTCAGCGTTCCGTTTCTGTTAACCGTGTGGATTGTGGCGCTTTCGCGCGGCGATTTAAGTGCGCTTCACCTGAGCGAAAGGGGAATTTTTACCTACAATGAATTGTACGCGCTGGGAGGCCGCACTTTTGTGAGTCTGTACGATTTTCTCGAAGCATCCATTTCCTCGTCATTTCTGAAAATCTATTTTCATTCGCTGGGCGCGATTTTTTTTCAGACCCATTTATTAGCCGGAATCATTATTGCTGCCGGACTGCTTATTTATTCACGCATCACTTTTGTTTTGTCGTTTCTGGGGTACACGGTGGCGTGGCTGTTTTACAGAATCACCGGTATCGAGTTTAATTCGCTGGGCTACACCTTTATCGGGTTCAATTATATTTTAACGGCCATTGCTTTGGGCGGTTATTACCTGGTTCCGGGCAGGGTGAGTTTTGCCTGGATTGTGCTGCTGCTTCCGGCGGTGGTTTTAATCACCACGGCTACCCAGCAGTTTTTTATTCAGTTTAAAATATCGCCGTATTCGCTGCCATTTAACATGGTGGTGCTGATGTTTTTGTATGCGCTGAAACTGCGTGAACAGCGCCCCCGCAAACTGGTTGAAACGCCGGTGCAACTGGGCAATCCTGAAAAAAATCTGTACCTGTATGCCGGAAACCTGAAACGTTTTCCGGCTGCTTACCCGGTTTCGGCTTCGTTGCCGTTTTATGGCGAATGGACCATCAACCAGGGACACAATGGTGAGCACACACACAAAGGTGCCTGGCGTCATGCGTGGGATTTTGTAATTACCGACCGCACCGGAAGTCAGTACAAGGGCAGTGGCGATTTTGCCGAAGATTATTATTGTTTCGGGAAAGCGGTTTTGTCGCCGTTCGACGGGATTGTGGCCGAAGTGGTGAACAACATTCACGACAACAGGATAGGCGATATTAACACAGCTAACAACTGGGGCAACTCGGTTATCATCAAGCACAATGATTTCTTGTTTGCCAAACTCAGTCACCTGAAATATCATTCGGTGGAAGTAAAACCGGGCGATGTGGTGAAAAAGGGACAATTGCTGGGCCGTTGCGGAAATTCAGGCCGTTCGCCTTTTCCGCACCTTCATTTTCAATTCCAGGTTACACCTTTTATCGGTTCGGCAACGCTCGATTATCCGTTTGGTCATTACCTGTTGAAAGATGAAAACGGGTTCACACTGAGAAATTTTGATTTCCCTCAAAACAAACAGGTGGTCGTCAATCCTGTAAAAAATGAATCGCTGGTTGAAGCACTGCATTTTATTCCGGGGCAAAAGATTGATGTCAGTTTACAGGTCGAATCGGAAAAGAAATACTGGAAAAACAAGAACGGCCGGTTCCTCTGGGTGGTTGAAACCGATGTTTACAACAATACTTTCATTAAAAGTGAGGAAGACGGGAGTGTCGCTTATTTGTACAACAATGGCGACCTGCACTACTTCACCAATTTCACCGGGAAGAAAAATTCGGCTTTGTACTGGTTTTTTATTTCGATGTTTAAAATACCGCTTGGTTTTCAGCCCAACAGCAAAATCGACGATTCGCTTCCGGTAAACCTCATGTTTGGCGGATTACAGAAAATTTTCCAGGATTTTGTTGCACCGGTTTACCTGTTTCTGAAAGCCGGGTACAGGCTGACCATGAAAGAGGCTGGAGATATTCTTTCGGCCGGCGACATTGAATTGAATGCCATCATTCAGCAAAAAGTAGCGGGCAGGGAAATCAGGAAAATTGAGTCGGAAATCAGGATTCTGCCGGGTAGCGAAATACAAATTAACATCAGTTTTAACGACGTAAAAATCAGTTTAAAATGCCAAAATCAACCCGAATAATATTGATTTTAGTTTTGGCCACATTTTCCTCGGTTGCGCAGGAAAAATGGAATTATGCCGAAGTGGACAAAAAATCGTTTGAATTGTACGGGCAGCAAAAATGGCATGAATTGGCTCAATATGCCGAACAGGCCCGGAAGCAGGGAATCGACTTTTTTTACCTGCAGGCACGCTCCGGAATTGCTGCCTTCAACCTGAAAAAATACAGACAGGCGGCTGATTTTTTTCTGCAGGCCTGGAAAAGCGACCAAAGTTATGAATGGTTGCAGGAGTATTTGTATTACAGTCTGTTGTATTCGGGCAGGGCTATTGAGGCATCGAAAGTTGCCTCAAAATTTTCGGTGGCCATGAAGGAAAAAATCAATTACCAGAACATGAAACCCATGCGCGCGGCACTGGAAATCGGGTACAGTTTTAACCCCGATTTTGATGCACTTGTCAACCGGTCGTTTGAAGAAGAATTGAATGTTGGAAGCGATTATGGCGAAGCTTTTATTTTAAAAAACTACCATTTTGAATCAGTGGATTACAGTCACCAGCTTGCACCGGGTGTAGGAATAAACCACAACTTCACCCATTTAAATATTAACCGCGAAGAGCAAGTTGACTGGGGAGTACATTACACTTTCCCAATAAAAACAAATCAATTCCAGTATTTTGTAAATCCCTATTTTGTAATTGGTAAAAAACTGAATCTTTCACCTTCATTTAATGTTATCTGGGGAAATTCATCGTATTTTTTGGGTGGATACACAGAACCGCCGATTTTTAGAGAAAAAGAAATCAAATTCGCAGATTTTATTCTTTCCCTTTCCAGTTGGTCACATTTAGGTAATTTTTCTCCTGGAGTAGAAGTAAATGCTGCTAATATATACGACGTTAATCTTACTCAGCTTTCTGTCTGGATAACTTACTATCCATTTTCAAATTTGAATTTTTATATCACCCCACGGATTTATCTTAAAAAAGAAGAGAAAGACCGAAGTTTAAGTTACAATACATTCGGAATTTCAGGAGGTGCGCAACTGGGGCCGGTACATTTTTACGGGCAGTATTTAAACGGCGATATGAAGAATTTTATCGAACCTGCAGGTTATGTTGTGTCTAATTTTCCTGGCAGGTCGGAACAGAAATTCACCGGAAGCCTGTATTTCCCGGCAGGGAAAAAATACCAGGTGGTGGTTCGTTACATCAACCAGGATGTTTTTGAGAAATACAATGTTTACAGCAACGGCTTTATCAGCAATCAGATGGAATACAAATACATTAAACACACTTTAACAGCAGGATTATCATGGAATTTTTAATAAGAAGAATAGTTTTTTATTCGTTTTTGCTTTTTGCTTTGCAGGCAAATGCGCAAGCTGGTCAGGATGCGCTGGAAGCTGCTTTTGCAAAAAGTTACCAACTCGAGAAAAACGGTGATTTTAAAGCTGCAGCCGACGCCTTGAAAAAAGTGATGGACGAGTCGTCATACGAAATCAACCTGCGTTTGGGATGGCTTAATTACAATGCCGGCCGTTTCGATGAATCGGTTCTTTTTTACAGCAATGCTCAAAAACTGAAACCCTATTCAGAAGAAGCACGATTTGGCCTTATTCTGCCTAAAGCTGCCTTGGGCCGATGGAATGAAGTGATTGAGTTGTACAACAAAATTCTAGAAATCAGTCCGAATAATTCGGTGGCATTGTACCGGCTTGGATATATTTATTACGAACGAAAAGATTATAACAAGGCGCTCCCGTTGTTTAAAAAGGTGGTCGATTTGTACCCGTTTGGTTACGATGGACTACTGATGCTGGGCTGGACTTCCTATTTTTTGGGAAACTACAGTCAGGCAAAAGTGCTCTTTAACAAAGTGAAATTGTACAATCCGGGCGATAAATCGGC
>DAINOH010000033.1:0-10795 GCA_036735485.1 Draconibacterium sp. | reverse complement strand
AGGCAAAAGTGCTCTTTAACAAAGTGAAATTGTACAATCCGGGCGATAAATCGGCAATTGAAGGATTGCAATTGATAAAGTAAAATGGAAATCTGTTTTCAAAAAAAATTAAAATGATAAACAAAATTTTTGTGTAGGAATTTTTCCGTCCTGAAAGGACAACTGAATTCAGCCCAACGGCATCGCCTTGGGATTAAATATTTGGTTTTGTATTTCGCACTGAAAGTGCAGCTTAAATATTAACAATAAGTCTTAACCATTATTGAAACTGAATTTAGGGACAGATTAACCTGCACTTACAGTGCGATTGAATTGTCGCTTACTTTCAATACCCAGGACGGCTGCCCTTGGGCTGAAATAATCTGGGCTTTCAGCCCGAAGGATTTTTTTAGAGGTCAATAAAAGACAATTTGATTTCATTTTCAACAACTTAACATGATATAATAAATAAAACATGAAAACAACAACCTTTTCAACCATCTTCTTTCTACTCGTTTATTCATTAAACGCACAAATCACCCTCGACAAAAAATACGACTATTCCACCTCCGTGGTGAAACTTGAAACGCTGGGTTACAAATATTTTCTGATGGACGTTCCAGCCGGGCAGTGCCGCATTTACAACACCGACCATTCGTTGTTTAAAACCATCAATTGTTTTGTGCCGTCAGGAAGCTATCTTTCCGATGTAAAATTCCTGTCGGAAAAACTGTTCGATACGGATGCCGGAGTCGAGTTGCTTTGCACTTATTACAAATACAATTCGTCGAAGGCATATTATGAGTACGACAGCAAAATTATCAACGAAGATGGCTCAGCTCTCATTACAATTGATGGCTCGTTGTATAATTACATCAACAAAACCTTTGAAACTGAGTACAAATTGTTTTCGTACTGCTATGATTATTCGGTTTCGCCCGAAAAAGTTTGGACAAACATTTACAATCTCCCCGGTTCGCCAACAGTAAACGCCTGGTTTGTTGAGTCAGGCCCGAAAGTCGATTTGAGTGTTTTTCCGAATCCGGCTTCAGAAACCATTAATGTGGCCTATCATCTTCCGGAAACCATTGACATGGGAACTTTAAATATTCTAAGCAACGAAGGAAAACTGGTTAAACAATTTCCGGTTGACCGCCACACCAACCATTTAACGCTTGATTCCGGAGATTTTACCAGCGGCGTTTATCACTATTTTATTGAATACGGAAACACAAGAACTGAATCAAAAAAGCTGATTGTAAGGTAAAAAGTAAAGCTAAAATCACCGGATATTACAAAAATCAAAGGCAATAACAAAAATCTCAGATTGCTTCGCGTTTCTGCAAATGACAGATTCTTTATTTCTTGTCATTTCGACGAAGGAGAAATCTGCCAGTTTGAAGAGATTTCTCCTCGCGAACTCGTCGAAATGACAGCATTTATGCGGCTTTCTGTCATTCACTCATTATTCCCAATAAAATTGGGTGAAACCTTCAGAAGCAATCTTTTCGCAAATTGATTATGTCCTGAAAAATAATTAACCCGTTTTTAAAAGCCAATCCAATTGGTTAGATATGCGTAATTTGCTTTTGACCAGTCCTTTCAAAAAACCAGGTAATTAAAACTGTTACGCCGAAAACCCCGGTAAACCAGAATGGATAACTTTTGAGTGTTTGAGTCTGGTAAATGGCAGTGGCAATATTCCCGATAATCAGCCATTGAACAATGTAAAAAACAGTGATGTTTTTACCCAGCCACATCAATCCGTTTCCCGGCCATGAGTTTGGAAATTGCTGAATCAGGAACCGAAGCAGATGGCTCCAGAGTATTACAACTCCGAATACCCAGATTGAAAACCGGAAAGTGTGGTGATAATAAGCCGGCAGATTGATGGTGGTTTCGATTCCCTGTTTCCCGAAAACTACCACCAAAACGGAAATAATTACAAGCAGAATTGTAGTGATGGTTTTGTTGGATTTCATCAATGAAAAAATGTGCTGTTCGAAGTGGAAAAAAGCAAACCCTGCCAGCGGATAAGCCAGCCACGGAAACAGCGGAAAATACGACCACGACCAGCTTCCGCCAATAAAAGGGTAAAAGTAATTTCGCTCAGACACCATCAGTTTTTCATTAACAACTGAAGTGAAAACCGCCACCAGAAAAGCTAGTCCAATTGCAATCCAAGCTTTTTGGTTTTGGATGGTTTTCAGCAACGAAAGCAGGATGATGGCAAGTCCGGCGAAGTAAAAAATATCGACACCAAAAATGTATTCCAACGGATTTATCTGCCAGCCGGTAAATTGAATTTTCAGCAAAAGATGAAAATTGAGGCCAATATTCAGTAAAAAACCGGCAATAAATATTTTAATCCCGCGCTGAAAATTGGCGGCAAATGGTTTCTGATTTTTGGCTAAAAAATAACCCATTATCAGCATAAAAGCCGGAACGGCAACGGGGCCGCCCAGTAGCAGCAATGTTTTTCCAAACCAGCTCTCGCGGCCTGAAAAATCGATGAATGTTTCGAGAATGTGCACCGGAACAATCAGGAAAACGGCAAAACCTTTAAGCAAATCGGGCAACGGAAATCTTTTCATTTTCTGGCGATTTTGAACTTAAAAACCCCGGACGAGCCGGGGCTTTTGAATAATCAAACTAATCAAATCTATTTTGCAAAAACTTAATTCGCAAGAATTTCGTTGTATTCGTCAATCGAAATAACGGTGGGAGTGTAAGTTGCACCCTGAACTTTCAACGCGTTGGAAAAGGCTTTCAGGTGAAATTTTGAGCCTCTCAGTAAATTTCCATACACTTTTGCAACGGTTGCATTTTCGGTTTCTGCCAGGTGGCGTTGCAAATCGGCAATGTCGTATTCTTCGATAAAAGCACCCACTTTCAGTGCTTCCACCAAACTCACCGAGCCTTTTGCAGTTAGCTGTGCATACAAATCAGTAAACAGCGGATTGTTGAATTCGGTAGCTGCCACAGGCGACGGATCAGTCAATCCGAAACCTTTTATCAGGTATAAAACAGCGCTGGTGTGTGCATTTTCGCTTTTGGCAATGTTGGCGAATGTACGGTAGTTGTATTTGGCATTCATGGCCAGGTAAACTTCGCGGGCGAGTTTTTCTTCTTCTCGCATTTCCATCAGACTGTTAACTTCAGCTTCAGTGAGCGTACCTGTAAAATCGCAGGTACTGCAAAGGGCGGCTACTTCGGCGCTTTTTTCATCCAAAGCTTCGGCAACAATAGCTTCGTCGGCCACATCATTTTCTTTTGAACATGAGGCAAATGCAAACGATACAATTGCCAGAACTAAAAATAATTTACTTGTTTTCATGATTTTAAATTTTAATTGTGAATACTATGATTTTTTTAAAATTCTACTTTTTACAGTTCATCTGCAGTTGGAAACAGACTTCGACTACGCTCAGTCTGACAGTCACCCTGAGCGAAGTCGAAGGGTGTAAATTTTTTAGTTTCTGAAACAGCCCTGATTGCGGCGGTTACCATTTCCATAACCTTGTCCGCCGCCGTTTCTGTTGCCCCGGTTTCCATAATTACCTGCAAACTGGCAGTTTCCTCTACCCTGTCCGCGACCCTGAAAATTTCCCTGTCCGCGACCATTTCCGTAGTTTCCGCGTTGTTGCAGTGCAGCGAATTCGTTTTGCTGTTCAGCTGTAAGCAGCGATTTCACTTCGTCTCGATGTGCTTTTACATTTTTCAGCATCGTGGTGCGGATTTCACTTTTTTCGATGGCATCGGTAGTTGACTGGCGCTGGGTGCGCAGTTGAGCCATTTTTTCGAGATGCGATTTGTTCAGCCCGTCAATTTTGGTTTTCTGCTCTTCACTTAACCCCGAAATCTGGTTGATGCAGTTGTTGTTCGGACTGTTAAAAGACCTGTTTCCGTTTCTCCATCCCTGTGCATAAAGGGAGGTTGTTGTAAATGCAAGGGCAAAGAATACCCAGGCAAGTTTTCTCAACTTACTAGTTTTCATTGTTTTAAATTTTATAATGATTAATTATTATTTCTGTAACCTCTTCCGTATCGGCCCTGACGGCCTGGTAATTTTACATCTTCATTTTGCTTCAGCATCGACTGAAAAATTTCGTTCAGTTTTTCTTTCTGACTGTCGTCGCATACTGTTTTCATTCCCAAATAGTAATCGATGGTGACATTTTTCAGTTGTGTATGCAATTCACCAATTGTTTTGGTTATCTCGTCAAGTTTCTCTTTTGCAGGCTCTGTTTTACCCAGCTCTTCCACCATTTCACTTCTTAGTTTTTCAAGTTGAAATGTAATTTCGCGGGCAGTGCGATTGTAGTTGCGGTTCAGTTCCCTGAACTGGGTTACCTGTTCCTGATTCAGATTTAATTGTTCCCTGAAAAACCGGGTTCGTTGCTCAGCAGGCACTTCAATGGTTGATTCTTCGGTTTGCTGTGCTGCTTTTTTATCCTGTTGTTTATGGTATAAAAATGTGATTGCCATCGACAGGTTGGTTGCCAACAGTATGACAATAATCCAGATAAGCGTTCGATATGTAGTGGTTTTAACCATGGCTTATTCCATTAAAAAGTTTTCAATTGTTTCAGACTCCATTTCATTCAGATAGGGAATCATTTCATTTTCGGTATAAACCGGATTGCCGGAGTTTATTTTTGACGGCTGACCAATTTTTATTCCTGCATAAATTCCACCTAAAAGCAAAATTGAAAAAAGTGCCGGCTGCAGAATCCGCACCAAAACCGGACTGCGACGGACAGCGATATTTTCTTCTGCCTGATTTTCGAGCCGGGCCTTTACACGGGTATAAAAAAACGGGTTAACATTCTGCAATTTGTCGTTTTGCAAAACGGTTAATGTTTTTTCCATTTCATTGGCAAAAGCAGCGCATTCAGGACATCTTTCGAGGTGTATTTTTACTTCTTCCATTTCCCGGGCCGGAAGTTCACCTTCGAGGAAGAAAATTATTTTTGTATGTAAAGTATTGCAGTTCATTATTTTATTTTTTATTTATGACACATTTTCTTTGAGTTTCCTGCGCTAAAAACACTTTTTTTTGTAACAGGTGTATAATTTTTTTTGAAGTCCTGTTTTTGCCCGATGAATGAGTGATTCAACCGAAGCCACAGATGTTTCCATAATTTCAGCGATTTCCTTGTAAGAAAGGTCTTCGTATTTATTCAGCGTAAACGCGGTTTTCTGATTTTCGGGAAGCGAGCTGATTGCATCATGTAATATATTGGCGCGTTGAAGATTTTCGAGTTCAACGCCTGGATTTTCGCTGGTCTGGTGCTGCAATTGATTATTTTTTTCCTTTACCAAATCTTCGAACGACTGAAACCATTTGCGTTTTTTGTTATCGCGTATGTAATTCAGCGAGCGGTTTACAGCAATCCGGTACAACCATGTCGAAATTTTTGAGTCGGCCCTGAAATTTTGAATTGAACGAAACACTTCGATAAAAACATCCTGCGCAATATCTTCAGCGTCTTCGGTATTATGAACCATCCCGTAACAGGTGTTAATAACCTGACGTTTGTATTTTTCAACCAACTCGCTGAATGCGGTTTCGCTGCCTTTCTGCAATTGCTCCAGTATTTCGTTTTCGCTCATTTGCCTTTTAAAAGTAACGATTTTGGGTAAGACACAAAAAAGATGAATTACCTGCGCAGAAAAAAAGCTTTATCCGAATTTTTCAGACAAAGCCTTTTTTGGAAAGAATTGTGAATGGATTTACTTACAACAAAAACCGGTAGTTTACCGATGCCAGAATTTGTTTCCTGTCACCAATCAACCCGGCCTCGGTGCGAAACATCCAATGTTTGTTTAACTGGTATTGGGCTCCGAAAAGTCCGTTCCATTTTTCTTTCACCTGTTTATCCATGGCATATTTCACAACACCTTCGCCACTGCGGCTGTCAATACTTTCCACAATCGGTGTCAGAATTTTATCGGCCTTATCAATTTTAATCCGATCGCCGGGTTTTGAAGGGTCAAGTGAATTGTACCATGCCCAGTAATCATCCACAAACTGGTCTTTTTTTGTCCAGAAATCAGCAGGAAGTGCATCTTTTAAAGCAACGGCCCCAACAGTTCCTGAACTCATATTGGCGCTCATGGCCCCAATCCAGAATGCGACATTGCTTTGTGGCCGGTGGTTAAATTTTATGGTGTGCCCGACACGTAATCCCATAACGCGCACTTTAACCGGATCTTCCAATAATTCGGGTTTGTTCCAGGTCCAGTTGGCATCAACAGTTACCCAAACCGGCCCAACTCCACCTCCTCCGAGAACCCCGAAACCCTTGGTTGAAATATTTTGTTCTACAATTGAATTCAATGCAACCGGAGCTACCAGGTTTACTTCGGTTGTGGAATGTCCGTAACCAAAAAGTCCGTAAACATTCAGAAACGGGAAAACCCAAAGATCGGGCCGAAAGTTTACCGTATAAGAAGTATTTGTATTTTGTCCGAATTCGATAAGGTCATCAACATTGGTAAGCGGAATATCATTATTAACTCCATCAAAACCAAGTTGCATATTGCTCATAATGATGCTTTGCCGCATCCAGATGAAATTTGACATTACTCCGGCCGGATAAGGAATATCAAACCCCTTTTTGTAAGCTCCCTGTCCGAGAAACGGGAAAATATAGTCGTAATCCACCTGTTTTAAGCTATCGGTATATGCCTGATATTTATCGTTAACGCGGGTGGTTGCATACTGTGCAAATAATATTTGCCCCGAAAATAACAGTGTGCCTAAAATGATGGCCAGTTTGATTTTTCTTTTCATGTATATTTCTCTTTAATTGTTTTCCTGATTCGTCTTCACATTTTGATTGTTTCTTCTTGCCTCTGCTTTTTTCGCCCCAATCCTGATATTCGCCTTTAAATTGAAGGAACGATTTCTGGTATCAGGAAGTCCTTTATAAACTTCTGTCAGACCATGATAATATTTGGCCCCGATTGTAACACCCTTTCCTTTCAGAAATGTATAACCACAACCAAGGGCTAAGCCACCATCAATTTTATGAAACATATCATCGTTAAATTGCCTGATCCGCGATTCGGTCCCGTTTTCATTCGAAGTAAATTCAATAAAATCTTTGTAGTTTAAACCAAGTTGTGGCCCGGCTTCGAGATAGATATTGTTTTTAAAATCGTATTTCAGAAAAATCGGAACCAGAAATGTGTTTGATATTTGCTTGTAGTTACCTTTTGTACCATAAATATTTCCCTTCAGCAGCTCAAGGTCGGCAGTGGTAAGTTTGTCAACACCCAGGTTGGCTTTAACCAGTGTGCCAGTATATAATCGCCATTGGTTTTTCAGATGAATGTCAAAATAAAAACCAAGGTTAAAAAAGCGTGCTGATTCACTGGTTTCCAATCCTGAAATGGTAGCCCAGTTCATGCCGCCCTCAAGTCCGAATTTCAATTTGTCAGAATTCAGTTTATCGCCAAGCAAGAGCGTAATCAACACCTGGGAAAAAGCAGCAGTGCTGAAAACCATAAAACTGAGAATCAGGAAAAACTTTTTCATAAATCATCAGATGGATGTTAATATCATACAAAAAAGTCTAAAATTATCTCAAAGATAGAATATATCTGATTTTTGAACCAACCGGAAACGTTTAAAAAAACATGCTGATAAAGGTATATTTGCATAACCGGCAGTTTATTCTGTCATACTTTATTTCAACAAATTATGGTGTATATTTAACAACTCTAAAAATTCGTCCGGAATATGAAAAAAATACTTTTACTGTCAGCAATGTTGTATCTTACAACTTCAGTTTTTGCTCAATATGTTGAAGTTACGCCATTAACCGGCTATACTTTCAGTGGCGATGTGGACGCCTATTATGGTACCTACGACATGGAAAATGCAATGTTATATGGAATAAGACTGGAAGCTGAAGTTGCCGATTTAACATATGTTGGATTAAGTTACCGCCGAAACGACCCCAATGTGGTGGAGTACGTTTCAGGGCAAAATCCTGTCGGTCTGGATTTTGGTACTGCTCATTATATGGCCGGCATTTTACGGGAATTCAAGAAAGGAAAAGTTACTCCATTTGGTGTTTTGGGAGCAGGTACCACACGTTATTGGGCAAAGAATATCGATTATCATAAATGGTTTTTCTCCACCGAATTTGGGGTGGGTGCAAAATACTTTTTCAGCGAAGCTATTGGTTTGCGATTACAGGCAGCGGTCACAACTCCCTGGGATTTTGCAGGCGGCGGACTCTTTTTCGGTGTTGGCACAGGTGGCGGAGGAGCCAGTGCCGACATGACTTTCAACGTACCGATTGCTCACTGGGATCTTTCGGCAGGCCTGATATTCAGAATTAAAGATTAATTCCGGATCATTTTCAGACAGCACTTTCAGGTTAAGAAATTGTTTAAAATGTGATTTTTGTCACATTTTCTAATAAAATACAAATTTGTCTGTTTATCTTTGGTTTGATTTAAATAAAAGAAAGATGAACAGCCTGAAACAAATTGTTTGCCCGGTATCCAGTGAAAAGATTGATGAACGTGTAACACGGTTGAATGCCCTGCTTGTAATTTTAATGGTTATTGCAGGCTTTCTTTTCAATTCTGTAATATTTCCGGTTTTTCTGGCTGCCGATTTTTTTATCCGGGGATTTACACGAATAAAATTAAGCCCGTTAAGTTATTTGAGCAGTCTGATGGCAAACGCCTTGCAACTCGAAAAAAAAATAATCGACAAGGCTCCCAAGATTTTTGCCGCCCGCATTGGTTTTGCTTTTTCACTCGCTATTTCTGTCATGGCAATACTTAATTTCAATACAGCCGCTTTAATTACAGGCGGAGTACTGGTGTTTTTTGCATCACTCGAACTGGGACTTGCCTTTTGCATGGGTTGTATTATGTACACTTACCTTGTACTTCCTTTTTATAAATAATTGATAAAACAATTCACACATTCAATCAAAGCATCCTTTAACGGGTGCTTTTTTATTTTTTAATGAACTACAGCGTTTGATTTTAATAGCTGGTATTTTATTTCAGGGATAATTATTTACCTAATTTTGTTGATGAAAAATCCGGAATTTATTATCTGTTGATGAAAACTGAACTTAAAGCCATTTTTTTTACATTTCTGAAAAATGAACTGTTTATGAGTTCATTAATAAAACCAGGGCATTTCATGAAAACACTGGTTTTTGCAGTTTTAATCCTGTTGGGAACACGCTCAAATCTTGCCTCGCAGGATTTCAGTTACGAAATATGGCCCGAAATAGATGTCTGGTATAAAGTAACTCCCGGATTACGCCTTTCTTCATTTGCTTCAACCACCCGATATCTTGAAAGCAATACACGCGATTTTAACATTACACTTCAGGCAGATCATGCTTTTGGAAAATCAAAAAAGTTTCTGTTTACCCGTTTATTGGACCAAAACCAGGCCGAAGCGCTGAAAGTGTGGCTGGTTAGAAGTGGTTATATGGGTGGCTGGAGTTTGTACGACCAGGGAGAAAGTTACTCAGAGGATATGTTTTTTGCTGAAATTCACCGCCGGTTATTGCTGCGTCGCCTGATTTTGTTTTCACAACGTTTGCGAATGGACAACCGTTTTTTAGGACAGGAAAACCCTGATTATTCTTACAGATTCAGGTACAGGGCGATGTTTGAAAAGGAGTTTCTTTCAGGGAAGACTTCGATTATACCGTTTATCAGTGTTGAACCATTTTACGATTCACGCTATAACAAAATAAACCGGGTGAGAGCAATCGGTGGCAGCACAGTTACCTGGAAACAACGTTTTGCGCTGGAAGGAAATATTACTTATCAGTACGATTCAAAACCAACGTCAAAAAATCTGCTGGCTTTTAACGCCATTTTACATTTATATTTCGAATCAAAAAAGGTGAAAGAAAGCGAAAACGAAAAGTAGCACAACTTATCTGTCGAGCCACATTTTAAATTCCGAAACTTTATCACGACTCACAATTATTTCTTCTTTGGCCAATTTCAGTTTTAACCGGTTTGTCGAATAACTGATTATATCTTCAATAGCATTGATATTTACCAGGTAATTTCTGCTGACACGGAAAAACATTCCAGGGTCAACCAGTTTTTGCAACTGGTCGAGCGAATAATCGAGGTCACAGGTTTTTCCTTCTGTTGTTTTCAGAAAAGTAAACCGCTCCTCCACAAAAAAACAACTGATTCTTTCAACCGGTATCGACTGAAACCGCTGCCCCGTTTTTACAAAAAACCTCGATTTGTATTTTTCGCGGAACTGATTCAACACACCTGCAATGCGGCTTTCAAAATCAACGGGTTGCTGACTGAATTTTCTGAACTTTTCGATTGCCGCTGCCATTGCTTCTTCTTCGATGGGTTTGAGTAAATAATCGATACTGTTCACTTTAAAAGCGCGAATGGCGTATTCGTTGTAAGCAGTTGTAAATATTACCGGAACTTCGAGTTTGATGGTGTCGAAAATCTCAAACGAAATGCCGTCGTCGAGCTGAATATCCATAAAAACAAGGTCGGGTGCCGGATTTTGCGAAAACCATTCCACTGCATCTTCCACCGATTCGATGAATGTCAGAATCTGAACTTCGGGAGTGACTTTTTTTAACAGATTTGCCAGTTTTTCGGCAGCCAGCGCTTCGTCTTCAACAATTACAACTTTCATTGAGATAGATTTTTAGTATTGAGTATTTAGTAATGAGTACATTGAATCCAGAATCTAAATTCCAAAATCCGGTATCGAGAATCATGTCCATCCCTGAAATAGGTTGACCAAAATTAGGTCAAAAAATGGGAATAAAAA
>DAINOH010000032.1:0-46175 GCA_036735485.1 Draconibacterium sp. | reverse complement strand
AAACCTTGTTTTTTACAAATAATTTTACCAATTTTTTACATCGAACTCACGTTATATTAATGAGTTTTCTTCTATCTACTTATAAATGGCGTAGAGCCATGCGACTGAATAAAATAGTTACGGGTAAAACTAAGTCAGACAATATAAAATTGATTAACAAGGAAATAAATAAAAATGAATATCATTTTTCTTACAACTCCATCGACTATATTCAAGCACTTGATTCGCTAAATAGAATCACAGTCAATTTTATAATTTCTGATAATGAAATATTCCTTAATGTGAATTATTATTTTTTCAGAACATTATGGCCATCTTTAAAACATACAAAAAAAATACTACTCAAGTTTGATCAAAATATTAAAGCCAGCACATAACAGGTCGGTATATAATTGCCTTCAGGCGGCTGGTTTTCCCCCGTGGGCCTTTGAGTCAGCCTTATTAAAATCTCAAATCACAAGCTAAATAGCAAATAGGATACCGACCTGCAACGAAAAACCAGCCCCTGCTAGCGCAGATTTGTAATCTGTGCGCAATTCGGCAGGATTGAAAAATAAGTACTTTGATGATAAATTGAATATGTTGCATTCAGTGAGTAGACCTGGATTATTGTCCTTCGGGGCAAGGCACAAATTGCAAATTTGCGTCAACGAAGGCAAAAAGTAAAAAATGCGGAGAATAAATAGAACTATTGCCGCATATTATGCGGATATTATTTTATCGTGCGATGAATAAATTATATTTTTACCGCAAATATAGCGGAGAAAATAGGGAAAATGTATTTATACAATAATCAAAACTGGCCAATCTTTGAATGGAATAGCGAAAGACTGTTACCATTACTTGCTTATGTTAGAAATCGACAGGGAAGACTCATTGGAAAAATGGGTGCTTTGGGTTTTGAACTTCAAAATGAAGCAAATCTGGAAATACTGACAATTGAAATTCTAAAATCGACAGAAATTGAAGGTGAATTTCTCGACAGAGAACAAGTAAGGTCGTCGATTGCAAGGCGATTAGGATTAGACATTTCCGGGTTGATTTATTCTGAACGAAATGTGGACGGAATTGTTGATTTGATGCTTGATGCAACAAAGAAATACGACAAAGAACTAACCAAAGAACGACTTTTCAGTTGGCATGCCTCTCTTTTTCCGGCAGGACAAAGCGGAATGTACAAAATAATCACAGGAAACTGGCGCGACGATTCTACCGGGCCAATGCAGGTTGTTTCAGGAGTATTGGGAAAGGAAAAAGTTCATTATCAGGCTCCACCGGCAGCTCAACTCGAAAACGAAATGCGAATCTTTTTCGATTGGTTTAACCTGGAACAGAATGTTGATTCAGCCTTAAAAGCTGCAATTGCTCACTTGTGGTTTGTAACGCTTCACCCATTTGAAGACGGAAATGGAAGAATTTCAAGGGCATTAAGTGATATGTTGTTAGCACGTTCCGACGAACAATCATATCGGTTTTACAGTATGTCGACACAAATACGAAAAGAACGAAATTCATATTATGACATATTGGAGAAAACGCAAAAAGGGAGTTTAGACATAACTAACTGGCTTGTGTGGTTTTTGAATTGCTTGTTACATTCGATTGAAAGCTCGGAAAAATTACTTGAAAAGGTTATTTACAAACACAAATTTTGGCTTCAGCACTCTAAAGTGTCGATAAATAGCAGACAGCGTAAAATACTAAATATGCTAATGGACGACTTTGAAGGGGTTTTGAACACGACAAAATGGGCAAAAATCGGGAAATGTTCACAAGACACAGCCTTGCGTGATATTCAGGATTTAATTGAGAAGGGAATTCTGGCGAAATCTGAACAAGGCGGACGAAGTACAAATTATGAACTTAAAACCGACTAACTGCGCAAAACCTCAGCCCCTGACACACGCCTATGTTCAGAGGCCGGCTGACGCGCACAATAATGGTTTTGCACCCGCATTCAATTTTTCACTGTGCGACAAAGAATGCTCCTGCAACCCACCCGTACCCATCGCCTTGGTGGTTAACTAAATCCTCAGTTAAATTCTCATTTAAAAACAAATTGCGGTGACTACTCCGGCTTTTTGATTCTGTCATTTTTCCACTTTTTCAGTTTTCCATCTTCCGGCAGATAAAACCCACAACAATCAAAACCGAAACGACTGAAATTTTTTTCCCTCAAATTTCCCCAAAGTATTTTTCAATGAGATTTCTTTTTGTAGGTTTGCGTAACAGAACAAAACAGAACAGTTTTGTTAATAAAACAAGATTAAAAACTGTAAACTAAAACGATGAACATGAAACGTAAACCAATTTTGCTGGTTGTGGGCTTTGTAATCCTGCTGGGATTCGGATTACAGGCGCAGCAGCCCGCTGCACCCGGCCGGCAGATGGACTTTGAATCCAAACTCGATTCGGTAAGAAGCTACGCAGATTACTTTATTCCTGCCACGGCAAAAAAAATGACACCCGACGCCGAAGGTTTTATCAGGCGCTGGACACTACTCGAACCCATCAGCAAACCCAACCGCAGCAACACGGTTTTTACCGACAGCTACCTGCGCAAAAATTTTGACACACTCTATTTTGAGAACCAGTTTACCGTGCTTCCCAAAAACGGCGACAAGGTAAAAGTGGGCGAACAGGAGTTAATGTGGCACGCTCTGGACAGCAAACTTTTCAATGTAAAACTGTTCCGCTTTGCTTTCGGATTGAAAAAACCGATTTATGGTGTGCTTTTTTGGGCGGTAACCGTGGTAAATGCTCCGGAGGACATGAAAAACGTGAGAATGGCAGTAGGCTCCAATTCGGCGTCGATGTGGTTGGTAAACGGACAGGAAGCTGTGCTGCTTTCGGGCGACAGACGCATGGTGATGGACGATGCCGTTTCGCCGCGGCTGACCCTGAAAAAAGGGAAAAATATTATCCGCGGGGTGGTTATTAACGGTCCCGGAATGAGTGATTTCTGTGTTCGCTTTCTCGATGAAAAAGGAGAGCCGGTAAAAAACCTCACCATTACCACGGAATAAAAAATCTATCCAAATCAGCAATTCAAATTCAGAAAAAATGAAAAATAAAATACTGGGCGCAGCAGCCCTTTTTACCATGTTTTTGGCCGGAACTGCAACGGCACAGATTGGCAAACCTTTTATTCACGACCCGTCAACGATAATGGAATGCGACGGAAAATATTACACTTTTGGCACCGGCCGGGGCGGATTGATTTCGGAAGATGGCTGGACCTGGAACGGTGGTGCTGAAAGGCCCGGCGGCGGTGCAGCCCCCGATGCCATAAAAATCGGCGACCGCTACCTCGTGGTTTATGGCTCAACCGGCGGTGGTTTGGGTGGAGGACACGATGGTAAAATCAATACCATGTGGAACAAAACCCTCGACCCGAAATCGCCCGATTTTAAATTCTCCGAACCCATCGTGGTGGCGCAATCGGTGAACATGGAAGACAACGATGCCATCGACCCCGGTTTGCTGCTCGACCCGACTGACGGTCGTTTGTGGTGTTCGTACGGTACCTATTTTGGTTTTATCCGCCTTGTTGAACTCGACCCGAAAACGGGAGAACGCGTGAAAGGAAATGAAGCCATCAACATTGCTATCGACTGCGAAGCCACCGAACTGGAATACCGCGACGGCTGGTATTATCTGCTCGGAACCCACGGAACCTGCTGCGACGGTGCCAACTCCACCTATAATATTGTGGTTGGCCGTTCGAAAAAAGTTACCGGTCCGTACATCGACAATATGGGCAGAGACATGATAAAAGGTGGTGGCAAAATGGTGCTCGCAGCCGGAAACCGGTTGATTGGTCCCGGCCACTTCGGACGCGTAATAGTGGAAGATGGTGTTGAAAAAATGTCGTGTCATTACGAGGCAGATTTGGACCAGGGTGGTCGTAGTGTATTGGGTATCCGTCCGTTGCTCTGGAAAAACGGCTGGCCGGTTGCCGGAGAAATTTTTAAGGAAGGCACCTACGAAATTGAATCGGAAAGAAGAGGATATGCGTTGGAATTGGTGGTTGATTTTGTGAGGATGGCCAACACCCGTCGCGGATTTGGCCAGAGTAACGATGAACCCATCAAACCTGTTGCATCGCAGGAACTGGCAGATGTTATCAACACCTGGCCAACCGGAAACATTGGCGTAAGAATCGGAGATTATATGTTCCGCCCGCACCAGAAATGGACGATTACGGCAGTTCCCGAAGCCGGCGGTTATCTGGGTGGCCCGTATTACAAAATCGTAATTGCGGGTACCGACCGTGCGCTGGCTGCCACTGCTGATGCCGAAGTTATCACGGTTCCGGCGTTTACCGGCGTACCCGAGCAGCTTTGGCGAATCGACCAGCTCACCGACGGAACGTACAGGATTATGCCAAAAGCAGTTCCCGGCTCAACCGAAAAACTGGTGCTTGTATCGATTGGCGACAGCACTCCCACGCTGGCAAAGTTTGACATGAACAGCGACAACTCGAAATGGAATTTCAGGAATCAATGATAAATTGGTTATAAAAAAGAAAGACGCAGGTTGACTTAATCTGCGTCTTTTTTTTATTTAGTAAATCATTTCAACTCTGGGTTGATTTGATTGTATGATTTAAAATTCAAAAAGACAAAAGAATCAGCAAGTCTGTACACTTCTGAATTTTGGTTCTGCTAATCAGGTTTTTGTATTTCTTTATTTTTAAGCCAATTTAAAAAGTTGGAGGAATTGATGCACTGAAAAGTTGATTTGCAGTAATCCTCGGGCCAAGAAACCAATGTTCACCGTAGCAATTCGCGCTATTTTCTATGGTTCACCGTAGTAAATCAAGCAATATTGTATTCTAGTTTGAGAAAATTGAGGATTTACGAACCATTGTTGTTTAGTTAGTAAAACAGACTTCGACTGCGCTCAGTCTGACTGTCACCCTGAGCGTAGTCGAAGGGTATTTAATGTTTAAATAACTTTAGATTTCATCTTAAATTAAACGACATTGATTTATGAACTTTTATTGTCATATTTCAATACGAAAAACAGGCAAAAAAATCAGGAAGCCGGTAACAAACCCAACTTCCTGATTCATATTCTAATATTCTACACTTCTGATATTCTAACCTTCCAACCTTCCTAAAACACCAGTATTATCCCAATCGTTGGCAGCACTGTGCCGGTTGTATTCGGAATGCTTTCCAGAACATATTTTGTTCCGTTGTCGGTTGTGAGGAAATTGCCGTTTTCATCGGTCTGCCTCACGATAATATCCTGTTGTTCAGCCTGGAAATTGTACAGGTTCTGAATGTCGATATAAAACTTGGCGGTGATTTTATTCAGATAAAAAGCTTTGTCAACCCGCAAATCGAGCTGGTGGAATGCAGAAAACCGCTGCGAGTTGAGTTTTGTATAATCCAGCGACGGGCCGCCGGTTAAGTTCCATACATCAACATAGGCGCTTTTTTCCAAATCCCAGGGTGTGTATGGCAATCCGCCCACAAAACGCCAGCGGCCGCCAATGCGCCAGTTGTTTTTCAAATCGCGGGTTCCGGTTAAAGCGAGCAGGTGTTTTGAGTCCCAGCTCGATGGCAGGTAATTTCCGGAAGCATCGTCGAATTCGCTTCGCACCAGCGTGTACGAGAGGTTCAGATTTCCTTTTTTGCCATTAATACGGGTTTGAAATTCGGCACCGAAAGCGCGGCCTTCAGAAATTGAAAGTACTTCTTCGTCGCCCACAACCCCAAAATCGGCTCCTTTGTTTGCCAGACTGATGCTGTCTTTCAACGAGAACGGGTAATTTTTGTATCCTTTCCAGAATCCTTCGAGCGAAAACAGTACAGTTGACGACGGACGGTATTCAAATCCTCCGATGAGGTGGTCAACCGAAATGTATTTCAGCTCGTTTTCCTTGTTCACAAGCACATCGTTTTCCTTGTAACCCAGGGTGGTGTATGTCGGCATTTGGTAGTACCTGCCGGTATTAAAGTTCAGGCTCCACTGCGGGGTGAGTGCGTAAGAAGCCGAAAGTCGCGGTGAAAACTGTTTAAACATGTTACTCATGCTTTTAGAGTAGTTGTTGGCATCGGTGCGCAATCCCACTGAAAGTATGAGCCGCTCGTTAAAAAAGTTTTTGCTCACCTGTCCGAAAATGCCGTATTTAATCAGGTTGAGGTCTGTATTGTAATTGATATTTACAATCTGTCCATTAATCAATCGCTGTGTGGCAGTGCTGTTTTTGTACCCTGCAAAATCGACGTTTGCACCCACGTTGAATTTCACATCGCCAAAACGCGAGGTGTTTTCGAACCTGATTTTGTTTTCCATTTCTTCCGAAGAGTAATCAAGAATTTTGTTGGCTTCGAAACTGTCGTCATTTTCGAGGTATTTCACCGCGCTGTTATTAAAATGGCTGCGACTTACCACTAGCGTTTGAAAGCTGTGTTTTTCGAAATGTTTGTAAACGCCGCCAACCGAATAACTCCACTGTTTGTTTTCGGGCAACTGGCTCAAAATATATTGTTGCGATTCATCGGGTTCCTCGATTTCGAGGTTGAGTTCGTTTTTGTCGATTGCGCCCAGCCCGATAAAAGTAATTTCGTTTTTGGCATCGATACGGGTGCGCACTTTAAACTGCAAATCGTTAAAAGTGGGCAGAAAAGGCAGTTCGAGAATACCAAATAAAAAACTGAGGTACGAACGGCGCGCCGAAATCACGTAAGTAGTTTTTTCTCCGATAGGCCCGTCTGCCGTTGCCGCTATTTCGGAGGCACCAAGCGTAAACTGAAGGTTTGTTTTGTCGGGGTTCCCGTCAACCTGGTTAAACTCAAGCACACCGCTGAGTGCGTTGCCACGGTTGGCCGGAAACGCGCCCGAATAGTAATTCACCTCGCGTATAAAGTCGGCATTGATAATTCCAACCGGTCCGCCCGAAGCGCCTTGTGTGGCAAAGTGGTTGATAAACGGCACTTCTACTCCGTCCAAATAAAACCTGCTTTCTGAAGGTCCGCCACCACGGATGATAATATCGTTTCGAAATGCCGGTGTTGACTGCACCCCGGGAAACGACTGAATTACTTTCGAAATATCGCGGTTGGCACCCGGACTTTTTTCAATTTCTCCAATGCCAATGGTACGAAGCGAAACCGGGCTTTCTTCAGTTTTACGGAAAGGCGATGCTTTTACAACCACTTCTTCAATCTGCTCTTTTTGCTCTTCCATTTTTATTTCGATGGAATTTGCATTGGCAACAGTAACTTCTATTTCTGGCGAAATTGCCTGTTTGTAACCCACAAACGAAGCTTCAATTCTGATAAATCCGGGAGTCAGCCCGGTGAGCGTAAAATTTCCGTTCAAATCGGTGGAAGTTCCGGTGTTCGTTCCCGAAACTATCACATTTACAAAAGGAAGTGGTTCGTTGCTGACAGCATCCACAATTTTCCCCTTTAAAGTGGCTCTTTGCGCAAACAACGCAGCCGGTATAAAAATCAATAAGAAGAGTATTTTAATTGTTTTCATTTTTTTTCAGTATTGAGTATTGAGTACGAAGTATTTAGTATTTAGTACAAAGTATTTATTATCAGGCATCCAGAATCGAGTATCCAGAATCCATCATCATTCAATCCTTACCGCAATTTTGCTGAAAATCTCGCGTGCTGTTGTGATGGTTGAAATATCGGTAAACAGTTCGCCGGTTTTTCCTGAGTAATGACTGTGCCCGATGGGATTCAGAAAAAGCTGTTTACCGGAATCGTCCGGAGAAACAGTTACAGCATAAATCAGCGCGGGTTGAAGCGAAGTTTTGTAATTAAAATCATCGGGGTATTTGTCGTTGGTCCAAAAATCATTCGAATCCCAGGGTTGATTAACTTCTGCCAGTACCCTGAACATCTTATCATCTGCTTTTGAACCCGTTTTTAATGTAAAACCTGCTTTTGGAGTAGCTCCGGAAAGCGCATCCGGAACAGCAGTCTCGGGTGATGGGGCATATAATCCATCAGCTGCTTTGATGTTGCGTTTGTGACTCCAGTAGGGCAAAGTTGCAGGGCGGCGAATATTTCCGGGTTCATTTTTCCATTTTCCCTGTTCAATTTCGCCATGTCCGAAATTACCCTTTGCAAAATATTGGGTAACATACAATGTTTCGATGTAATTTCCTTCCAAATCTTCAACCCAGATGGCAAGTGACGGATGATTGTGTGCTTTTCCGGGAGTGAATTCGAATTCAAGTTTTGAGTTAATTTGTTCGGGAGTGGTATTAATTGTTTCCGTTTCACCTGTCAGATTTTTCTGCGAAGTACAACTTAGAAGGAAGACGATAAACATTGATAAAACAAAGGTTTTCATATTCAATTCAGATTTTTGTTCAATAATTATTTTGCAAAGATAAACAGGAATAGTGACTTTTGGTTGAAATGCCAATATCATTTTTTTATATTAGCGATTGAAAACATTGATAAAATGAGAGTTGTACTGCAAAGAGTATCAAAAGCTTCAGTGACGATTGAAGATAAAATTGTTTCAGAAATTGGACATGGATTGCTGATTCTGGTGGGCATTGAAGATGAAGATACACAGGAAGACATCGACTGGCTGGCAACCAAAATTATGCAGTTACGCATTTTTGATGATGAGAATGGGGTGATGAACCTTTCGGTAAAAGATGTAGATGGAGAGATTCTGATTGTGAGCCAGTTTACGTTGCATGCCAGTACCAAAAAAGGAAACCGTCCATCGTACATTCGCGCTTCGAAACCTGGTTTTGCTATACCGATGTATGAAAAATTTATTCAGAAAACTGAAGAACTGTTGGGTAAAAAGGTTGGGACCGGTCGTTTTGGAGCGATGATGGAAGTAGCACTTGTAAACGATGGACCGGTAACAATTATTATCGATTCAAAACAGAAGGATTTTTAGCAGATAATTGTCTAATCCCAATTTTTAATAAAATATTGGGATTATATTCCCAAAAATTAATGTAAATTTGGGATTACAATCCTAAAAATTGAAATAAACATGATTGGGAGGCTACTTGAAAATATTATAAAGGAAAAAATCGGAAGAAAAGCTGTTATTATCCTTGGCGCGCGACAAACCGGGAAAACCACATTAATTAAAAAAATAGTTAAGGAGAGTGAAGTTCCGTCTTTAATCTTAAATGCCGATTTACCAATTGTACAACAACAGTTGCAAAATCCTTCAATAAGTGGTCTTAAACAGATTTTTGGCGAAGCAAAACTGGTTTTTATTGATGAAGCTCAGCGTATTATAAACATTGGAGTCACGCTTAAAATCATTATCGATGAACTGGAAGATATACAACTTATTGTAACTGGTTCTTCTGCGCTTGAACTTTCAAATAACATAAACGAACCACTTACCGGAAGAAAGCTGGAATACAGGTTATTCCCGATTTCGTGGCAGGAATTGCTGAATCACCTGGGATATCTTGAAGCTTTGTCGCAACTGGAACAAAGAATTATTTTCGGAATGTATCCGGACGTGATTAATAGTTCGGGTAATGAGCGTGAAGTTCTTTCCAATCTTTCACAAAGTTATCTGTACAAAGATATTATCGCATTTCAGCAAATCAGAAGGCCCGAGTTTGTGCAGAAATTGTTGCAGGCTTTGGCATTTCAGATTGGGAAGGAAGTTTCGTACAATGAATTATCAACATTGCTCCAACTCGACAGAAAAACCATTATCAATTATATTGATTTGCTTGAAAAAGCATTTATTATTTTCAGACTTCCCACATTTTCAAGAAATCTGAGAAATGAATTATCATCGAAAATCAAAATATATTTTTATGATACTGGCATCAGAAATGCATTGATTGAAGATTACAGGCCGCTGGAACTAAGACCTGACAAAGGATCTTTATGGGAGAATTTCATAATTTCAGAACGTTTAAAATCAAATCATTATGGAAGAAGATTTGTGAATTCGTATTTCTGGAAAACGCATCAGAAACAGGAGATTGATTTAATTGAAGAAACAGACGGACAGATTTCTGCCTTTGAAATTAAATGGAAAGAAAAGGAAAAAGCACGATTTCCGTTAACATTTACTGACACATACAAAGATGCCACTACTCAATTCATTTCAACCGAAAATTTCAATCAGTTTTTAACTCATGGATAAACAAAACATCACCATCACCGAAGCCCAGCAAATGGTTGACCACTGGATTAAAACTGTGGGAGTGCGCTATTTCAGCGAGTTGACAAACATGGCTATTTTAACCGAGGAAGTGGGAGAACTGGCCCGGATAATGGCCAGAAAATATGGCGACCAGTCATTTAAAAAATCGGATGAGCAATACAACATGGCCGACGAAATGGCCGATGTATTGTGGGTTTTGATTTGTCTGGCCAACCAAACGGGTGTGGATTTAAACGATGCTTTTCTGAAAAATATGGATAAGAAAAGTAACCGCGACAAAGAGCGTCATCAGAATAATACCAAACTGAAATAATTAGCTACTTTTGCACGTCAACCTGAAAAATCGAACTATTCAAAATGAATTCTAAACTAATCGTAATAATTATGGCAGTTTTGTTAGCAGGAGCTTGCTCCGATACAAAAAATGATCCTTCAAAATGGACAGAAAATGAACTTAATGAGTGGTTTGAAGGTAAAGAATGGTGTGCAGGCTGGGAAATTACTCCTGATTCATCAATTAATAAAAGAGCACTTGCAATTTCATATCATAAAAATCCGGAACGCTGGCAAAAAGCTTTTCAATATCTGAAAAAAACCGACCTTACAAACGTTGGTTTGGGCAAAACAGCACTCGAAGGTGAAAGCCTGTTTGCCTCAGTAGCAGAATATCTCCCGAAAAACAAAGAAGAAGTTCGATATGAATCGCATGAGAAATACATTGATATTCAATATGTAATCAGCGGAAAAGAACTTATGGGAATTACTACCCGTGAAAAGGTGGTGGTTGATGAAAGCTACAATAAAGAAATGGATATCACTTTTTACACATTCGATGGCGGAGTTTACAGGCTGGCAACGCCTGCCTGCTTTTTTATCTTCTTTCCTGATGATATGCACCGACCTTCAATCAGCACGGCCGATACTGTTTTTGTAAAAAAGGTGGTAATCAAGGTAATGATTGATTAGAACAGCTTCTTTTCAGTATTGAAAGGAAACAGGCTTGTGCTTATTTCTGCCGGGTAGTAATATATTCCATCAGTTCAATCAGCGAATTACGGGCTTCACCATCTTCAAATTCCATCAAACCGATAATGGCTTTATCTTTGAATTCAGTCATTTTTTGAGCTGCATAATCAAGGCCACCTTTTTCGATCACCATTTGAATCAATTCGTTCACCACGGCTGCATTTTTATTTTTCTTTTTAATCAGTCCCAAAATCCTGCGACGTTCGGCTGGCTGTGAGTTGTTCAAAACAAATAAAAGCGGCAGGGTAATTTTCTTTTCCTTGATATCGTTTCCGGTGGGTTTTCCCAAAATTCCTTTTGCCTGGTAATCAAAAATATCGTCTTTAATCTGAAAGGCAATGCCGGCGTCCTGCCCGATACGGTACATTTTTTCGATTGTATCCTGATTTTCAGTTACTGAAGCAGTCCCGATTGCCATACTGGTGGCTATCAGCGAAGCTGTTTTTTTCCGGATAATTTCGAAATATACCTCGTCGGTAATATCCAGTTTCCGGCTTTTTTTCATTTGCAGAATTTCTCCCTCGGCCATATCCTGAACAGCCCGGGAGATTAAATGAAGAAAATTGTATTTTTTATTTTCAAGCTGAAGCTGCAATCCTTTCGCCAGAATATAATCGCCCACGAGCACAGCCAGTTTGTTGCGCCAAAGGGCATTTACCGAAAATGATCCACGACGTTCATACGATTCGTCAACCACATCATCGTGAACCAGCGTTGCTGTGTGCAGCAATTCTACAGAACAGGCGGCTAATTGAGAAAATTCGTTGGTTTCGCCATGTAGTTTTGCCGATAGAAATACAAACATGGGCCGCAATTGTTTTCCTTTTGTCCGGTACAGATAATTCAGAATGGTGGCCAGTAAAGGCACATCGCTTTTCAATGATTTTTTGAAATAAGGCTCAAAATCATTGAGTTCCTTTTCAATCGGTATTTTAATTTTATTTACAATCGACATTTTGTTTGTCAGACCTGTTTCAAAATTTGAAAGCCTCACATAAAAAGGTAAAAAACGGAAAAATTTTTTTAAAAAAACACAAAAATGAAGTGTTTGTCAAATTTATTTCAAAAAGCTTTTAGTAAAATCGTGAATTCTTAAATATTTATATATTTGCATAACAATGCAATCGACGATGTTAAAAATCAAGGAGTTAGATGCCGACAAGCTGGAAGTGGCGGCAAGTATGTTAAAAGCAATGGCACATCCGATGCGGATTGCTATATTGAAACATCTTGAAGGGGGAAAGAGACTTACAGTTACGGAAATTCACGAACTGCTTGGTATTGAACAATCAACAACATCGCATCATCTCGGAATTCTTAAAGACAAAGGAGTGCTTTGTGCCAAACGCGATGGCAAAAACACATTTTATTTTCTGAAATATGAGATTCTGAGCCAAATCATCGATAGTTTACATTCCTGTACCTGCGAATGATTTTTTTGCTTTAGCTATGAAATTTTCTCCTGGCCCGCCATTTCAGATATCCTGATGGTTGTTTTTGTGTATAATTTGAAAACCAGTGTACGAATCGTTATTTTTACCCGAAAAAACAATGATAGAACTTGTTTTTGCCACCAATAACAAACATAAACTCGCAGAAATTCAGGCAATAGTAGGAGACCATTTCATGCTGCTTAGTCTTCAGGATATTGGTTGTAACGAAGAAATTCCGGAAGACCAGGACACCCTGGAAGGAAATGCAAGCCAGAAAGCATTTTTCATTTATAACAAATACGGTTACAACTGTTTTGCCGATGATACAGGGCTCGAAATAGAAGCTCTTGATGGAGAACCGGGAGTATATTCGGCGCGTTATGCCGGGGAGACCAAAAACCCGGAAGCCAATATTGATAAAGTTCTCGGCAAACTTGCCAAAATAAAAACCCGGAAAGCACGTTTTAGAACTGTGATTTCGCTGGTAATTAACGGTGCTGAACATCAGTTTGAAGGAATAGTGGATGGTGAAATTCTAAATGAAAGACAAGGTAATTCGGGTTTTGGTTACGATCCGGTTTTTCTCCCGGATGGATTTTCACAATCATTTGCCGAAATGAGCCTTCAGGACAAAAATCAAATCAGTCACAGGGGAAGAGCCGTTGCAAAACTGGCAGAGTTTTTAAAAAGTATAGATAATTAATACCGATGAAAAATATTTTCCTCACATTTTGTGTTGCTTTTCTGTTCTTAAACGTAAACGCACAACGAAAACAGGGAACCTGGCAGGATTATCTTTCGTTTTCCGAAGCAATTAAAGTAGCAGTTGCTCCCACTAAAACATTTTGTGCCACCAATGGCGGCCTTTTTTATTACGATCAGGAAGACAAAAGTGTGGTAAACGCTTCGGAAGTGGTGAAACTATCCGATTTTGGTCCAAAAACCATAGCCTGGAACAACGATTTTAACGTGTTGGTATTGGCTTATGCAAACAGCAATATCGACCTGATTTACGGATCGAAAGTGGTGAACCTTTCCGATATTAAACGCAAACAACTCAGTGGCGATAAATTCATCAACAATATTTCCTTTATCGGAAAGGAAGCATTTTTAGCGTGTGGTTTTGGCATTGTTGTAATCGATCTTGAGAAAAATGAAATTAAAGATACTTACCTGATAGGTGATGACGGATCGATGTTGGGGGTGAACGATGTGGAAACCGACGGTACCTCAATTTATGCCGCAACTGACAGGGGCGTTTTAAAAGCACCATTAACCGGCGCCGATCTGCGCGATTATAATAACTGGAAAAGGATTCTGGAAATTCCGTTCAACACCGGAAAATTCAGCTTTCTTGCCTTTCATGGCGGAAATATTATTGCCAACTACACACCCGATCAGTACGACGGTGACAAAATGTACCGTTACGACGGTAGCAATTGGGTTGAATACCAGCCACAAATCAGGTATCTGAATGATTTGCAGGTTAACGGAAATTACCTGGTGGCCACATCAAGAGAAAGAGTTTACATCATCAACAATTCAAATTCGGTGGTTAAAGAAGTTGGTGAATATAGTATTGGCAACGTAACAATATCTCCGGTTGATACAAAAAGTGCTGCTTTGTCTGCAAATGGTTTCCTTTATATTGCTGATTATAAGAATGCATTGATAAAAGCAACCGGTGAAACTTTTGAAATGATTTACCCGATTGGGCCAATCGACAACCAGATGTTCACCCTGAAATCGGACAATAATGATTTATGGATTGCTACAGGCGGCAGAACCAGCAGTTGGAACAACATGTTTCAGCTTCCGCGGTTTCAACGTTACAATCAGGGACAATGGAAATATTACAACAAAAACAACCATTCTGAGTTAAACGGTTTTTTTGATGTGGTGGATATTGCGCCAGACCCTAAAAACCCGGAACATTTTTATGTGGCAAGCTGGGGGGGAGGTGTTTTGGAATACAATGGTGAAGAGTTTGTTCAGCGATTTAATAACAAAAACAGTCCGCTCGAAACAGCCGTTCCCACTAATCCTGATGCGGCTTACACACGAATCGGCGGAATTGATTTCGATTCGCAGGGAAATCTCTGGATCACCAATTCTGAAGTGGCGCATAACCTGCACAGTTTGTCGCCTGATGGAAAATGGACCTCTTTCACATTGCCCGAAGTGGCAAACAGCCTGAATATCGGGCAGGTACTTGTGAACAGGAATGATGATAAATGGATTGTGGTTCCCCGCGGGCACGATGCCTATGTTGTAAATAAAGTAGGTGATAAGAAAAAAAGATTACTGGTAACTTCTTATTTCAATAATGGCAAATACGAAGAGTACAAAAGAATGAATGATATTTTTTCGATTGCGGAAGACAAAGATGGTGCAATCTGGATTGGCACTTCGATAGGTGTTGCAGTTTATTCCAATCCTTCAAGAATCTGGAGTACAGAAAATTTCTATGCAAATCGTCCCAGTCTCGAATTAAATGATGGAATTTTTCATCCACTGCTCGAATCTGAAACTGTGACTGCAATTGCTGTGGACGGCGCAAACCGGAAATGGCTTGGAACAATGAATTCGGGAGTTTATCTGGTTTCTGAAAATGGTACAGAGGAATTGCTCCATTTTACGGCTGAGAACAGTCCGTTGTTTTCAAATACAATCACCTCAATTGCGCTGAATCAGAAAAGTGGTGAAGTATTTATTGGTACCGACAAAGGACTGATTTCGTATATGGGAGAAGCTACAAGTGGTGCAGATACTTATGACAGTGTTTATGTTTATCCGAATCCGGTTCGCGAAACTTATGACGGGCCGGTTACGATTGCAAACCTGGTGGAAAACTCAGAAATTAAAATTACTGACATTGCCGGAAATCTTGTTTTCAGAACTACGTCGTTAGGCGGACAAGCAGTGTGGGATGGCCGTAATTTAAACGGAAACCGTGTTAAAACTGGTGTTTACCTTGTAATGTGTAACGACGAAAACGGCGAACTGACACATATTTCAAAATTGCTGTTTATTCATTAGTTATTTTGATCTGAATATTTCATGTTGGTTTCTGACGAAGGAATAGTACTACATTTTATCAAATACGGCGAGAGCAGTGTAATTGCCACGATTTACACCCGCAAATCGGGACGCCAGGGTTTTATGATCAACGCCGCCCTGGGGAAAAAATCGAAAAACAAAGCCGGCATTTTGCAACCGCTTTTCCTGGTTGACCTGGTTGCCTACGAACATCAGAAAAATGAGCTGAACCGCGTTAAAGAACTGAAATTAAATACTGCTTATCAATCACTGCCATTCGAAATCGGGAAATCATCGGTGGCTATTTTTTTAGCCGAAATTTTGTACAAAACCATTCACGAGCAGGAAAGTAATCCCGAAATGTATGATTTTATCAAAAGTTCCGTCTCCTATTTCGACCTGATGGATTCAGGTTATTCCAATTTTCATGTCTGGTTTTTGTTTAAACTCACAGGTTTTTTGGGTTTTCTGCCGCAAACTGAAAAAGCGGGATTCGAAAACTGGTTCGATCTGAAAACCGGAACTATACTGCATTTTCAACCATCTCACCCGTTTTATGCCAACAAAGAAACCACGGAAGTATTAATGAAACTTGCGGCGTTAAAAATTCAGGAGTTGCCCGGTTTTCATATTACACGAAAAGATCGTGACAACCTGCTGACAATACTTATTGATTATTACCAGTTGCATTTTGGCAACCTGGGCGAAATTAAATCGCTGAATGTTTTGCGGGAAGTTTTTTCCTGATACCGTTATTCTTTAATAATCACAGCTTCATAAGTAAAAATCTCCGCGATTTTCCAGCCATTCCAGCCAATCCCGGCTTTGTCGCGGGCACAATGCCCCAGAAATTCTTCCAGCGACCAGCCTGTTTTGGTGGCAACCTGTGGCAAAAATGTACCCGAGTTGTACCCTTGTTTGAGATAAATTCCATGTTTTCCCAGCACTATTTCGTTCACCGAATCAATTTTTTTCAGTGGGGAAAGCACCGATATTTCGAGTTGCATTTTTGCCAGTTCATCTTCCTGAACCGGTTCAAACCTCTTGTCGCAGGCTGAAGAAGGAGCCAGCCGCTGCACCATTTCATTCAGGGTTTGTTCGCCGGCAAAACCGCCAATACATCCCCGTAGTTTGCCTTCAATATAAATACTTACAAAAACACCGGCTTTTTCATTCAGGATTCCATGGGTTTCAGGAGGCTGCAATTTTCCGCGTTCACCTGTTTTAACAAAAAAGGAGATTGCATTCCTGGCTTTCTTTAAAAGCTCCTCTTTTTCAGATTTATCGATTACGAATTCATTTTTATTTTCAGTAACCGCGATTGCCCAATAACCCACCACCCTGTTTTTTTCACCATAAAATGGTGCATCGCCAGAGTTCTGGTAAGCAATTTCATGGTAAGAATATGATTTTCCCTTTGTCATGTAAAGAAGTGTAAGCACCGAAGTCCAGCCACAGAGTGAAGTTGCCAGGCCATGAATATTTTGGTTTTCCTTGCTGTTTATTGTTGAAACCAGTTTTTCCGGCAGATTGCTGCAAATGGCATCTGCCGTTTTTTTATCGGTTTCGCAGGCATCGCTGTAATTCGGGTAATGTGAAAAATCGGTGCTGATAACAAAAAGATTTTCAGGAGTAAACCAGGTTTTGAGTATTTCTGCAATTTCATGGCAGGTTGCCGGGTTGTGAGTTCCAATCACCAGCGGAACCAGCGTAAAATCATCTCCCAGAACATATTGCAGAAAGGGCAGTTGCACTTCAATACTGTGTTCGGCTTCATGTGCTTCAGGATGTACAAAAAACAATGGCGATTTTTCTGCCAGTTCAGTTGCCAGTAGTGTGTCGGTTTTTATTTCACCTAAGGGAGAAGAATAGTTTCCAATATCGTAAACAGCGACTCCGTTAAACGAGTAACGGTGGCTTGATGCCAGGATAAAAATCCGTTTGTATTTCTTCTCACGATTTAAAAAATGATAGGCCGAAGCCGCAATTTTCCCGCTGAAAACATAACCGGCATGCGGAACAATCAGTGCCTGCAATGAATTTCCGGAAACATCCCCCCAAAAATCAATTTTGCCGGCATCATCAAAAAGCTGGTTGAGCTGATTTTTTAAACGGGCCGAATTTCCCTCATAAAATCTTCCGGCAAAAACAGGTTCCCGTATGTTGCTGTTAATCATTTGTATATTTCAAAAATAACCATCAAAATTATCACTACTGATGTAAACATGTTTTGCTACGATTTAAAGCAGAAAAGAGTTTTAATAAATTGCCGGTTTCGGGGGAAAAAACGGACTGTTTTTTATAAACATGAACCCACAGTTGCAAACAGGTTGTTGTGCAAAACTTCAGGGCAATAAAGGGCATCAACGATTGCGATTTGTTTAATTTAGCTGCAGAATCAGTAAAAAAAGATTGAAATTATGAAAAGGATAATGATTTTGGCTTTGATGGTTGCTTTTGCATTTACAGCCTGTAAAACTTCGAAAAAACAACCTGAAGTGAAGTATGTACCTCCTACCGAGGCCCAGCCAAAAGTATTCACGGTACCTGAATCAACCACGACAACCACTGCAAAACCGGCAACCACAACACCCGACAAACCGGTTTCGATGAGAAAAGAACAGGTTACTTTTACCGATGCCAACGATAAATCGGGTAACGAAGGTAACTCGTATTTTGTTATACTCGGTTCTTTCAGTCAGTTGGATAATGCAAAAAATTTCCGCGAAACATTGTTAAACGAAGGATTTACACCCATCATCCTGCACAGCGAAACAGGCTACTACAGAGTTTGTGTTAATTCTTACAAAGGAGAAACCGAAGCCCGGGGAAGGGTGAAAGAGATCAGGGATGCATTCCCGAAATATTCAGATCTTTGGTTGCTCATTAAACAATAGCAGTACGAAAATATCAGCGTGAAACCCTGCCCGGTAAAGGCAGGGTTTTTTGTTTGTGCTTAATGAATGTTAAAACTGATCCTGCAAAAACACCACTTCTGTATTTTGAACAAATCAGTGTTACATTTGTAATCTTTTGAAAAAACCTGAAACCTATTTAAAACAGTTGAATGGCAAACGAAAGTAAACAACAGTTATTAGACCGGCGCTACCTGAAAATGGCAGCCATCTGGGCGCAGAACTCTTATTGTAAACGCAGGAAAGTGGGTGCTTTGCTGGTAAAAGATAAAATGATTATTTCTGATGGATACAACGGTACACCTTCGGGTTTTGAAAACGAGTGTGAAGATGAGAACAATCTGACAAAAGCATACGTTCTTCATGCCGAAGCCAATGCAATTACAAAGGTGGCAAAGTCGGGCAACAGCAGCCAGGGAGCTACACTTTATGTTACTTCGTCACCCTGTCTCGAATGTTCAAAACTGATTATTCAGGCAGGAATTAAAAGGGTTGTGTTTTCTGAAAATTACAGACTCGAAGATGGAATCAACCTTTTGAAACGGGCTGATATTGACGTTGAACAGATTGACCTTGGCGAATTATAAAATACAAAAGAACAACAGAAAACAATTTTTTCAGAATTACAGAAAATGAATAAATCGACAAAAATACTGGTTCCGCTCATTATTGCCATTTCTGTGTCGGCAGGAATAATAATTGGCAACCTGCTGACACGGAACAGTAATACAGGAATCATAAATATCGGGTTGGGCGAGGGCAGTAAAATTTCGTCTGTTATCAACCTGATAGAACAGGGATATGTTGACAGTGTGAATGTTCACGATATTGTCGAAAAAACGATACCCGAAATTCTGAAAAACCTTGATCCGCATACTTCCTACATTCCTGCGTCGGATATGCAGGAAGTTCAGGAAGAAATGACCGGGAAATTCTCGGGTATTGGCGTACAGTTCTCCATCATGGAAGATACTGTTAGAGTGGTTGAAGTAATTTCGGGCGGACCATCAAGCAAGGTTGGAATTCTGCCCGGTGACCGGATTGTGAAGGTTAACGATTCGATTATCGCCGGTGTGGATGTTCAGAATAAAACGGTTTTAAATCTTTTAAGAGGAGAAAAAAATTCAGAGGTAAATGTGGGCATTATCCGCAGTGGTGTAAAACAACAGCTCGATTTTGAGATAATCCGTGGAGATATTCCGATCAACAGTGTGGATGTATCGTATCTGATTGACAATGAAACCGGGTTCATCAAAATCAGCCGGTTTGCCAACACCACATACGACGAATTTATGGAAGGGATGAAAAAAATCAGTGATGCCGGTGCCCGGAAAGTAATCATCGATTTGCGTCAGAATCCCGGAGGTTCGCTGGTGGGTGTTTTGCAAATGGTGGATGAATTCCTTCAAAAAGGCGAATCAATTTTATATACCGAAGGGCGCAATCAGCCGCGGAAAACTTACAATGCTTCGGGTAATAACACATGGAAAGATTTTAAAGTTTATGTAATGATTGACGAATTTTCGGCATCGGCAAGCGAGATTTTTGCAGGGGCGCTGCAGGACAACGATCGTGCTTTTGTCATCGGCCGCCGCTCGTTTGGGAAAGGCCTGGTGCAGGAACAGATTCCGCTGCCCGACGGGTCAGCGCTCCGGCTTACAGTAGCCCGGTTTTACACACCCAGCGGCCGGTGTATCCAAAGTTCTTACGAAGAAGGCGAAGAAGAATATTTCAACAAAGTTTACGAACGCTTTCACAGCATGGAGCAATTGGTTGCCGACAGTGTTCATTTTATCGATTCGCTGAAATACACCACAAAAAGCGGAAGAATTGTTTACGGTGGCGGCGGAATTATGCCCGACTTTTTTGTACCAGTTGATACTACAGGCAATTCAGATTATTTTAACAACATATCGAGAAAAGGATTGGTTTATACTTTTGCTTACGCTTACACCGATGAACATCGTGCTGAACTTTCGAAATTTAATACAGCCGGTGAAATTGAAAACTATCTTGACCGGAAAAACTACCTGGATGAATTTGTGGAATATGCCGTTAAAAAAGGAGTTCCGAAAGATAATACAGGGCTGAAAACATCAGAATTGGTAATCAGAACACAACTGAAAGCCTATATTGCACGAAATATTATGGGAGAAATGGGCTTTTTCCCGATTATCAAAAAAGTGGATAAAACTTTACTGAGAGCTATCGAAATATCAAAACAAAACCTGCTGGTTGAAAATGTGAGTTCGATACCAGCTCCAAAATCAAAAAATTAGTAAAGATTATTTCGAAATCTCTAACATTCGCTGAATCGGCAACCGGGCTTTCTGAATAACATCATCAGGTAAAATGATTTCCGGTTGTTCGTGCTTCAGACAGATGTAGAGCTTTTGCAAGCTATTCAGTTTCATATACGAGCAATCATTGCATCCACAAGTTGAATCAACAGAAGGTGCCGGAATAAATATTTTTTCGGGGCACGATTTTACCATCTGGTGTAAAATGCCGCTTTCGGTAGCCACAATAAATTTCCGTGATGTACTTTTCTGAACGTAACCCAGCAAAGCTGTTGTGGAACCAATAAATTTAGCAAGCAACAATACCGGTTTTTCGCATTCAGGATGGGCAATAAACTCGGCATCAGGATGTTGCTCCATCATTTCGATGATTTTCTCAACCGAGTATTTTTCGTGTACCATGCATGCTCCGTCCCAAAGCACCATTTCCCGGCCAGTAATGCTGTTGATATAGTTTCCAAGATTTTTATCGGGGGCAAAAATCAGGGGTTGGTCTTTTGGGAAGCTTTCCACTATTTTAACCGCATTGGCCGAAGTACAAATAACATCGGTCATTGTTTTCAGTTCGGCAGTACAATTTATATATGAAATTACTTTGTGGCCGGGGTATTGCGCCTTAAATGCAGCAAATTTTTCTGCCGGGGCTGAGTCGGCCAGCGAACAACCGGCTTTCAGGTCGGGTAGGATCACTTTTTTGGAAGGATTAATAATTTTGGCGGTTTCGGCCATAAAATGTACTCCCACAAAAACAATAATATCGGCTTTGGTTTCGGCTGCTGCCTGAGAAAGGCCCAGGCTGTCGCCCACATAATCTGCAATATCCTGTAATTCGCCATCAACATAATAATGACTGAGAATTACTGCGTTTTTTTCTCTTTTTAACCTCCTGATCTCTTCGGTAAGTTGAATGCCGGCATCCACCTGTTCATCAATAAACCCTTTCTCTTCCAGCATTTTATTTACTTCTGCACGATTCATTTTCCCTGCTTATTACCGTTTTTTGTGGTTGCAAAAATACAAATATCTTCATATAAAAGCCGTGTTTGTTTAATGCTTTGCATATCAGTGAAATTTTCAGTTTTGAATTGTTTGTTTAGTATTTTATGTATTCCTGTAAAACATTCATTAGCAGAAATATAAAAAGACACAGAAGTATTTTATAGATAAATGTTATTCACATTATTTGTTAATTACACATCAGATTTATTTTAAAAAACACATTTTCAGTTTATTATATTGGCTGTTGTTGTTAATATTATCTTAACCTTTTAACAGGCATATTAACAGTTTTAAAAGATTTAATATTGTAATTTTAGGCTTTTCAGCAGGGTTTGTAAAAGCATAAAAAAAGTTAACAGTCAAAAGGTTGCGTATAAATATGCAATATTGCGCAAGTCGCGCAATAAACTATGAGGCTGTTATTTAATTAAAAATTAACCGGCTTTTCCCTCAATCTTGCTGTAATAATCTAAATTTGCCGCAATTTTAAAACTATGAATATGAAAAAAGCACTATTTAAATTAACGTTTACGTTTAGTTTGTTTTTGCTCTTTACCACTGGTTTATTGGCCCAGGTAACAACCTCGGGAATAACCGGAAAAATTACCGGAGCAGGAAACGAATCGCTTCCGGGTGTAACAATTGTTGTTACTCACCTGCCTTCGGGGACTACTTCGGGTGTGATTTCGAATGCTGATGGCCGTTACACACTGCAGGGATTGCGTACAGGTGGTCCGTATCGTGTGGAAATGTCATTCGTGGGTTACCAGAAATCAACTTTCAACGATGTTACCCTAAAATTGGGGGATAATTATGTTTTAGATGCCAATTTGAAAGAATCGACCGAAGAAATTGGTGAAGTAATCATCAGCGCCTCTTCAATCAGCAATATGAAGAGCGACAGGGCTGGTGCCATTACCAGTGTAGGAAGGGAAATGATTTCTGCCACACCAACTATTACACGAAGCATGAATGACGTTATGCGTTTGTCGCCTCAGTCGAGCACAACCAGTAATGGTTATGCTGTTGGGGGTGGTAACTATCGTCAGTCGTATGTTACCGTTGACGGAGCAGCTTTTAATAATGCATTTGGTATTGGTGCCAATCTGCCTGCGAGCGGTGCACCTATTTCGCTTGATGCTATCGAAGAATTATCCGTTTCGATAACTCCTTATGATGTTCGTCAAAGTGGTTTTATCGGGGGTGCAATCAATGCTGTTACTCGTTCGGGAGACAATGAATTTAAAGGAACTGCTTACACCTACATGAATGGTGACCAATGGCAGGGGGATAAAGTTGGTGATTATGAATTGGTCAAACAGGAAACAAAATATAATACTTATGGTTTGAGCATCGGTGGCCCGATCATCAAAAACAAATTGTTTTTCTTTGTTAATGCTGAGTATGAAGATAACGTAAGCCCTGGGCCGTCGTTTATTCTGCGTAAAAGCGATACTGAGGAATTTGGTAAAAACAATATTGTTCGCCCGACTGAAAGCGACGTGAATACCATGTTGAATTATCTGTCGGGTACCTACAATTATAATCCGGGTCAGGTTTCAAATTACCCATCAGAAACTCCTTCAATGCGTTTAATGGGTCGTTTCGACTGGAACATCAACGAAAATAATAAATTGAACCTCCGTCTTTCTCATACTGCTTCCAAATATTCTTCTTCACCTTCAAGCTCCACAAGCCCGCTTACTGCCAATACTATTTACCCTGGTAATTCGGCTTTAAGTATTAACAGAGGTTTGGGACGTACTTCTGCTTACTCGATGTATTTCGAAAGTTCACGTTATTTCCAGGAACAGAATTTCTCGTCGATTGCCACAGAGTTGAATTCACGCCTTTTCGACAAGAAAGTAAACAACATGCTGCGTTTCACCTATTCATATCAGAATGAACCGCGTTCTTATTATGGAGGTGCTTTTCCGACAGTGGATATTTTGAAAGATGGTGCTTCTTATATGTCTTTTGGTCCTGACCCATTTACTGCCGGAAACACAAGGGTTGTTGACACTTATGTTTTAACTGACGAAGCAACATGGAGCTGGGATGTAAATAACTTTACCGTTGGTTTCCAATATGAATACCAGAATGCTGTTAATGGCTTTATGCAGGGTGGAAACGGGTATTATGTTTTTGCCTCAATGGCAGATTTTATGAATGATCCAAACATGGCAGGTTATACTACAGGAAAGGCCTCTGCATTTGGTATCACTCACTCAAATTCGGCTGACTTATCACAATTCAAATCAGAATTGGCTTTCCAGCAGTTTTCATTATATCTGCAGGACCAGATTAATGTTTCTGATAATTTCCGTTTAACAGCAGGTTTCCGTTTTGAAATGCCTAAATATCCTTCAATTGAAGAAACAAATTATAATGAGGCATTTGCTAAACTCAATTTTGGTGGCGAAAGTTACTCAACAGCACAACTTCCAAATGCAAGTATAACTTTCTCTCCAAGAATCGGGTTTAACTGGGATTTAACAGGAGACCGGAAATATGTTCTGCGTGGAGGTACCGGTGTATTTGTTGGACGTTTACCTTATGTATGGCTGGTTTCAGTAGTTGGAAACTCAAATGTCGGACAAACTCAGTATTTCTACAACAAACCTGCTGATGCAAGTGGTGTGCAGCCTGATTTTCATAAAGATCTGAATGATATTCTGACCGATCTTTATGGTGGCAATTTTACACCAACAACTCCAAAAGCACCTGCTTCGCCAACAATTCTGAGCGAAAACCTTTCGATGCCTGCAACCTGGAAATCATCACTGGCTTTTGATGCCAAACTTCCGGGCGATATTAATTTCACACTCGAAGGAATTTATAACAACGACCTCAATCCTGTAGTTGTTACCAATAAAGGATTTAAAGAATCTGGAACCATTCAATTGAATGCAAAAGATACCCGTCCTACTTACACCCGTCATATTAACAATCAGAATGCTTACCTGATTGAGAACAACGGCGAGCATGATTCTTATTATTATTCAATTACAGCTCAGTTATCTAAAAAATTCGATTTCGGGCTCGATTTATCATTCGCCTATACAAAATCGCAATCAAAAGCTTATGGCGATGGAATTGGCGACCAGGTAACTTCTGCTTTCAGCACCAATACATTTAATGTAAACGGAACAAACCGTCACGAAATTGGTTATGCATCATATGTTGCTCCAAACCGTATTATTGCCACTGCAGGTTATCGTAAAGAATATGCCAAAAATTTTGCATCAGGTGCTTACTTTGTATATGATGTAAGCGAGCTTGGATATGCCGGTGGATTTTCATATTCCCGCTTTTCTTATACAATGGGTAATGTTGTTGGCGATTTTGGGGCAAACAACCTTCTTTATGTTCCGGCAACACGCGAAGAACTGGAAACCTGGAATTTTGCAGATGCATCGGGTTACACTGGCGCTCAGCAAAAAGATGATTTCTGGAATTACATTGAACAGGATGCATACCTGAGTAAACAAAAAGGCGAATACGCTGAACGTGGAGGCGCTGTGATGCCTTTCCATCATCAGCTTGATTTCAAATTTGTTCAGGATTTCTTTGTTACCGCTGGAGGTAAGAAAAATACATTGCAACTTGGTGTTGATGTTAAGAACCTGCTGAACTTGATGAACAGCGATTGGGGATTATATAAAACAACTTATGCAACAAATATTTTAAGCTATAATACATCAACAAAAGCTTATTCATTCCCGAAAGTGAACAATGAAGTATTAACAACAACTTTCAAAAATTACGAAAGTTTCTCTTCAACTTATATGATTCAGTTCTCACTGCGTTATATTTTCAATTAACAGAAGCAAAGATTATCACCCGATAATCTGAATTATACCGAAGAGCCGGTTCCAATTTTCTGGGACCGGCTCTTTATTTTTGCTCCCGATTGCAAGTTTTTAGGCAATAATTGCAAATTTTTATCTCAGACACTTATCGATAAGTATCTTTAAAACAGCTAATTAAAAAATAATTGAAAAAATATTCAAAAAAATCAGTACTTTGTGTTGCATAGTACTGAAATAAATACATATATTTGCAATACCAATAACAATGTAAATGAAAGTAGCAGTTTAAAAAAAGTTCTTGGTGAATGTAACGAAACAAAAAAACAAGCGTCTTAAAAGCATAAAAACAGAGAATAGGAAAACAATTTCAGAAACAGAAAACAGAAAACAAAACATTAACAATCGAAGCCATGAAAACAAAAAACAATGTTCAGAAAACAATCTTAAGTACTTCAGCAGTCATTGTAACCCTTTTATTACTTAGTTATACAGTTACTGCCCGCGATTTTTGGAAAATGGTACTTGAAAACAGCAGCTTTAACCAGATTGCCCTTGCAATGTCTGACTCGCGTGTAAAAGCCAAAGAAACACCGGTAAACAACGAAACCTGGATGGAAAAAATGGTGCCACTAAACGAGCAGGAACCTGAAATGAAAGTGGAAGACTGGATGAAAGAATCGGCCAATTTTGAGGTTGTAAATCTTTTGCCCGAGACTTCAGTTGAACAGCCGCTTGAAATTGAAGACTGGATGAAAGATGAAAGCTATTTCGAAGTGTCGGACAAAAGTGAAGAACCTCTTGCCATAGAACCCTGGATGACCAGCGAAAATATATGGGTTCGGTAATAATTACTGAATGCTCCGGAGTTTGCCAAAACGATTAAAAAATCACAAAATCAATAAATCATGAAGATAGAAAATGCAAAAGCTCAGATGAGGAAAGGTGTTTTGGAATACTGCATTTTACTTGTTTTAGACGGAAAGCCGCTGTACGCCAGCGATATTATTCAGGGACTGAAAGAAGCTAAGATGATTGTGGTGGAAGGAACCCTTTACCCGCTGTTAACCCGACTGAAAAACACCGGATACCTTACATACCGCTGGGAGGAATCAACTCAGGGACCACCCCGCAAGTATTACGAACTTACCGACAGTGGCCGCAGTTTTTTGGGTGAACTCGAGGAATCGTGGAGTGAACTGGTTGAAGCCGTAGCCAAAGTAAAAACAGTGAAAGTATAACCGTCGTTAAAATTCAGCAAATATTCAAAACCAAGAAAAATGAAAAAAACATTCACAATTAATATAAGCGGTACAGTTTTTCATATCGAGGAAGATGCCTACGAAGTACTGCAGAAATACCTGGTAAACCTGAAAAATCACTTTGGTACCAGTGAAGAGGGAAAAGAAATTCTTGCCGACATTGAATCGAGGATTGCCGAGATCTTTATCGAAAAAAGCGAGAGTAAGCAGGCGGTGGTTACCATCGAGATGGTGAACGAAGCCGTTTCAATAATGGGTTCGCCCGAAGATTTTAAGGATGAGGAAGAAATCGAAAGTGAAGAACAGGCTCAGGCAACCGAAGAGGCAAAACGCAAACGCAGGCTCTATCGCGACCCCGACCACCGGGTAATTGGTGGTGTTTGTGGCGGAATGGGAGCCTACTTTAACATGGACCCTGTTGTTTTAAGGATAATTTTCGCTGTATTATTTTTTGCCACTTTCCCAGCCGGTTTAATCGCATACATCGTTCTGTGGATTGCAGTTCCAAAGGCAAAAAATACAGCCCAGCGCCTTGAAATGCGCGGACAGGAAGCCACAGTAAAAAACATCGAAAAATCGATTAAGGAAGAGATGAGCGATGTAAAGGAAAGCTTCAAAAAATTCAAAGAATCGGAAACATACGATAAAGGAAAACGGAATATGGAAGCCGCTGGCGACGCAACATACAGTTTGCTGAAAGTACTGCTGCGTGTTACGGTTATTGTAATCGGTGTTTTCCTGATTATTTCCGGATTCCTGGGATTATTGGGTTTTGTATTAACATCTGTGGTCGGACATTCATTTATTTCTGATTGGCCAATGGTTTGGAGTCCTGATGTTCAGGTACCCGGATTTATGAGTCATTTTGTTGAACCGGGTGTGTTTACACTGGGAATGATTCTGATCGGAATTCTTGCGGGAATTCCACTGCTTGCCATGTTATATGTGGGTACAAAACTTGTATTCCGCTACAAATCTAACAATACAGCCATCGGGTTAACAATGGTTGGTGTTTGGCTGGTTGCACTGGTAACACTTTTGGCCGTATCGGTTGGGCAGGTAGGCAATTACAAAAACCGGTCGTCGTTTACCGAAACAAAAACAATTCCCTGCGATTCGTGCCAAACACTTTATCTGACCCTGGGTGAAGATAAATATGAAAACTATGCCCGCGAAGATTTTAATATCGACAACATGAAAATGGCAGTGGTGGATGGTGAAGAAGTTTTATTAGGCCAGGTGAAACTGGATGTTGAAAGATCGGGCAATGACGAATTTGCAATTCTTGTAAAAAAGACTTCACGCGGTAAAACAAGGGAACTGGCAAAAGAATCATCAGAAAACATCATTTACAATTACAGTCAAAAAGACTCCACTGTTAATTTCGATCCGTATTTTATTCTGTCAAAAGATGAAAAATGGCGGGGTCAGGAAATTTATATTACAGTGAAAGTACCCGAGGGGAAAGCGATATTTCTAAATGATAATATGGTAAAAATTATCAACGATATCGAAAATGTATCGAATACCTGGGATGGCGACATGGTTGGCAAAACCTGGGTCATGAAACCTGAAGGACTGACTTTGAAAGAATAGAAAATCAGAAATAATTCACATTCTGAAACTTTGTCAGTTGATAGTACAAAATGAGGAGACAACATTTAATTGAGCTGGTGACTACGAATCGCCAGCTCAGTTTTTAACAATAAAACAGACAAAACATGAAGACAACGCTGATCGCAATTATACTTGCCATGACTACTCAATTTGCAGCACCTCAAAGTAAATCAGATAAAATGTACGACACCTTTTCCAATAAAGATGGAATAACCGGTTTTACCTTTTCAAAAAATATGATTGATGCCATAAATATCGATTTCGGGGAGGAAGGTGACGGGAAAAAAGTAACCGGCGATTTGCATCAGGTTCGGTTTATGTCATACAATCCCGAAAAAGGTAACCTCAGGGGATATGAATTTATTGACAAGGCAATCGGGTTTTTGCCCAAAACAACCTATCACAAAATTGAAGACAATGAACCGGATGATGATGCAGAAATTTGGGTCTCAGGTGGGAAAAAGAATTTTACCGAATGTCATATTTTTATCAGGAATGAAAATGAAACGGGAACCCAGTTTGTAGTTTCGTTTTATGGCAATTTTACAGTGAATGATCTTGATAAACTGAAAAAATCGGGGAAGGATTTTTCTGAAAACTGATTTTTACAACCATTGATATTTATCAATGGAAAAACAGCATTAACTACTCAGGTTGGTATTTTGGAGCGGTTGCACGGAATATCAACCTGATTTTTTTATTGGAGAACCTTAAAGAAATAATGCTTTTAAATCAAAGAAATACAGTGATTTAGTTGATTGCTTTAAACAGAAAATGATGAAATGCTTCAACAAAAAATTAAACTATTAAATCACCCAATCAGCATAGTTATACACATTCCCGAAATGAAACTCACATTCCCATGTTGAATACTTTTTATTGATTAGACGATGCTGATCTTTTGTAAATCAATCATTTTAATATTTTTGCGGCCATAATAAATGGTAAGGGGGTCTTATAATTATTAGTTGTTTTTGCTCAACTATCGTCTGAATACCATTTAGTTAATTTTTGCTGAATTTAAACCGCTGTTGATTAAAAGTAAGAAATACCAGGTTACCACCTCTGTTTCCGAGGATCGATGTGTAATGAAAGTACAGAATCAATCTGTACTACAGCGTTTTTTCAGGTTGGTTACAGAATTAATGTTCTACTCAAATAAAAACATCAGTCGGATATTGTTCCAACTGCTTTGTTTTGTTTTGTTGATTATTTTGCCCGAGTTAAGTAAAGGCGATGATACTGGATGGTTAAGTCCATCAACAAATCCTTACAGTAACAACGTAGCCAATCCAACAAGGGTATATACGTCTAATAATCAATATGCAACCTTCAGAACGACTAATGACATTGCAGATTATGGGGGATTTGGGATATCGATACCTGCAGGTTCGGTAATTGACGGAATTGAAGTTCGAATTGAGGGTTATAACACAAATAATCGCCAATTAGAAGCTGTCAGTTTAAGTTGGAACGGTGGGACCAATTATAGCACCTCGACAGTATTAACAACTTTTACGAATACAGAAGCTTATAATTCGATTAGCAGTAGTCTATGGGGACGTACCTGGCAAGTTTCAGAATTATCAAACTCAAACTTTCGAATAAGACTTGATGCCACTTTAGCTAATGGCAACCTGTTAATTGATCATTTACAGGTTAAAATTTACTATACGCCTCCACCTGTAATCACCAGTTTTACTCCCAACAATGCCTGTTCAGGTTCCGGAACATCGGTTGTAATTACCGGAACTAATTTTACCGGAGCATCGGCGGTAAGCTTCAACGGAGTTCCTGCAACATCATACAATGTAAACAGTGCAACACAGATTACTGCAACTTTACCTGTAGGTGCCACGACAGGTGCCATCAGTGTTACTACAGCGGGTGGTACAGCAACCAGTTCTTCTGCTTTCACAGTAAATATTGTCCCACCGGCTCCTATAGTTGGAACAATCACGCAACCAACCTGTGCATTAGCAACCGGAAGCGTTGTATTAAATGGGTTACCATCATCAGGCACATGGACATTAACCAGAAACGATGGAGTAACAACAACTGGCACAGGTTCAAGCACAACATTAAGCAACCTGCCTGCAGGTACATACACTTATACTGTAACAGGAGAAAATTCAAGTACTACTTGTCCGGGTTCAGGAACAGGACTAACAGGAGAATATTTTAATAATGTTCCAACTTCAGGAGTCCCGGTTATTTCAGGAACTCCGGTTCTGATTCGAACAGATCAAACGATAGATTTCAATTGGGCTAATGGAGGTCCGGGAAGTCCTTTAGGTAATGATTATTTTGCGGTACGATGGACTGGAAAGATACAGCCTTGTTTTACTGAGACATATACTTTTACTACACAAAGTGATGACGGTATAAGACTTACTGTAAATGGCAATCAAATAATAAACAACTGGACAGACCATGCGAACACATCTAACTCCGGAACGATCAGTTTAAATGCCGGGCAAAAATATGATATCGTTCTTGAATTTTATGAAAGAGCAGGGCAGGCTGTGGCTCAACTTTACTGGAGTAGTACAAGCCAGCCAAATCAAATTATTCCAATGACACAGCTTTATTCAGTTGCAACAGGTTGTACCTCTGCTTCATCTGCAAGTGTAACGATTAATGCACAGCCAACCGCTTCAACCGCACCAACATCCATAACTGGTACTACTCCTATTTGCAGTGGAACTGCAACAACGTTAACCGTTTCAGGAGGATCGCTCGGAACAGGTGCATCATGGAATTGGTACTCGGGTTCATGTGGCGGGACTTTTGTTGGATCCGGCAGTTCAATAACAGTAAATCCAACAACTACAACAACGTATTTTGTGCGTGCAGAAAGTACATGCAATACAACAAACTGCGCGTCTGGCACAATAACAGTTAACCCGCTTCCCACTGCAAATATTTCGGGTGATAATAGTCCGCTTTGTGCAGGTGATGATGCTGTTTTCAATCTGACAGGTACTGCCGGGGCAGTGGTAACGTACAAAGTAAATTCAGGTTCTGAACAGACAATTACCCTTACAGGAGGAATGGCAATATTAACCATTAACAATGTAAACAGCGATCAGGTATTATCGCTTGTTTCAGTTACCAATGGCACCTGCAGCCAAAGCCTGAATACAACCTCAACCATTACTGTTAATCCAATTCCGGAGATCGGAAGTTTTAATTAGATAAATAGATTATAGAGAAGAAGATAAATTTTTAAATATCAATGTATTATTAATAAAAAAGAAAATGTTATGAAAAAGATTGTTTTTACACTTATGTCCGTTTTTGTTCTTGCCATCATGGCAGGAAATGTAAATGCTGCTAACGAAACGACTGTTTTACCAGGAGGTACTTACACTTACACTTTGAGAGGAGTTGGTTCTGTTAGCGCAGCAACTGCGGTTGTTGATTATACAGGAGATAACGAAAGCATTGCTGAATTGTCAAACTCATATACAATTGCAGCTGGTGCTACTAATCACACAGTGACATTCACAATTACTTATGGTTCACAAACAACTCCAGCCACCAATGGAGATATTACTGTTGTAATAACAGATGCAACTGGTTGTTCTAATAATATTAAATTGGCAATTACTGTATCTCCAACGCCAATTATCAATCTGGCTATGACTGCAACTGAAGATCAATATTGTCAAGCTAAAACAAATACAGATGATAATACTGCTGCATCTTTAAATTCACCCAACACACTAACTTTCACAATCTCTAAAACAGTAACAAATGCTCCAGCTTCATATACTTGGGATTATACAATTACGTTACCAAATTCTGCAGATCCTTTAACTTCATTTAAAGTTTATAGAAATGGGACAGAAACTGCACCAGGTACTTTTACTGGTCTTGCATCAACAGCAACAGAAGTTTGGACAGTTGAATTTGTTACAACAACTGGTTTATCTGCACAAAGTGTAATAGCAACTCTTTCTGCAGTAAAATTAAATGATACGACTGGTGGTGGTGGTGTTTATAATGAACTTGTTGCAGCATTAGGAGATAATTCGGATACTGTAACTGTTAAATCAATGCCTTCAATAGGATCATTTACTAATTAAAATGATGTCCCGGCTAAAACAAATAACTTTTGTGCTTTTGCTGAATGCATTTTGCATAGGCATCTCTGCACAAAACCTATCACTGGTTCCCATCGAAGGGAGTCTCCACAGTTACACCTGTAATGGTGTAACCGAAGGATGCAACTATGTTTTCAACGTAGTGGCGGACAATGGCGGACAACCAGGTGATTTTAACTTTATTGGTTCTAACTCGGGAGTAATCGGCAACGACGGAATTGCAACAACACAAATTCAATGGAACATCGGTTCTTCATTGAATACATACAAGGTTTGGCTTGAGGTGGAGTACAACGGTTGTTCAAATCGGATTTATATTGGTGTTTCACCACAACCCAACAATCGTTCACTGGATTTTGGCATCACCGCCAGTACAGAGTGTTTTAACCTGAACGGTAATAATTTTACAGTCTCAATCATAACATTGGATAATAATGGGCAGCCGATACCGGCTGCCTATTTTCCCCTCCAGGTTGAGTTTACCGTTAATGGCACACCACAATCGCAGTTGCTGAGTTTCGATAATCAGCAATTACAAATCTCAGAAACAATGTTTTCAGCGCTGCCCGATAAGGAAACGCCCGTGGAAGTAGTGCTGACAAGTGTTACTGATGTTAAAAATGCACCTGTACAACCGGGAATAAATGGCACGCATTTGCGCACCATTCATGCAATTCCGGCAATTGAGTTTACCGAAGAACTTAGAAAACGATATTATGAAAACGAAAGCGTTACTGCTTATTACAGCCCTGTTTCTGACAACAGCGGTCGTGTGGGCGCAAGGTAGCTTCACGCAGGGCGCCACCAAAGGGTATAAGATAAAGATGAATGTGGGTCAGGCAAATGGCGCCACCTATCAGTGGTCTGTTACACCGGCAACGGGTACTTCCACCGATTTGAGCACAGTTTCAGGAGACACAGCCACCATTATCTGGGACGGACCTGTTGGCAATTACACACTGGCAGTGCAGGTTACCGATGGAAACGGGTGTTTGAGTGAACCCATCAGTCAGACTGTGGAAATTCTGGTTCCCGGCGACCTGATTTTTGCCGCCAATTATCCGAATACCATTGTGTGTTCTGATCTGGCTGGTGGTAGCGAAGGTTCATCACCGGCACACAGTGCAAGCTCATTCCGAATAATCTACGCAGGAACAGCGAATCTGCAGTCGGCCAACATCACGGTTAAAAATCCTGATGGTGTTTATGTGGGACTTGATGGTTTGGTTTTGGCCAACCAAAGTGCGCCTGAAATAACCATTCCAAATGCTCAGGTTGACAAGGAAATTATTTTCGAAGTGACAGATTCATGGGAAAATAATTCTGCGGGTAATACATCGTTCGAAATAAAACTTTTGAGTGCAGTTACCACGGATAATTCGGTGATTACAGCCGATCCGTCGTCGGAAGTTACCCGCACGGTTACAGTGTTGCCAAAACCTGTGATTGCGTTTGAATAACCGCTGTCCATCACCTGCTGACTCAAAGTCAGCTGGTGAATAAAAATGATTGGGCAGGTAAACTTTTAGTCACCAGCTCAGAAAAAAGAAAAAGAATTTGAGAAAGTATTTTAAATATATCGTTATCCTTTTATTTTTCTTCTGGCAGACGCATCAGGCGTCGGCACAGGATACGATTCCTTTGAATACAGCTTATTCTTTTAAAGCGACTTTCCAGCCCGGAAATACCTATCAATGGTGGTACACCGATGCCGAAGGAAACAAAACCTATTTTACTTCAACAACCAGTACCACCGAAGAAGTGGTGTGGAATACCGAAGGTGATTTCAATCTGTTTGCACAGGCAAAAGATGCAAATAATTGTTTGTCTGATATTATTACAAAGAAATTCGTGGTTATCAAGCAAGATAACCCGGAACCTTTTGTAGTTTTTGCAGGCCCAGATACCACTGTTGGCAGTTGTGTACCCTATATTTTTGCCCGTGTTTCGCCAGTGGAAAACGGGTTTAAATTCCTGTGGAGCCCTTCAGTTTATCTGGATGATCCAGCGAAGGCAAATCCTGTTTTCACTCCGGGAAAAACCATGACCTACGAATTGACTGTGACCAACCTGGCAGGACAAACAGCAAAAGATTCAGTTACAATTACCGTTGAAGAATCAGGTAAGCCAGCTATCGAGTTTATCACAGCCGAAGTTTTGGTTGAACAGGGGAATTCATTTACACACGAAGTAAGTTTAACCAATGGTAATCCGCTTAACGCTGTTTATCAATGGAATGTCGAACCTACCGGAGGAACAACCACAGATATGAACCAGTTTTCAGGTTCTTCTGCTTCGATTCTCTGGAACGGTTCTCCGGGCGGATACACGTTGTATGTTTCTGTTACCGATGGAAACGGATGTGCAAGCGACACCATCAGCCAACATGTGGAAGTTACCGAACCATCAGATTTTTATTTGAGTGCCGGGCGTGACACAACAATCGGCAGTTGTCAGCCTTATCTTTTACAGGCCGAAATTCAACAGGAACCCGGAGTTACCTATTCTTATTTGTGGAGTCCCGCAACGAACCTTGATAATCCTTCTTTGGCAAATCCTCTGTTTACACCGGGCAGCACAACAACATTTGTTGTTACAGTAACCAGCAGCAAGGGAGATGTTGCAACCGATTCTGTAAAGATTACCGTATCGCAGGTTTTTGCTGATGCCGGTGCCGATATCATCATGGCACAGGGTTTAACTGCCATGCTTGATGGAACAGGCAGTTCGGGTGAGAAAATTACTTATCAATGGACAACTATTTCAGGAATGATTGAAAGTGGTGCCAATACTGCAAAACCAGTTGTCAGTGGATTCGGAGATTATTATTTATTAATTACCGACGGTTTTGGGTGTACCGACCATGATACGGTAAATGTCTCGCGGTTAACACAGGCACCGGTAGCAGTTGATGATTATGACACAACAAGTTTTCAGCGTGAGTTGATTATTGATGTTTTGGCCAACGATACCGACGCAGGCAACAGCATCAATCCGTCATCGCTCATTATCTCGAACCCGCCGCATAACGGAACTGCTTATATCGATTTTGACAAATACGTTGTTCATTACCGCCCCGATAATGGGTTTAAAGGAACCGACGTTTTTGAATACAGAATCTGTAACATTTCTAATCAGTGCGACGAGGCCAGCGTGTTTGTGTTGGTTACCGATTTCAATTTTATGATACCGAATGCTTTTTCACCTAATGGCGACGGCATCAATGATTATTTCGAAATATTGGGGATTGAATTCTACGAAAACAACTCGATTTCTATAATCAACCGTTGGGGTAATAAAGTTTATGAAGCAAAAGGTTATGGAATCAGTTCAACTCCAGTTTTCTGGGATGGCAAATCAAACACAGGTTTCAGGATCGGCAATGAAGAATTACCAACAGGAACTTATTATTATATACTAGATTTGGGCGATGGTCAGAAACCGATTTCCGGTTCAATTTATTTAGACAGATAGGGGATGAGGGGAATAAAAGCTACAATATTATTTTTGGTTTATACGCTGGTTACCCTGACCGGAAGTAAGGTTTTTGCGCAGCAGGATCCGATGTACACACAATATATGGATAATCTGTTGATTGTAAATCCCGGATTTGCCGGCTCGAAAACTGATGCAAACGCGCTGCTTGTATCGCGCAATCAATGGGTTTCGATACCCGATGCCCCGGTCACTCACTCTTTTTCATATAATACCCGTTTTGGAGAAGAAAATTTTGGGTTGGGTTTTTCTGTTTTGTATGATAAGATCGGACCGCAGAAACAAACAGGAGTATATTTTGATTACTCCTATTTTTTAAAGGTTAGCGACAACTATAAACTCGGGATGGGATTAAAAGGCGGGGTAAATTTTTATCGTGCTGCTTTGACCGATCTGATTACTATTGATCCCGATCCGATTTATACCCAGGATATTTATAAAAACTTTTTACCCAACATCGGGGTGGGTTTGTATCTGTATTCCGATAAAAGTTATTTTGGACTTTCGGTTCCGAAACTCATCGAAAATACCATCACCCGTGAGGATTACCAGACAGAGTATGTTAACAAGGAGGAAATTCATGTTTACGTGGTTGGGGGATATAACTTTAAACTGAACCAGGATTTCAGTCTGAAAACAAGCGGCATGTTCAGGTATGTAAAAAATGCACCGGTTTCTATTCAAATCACAGCACTGGCAGGTTTTCGAGAACGCTTCTGGTTAGGCGGAATGGCACGCATTGGCGATGCTTTCGGTATTGTCACACAGTTTCAGGTTACCCCGAAAATGCTTATCGGCTATTCCTACGATATTACAACATCCGAACTGAATGTTTTCAGCAACGGTACGCACGAAATCATGTTCAGTTACAACCTGAATTTATTCAACTGATATCACTTTTTTTAGTCTGAAACAGACGCAGAATATTATTGCACGCTAAATTTTCGTGCAACGGTTTCTGATTTGCCGGTAATTTGTAATAAATAAATTCCCGGAACAAATCCGTCAAGATTCAGTTTGTAGTAACCGGTTTCTGCAAAGTTTTCCTGAAACATCAGTTTTCCGGTAACAGAATAAACTTTGACTCCTCCAAACATTTCCGGTGAGGAAATATTGATTTCACTTTTTGCCGGGTTCGGATAAATACTGATCTGGCTGCTTTTCTGAATTTCGGTTTTATTTTTTGTCACCACGTGCGGATCATCAAATTTACGGGTTGAATAAAGCCTGTATTCACCGGGAGCAAGCGTTAAACTTTGGTTTGCTGAATTGATTTCAACAGAATCGCGCGAAAAGAATTCGTACCATTTTCCGGTTACCGGGAAAGTTAAACTGGCTGTTTTTTCGACGATATCGAAATTACCTGCCGCTAAAACATGATTGGTTCCGGAGATAAGTTTGTACCATTTCACAGCACCGGTTAAATCGGTGGTAAAAGTTTCAGGACTGAACTCGTCGTATGTTTGTTTCAGTTCATTCAGTTTGGCCATCACTTTAAAAAGCGCCACACGGTCGGGGTTATTCAGGTATTGCCAGTATGATGGTTTGGGTGAGAGCCGGCAATCGTTACTAATTGTGCCGTTTTCGCAACGGTTGATAGACTGATCATAACCACGCTCGCCAAACTGCCAGATCATTTTCGGTCCCGGGAGCAAAATATGAAACAACGAATTCAATTCAATCCTTTTCAGCGCTGTCGTCTGGTTTTTGATGTTGTAGCTGCCGTTGCTCAGTCCGTTTATTTTGATGGAGTACATAATTCGTTCCTCGTCATGGCTTTCGGGGTACGAAACAAGGTTGGGCTGGTTCCAGCCGCGGCGGTTGTACAATGCCCACGAAAGATCGGAACTGCCGGTATTTCCCCGGGCTGCTTCGTAATAACTGCCATGCATGTTTCCCCAAAGCATTATTCCTGAATTGGCCAATTCGGTTTCTTCAGAATTATCGGCCAGGTGTTCAAAAATCACCAGCGCATCCGGGTTTCTTTTCCAGATTTCGCTGCTCATCCGTTTCAGGTTGGCAATTCGCGGAGCATCGTAATCACTTCCCCAACTCGATGAACTATAAGGTGTATTCGAAAATCCTTTTGTAAAGTCGAACCTGAAACCATCGATTTTGTATTCCTTCATCCAGAAAGCAGCCACACTGTCAACCAGTTCGCGGGTTGCAGCGCTCTCGTGGTTAAAATCATAGCCCCATTGCAGGTTTGTATTCTGGAAATTACTCTGCTTGTTGTACCACGGATTATCAGGAGTGATGGTCCAGTTGTCCATGTACATTTGTACAAACGGGCTCTGGCCGTAACTGTGGTTCAACACCATGTCGATTACCACGGCAATTCCGCGTTTGTGGCATTCATCTATCAGCTTTTTCAGTTCTTCTTTTGGCCCGTAATATTTGTCGGGAGCAAAATAAAATGAAGGATTGTAGCCCCAGCTGCTGTTTCCTTCAAACTCGTTTACCGGCATCAGTTCAAGCACATTTATTCTTAAATCTTCGAGATAATCGAGTTTTTCGCGAACCGATTTGTAGGTGTGTTCAGCCATAAAATCACGCACCAATAATTCATAAATCACCAGTTTTTGCTTTTCAGGGACCTGAAAATCAGTAGACTCCCAATTAAACTGAGCTTGCCCGGTTTGCAACACAGAAACAATTCCTTCTGTTTTGCCGGTTGGATATTGAATCAGGTCCGGGTAGGTTTCGGCTGAAATATTATTGTCGTTCCAGGGGTCCAGAATTTTTTCGGTGTAGGGATCTGCAATTTTTGTTTTGCCATCGATAAAATACTGAAAAGCATATTCTTTTCTGGTTTCAAGTCCGTTTATTTCGAGCCAGAAATAGTCGCCATCCTTTTTCATCAGGTATTGATTATCGGGTTGCCAGTTGTTAAAATCGCCCAAAACATAAACGAATTCTTTATAAGGTGCCCATAAAACAAGCGCTGCCGAAGTGGCCGAAGGGTAATTTATTCCTTTGCGATAAGCTGCAGGTTTTGGCAGTGTTTCAACATCGCCTCTTACAAAAATTTGATTGGTATCACGCACCGATTTGTCTCCGGCAATTGCTTCACCTATAATATTGTAACTGCCGCTTTCTGTGAAAGTATAATTTGCCGAAATGGAAGTTCCGGTATTTTGTGTTAAAAGAGTTTCGTTAATAAAAAGTTTTTGGGTGGCATTTTCAGAAGATATTGCCGAAATGGTGATGGATTTATTTCTGGCAACCATCGAATTGCTGGCAGGTTGCGTGATTTCGATGGCCAAACCTTCGGTGTAAACATTTACAAATAAGTCGTTGGTTTGCTTTTTCCCATCAGAAGATCGCAAAACAAAAGCTATTTTAATCACTTTTTCACCTGCGGCAACCGAATAAAACTGTTTGATATCGGGTGAGATTTCGAATTGGTAAATGCCGTTTCCTGAGTGTGTGAGTTTGGGTTGAACAGTGTTGTCGCCCCAGTTACCAATAACGTGTTGCCAGTCAGTTTTCCCGTCAATTAAAACCCCGGTATGAGCATAAAGATCACTGGTATAAAAGCCCAGCCGGCTTTCTTTCGATGAATCGAAAGTGATAACCACTTTTTTTGATGCCACGGGGAGTGCCGGATCGGTTGAAATCTGGGCTGAAACAAAAACTCCGGCAAACAGGAATATAATTATGGAAACGTATTTTACTGACATGGTAACTGAAAATTAAAAAAGGGTTGCCCGGCAAAGTTACCAGGCAACCCCTAAAATTGACTAACTAAACTAATTTTTCTTTATTTCATATGCGTAACCTGCCACTTCGAGGTTAAGTGTAATTGTATAATTTCCGGCAGCGGCAACAGGTATATCAGCTCCGCCTTCTTCAAGCGAACCATCAAAATCGTTGTCACCGTAGTTCAGATCCCAGGCATCGTTTGCGCGGAATTTGATTTTTCCGGCATTCAGATTCAGAGTAACTGTCCAGGTTTTAGTAGCTGTATCGTATGTCATGTTGGTATCGCTGTCCCAGCCACCGGGAGTGGCATCGCCTATTAAACCCCAATCTGTTTTCAAAACTGAATAGGTTAAAGCAGGAATATCGGCCTTAATACGGTAGTAACCTGCACTGGCAACCGGAATATCGGCACCGTTTTTTTCAAGCGAACCATTGAATCCATCGTCGCCCCAGTTTACATCCCAGTTTGGTTCGTCGGTAAATTTGAACTTGATATCGCTGCCAGCCATGTTTACATAACCTTCGTATTTGTTATTCGATTTAACCGAATAAATCTGCTGAGCGAGATTCGGGCTCCAGTCGGAACCATAACCGCTGGCAGCCTGATAATTGCCAGGCAAATACAACGATGGGTAAATGATAACCACTTTGTAGGGCAGAATTTTCATGACCGGAACATTCGATGGAAGTGTCTGGGCATAGTCGCTAACTTTTGCCACTACACGCACTTCGATATCATTCGGAACATTGGTTTTAGCACCCATTGCCAGCAACTTCTGGTTCATGGTGGCAACTGTTACGCTGGCTGTAGTTGCAGTGGTATTTGCAAGTTCAATTGCATTTGCAAAATTTTTGCCTGCAAAATCAATCTGCAGCGAATAGCTTGTAGCCGACGGGAAACCATAATCAGCTTCTGTCCATTTAAATGTTTTGAAAACATCGTTCGCAGTTTCTTCCGTAAAAACGTAGTTTCCGGCCACATCGTCAATAACCGGAGCTTTATATACTCCGATCACTGGGTCACCTTCCTCGTTTTTGTATAAACACGACTGAAAGATGAACCCGAATGCTAATAATATGATGATTATTTTTTTCATTTTAAACTTGTTTTAAGGTTGAAATTAATAACCTGTGTTTTGTTTCAGATTTGTGTTGGCAATTACATCGGCAGCCGGTATCGGGTAAATATTGAATTTTGCATCGGTTGATTTCCCTTCTTTTACGGCACCTTTCCAGGCCCAGAGATATCCATCACCCGAGAATTTACCAAACCTGATAAGGTCAGTACGACGATGAGCCTCCCAGTACAATTCGCGGGCACGTTCGTCAAGAATAAAGTCGAGGTTCAGGTCGGCTGATGTTATGTTGCCACCTGCATCGCCATAAGCTCTTCCGCGGATTTGATTAATGTAATTAACTGCTGTTGCAACATCGCCGCCAGATCCGCCGCGCAATACTGCTTCGGCATACATCAGGTAAACATCTGCCAGGCGGAACATCGGGAAGTCGGTGTCGGTGTGGGTAAGGTCAGAACCTGTTTGCCCGCCCGAAGTAACGTTTTTCCATTTTCCGATTGCATATCCATGGGTAAATTCGAACAAATTGTCAATTTCAATTTGTTGTCCTTCGGTATAAAACATCGGACGACCATCAGAACTGAATTTTTCAACTGTGTAGGTGTAGTCAGGCGTACCGAGTTTCAGAACAATTTTGTATTTACCGGCTTCAGCAACAGCTATATTGTCAGCTCCATATTCAAGAGTTCCATTTGCACCTGCATCACCAAAGTTGATGTCCCAACCGTCATTGGCCCGGAATTTAAACGAACCTTTTTTAAGTTCGATAATAATGCTCCACTCTTTGGTTACCGGATCGAAATCCATGTTTGTATCGGAGTCCCAGCCTGTCGGTGTTGCATCGCCAATCACTCCCCAATCAGTTTTAACAGAGGTGTAAACAAAATCGTTAAGATTTACATTGATTTTGTACAATCCGGCAGCCGGAGCTTTCAGATTGGCACCGCCCGGTTCGAGTGAGCCATCGCCTCCATTGTCGCCCCAGTTAACATCCCAGTTCGGACCCTGTGTAAATTTATATTCATCATCGGCTTTCGAGAAATAAATATATCCTTCGTAATTATTATCCGAATTTACGGAAGCCAGGTTTGGCGCATCGGCAGGAGACCAGTCACCTTCGCTGTATCCTGCATTTTTCTGATATCCACCGGGTACATAAATTATCGGGTATGCTTTTGCACTTTTCTTTACAACTGCGCTTTTCAGCCCATCAATATTCATGAATTTGCTGACAAATTGTTTTGTAGTGCGTAAACCACCCCAACCTCCATTAACTCCGTAAACCGCCGGGTCCATGCTTCCACCCACTGCAGCGTGAATAATGAAAGTGGTTCCACCCCAGGTCTGGGTTTTTAAACCATCCTGAGTAATAGTGAAGATGATTTCATTCGATTTATGATTGTCAGCGAGGAAAAGATGCTGGTAAACCGGTTCGAGTGTATAACCGGCAGCAATTACCTTTTTGCTGTAAGTCAAACTTTCAGTGTATTTTTTCTGCCCGGTGTAAACTTCGGCATTCAGATAAAGTTTGGCAAGCAAAGTCCAAACGGCACCTTTATCAGCGCGGCCATATTCAGCCTGTCCCGGATCCTGCAGTTTACTTTCAATTTCAAGTAATTCTTTTTCAACATAGTTGAAAAGATCAACCCGGTTTATCTGTTCCGGACTGAAAGAACCCACCATGTCTTCTTCAGTTACAAACGGCACGTTTCCAAATAAGTCGAGTGCGTGCCAGTAACTCAATGCGCGGAGGAAGCGGGCTTCTTCGCGATACAAAGCAATATCAGTACTGTTAGTTCCCGAAATTCCACGGTCGGCCAGTTTTTCAGGAGAACTTTCGCGGATAAATTCATTACAAAGCGAAATCTGGTAAAAAATACGATAGTACATGTTGGAAATGAACTCGTTGTTCGAAGTCCAGTCCATATCATGATAATCGCGCAGGTTACCATCATTCCAGCCAATCACAGCTTCATCGGTGGGTAATTCCTGTGCATACCAGTACGCACGCAAATACTGACCGAATCCTTCATCCAGACCGCTGAGGTCATTCATTCCTGAAGGCCCCTGCTGTCCGCTGACTGCAAGACCGGCGTATAATTTTGCAAGAACATGGATGTAATTTTCAGGATCAGCATAAACGCTTTCTGAAGTAATTACATCTTTATCGAGCGGCACGGTATCCAGATCTTTCACGCACGAAGTAAATGCCACCAGAAATGCGGCAAGTACACTTATAATTTTTAATTTCCTTGTATTCATCGTTTCTTACTTTTTACCATTAAAAATCAATATTTACACCAAACATGAAAGTACGCGGACGAGGATACGAGTTGTTATCGATCCCTCCTCCAATTTCAGGATCAAGTCCTTCGTATTCAGTTAAAGTAAATAAATTCTGAGCAGTACCATACAGCCTTATTTTCATACGGCTGTTATAGAAATTGGTGAATGTGTAACCAATATTCAGGTTATCGAGCTTCAGGAATGAAGCGTTCTGTACAAAATAATCGGAGAAATATTGCGGATTTTCAAATCCGGTATAAAGTGCATTGTCGTGTACATTGTTGAGTACACCGGTTGACTGGTAAACGTATCCCAGCGATTGACCCGACCAGATGTTATTATAAACATAGTTGCCAAGGCTGATTCTTCCATTAAAACCAAAATCCCAGTTTTTGTAGTTGAGTTTTGTTGAGAAACCCATATACCAATCGGGAGCTGGTTTTTGGTAACGATACTTGTCGTCGTTAGTAATAACCTTATCTCCGTTGCGGTCAACATATAATCCCTGAATTGGTTTTCCGGCTTCGTCGTAAACCTGTTCCCAAACGAAGAACGAATTGGGAGCATAACCCACCGAATGGATTTGAATGTTATTTCCAACACCTCCTGAAATACCTCCTGTTTGTACTCCAATATAATTCGGATCTTCGTTTTTCGTTAATTTGGTGATTTCAGTCTGCTGATAGGTTGCATTAAATCCAACTTCCCAGGTCAGATCATTTTTCGAAACCGGTATTACATTAATACTGAATTCAACGCCCTGGTTTTCAAGATTACCTACATTGGTTAAAACATAGTTTGAAAGATTGGTTCCTGCCGGCACCGGTATAAAATTGATAAGATCGTTGGTGAGGCGTTTATAAACGTCAATAGCACCGTTAATGCGGTTATCAACAAAACCATAATCCAATCCAATGTTGTAAGTGGTGGTTTCTTCCCATTTAATGTTGGCATCGTAGCCTTCAGGGCGAATGGTTGTGTAATAGGTATTGCCAAACTGGTATTGAGCAGTTTCCTCGCCAAATGTATATCGTGGCATATATGGATAATCATTATCCGAAATATTTTGCTGCCCTGTAACACCATACCCCAAACGCAGTTTCAAATCTGAGAATAATTGCTGGTCAGCCATAAAAGGTTCATCGGTAATTTTCCATGCAAAAGCAGCCGACGGGAAAAGACCCCAGCGGGTTTCCGGAGAGAAACGTGATGAGCCGTCGTCGCGGATTGTCAGTGTCAGCAGGTATCTGTCCATCAAAGTGTAGTTCAAACGGCCGAAAAAGGAAACGAGGTAGCTTTCAGTTTCATAATCGAGATCTGAATAAACAACAGTGCCTCTCACATTTGTACTTCTTGATGTACCCTGTCTCCAGAAATGTTGCCAGGAATAACCTGCCATTACATCAACACGACTTTTAATTGACTCAATATCTTTTACATAGTTGAGATAGAAATCAAGTAAAGTATTCTTTTTGTCCTGGGTGTAAGCAGTGTTGTTACCGCCACCTTTTAATTTATCATACGACCAGGGAGCATTTTCGGGTGTGTGACTTGATCCTTCACTGTTTGAAAGATCGTAACCCAGGTTAAGATTGGCCCTTAAATCAGGCAGAAAATGAAAACGGTAATCAAACTGTAAATTACCAATACTGCGCTGAACATTTGAATTATCATCCACCATCATTAACTGTGCAACCGGGTTATAAGTGGTTGGTGTTACCGGATCGCCATTGGGTTGTTTCCAGTAGTAATAACCACCAAAATTATTGTTGTCCCTCACCGGCTGGGTTGGGGCAAATCCTGTTGCTGAACCAATTGCACCCCGATTGGCGAACTGGTTGTCGATCAACATCCCTTTCAGGTTGATATTGATTCTGAGGTGGTCGTCAAGTAGTGATGGATTAAAACCAACCGATCCGGTCCAGCGACCCATCCAGTCGGTTTTCAGAATACCATCCTGGTTGGTGTAACCAACAGAAGCCCTGAAAGGCTGATTGGCAATATTTCCGGTAAGACTCAGGTTGTGGTCAATACCCATTGCATTCTGGTAAATCTCATCCTGCCAGTTGGTATTGGCAGTACCCATTAAATTTAATGCATTGGCATTAGGAGTTTTTCCTTCCGGCCCATATAAATCATTAACAAGATTTCTGTATTCATCAGCATTTAAAACCGGTACCTGATTAATTGGTGAACTGATTGAAAAATACTGGTTGTAGTTAATTTTAAGCGGGTTGCCTTTTAACCCTTTTTTGGTGGTAATAATTACAACACCGTTTGATGCACGTGAACCGTAAATTGCGGTTGCTGATGCATCTTTTAAAACAGTAAAAGTTTCGATGTCATTCGGGTTAATAGTACCCAGCGGGTTTTTCATCCCCGAAATTCCGTCATTGTCAACCGGAACACCGTCAATTACAAATAACGGGTCGTTGCTGGCTGAAAGCGAAGAACCACCCCTGATTCTGATTGTGGCACCTTCACCAGGCGAACCACCGCCATTGGTAATCTGTACCCCGGCAATTTTCCCGGTAATAAGCGCTTCCGGAGTAACAATGGCTCCGGGATTGAAATCTTCTGAAGTCACTGCCTGAACTGAACCTGTGGCATCTTCCTTTTTTACAGTTCCATAACCAATTACCATTACTTCCTGCAGACTTTCAATTGATTGTTCCAACTGCATATTAATTTCATTTTGGCTGCCAACCACCACCTCTTTTGGGGTGTAGCCAATAAACGAAAAGATGATCGTCTGGTTGGCTTCAACATCCAAAGTGTACAGTCCGTCGAAGTTTGTTGCGGCACCTTTCGTTGTTCCTTTCACAACTACGCTTACTCCGGGAAGTGCTTCCCCGTTTAATGCATCGGTAACCTTTCCCTTAATCGTTTTCACCTGCGCAAAGCCTGATGCTGAAATCAGAATCGCAGCTAAAAACAATAAAACCTTAAGTTTTTTAA
>DAINOH010000031.1:0-46352 GCA_036735485.1 Draconibacterium sp. | reverse complement strand
CCATTCAGCCTATCACCAACAAGGATCTGAAACGCACCGCCAGTGGCTGGGGTTATCGGATTCATCCCATTTATAAAGTACGGAAAATGCACTGGGGTATGGATTTTACAGCTCCTGTGGGTACACCTGTTTACGCAACCGGGAATGGCAAAGTGACTGAAATAGCCGGGTCGGTTGCCGGATTCACCGAATTCGGAAAGTATGTAAAAATTGAACATGGTTATGGTTACGAGACTGTTTACGGACATCTGAGCAAGTATAATATAAAGCCCGGCCAGGAAGTAAAACGTGGCGATATTATCGGATTTGTCGGAAATACAGGTGCTTCTACCGCGCCGCACCTGCATTATGAAGTACACAAAGACGGGCAGCGCGTAAATCCGGCACTCTTCTATTTCAAAGATCTGACTGCTGAAGAATATGACAAGATGATTGCCATTTCATCGAATATCGGTCAGACGCTGGATTAAAAACCCCTTTTACTGTTCCCCGCTGTGGAAAGATTTGAAGTGAGGACAAACAACGACAATAATAATAACTTCGACAACAATAAACATCTTTCTCATTTTTCTACCTAAAATCTCTAAATTTAGCCCTGAATACTTTAGCATTTTATGCCATATAAAAAACCGAACATAGAGAAGATATTTTACACGATTGGCGAAGTTGCCGATATGATTGGAGAAAACCAGTCAACTATCCGGTATTGGGAAAACCAGTTTGATGCGCTGAAACCCAAAAAGAATGCAAAAGGAAACAGGCTGTTTACCAAAGAAGATGTTTTTACCGTAAAACTGATTCATCATCTTGTAAAAGAACGCGGGATGACACTGAAAGGCGCGCAACTGAAATTGCGTGATAACCGTGATGAAACCATTCAGAATTATGAAATTGTGAGCCAACTGCTGGAAGTCCGCCGACAGTTGGTGGAGATTCGCGACAATATGGATGACGGAAAATTGGAATAACAAAATCAGCAGCAAAAACAGTATGATAAAAATTAAAGAGATTGCCCGGTTCCTCGAAACTCTTGCACCACTTGCATTGCAGGAATCATACGATAACGCCGGATTAATTGTGGGAAACCCGGAATCTGATGTCGATTCGGCATTAGTTACCATCGATGTTACCGAAGCGGTTGTTGACGAAGCCATCGGTAGAAATATCAAACTGATTATTGCCCACCACCCGATTGTTTTTTCGGGGGTAAAAAAATTCACAGGAAAAAATTATGTGGAAAGAACACTGCTGAAAGCTATCAAAAATGACATTGCCATTTATGCTGCCCACACCAATCTCGACAGTGCGCCACAGGGTGTAAACCAGAAAATTGCGGAAAAACTGGGATTGAAGAATTGCCAGGTTTTGCAACCAATGACCGGACAGTTGAAAAAACTGGTGACTTTTATTCCCACCGAACATGTTCAGAAAGTTAGCGAAGCTGTTTTTGAGGCTGGTGCCGGACATATCGGGAATTACGACAATTGCGGTTTTACTGCAACTGGTACCGGAAGTTTCAGGGGAAATGAGCAAACAAATCCGTTCGTAGGAGAAAAAGGACAATTGCATTTTGAAAACGAAGAGCGTTTCGAAACCATTTTCCCAGCCTGGAAACAGAAAAATATTATTGACGCTTTGTTGAAAGTACATCCTTACGAAGAAGTGGCGTTTGATATTTACCCACTTGAAAATATTTTTCCGGCGGCAGGGATTGGCCTGATCGGAAATCTCACCCAGCCTGTTGACGAAAGCGTTTTTCTTGAACTTCTGAAAAAAACTTTTAACACTGGCGTAATAAAACACACGGCACTTTTGGGGAAACCGGTTGACAAAGTGGCGGTTTGCGGGGGTGCCGGTTCATTCCTGCTGAACGCTGCAATCAGTGCCGGAGCTGAGTTTTTTGTCTCCTCCGATTTTAAGTATCACCAGTACTTTGATGCCGAAAATAAAACCGTAATTGCCGACATCGGACATTTTGAAAGTGAACAGTTCACTAAAGAACTTTTTTATGAGTTACTTACAAAAAAATTCCCTAAGTTTGCAGTCCGATTTTCGGGGGTGAATACCAACCCGGTTTTTTACTTCTGATTTTAACAATGAAAAATTAAATAGAACAGCGATGAACAGCGTATTTTCAAAGCAAGAAGAAAAAGATATTTCGATTGAAGTAAAACTGAGAGCCCTGCACGAATTGCAGACTGTGGTTTCTGATATCGATAAAATAAAAGTGCTCAGGGGTGAACTTCCGCTCGAAGTACAGGACCTTGAAGATGAGATTGCCGGTTTGAAAACCCGTCTTATCAACCTCGACAGCGAAATCAAAAACCTCGATACATCGATCAACAACAAAAAAATTGCGATTAAAGATGCACAGGTACTGATTGCCAAATACACCGAGCAGCAGAACAACGTGCGTAACAACCGTGAGTTTGACTCGCTTTCAAAAGAAATCGAATTCCAGAATCTTGAAATTGAACTGGCTGAGAAAAGAATCCGCGAGTTTACTGCCGAAATGAAGGAAAAAGAAGAAAACATCGTTAAATCGAAACAGTTGCTTGCTGAAAGACAGGAAGACCTGGAACGCAAAAAAACCGAACTGGACGAAATCCAGGAGGAAACAAAAATTGAAGAGGAAAAACTGAAAGCCAAATCAGAAAAAATTGAATCGTTTATCGAACCTCGTTTGCTGACAGCTTTCAAACGTATCCGCAAAAATGCCCGTAACGGACTTGCTGTCGTAACCATTCAGCGCGATGCATGTGGTGGTTGTTTTAACAAAATTCCGCCACAGCGCCAGATGGACATTGCCAGCCGCAAAAAAATCATTGTTTGTGAATATTGCGGACGCATTTTGGTTGACGCCAACATTCACATTGTGGAAGAAACTGCAGAATAACAATTTTTTAATGATACAAAAAAGCCGGTTCAGGAATTTGAACCGGCTTTTTTTGTGCCTTTTATTTCAGGCTAATCATATTTTCAGGCGAAATGATGGGCAATCCTTTGTACCTGAGCAATAAACTGGCTACTGCCAGCGTGTCTTTCTCGCAATACCGCACAATCCGGTCGATGTCTTTTTCAACCCAGTAAACGCGGTGAACCTGGCTCCCGTCAATATCATCTTTTGGTGTAGGAATTCCAAATAATTCGCACAAAAGTGAAAGTGACGTGTAGTGTTTGTAATCGCCAAATTTCCAAAGCTGCATGGTATCGAGCAACTGCTCTTTGATTTCCCACGGACGGGCGCCTGCCAAAGCCAGAACCGGCGGCAGTTTTACACCCAGCACCAATGCCCGGCGGGCAATAAACGGAAAATCGAATTCATAACCATTGTGCGCGCAAAGTTGTGTTTTACCTTGTTTGGCAAATTTTTCCAAAGCCCCGAAAAACCCGGTTAAAAGCGCAGCCTCGTCTTCGTCATAAAACGATTTCACCCGGTAAACCGGCTCTCCGTCAATTTCGGCAATATAACCAGCCGAAATACAGATTATCCGTCCAAACTCGGCATAAATTCCGGCGCGCTGGTACAGAACAGAAACATCTTCACCTTCGTCGATTTTGTACTGCATTTTGTGCTGCCACAACTTTTGCCAGTTTTCGGCAAGTTCGTCAAATACCGGTGCTGCCGGGGCAGTCTCAATATCAATAAAAATCACATTTTTAATGTTCAGGTTCGAAAGCATATTCTTAGGTTATTTAAGTATCTGGCTAATATGATTGGTAAGTATCTGAATGGCAACCTGATTGCGGCCTCCCTGCGGAATAATAATATCGGCAAATCGCTTGGTAGGCTCAATAAACTGGAGATGACTGGGGCGGACCGTCTTTTCATACCGCTTTAAAACTTCGCCCACATCGCGGCCGCGTTCTTCCATATCACGATGGATAATCCGCGAAAGACGGACATCTGCATCACAATCAACAAACACTTTAATATCCATCAGTTCGCGCAAGCCGGGATGGGTAAGGCAAAGAATTCCTTCGAGAATCAGCACTTCACGCGGCAAAATCAGGCGGGTTTCCTTTTCGCGGGTACAGGTTATAAACGAATAAACAGGCTCCTGAACCGCTTCCCCATTCTTCAGCTTTTTCACATGTTCAATCATCAATTCAAATTCAATGGCATCGGGGTGGTCAAAATTCTTTTTCCGGCGTTCTTCAAGACTTAATTCCCCACTGTCGAAATAATACGAATCGTGTGAAAGTACTGTCACTTCACCTTTCGGAAACTGTTGCTGAATTTTCCTGACAACCGTTGTTTTACCACTTCCTGAGCCGCCTGCTACTCCAATTACCAGCATAATCTGAATGTTTTAGGTTTCTGCAAAAGGTTTTAACTGAAATTACAGCACAAAAACACTACTTTTGCAAACGTAAAAATACAAGTAAAAAGATACAAAAAAACAGTGGATATGGTGAATCATGTAGTTTCCTTCAAACTGAAGGATTTTCCAACCGATGAAAAAGCGGCCGTGGCCAAAGAATTAAAATCGTTACTGGAAGGGTTGAAAGGGAAAATTACGGAACTGAAATATCTGGAAGTGGGAATCAATCATGATCTCACATCTTCCAATTACGATCTGGTTTTGATTTCACACTTCGAATCGCTGGAAACACTGAAAGCTTACCAGGTACATCCTGAACACCAGAAAGTGGTGAAACGCGTGCTGGAAACCACAACTGCCCGCGCGGCTGTTGATTTTATATTCTGAAATTCAGAAATCTGAAATCAACATTCGTTAATCTTAAATCGTTAATCATTATTCAACATTCTTAATTCGTCCATCATGAGCGGTCTTTATCCATTAAAATTCAAACCCATTTTCCTCGAAAAAATCTGGGGAGGACAACGCATAAAAACAATATTGAACAAAGATTTCGGAAACCTGAAAAATTGTGGCGAAAGCTGGGAGATTTCAGGGGTTGAAGACATGATTTCGGTTGTAAGCAATGGTTATCTGGAAGGAAATGACCTGAGTGAATTGATCGAAATTTATATGGGTGACCTGGTGGGTGAAAAAGTGTATGAAAAATTCGGAACCGAATTCCCGCTGCTGATTAAATTTATCGATGCCAACGACGATCTTTCCGTTCAGGTTCATCCTAATGATGAACTTTCAAAAGAACGACACAATGCTTTTGGCAAAACAGAAATGTGGTATGTTGCCGATGCAGCGCCAGGATCGCTTATCAATTCAGGATTTAATCAACCCGTTGATAAAGTAAAATACCTCGAATATTTTGAAAAGGGACAACTTATCGATCTGCTGAAATACGACGAAGTAAAAACAGGTGATGTGTTTTTTATTCCGGCCGGCAGAATTCATGCAATCGGGAAAGGTTGCATGGTGGCTGAAATTCAGCAAACATCGGATGTTACTTATCGTATTTTTGATTACAACCGCACCGACGACAAAGGAAATCTGAGAGAATTACACACCAAACTGGCCATCGACGCGATTGAATACAACTGGCAGGAAGATTACAAAACGCATTACCAGCCCGAACTGAATAAATCGATTGAAATTGTCAGTTGTAAATACTTCACCACCAACATTCTTGAATTCGACAGTCACCTTGAAAAAGATTATCACAAAATCGATTCGTTTGTGATTTATATGACGCTGGAAGGCGATTTTGAAATTGAAACCGAAGAAGGAACTGAAAAAGTAAGCAAAGGCGAAACAGTTCTGATTCCTGCCAGCATCGAATCGCTACAGTTAAAACCGTTGTCAGGAAATGTAAAATTACTTGAGGTTTACATTAAATAGTTTTCTGCCTGGATTCTATTCAAAATAAAAATAAAATGGAAGTAAAAGAGGCACAATTTGTTACCAGTAATTCGGATGTAAAAAAATGTCCGCCGCCCAAAAAGCCCGAGTATGCTTTTATTGGCAGGTCGAATGTGGGCAAATCGTCGCTGATTAACCGCATGACCAATAAGAAATCGCTGGCAAAAACATCGGGAAAGCCGGGGAAAACGCGGCTTATTAACCACTTTATTATCAACAACGAATGGTATTTGGTTGATTTGCCGGGCTATGGTTATGCCGAGGTTCCGAAGGCTGAACGCCTGAAATGGGAGAAAATGATCAGACAATACATTTTGCAGCGTGAAAACCTGCAATGTTTATTTGTATTGATTGATTCGCGTCACGATGCGCAGGAAATTGACCTCAATTTTATGGAGTGGCTGGGTACAAGCCAAATCCCGTTTTCAATCGTTTTCACCAAAACCGATAAATTAAAACCCTCAGAACTCGAAGAAAATTTAAATAAATACAAAGAAAAGCTTCTGGAAACCTGGGAAGAGTTGCCACCTGTTTTTATCACTTCGGCAGAAACCGGTGAAGGAACAACTGAAATTCTTGATTATATCGGCAATGTGAACAAAGCAATTGCAGAGCTGGTTTAAATGTTAAAATCGAATTAGTAATTACACTTAAAGTTATAACTTTGTCAGATCAATTTACCTTATTAAACGAGATGGGAAATCATAACAATTCATTAAAGATATTCGGATGCAGAGCCACCATGTCTTTAACCGAAAAAATATGTGACAGTCTGGGAGTTGACGTTGGAAAATCGTCATGCCCGGTGTTCGCTGACGGAGAGTTTGAACCCTGTTATGAGGAAACCATCCGTGGCTCACACGTATTTATCGTACAATCAACACCACCACCTGCCGACAATCTTCTTGAATTATTATTGATGATTGACGCTGCCAAAAGGGCAAGTGCTTACAAAATTATCGCGGTGGTTCCCTATTTCGGGTTTGCACGTCAGGACAGAAAAGATAAACCCCGCGTTTCAATCGGCGCCAAAATGATTGCCGACCTGCTTTCATCAGCCGGTGTTGACAGAGTAATCACAATGGATCTTCATGCCGACCAGATTCAGGGATTTTTCAATGTGCCGGTTGACCATCTTTTTGCATCGGCTTTGTTTATTCCGTTTGTTGAAGAAATGGGACTTGAAAATATTGTGATTGCATCACCTGATGTTGGTGGAACAAAGAGAGCCAACACCTATGCAAAAATGCTTGAAACCGAAATGGTAATCTGCCACAAAACAAGGGCAAAAGCCAACGAAGTGGGTAGCATGACGGTAATTGGCGATGTTGTTGGGAAAGACGTGATTATTGTTGACGATATCATTGATACTGCAGGCACGATCACCAAAGCAGCCAACCTGATGAAAAGTGTGGGAGCTAAAAGTGTGAGGGCTTTTGCTGCTCACGGACTTTTGTCGGGACCGGCAATTGAACGGATTGAAAAATCGGAACTGGAAGCAGTTTACTTTACTGATTCTATCCAGACTCATAAAGATATTGGCACCAAAATTCATTATATATCAGTTGCCGAAGCATTTGCACAGGCAATAAAAAGAGTATATAAAAATCAGTCAATCAGCTCACTTTATTACAAATAATTTATACATTTGCACCGCTTTTTCCGTAAGCAGGAGCATTGTTACTTATGCATGCTGTTTGTCTCGCCTAATGCGGGAAGGACTGAGTACCATAATAGTTAACGTAAATTATTTAAAATGAAAAATTTATCGATTAAAGGGCAATTGAGAACCGCCCTTGGAAAAAAAGATTCAAAAAAACTTCGTGCAGGCGAAATGGTACCTGCGGTTTTGTATGGAACCCAGGAACCTGTGCATTTCACAATTCCGGCAAGCGATTTACGCGGGCTTGTTTATACACCCGATGTTTATCTTGTAAACCTCGACATTGACGGAACTGCTTACCAGGCAATCATGCAGGACATTCAATGGCATGCTGTTGAAGAACAGATTTTACACATTGATTTTCTGAAAGTTGAAGACAATAAACCGGTAAAAGTTGATCTCCCGATTAAGCTGAATGGTGTTGCGAAAGGTACCAAAGTGGGTGGTAAACTGAAAACCAATCTTCGTAAACTGAAAGTAAAAGGATTGGCAAAAAACCTGCCGGATACCATTGAAATCAATGTTACAAAACTGGGAGTCGGCCAGAGCATTAAAGTTGCCGACCTGAAAAACGAAAACATCGAGTTTCTTGATTCAAAATCGAATGTTGTTGTCGCTGTTACGATTACTCGTGCAGCACGTTCTACTGGCGCTGCGGCTCCTGTAATTGAAGAAGAAGAAGAAGAAGAAGGAGAAGAATAACATTTAAAACAGTTGTATGAAGTACTTAATTGCCGGTCTCGGTAATATAGGGGCAGAATACAAAAATACACGCCACAATATTGGCTTTCAGATATTGGATGCTCTTGCCGGAGCATCCAATATTCTTTTTAATGACAAGCGATATGGTTTTGTTGGCGAATACAAATTCAAAGCCCGTACTTTTATCCTGCTAAAACCCACTACTTACATGAATCTCAGCGGGCGGGCTGTTTCCTATTGGCTGCAGAAAGAGGACATCCCGATTGAAAACATGCTTGTTTTAGTCGATGATTTGGCTTTACCTTTCGGAACATTGCGATTAAAAGCAAAAGGCAGTGCCGGCGGTCATAACGGACTGGAAAACATTAACCAGGTTTTGGGACGAAACGATTATGCCCGGCTTCGTTTTGGGATTGGCGACAATTTCCACAAAGGATTCCAGGTGGATTATGTGTTGGGTGAATGGAATGCCGAAGAAAAAAAGGAGCTTCCGGCAAAAATTGACAATTGTATCGAAATCATTCAAAGTTTCGGAACAATCGGCGTCGAAAGAACCATGAACTTCTACAATAAAAAGTAACGGGTGGAAAACGGGGTAAGAATTGATAAATGGCTTTGGGCCGTGCGAATTTACAAAACCCGCAGCCTGGCAACCGAAGAGTGTCGCAAAGGTCATGTTTCGATTGGCAACATTCCCGTTAAACCATCAAGAATGGTGCATGTGGGCGAAATTCTGAAAGTCAGAAAATCTCCGATTACGCGAACATTTCGTGTGCTTCAGCTCGCGGAAAAAAGAATGCCGGCATCACTTACTTTATCACATCTCGAAGATATTACTCCTCCGCAAGAGCTTGAATTGCTGGATATGCAAAAAAATATGCGCTGGATAACCCGAGACCCCGGAACCGGCCGGCCAACAAAAAAAGAACGTCGCGACCTCGACGACTTCTTCGATTGGCAGGAATAGTTTCTTTCAATTCAAATTGCAATCTTCAAATACAAAATTTTTAATATCAGACTATGTTTACAGCAAAACAAAAACGAAAAGAAAACATTGCAGAATATATTTTATACCTTTTCCAGGTTGAGGATTTAATCAGGGCCTGTGGCCTTGACATGGAAATTATTGACAAACAACTGGTTCCGCAGTATAAAACCGACACAAATACAAGTACAGAAATATCGGCCTGGTATAAAAATCTTGTTTTGATGATGAAAAAAGAAGGAATACAGCAAAAAGGTCATTTGCAGTTCCTGGTAAACCTGGTTAACGATGTGAATGAATTTCACCTGAAACTGATGGAAACACGGAAAGTGCCGGAATATGTACAAACCTATGTTTCGGTGGCCGGATTAATTACCGAATTAAAAATAAAAAGCAATGTCCTCAGCAACAATATTTTTATCAGTCTTGAGGCAGTTTATGGATACTTGCTGCTTAAAATTCAGAAAAAGGAAATTACAGCCGAAACGCAGGAGGCAATGGAAAATATTGTTGGCTGGTTAAACCAGCTATCGGCTCTTTATAAAAACTATGAAGAAGAAAAACTCGAACTGGAATAATCAGTCAGACCATTCTTTTATTTCTCAATGCAAAATCTTAGCTGAACAATCAGCCGAAAAGCTGAATTCCGAACCATACTGAAAGAAATAGAAACAACAATATCAGTATGAAATAGAAAAATATCCTGGAAAACTTCTGGTTCCGGTTCATTGGTTTTTGTAATTATCAGGTTTGTCGATCTTGTTGCAAAACTAAAGAATATTCAATTAACTGATGGTTATACGATTTGTTTTTTATTGGGTTTTCAATACCGATAAAACTTTGAATCCCTTTAGTAGTGCCGATTTACACAATCCGGCATTCGGTTCGCCTGCCAAACCATTTCATTCTTCTTTTAGCAACAAAAAAATACAACCGGTCTCTTGTGTTCAGAGGAAGAATCCGGAAAACTTTTGTTAGTTTCCATGGAAAAGGGAGTAAAATAGCTGCCTCGATAATCGCTTCAGAATAAATGTAATATTGGTTGTGATTAATAAGTACCACCGAATCAATTTCACGCGGAACATTAAAATTACAGATTAATTTTCCCCCTTCATCCGATTGCAAAGGAATATACCTGAATTGTTTTTTCTTGTCAGCTTTCAACAGAAAAGTTACTACTCTGCTGCACAAATTGCAATAACCATCAAATAATATCACCGGATTTTCCGCTTTCATACCTGAAAAACAATTCAGCGATGGGGAAGTTTAAAGCAAGTAATCCTGTTTAAAATGACTATTTGTTTGTTTTAAAATCCTGAACCAAACCCAGTGTGAGCCAGTTGGCCACAGCCTGCCGGTTATCGGGGATCACAAGCCGTTTGATATCACGCTGATGATTCATATTGCCTAATTCGATATAAACTCCAACAGGATAGGAGTTTTTAAGCACATATAAATTACGCGCCGATACAGTTCCTTCATAACCTCTTCCGGGTTGAACTTCTTTGTATTTGTTAAGGAATGTCTGCCGCAAAATGGTAGCCGCCTTTTTACCGGTGTTGCTTTTACTGTCGTGGTAAAAAAAGAGATCGATATTCTCACCCTGGCTGCGCGAATCAACATGTATCGAAATAAACCGCTGAAAAGCATTACCATGTTTTTTATAAAGCTGGTTGATGGTTTCAACCCTTTGCTGAAGTCTTTTTGTTTGGTTTAACGGAATTGTTTTGTTTGGATAACAAACCTCATCCTTATCTGGCTTCAGAAATGGATCATCCCTGATGCCATCGTTTTTATCAATCACAATCATATAAACTGTGGCACCGCGCTCAACAAGGTTTCGGGCCATTCGAAGTGTCACGTCGTAAGCATATTCATCCTCGCAAACAATGTGTCCCTGGTATTTCCCCATGGCTCCCGGATCTGGTCCGCCGTGACCCGATTTCAGGTAATAAATTGCACCTTTTAATTCATTTGATTTTACCTGAACATTGGCGTATTTCGAACCAAAAATTCTGAAATCGAGCGTTTTAGATGATGGCGAATTATTACTAACAACAAATTCGCGGGTTGATTCTCCTTTATCTTCTGAAGGTTTTAATTCCCTGCTTTCGTTTTCTGCCTGATTTTCATTCTTTGACGACCCAATATCCGGCAGCCGGTATTTTACTCCCGTAAATAGTGTGTTGTTTTCACCAAGGCGGGTTTTATTCAGTTCAATAAATGCTTCGGTATATTTTACCGGATCAATCCCGTTTCGTTTTAAAAGCTTATGAATTCCATCGCCATTTTTAGCGACAACTTCACGGCTTTGCGCTGATAATCGGGCCGGAGCCATCAAAAACAATAAAATTAACGATAAAACAACACCCGAAAATATTTTTATATGTATGTTTGAAACACGCATAAAAATGTTCAATTCTGTATTTATATTCATGTTTTGCTAATGTATAAGTTATGCTAAAAAATCGTTGCCTGTTTATGTGTCGAACTTTCAGCTTATTCCTGTTAATAACTTACTTTCTGATTGCACCTGCCTGTAAATCAACCTATATCCCGTCTTCTGTATCGTATCAAAATATTAGCATTGATGCACAGGTTAATACCATCGACAGTGCACTTGTAAGATCGTATTTGCCCTACAAAGAAAAACTTGAGGCTGACATGAACAGGGTGATTTCGGTTTGTGAAGCCGACATGGTTAAAAACAAACCCGAAAGTGCATTGACCAATCTGCTTGCTGATCTTTTACTGGAGGAAGGCATGGTTGAAGCAAGAAATCAGGGGTTGGATCTGAAACCCGAAGTTTCGTATTTTAATTATGGCGGAATACGCACCGGGCTGAACAAAGGTAACATCACGGTGGGTAAAGTGTTTGAGATCATGCCATTTGAAAACGAAATGGTTTTTGTGCAACTCACAGGCAGCCAGCTCAAGCTTTTTTTGGATGGTGTGGCCCAAAGAAATGGCGATAGTGTTGGCGGAGTCAGGTTTAAAATTTCGGGAGAAAAAGCCACACAGATCATAATTTCGGGGCAACCTTTGGACACTGAAAAAAAATATTGGATGGTGACCAATGATTACGTTGCCAATGGTGGTGATGAAAATGATGTTTTACGACAACGTTCAGATTATATTGTTCCGGGTATGAAAATCAGGGATGCAATCATCCGGAATTTTGAAGCAAAACAAAAAGCGGGCGAAACGATAAAAGAAAAGACAGACGGGAGGATCAGCCATGAATAGACGACATTTTATCCGAAATATTTCTGCCGGGGCAGCCGTTTTCAGCATTGGTCTCAACCCGCTGAAAGCACAGGCCGGAAAAGATTTAATCAAGCTTACCATTTTACATACCAATGATATGCATTGTCATATCGAACCTTTTATTGCCAACAGCAGCGAGGGAGAACCCGAAGGCGGACTGGCGCGGATTTCGGGCCTTGTTAAAAAATTCAGGGCAGAAAATGAGAATACTTTGCTGTTTGATGGCGGCGATATGTTCCAGGGAACTCCGTATTACAACTATTTTAAGGGTTCGATTATGACCCGGTTGATGAGCCAGATTGGCTACAACGCCGGAACCATTGGTAACCACGAATTTGACGATGGTCTCGAAGGAATTCTTGAAGCGTTGCCGGAAGCAAAATTCCCGTTAATTAACTCGAATTACGATTTTTCAGACACCATTCTTGCCGGCAAAATCAAGCCCTTTGATATCTTCAAAGTATCAGGAATAAAAATTGGCGTTTACGGGCTCGGAATTGAATTGAAAGGTCTGGTTACCGAGAAAAATTATGGTAAAACCATTTTTAACGACCCACTGAATACCGCGTTGAAAATGGAATCCTTCCTCAGAAATGATAAAAAATGCGACTTTGTAATCTGTCTTTCGCATCTCGGGTACAAATACCGGAACGAAAAAATCAGCGACCAGGTGCTGGCAGCCGAAACATTCAACACCGATTTGATTATTGGCGGACACTCGCATACCTATCTTGAAAAACCGGAAGAAATGATAAACAAAGCCGGCAAAAAAGTGATTATCAACCAGGCTTCCTGGGGCGGACTTGTTTTGGGCAAAATCGATTTTTTGTTTGAGGCCGGCAAAAAAAATCATGAAATAGTTACAGTTCAAAACATTGAAGTAAAAAATGAAGCGTAGTCAGCGTTTTATTCTTTCAGTCGTAACAGGAGTGATGTTAAGTCTGCCGTGGCTCGGATTTCCGGGATGGTTTCTCCTGTTTGCAATGATTCCGTTACTGTTGCTCGAACATTTTTTTACAGAAAACAAAAACCGGTTCGGATCAGTTGCATTCTGGGGTCACGCATTTCTGACATTTTTTATCTGGAACAGCATCACAACCTGGTGGATATTTTTTGCCACGCCGGTGGGCATGGCGCTGGCGATCATCACCAATTCGCTTTTGATGTCGCTGGTGTGGTGGCTGGCCCACATTGCGCGACGCTATTTCAAAGCTTCACTGGGTTATGTTACGCTGGCTGCATTCTGGATTTCGTTTGAATATTTCCATTTTCACTGGGACATTGAATGGCCGTGGCTCAACCTCGGAAACGGTTTTGCCAACAACATAAAACTGGTTCAGTGGTATGAATATACCGGCATCCTGGGCGGAACCGTGTGGGTTCTCGCTGTCAATCTCATTCTTTTTTCAGTGTATAATCAAATCAGAAAAATGACTGATCGCCGCAGGTTTTTTGCCGCTGTTGCAGGTTTGTTTTTGCTGATTGTTCTCCCGATTGTGACTTCGTTGGTAATTTTTTATAATTACACTGAAACTGTCAATCCCAAAGAAATCGTGGTGGTTCAGCCCAATATCGATCCCTATTCTGAAAGCTACGATGCTGAAGCGGAACAGGAAAAACTACAGAAATTTGTTTCGCTGGCAACCGAAAAAACTACACCGGCTACCAATTTTATTGTGGCCCCTGAAACGCTTTTTGAGAATCCACGTTTCTGGAACGAAAATGAACTGTCTGCCAATATTCCTTTGCAACAACTCCGGAATTTTGCGGCTGCAACACCCAAAGCAGGAATTGTGTTTGGCGTTTCATCCTATAAATCTTACACAGATGAGAAAAGCGCACCGCCAACTGCCCGAAAAAGTCGTGATATGATTTACGATATGTTTAACAGTGCCTTTTATACCGATGCTTCCGGCAAAACCGAAATCTATCACAAATCAATTTTGGTAGTGGGAGTTGAAAAAATGCCATTTAAAAAGCTTTTTGGTTTTCTGGGCGACATGATTATCAATATTGGTGGCACTTCGGGAAGTTTGGGAACCCAGGACGAACCTGAGAATTTTACCGGGCCCGACGGAACAAAAGTCGCCCCGGTTATTTGTTACGAATCGGTTTTTGGCGAATATGTTTCGCAATATGTACGCAAAGGGGCACAACTCATCTTTATCATCACCAACGATGGCTGGTGGAAAAACACACCGGGATACAAACAGCATCTTTCGTTTGCACGTTTGCGCGCCATCGAAACCCGGCGGAGCATTGCCCGTTCGGCCAACACCGGAATTTCCTGCTTTATCAATCAGCGCGGAGAAATTTCGCAAGCCACCGAATGGTGGGTTCCTGCATCAATTAAAGGAAATTTAAACGCCAATTCAGCCATCACTTTCTATGTAAAACATGGCGATTATATTGCAAGAGTGGCCATTTTTATGAGTATTGTATTGCTTGCTAATTTATTAGTTGTCAAAACAATCAACAGAAAGAATCAAACAAATAAAATCTGAACCTGATTTCAACAATAATCAACAAAATGAGCCGTTTTTGAAACATTTAACCGGCTTATGAAAAAACTGCTGTTTATTACCTTGCTTTTTGTCTATCAATCTACACTCTGCCAAACAATTAAAACTGTCACTTCCGACAATTTTGAAAGTGAAACACTCGGTTCAATCTGGCGAACCGACAAATTTATTGAGGGTGCGATGACGATTCAGTCGGAAATTGTAAGATCGGGCAAAAAAGCTTGCAAACTGACACTTCGATCGGGCGACCAGATTGAGAAGGAGAAAGGTACAAAATTCGAAAGGGCCGAACTGCGCGAAAAAAACGAGCTGATGATTAATGAAAACGAAAGATGTGTTTATTCATTCAGCCTTTTTATTCCCGAAGATTTTCCGATTGTTGAAACCCGCCTCGTAATTGCGCAGTGGAAACAAAACTGCAGTGGAAATTGCGATCCGGATAATCCCGTGATTGCCGTTCGTTTTGAATCGGGCAGGCTTTTTATCACACTTCAGAATAATTTTGAAAGAAAAACATTGTTTGAGTACAACGGTAATCCCACCGGCAAGTGGCTCGATTTTAAATTCGATGTTTGTTTTTCACGCACTGATTCTGGCATTTTAAGCGTTGATCTGAACAACCGCAAAATTATCGGATACAAAGGGGCTACAGCGTATTCAGAAAAATATGGTTATCAGGCGGGAGGCAAATTCTATTTCAAAACAGGATTGTACCGCGATAAAATGAGCCAGACAATGACGATTTATATTGATGATTATAAAAAGGAATTGATTCAGAAAGAATAAACCGAAAACATTGCATTTCGGCTGTAAATCTGATAAAAATCAACACTTTCATTATCGTATCGTTAAATCTCCGTTAAACAAAACCCAAACTGACAATACTCACCCTTTTTTCAAAAAGGTCGCTGTTCCTTTGCGCCCACAGACACAGATTTTAACTATCTTGCGATGTTTACAATTTACACGTGGATGAAAAATAAAACCAGCACACTGGTAAAAGATTATATCATTATTACCATCGGGTTGCTTTTGTATGTGATGGGCTGGATGCTTTTTCTGGTTCCTGCAGAAATCACCGGTGGCGGCGTGAGCGGTATTTCGGTTGTTGTTTTTTATGCCACCAAAATTCCTGTAAGTATAACATTCTTAGCCATTAATGCAGTACTGGTGTTAATTGCCATCAAAATCCTGGGTGCCAATTTTGGTATGAAAACAATTTATAGCATCGCAGCTCTCTCGGTGTTTTTTGCTGTTTTCCAGAATATTTTAAAACAACCGCTTGTTGATGACACTTTTCTTTCGGCAGTTTTGGGCGGAATGGCAGGTGGCATTGGTCTTGGTATTGTTTTCTCGCGCGGTGGCAGTACCGGCGGCACCGATATTCTGGCCATGATTATCATGAAATACAAAAATGTGAGCCCCGGAAAACTGATTATGCTTTTTGATGTGGTGATCATTGCTTCGTCGTACGTTGTATTCCAGTCGCCTGAAAAACTGGTTTACGGATACGTTTCTATGTGGGTGGTTTCCTACTCGCTCGACTCGTTTCTCAGCGGCGCTAACCGCAGCGCACAAATGTTTATTTTCTCATCGAAATACCAGGAAATTGCCGATTATATCACACAGGAAGCCGTGCGCGGGGTAACGGTTTTCGACGGGGTTGGCTGGTACACAAAAGAAAACATCAAAATTGTGATGTCAATCGTCCGCAAAAAAGAAACCAGCGATATTTTCCGTAAAATCAAGGAAATAGATCCCAATGCATTTATCACCATGGGCAGTGTGATGGGCGTTTATGGGCAAGGCTTTGAAAAGCTGAAAATTTAAAACTGCTTCATATATTCCAGAAAAATCTTTGCTGTTTTGTCGAGATTTTCAATTGAACCACCGCCATCCAGAACTTCGCACATTTCGTAAACCACCCACCCCTGGTAACCGATTTCGCGCAGGGTTTCGAACCATGTTTTGTAATCGATAATCCCCTGCCCCATTGGCATGGCGCGCATTACCGGTTGTTCGGCCCTGTAGTTTGTAAGTGTGTTTTCGTAGATAAATCGCGGGTGAACCTGGTAATCGGCAGCAATTGTATTTACAATGTAAGGTTTCATTTTCAGAATCGACTGTCTGATTTCCTCTTTCGAAAGTCCTTCCAGTGTGGGCGACCATGCATCCCAGCCAGCCAGTACATTGGGCATATTCACTTCTTTCAGCAGCCAATACATGGCATCGTGATGCAACGCAATATCGTGATGATTCTGAACCACCAGCGTAACACCATACCGAGCCGCCAGTTTCCCGGCCATTCTCAACCCGGCCACCACTTCTCCATATTGTTTGTCATACGGAATTCCTGGTCGTTCGTAGCCTGTAAAAACGCGAACCATGTTGGTCCCCAGATCGTGCGCCAGCTCGGCAATTTCGCCCACCCAGGCAGCCTGAATTTCAGCATTCGGGATTCCCGGCTTGTCGATGCCTGCTGTAAAATCGGTGTAACCCGCCAAACCCACCAAAGTCAGCCCCAGCGAATCGATTTTGGCTTTCAGTCTTGCACGGGCCGCCTTGTCGTAGTCGTGGGGCGAAACATGTGGTTTTTTGGCTACCAGCATCACGCCTTCATAACCCAGTTCTTTGGCTTTTACCAGAAATTCATCAACAGAAAGCGCAGCCTGTCCGCGCCAGATTCCCAAATAACTTACAGAATGCAGACAGGTTTTCACCTTAAAATCGGCAGGATTTCCCGAAGGAGTTTTCTGCGCAAAAGTTTCTGTAATTGAAATCAGAACAAGGCAAATAATAAGGTTCAGTTTTTTCATTGCGACAATGTTTTAATTTCGTTTAAAAGAATTTCGTATCCCGGTGACGCCATTCCACCGTGGTCAAAGCCATCAAGTTCATACAATTTGGTTTTTGTGTGCCCGGCAATTTTCATCATTCGCATCATGTAGGCATTTTCTTCGTAACGGCCCAGCATTTCAATTTCGCGGTCGCCGGTAATCAGCACCAATGGCGGGGCATCGGGCCGAACGTGAAAAAGTGGTGCAAACTTGTCAACAATGGGCTGTTTGTCAGAAATTCCGCTTTCTTTCCGGATGGTCATGTGGGTAATGCAATGCCCGCTGAATGGAATCAGCATCGCAATTTTATCAGCATCAGTATTGTGTTTTGCCAGCCATTTTTTATCCAGTCCGATCATGCTTGCCAGGTAACCACCGGCAGAATGTCCCGAGACAACAATTTTTGAAGGATCACCGCCAAATTCAGCAACATGGTTAAAAACCCAGGCGACAGAGGAAGCCGCATCTTCGATATAAACCGGGCATTTTACTTTCGGATAAAGCCGGTAATTGACCGCCACCACAGCAATGCCTTTATTCTTCCAGATTTCGGGAATAAACTTTTCTCCGCCTTCGAGCCCGCCACCATGAAACCACACTACTGTGGTGAAATTTTTCACATTTTCGGGATAATAAAAATCAAGCCGGCACCGCTCATTGATATAAGAATCGGATGTTGCTTCTTCCGCTGACCGGTACTGAATATTGGTTTTCTGAATATAATTCTGAGCTGTTATTCTTTCAGATAACAAAAAAATAACAGTCAGAATGATAAATTTTCCGATTGTGTATTTCATAAATATGGTTTTTCTTTACAACCAAATATAACTTTATCTTGTTCTAATCTTCCACAATAAGTTTTAAAGTTTTAAATTTAAATGACAGTTTAATCGGGAATTCAATGATTTTAAATAAAACCTATCTCATTTATGTTGTTGAAGACAACAAAATACTCAATCGCGTAACTACTGAATACCTCAAAAAGAACGGATACACTAATGTAAAAAGCTTTCATTCAGGTGAGGAATGTCTTGAATCTCTTAAAAGCGGTGAAGTTCCGGATGTGGTGGTTGAAGATTATGATATGAATGGCATCAACGGAATTGATGTTTTGAAGATTGTAAAAAAGAAACTCCATAAAACACAATTTATTTTTCTGACCAGCAACGACGATGTTGAAATTGCGGTAAACACAATTAAATACGGTGCTTTCGACTATATTGTAAAAGATAAAATGGCCATGGAAAAACTTGTTTATAAACTCGATATGTTGTCGGAGTTTTTCCTGCTTCAAAAAAAGAACACACAAGCCGGCTGGCTGAGAATTGCGCTGATTGTTGTGGTGATTCTGGTTGTCTTCCTTTCTGCTTTCCTGATTTATGTTCTGGCGTTACTGAATTAAATGTCTTTAAATCCCGGTTGAGACAAAGAAAAAAGGAGCATTAAAAAATGCCCCTTTTAACAAAATCTTCTGAATAGTATTTTATTTTGCAACTCTTTCGAGCCATTTTAGCATTAATAACATGGTAAACATTGAGATTACACAGGCAACAATAAAGATTGTCCAGGTTCCCCAAATCGGTATCGAATTATAAAAAATCACACCAATAAACAACAACTGATTTCCAAGCGCTGTTGCGGTGAGCCACAAACCCTGCATTATTCCCTGGTATTGAGGTGGAGCAACTTTTGATACAAAAGCAATTCCCAGCGGGCTGATAAACAATTCAGCCACAGTAAGAATGAGATAAGTGCCAATCAGCAGAAAAGGAGTTACCCTCATCGCGTCGCTTAATCCACCCATTTCAACGCGTGCATGTGTATCAGGCAAACCAAATGAACCAAAAGCCATCAATGCAAAAGCAAGAGCAGCAATCCCCATCCCAATCGCAATCTTTTTAGGTGTGGAAATAATTATGTTTTTTGCTTTCAGCCAGCCAAAAAATGCAATTACTATGGGTGTCAGAAATACAACAAAAAATGGATTAAAAGCCTGAAAAACTTCGGCGCCCTCGAGTGTTGTAAATCCTAGGTCTAATTTAATCATCCGGGTATAGTCGTTGGCAAACAGCGTTAAAGTTTGTCCGTTTTGGTGGAAAGAAAACCAGAAGAAAATCACCACGCCAAAAACAGCCAATAAAGCGTAAATCCTTTGCTTCACCTCTTTGGCATCCATTTGAATATCTGATGCATGAGTATCTTTTTTAACTTTTGCCGATGGATCGGGTAACGATCTTTTTGTTACGATGAAAATAACGAGTGAAGTAATCATGGCAACAATTGCGAGGCCGAATGAATAATGATAACCCGTCATGAAAATATTCAAATAATCATTGGCAAAGGCAGTAATGTCAGCCGATGTATTACCCACTTCGGTTGCCAGTTGTGTTAACCTGGCAGAAGCATCTGCTGAAATGGTTCCGTTTAAATGCTGATTACACAAAGCAGGAAGGTCGGCATTGAATTGATAACCCTTGCTAACAACCCACCAGTTTCTTAAGCCCACAGCCAAAAGCGGGGCAAACATGGCTCCGATATTGATAAACATGTAAAAAATCTGAAAACCGGTTTCCCTTTTATCAGCATATTTCGGATTATCATATAACTGGCCAACCACAGCCTGTAAATTCCCTTTAAACAAGCCATTACCAAAAGCAATCGAAAACAGACCAAAAATGGTGATTGTCAAAATCAGCGGCATGTTCTGAACAGGAGTCGGAGTTGGAATCGCCAACAGAAAATAACCGATTGACATCAATACCAAACCAACCATAATCGTTGTTTTGTACTTTTTTGTTTTATCAGCAATAATACCCCCCACCAATGCAAGAATATAAATTAATGCATAGAAAATTGAATAAATTATTGCTCCCTGCGAACCGGCAAAGCCAAACTTATTGTTGAGAAACAATAACAAAATGGCCATCATTACATAAAATCCGAAACGCTCGCCCATATTGGAGAGTGCCGCACCAAATAACCCTTTTGGATGATTTTTAAACATAGTCTTTTAAAATTTGATTTTTACTGCAGTTTTTTTGTCAGAAGGCAAATATAGAAATCTTTTTAAGTGGTGCAAGTTGATTAAAATCAGTTAAAACCTACACTACCAAAAGTGAATGGTAGTTTTTAGTCCAGCTGTAAGATTTTACCATCAGCGGATAATCGGGATATTCATTAATGAATTTCATATACTTACTCTGCTTGAAGTCTCTTTCCGTAAATTTGCATTCAATTGCAAATCCTTTGTCAAATGCAGTACTTACAACAAAATCAACCTCTTGACCATCTGTCGTCCGCCAAAATCTGATTTCATCGGGGTTGAATTTGTTCCGAAGTTGCAGATATACGAAGTTCTCAACCAGTTCTCCTTTGTCAAGACGCAAATCCACCGGATGAAACAGATTCAACAGGTTATTCCTCATTCCCAAATCATTGAAATAAACCTTTGGCATTTTGGTAAGTTCCTTTTTGAGATTTTTATAGAACGGACGAACCAACCCAATATGAAATGTCTTTCTGAAGGTATAAATATAATTGTCGATGGCCGTTACCGAAAGTTGCAATGAATTTGCGAACTGATTAGTATTGAGCAAACCACCTGTTTGCGCTGCCAGTGAACGCAGAAGAAAATAAAACTTATCCTCGTTTTTTATTCCGCTTTCAAGAATATCCCTTTTTAAAAACGATTGCGAAAGCTCGTTAAGAATAGCTTTTTTTCTGTCTTCAGTTTCGGCAAGAACCACTGCCGGGTAGCCACCAAAAGTAAGGTACTCGTCTAACAAAAGTTTAATCCTGTTTTGCTGAAGTGAAAAGTAATTTTCACGTGTTCCTATTTCATTGAGTTCCGAAAGCAAATCACTACTATTTTTGAATACAAGAAACTCCTCAAAACTCAATGTGTAGAGGTTGAAAATCTGTTTTCGGCCAGCCAGTGAATCGGTAAATTTCTGATCAATATAAAAAGTACTGCTGCCTGAACAGATGATCTTAATTTTATCTGTGTGAAAATCAAAATGGTATTTCAGAAAATTAGTCGGATTTTTCAGGTATTGAATCTCATCAATCAAAACATAAATTTTTGACTGAGAATTGGGCAGCATAGAGAAAAGTTCTTCAGGATGCAAATCAAAACGCGTTAGAATATCCGGATTTTCAAGCGAAAAATAGAAGCACGGATTATTGTTTTGTTTTAAATATTCTTCCAGCATCTTTAAAACCGACGTTTTTCCGCACTGCCGCGGACCTGTTATTATGGAAAAATCTCTCGTATTTAGGGAGTTGACAATCTCGTTTACTATGGGTCGGGCAATCAGTTTCATGCTGTAAAAATACAACAATCCTGATATTTTTCATTTACAAAGTAAATTTTATCTGATATTTTTCATTCAATAGGTAAATATTATCCGATATTTTTCATTCAACTTCTTAATCTGTCTTGAAAAAAGTGGTCGTAATTTCTGTTAGAATCAGATTTCTCAAACAAAATTTTATTCAGAAAACAGGAATAAACCAGACAAAAAACCACTTTCTTTTTTCAAAATAGCGCTATTTTTAAGCCTCAAAAATTCATTTCTGATTTTTAGAATGATTCAAATATCAAACTGAATATTAAAGTCTGTACCATGAAACTATTTACAACAAAACAGATTGCAGCAATCGACCGGTTTACAGTTGAAAATGAACCGATAACACATATTGATTTAATGGAACGGGCAGCCATGCAGATTACAAACTGGCTGCTTCATCAATTTTCGAACGAACGGAAAATGGTGTTTTTTGCCGGCCACGGCAACAACGGTGGCGATGCACTGGCCATTGCACGTCAGCTTTCTGATCTTGATTTTATCTGCGAAGTGTATCTTCTGAATCTTCACAAAGAATTAACAGGTTCGCCTGCCATCAACCTCGATCGATTGAAACAACAGGGAAAAGTAAAAATCACAACATTAAACCAGGTCAGTGACTTTCCTGAAATCCAACCGTCGGATGTTATAATCGACGGGATTTTTGGTTCGGGTCTGACACGAGCCGTGGAAGGATTTGCGGCTGAAATCATCAGCAAAATAAATAAGTTACCCAACACGGTTGTCGCGATTGATATTTCCAGCGGTCTGCCCGGTGAAAACAGTGCCGGCTGCGACGAAAACAATACAATTCAGGCTTGTCACACACTTACCTTTCAATTTCCGAAACTGAGCTTTTTGTTTCCCGAAAACGAACAGTTCACCGGTAAATGGGAAATTTTGCCCATCGGACTTCATCCCGAAGGAATTGAGCAAACACCCAGTTATTTTGTTTTCACCGGAAAAGAAGAAGTAAATAAACTACTCCCCTCACGTTCGAAGTTCGGGCACAAAGGAAAATTCGGCCACGCGTTGCTGGTTGCCGGAAGTTTTGGAAAAATGGGTGCCGCCATTCTGGCTTCACGCGGATGTTTGCGTGCAGGAACCGGTTTACTGACAACGCACGTTCCGAATTTTGGGTACCCTATCATTCAGACTGCCGTTCCTGAAGCGATGGCAAGTGTTGATCAGCATGATACCATTTTTACTGAATTTCCCGATCTCAAACCTTTCAATGCAATTGGGGCAGGGCCGGGCCTGGGCCAGAAAACCAACACAAAACGCGCGCTTTACCAGCTCATCAACAACCAGGAAAGGCCGCTTGTCCTCGATGCCGACGCACTCAACATCATTGCTGAAAATCCTGCCTGGTTGAATGTGCTTCCCGAAAATACCATCCTCACCCCTCACCCCGGCGAATTCAGAAGGCTGGCCGGAGAAGCAGGCAACTCATGGGAAGTGCTGCAACAGCAAATCGCTTTCTCGGCAAAATACCGCATTATTATCGTTCTGAAAGGGGCGTTTACAACCATCACAATGCCCGATGGCCGTGTTTTCTTTAATTCAACCGGAAACCCGGGAATGGCGACAGCAGGCAGTGGCGATGTTTTAACCGGCATCATCCTGGGATTGCTGTCGCAAGGATTGCAACCGGCGGATGCAGCCGTGACAGGAGTTTATCTGCACGGACTGGCAGGTGATTTTGCTGCCGCCGATAATTCTGAATATTCAATGGTTGCAGGTGATATTGTCGATAACCTGGGAAAGGCATTTATGTCGTTAAATCAGAATTCAGAAAAATAAAAGTCCTACATTTGGGTTTTATATAACAGGTATGAAAGGAGTTCCGGATTATGCCGGAAACGTATTATACGCGATGGAGAGTTAGACGAAAATGATTGTTGATTACAAAAATTATTTATGAACGATTTAAGATTGAAATACATGAAGTATCTGGCGTTATTAATAGCACTGATGATTCTTTTGCCGGCTTACGGACAAAAAAAGAAAAAAGATGACGAAACAACCGGCGTTGTTTATACAGAAGGTGTGATTTATGCATTGCCCCGCACCGGAATACACATAAAAGTGCAGGCAGTGAAGGAAACTTTCCAGCCGGGGCCTTATGCTGCGTATGCCGAACAGTTGCTGGGTATTAAAAATGTAAAAACCAAAGCATCGGTGAACTGGCTGATTGAAGAAGTAAACATGGAAACTTTTGCCGAACCCGATCCTGACCAGGTTCACAAGGCTTTGGGTGAAGTGGCTTCAAACGTAAACCTGGCTCCCGATGGGTGTATTGCAGGTATTCATGCAGCACCGGTTCCGGTTACAACCAAAAAACTGCAGACAAACCAGGTTGGCCAGACAATCAGCGTGGCTGATGCAGATTATTTCCAGTATTTTACCGATTCGCCATTGTATTCGGCTGGCGATTCAACCAATAATTACAGACCGGTGAAATTGCCCGATGAACAAAAAATCAGCAAAGCAGCCCAGCGCATCCTTGAATGCCGCCGTTTGCAGTTTGAAATTGCAGCCGGACTGGTGGACGAGTTGCCACCGGATGGCGAAGCTTACAAAGCAAGTCTGAAAGAATTGAAAAAAACAGAAGAAGATTATATGAGCCTATTTGTGGGGAAATATAAAACGGCAAAGAAAACTTTCGGGTTTGATTATATTCCGAAAAATGACGGCAAGAGCGAAGCTGTATTCCGCATTTCAGAAGAAAACGGGATTGTGCCGGCTTCCGAACTTTCGGGGAAACCGGTTATGATTGAGTTCGACGTTGAAAAAGAACTGAACCAGAAATATGCAGAAAAAGCCAAATCGGATAATCCGGCTGCAGGCGAAAGTGGTGTTTACTACCGCATTCCCGGCAAAGCCACCATCCGTTTAATTCACGATATGAATGTGATTTCAACCGACCGGGCAACCATTGCACAGTTCGGAACAGTGGCTCCTGTTCCTGAAAATCTTTTGCAGGGAAATCATGCCATTATTTTTGATCCCGAAACCGGTGTTATCAGCAACATCTTAAAAAAACAATAATTATTTACCTAACAATCCAATTACCGTTACATGAACACTTTGAAAAAAACATTGCACGATTCACCGGTTGCCCGCTGGATCGCTCTGATCCTTATTTCGTCAACCATGTTTTTTGCCTACTTTTTTGTGGATGTGGTGGCACCGCTGCAAAAAATGATGTTAACTAATTACAACTGGTCACCCGAAGTTTATGGCTACCTGGGCGGATCGGAATTTATTCTCAATGTATTGGGATTCCTTATTCTTTCGGGTATTATTCTCGACAAAATGGGTATCAGGTTCACCCTGCTGCTTTCCGGCTCGACCATGGTGATTGGTGCCGCCATCAAATTTTACGCGCTCCGGTTTATCAGTCACGAAGCGATGATCAACCTTCTGGGATGGGAAATTCCGCTCACAGCATTTGTGGCATTCTGCGGTTTTGCCCTGTTTGGCATCGGGGTTGAAATGGCGGGAATCACCGTTTCGAAAACCATTGTAAAATGGTTCAAAGGACGCGAAATGGCCATGGCGATGGGTTTGGAAATGGCGGTGGCCCGTTTGGGTGTTTTTGCCGTATTCCGTTTATCACCCGTGTTTGCCAACGCAGGTTCCGATAATCCTGCTGAATGGGATGCTGCCAATTCGGTGTTTATGGGTCTTGCGTTTTTGTGCATCGGCTTTCTTACGTTTCTGATCTATGTTTTCATGGATGTCAAACACGATAAGGAACTGGGTGATGCAGCCAAAGTGGCGCCCGAAGACGAATTCAGAATCAGCGACCTGAAAAAGATATTCACCAACCCCGGATTTATTGCCATTGCCGCCTTGTGTGTGCTTTTCTACTCGGCCATTTTCCCGTTCCAGAAGTTTTCAACCGATATGTTGTCGTCGAAATTAAGTATGCCGGCGGATGAAGCGGCAAAACTCTTCTCTTATTTCCCGATCGGGGCCATGATTCTGACACCCATCATCGGGTTATTTCTGGATGTGAAAGGAAAAGGCGCGTCGATTATGCTTTATGGTGCCATCCTGATGACAGTTTCGCACCTGATATTTGCCTTTGTACCTAACGAAAGCTTTAATTATGTGCTGGCTCTCGGAACCATCGTCATCCTGGGAACTGCTTTTTCACTGGTACCGGCTTCCATGTGGCCCTCGCTGCCAAAAATTGTGGAAGACCGCTATCTGGGTACCGCTTATGGTTGTATTTTCTGGATTCAGAACATCGGTTTGATGATTGTACCCGGCGTGATCGGGAAAGCACTCTCGGCATCCAATCCTGGTGTTGCCGAACAGATTGCCGCCAATGTTCCCGGTGCTGCCTATAATTACATGGTGCCCGAACTCATCTTCGCAGGTTTTGGTGTGGCAGCCATTGTACTCGCCCTTTTCCTGAGAAGGGTGGATGCAAAACACAAATTCGGACTTGAATTGCCAAACAAAAAGAAAGCTTAACGGTTTTTTACTGTAACAAAATAACTTCAGAAAAATGGAAAAAGAAATTACCGGATTAAATCCGAAAGAGTTGTGGGAAATCTTTCACCAGATGACCCAAATCCCGCGTCCGTCGAATCATGAGGAAAAGATTCAGGAATGGGCGGTGAACTATGGAAAAAATCTCGGTCTGGAAACCGTGAAGGATGAAGCCGGAAACGTAATCATCCGCAAACCTGCAACTCCCGGCAAGGAAAATGTGAAAGGTGTGATCCTGCAGGGACATCTCGACATGGTTCCGCAGAAAAACAGCGATAAACAGCACGATTTCACCACCGACCCGATTGAAACGATTGTGGAAGAAGAGTGGGTACGGGCCAACGGCACCACGCTGGGCGCTGATAATGGCATTGGCGTGTCGGCAGCTTTGGCGGTACTGGCTTCCAATACCATCAAACACGGCCCGGTTGAGGTGCTGCTCACGGCTACCGAAGAAACCGGCATGGATGGCGCTGAAGGTTTAAAACCCGGTATGCTGAACGGCGAAATCCTGATTAACATGGACTCGGAAGATGAAGGCGAATTGTATGTAGGTTGTGCCGGTGGCGAGGATGTTGGCGTGAAATTCAGATACAGCGAGAAACCTGCCAAGAAAGATTACACAGGCTTCAAACTGAGTGTAACCGGTATGAAAGGCGGTCACTCGGGTATCGATATTATCCTGGGCAGAGGAAATGCCATCAAAGTGTTTTTCAGGATACTGAATGCTGCCCACCAGAAACTGGGTGTGCGATTGGCTGAATTCGAGGGAGGCAGCCTGCGAAATGCCATACCACGCGAGGCTTTTGGCTTGTTATCGGTTAAAAAAACACGGAAAGAGAGCTTTGTAAAATTAGTGGAGGACCTTACCGAAGTGATCAAGCACGAACTTTCGGCAACAGAGCCCACACTTGCGGTGACACTTGAAGCAGTGAAAAACCCGAAGAAGGTAATTGCAAAAAAAGACCAGCAGAAAATAACCGCCGCCATCGTTGCCTGTCCGAATGGGGTGATCCGTATGAGCGACAACATGCCCGGACTGGTGGAAACCTCGACTAACTTAGCCATTGTAAAGTCGGACACCAAAAAGAAGACGATTACCGCAGCGTGCCTGATGCGCAGTTCGGTGGACTCGGCCAAGGAAGAGCTGGGCACCCGCATGAAAGCTGTATTTGAACTGGCTGGTGGTGAAGTGACCTTATCGGGAGCCTACCCCGGCTGGAAGCCCAATATGGATTCGGCCATTCTGAAGACCATGCAGGAGGTTTATAAGAAGAAATACAAAAAGGTACCGGAAATCAAGGCGATACATGCAGGCCTGGAGTGCGGCATTCTGGGCGGCGCTTACCCGCACTGGGATATGATCTCGTTTGGCCCGACCATCCGGTTTCCGCATTCGCCCGATGAGAAGGTGAATATTGCCACGGTGCAGAAATTCTGGGACTACCTGGTAGCCACACTGGAAAGCATCCCTGAAAAATAGGCAGTTGACATTGCAATCTTAAAAAGGATTCCATCGGATTGAAAAGATGGAATCCTTTTTTTTTCGGTTAAGTTGCCTCATTGCAACTTTATAATCATCGAAAGCCCGCATAGGTTGCCTTTGCGAACAGTTATCTTGTCTCAGTTTCCAGAAATATTGGAAGAATGCACGTTTAAACTGCTTCAGTGAACGAATAAGATGCTTATTTGGTCGAAAAACTTGCTTCAGTGTAAAGTAATATTGAAAGTATGCCTGGATAAGTAGCATCAGTGTTCGAACAACATGGAAATTTGGTCGGATAACTTGCTTCAGTGTAAAGATATGTTGAAAGAATGCACAGACAGGTCGCTTTAGTGTTCGAAGAAGCTGCTCATTTGGTCGGATAACTTGCTTCAGGGTTCAGAACAGTTTAAAGAATGTGTTGTCAGGTAGCTTTTATTACCGGGTGAGATGGAAGAAAACATGGAAATTGTTAGCAGCTGGCATTTCATTTTCATTCATTGTATTATTACCAAGAATCCTTTTTTTCTGTATTTTGAAAGTTTTAGTTTGCTTGGTTTATTTCGTTCAAAAATGTAGTCAGAATCATTAATCTCATAATAGTTATTACCGTCTTGATTATATTTAAATGGGATGATTTTTATATACGTCCCAAATTGAACATCTGAGCAAAAATGAATTAAATTATAGTCTAAGAATACGACGAAGTTGTTTATTAGTCCTTTTATTTGTTTAATCTGTTTTATGGAAATTGTAAAATTCAATTTTCCGTCACTAATTGTTATGCTTGATTGCTCTTTGAAGTAAAATTTCTTGAATGGTAATAAATATTCATTTATTGGTTGTAAACTAAAATCGCTGTTAAGTATTTTCACATTGTAATAGAAATATGAAAAAAAGACCAACAACTCGATTACAATATCCTGAGCATTTTCATTGTGGAAGTTAAAACAGTAGAGTCTGCTATTGAAATCATTTTCATGTTTTTTCTTCCCTTTTTCAAATAATTCTGTCATTGCCAAGACCGAATAACCAAAATCAAATCCAGGTTTCGAAAATCGTTCCATAACAGATTTTTCTCTTTTATCAAGTTTTTTGTATTCGTCTAAAAACTCAGAACGAGATGCAACATATGCAATATTTTTATGGACAATAATTGGCATTTATATCTTTCGTTTTTGTTTTTTCATACTTACCGCTATTGGTTCGTAAATGTTGTCGTTGTGGATTTTGGAGAGCCTGCCCATCCGTTCAGGCGGGCGTTCCTGTCCGAAGGACACGAACTGCGAAGCGAACCCTGAAGCCTCGGGGTGCAGTTGGCGCACCACCGAACCCAGCTATGAAATAGGCACTGTGTCGGCTAACGTAATTTAATCATTTTCAACATACTCCTTTAAAATCTCACAGTGAGATGGAACAAGCAAGGTTCTCGGATTCAGGTTTTTGAATAAGTTGTATTCATGTGCCATTGGCATAAATTTTTTAGCTCCATAATCTGATATGCAATTATAAAATAGCATCACAAGCTCATCATTTGAAAGTTGTGCTCTTACCAATCCAGTATATGTTTTCTTGTTTTCAACTTCTGAGCTATAAATGAATTTTACAATATGATACAGATTCCTAAAATAGTGTCCTAAATCAGATTGATGTTTCTCATAGTACTCTAAATAGGATTTGTTTATTCGCTGTCTTTCATTCATAAGTGATTTGTTATTCTTGACATTTCCAGAATATACATTTTTTAAGCCACTCGTAAATTTCACAAAACAGTCTCTCCCTGTCGTTATTTCCGAAGCGTTCATATTTGTGTTAACAAAGCCAAATTGGCTGGTACTTTTTAAATCAATAGAATTTACTATCTGGTGATGCAGATTAATTAAATTGAAAAAAGTTGATTCAAATTGTTGCTTTTTTAGTGTTTCACTTTGAATCTGATATATTTTTCTTGTTTCACTTAATTCTTTTCGTTGCAATTCAAATTCTTTTATTTGTTGTTTTAAAGCTTCTGCCTGAGTATTTAAAACTTCTCTATTTGTTTTGAAATCATTTCTTTGTTCTGTCAATGCAACATAGAATAAAATTACACCAGCTAGAGCCCACAAGGACCCAATTAGTCCACCAACGAAATCACCATATTGACTTATTTTTTGAGTATTGACGACGTTTTTAATATTAAAAGTCCAGTCTTGCCAGATAAAAAGAATAATGCTTATTCCGAGTAATATTATCCCTGTAATTAATACATTTATGCTAAATTTTTCGGTTAGAAGTTTTGGCATTAATTTCATATCGTTTTGTTCTTTATTATGTTTGCTAACAGTCACTTGCAAGTTGTCGTTGCGGATTCCGAAGAGCGTCAGTGTCCGCTAGGACATGACGGTCAAGAAAGGAGCAGAGACAACGAACACCACTGACCCCGCAATGCAATTTGCAAAATGTTAGCGGTTCGGCTTTTTTATTCATTCATCAGTTTTTCAAATTGTTACCGAAAATAAATAGGAACTGCTCAATATTTTCTCCTTCTGTTCCAATTTTACCTTCAAGCTGTCGTATCAGATTTAAAAAGTCAAGATACTTTTTCTCAGCGTTGTCATAACGCATTTTACTTATTTCTTGAAAATCAGAATACGTTTTGCTCGCAAAAACATCAATTAATCGCTGGTCAAGAATTATGCAGAAATTGTCATTGAATTTTATTTTGAAAAAGTAAAGCAGTTTGCTGTAAGTTGAAAGTCCAAGTCCTGCAACATTTTTGAAATTAGCCGTCAATTCAGTGAAGTCTGAAGTTGTAGGATTTGCATTTTGCAATAATCGTAATAATGAGTTTTCAATATTGTCAATGTGTTTAAGAATGTTTATAAAATGATTTCCACGCATTCCTGCTGTGTAACCCCAATAGATTGTTTTAATAATTTTTTCTCGGGGGTCTTTCGTTTCAAAAATGTCTTGTCTGCTTATTGTCAAAGTCTTTTGGTCTCCAAATAACTTGTCGTTTAAACTTTTCAACCAATCAATTTCATTTTCCGCTTTGTTCCAAGTCGTTCGTTTTGTCGTAAAACATTGTTGTTTTACAGGCAAGTTTGAAATCAATATTTTGTAGCTCTCAATGTTCATTTGTAGTCTTTTAAGCTGACCGCTAACTTACATGTATCCCAACAAGTTGGGTTATTTTGCTATTATCAGGTTGGTTTATACAACCCAATCGGGTGTGTAAATGCAGTTTTGTGCAGGTGTTGTACCTATTTTCGATGTTTATCAGAGGCTTTTTGTTCATGCCAGGTTAATTTTTCCCAAAGCTAATAAAATACTGAATAGCTGCATTTTGGAGGGGAAAAATTTTCAACCTGATTTTTATTTTTTTAAATGAAGGAACCGTCCTTTTTGAAAGGACGGTTCCTTTTTCATAGGAAGTTTTCCTTTCAAAAGAAATGTATTCTTTTTTCCGTTAGTTTTTATAATCTTTTCAACCTTATTTTTTCTTCACCAACCTTAGTAGCCGGAAGAGGTGCCGAAAACAAAACCTTATTTATAAGAAACAAAAGGGTTAGAATCAGAATAAGATTATTGCTTTTTTGAAATGCAGATTTCATGAATATACGCTGATGCCAGCGGCATCAGATATTTATAAAAAATAAATGACATGACAAGTTCGACCCCGGTCCGGGGTCGAATCCGGGTTTGCAAATCATTCTTCTATAAACATGTAAACCCTTCGGGTTTATTAAAACTGGTTGTACCTTTTTGTCACAACCCCGCATCGCTGAAGTTTATATAAAGGAACCACCTGATCCTTGCTGCAAACGGGGAACAGAAGCGTAACCGGTTTATGTTCCGGGCATTTTACTTTTCCTTACTCAGATTCCCAGGTAATGTGTAATAAAATTGGCGGCGGTCAGCTCTTTATCAGGAGGGTCAGTCAGGAAGCTTTTGCCCAGGCTGAACAGTTCACCGCATCCGGCTTCACAAAACAGGGCTTTCAGTTTTTCGTCTTTTCTGATATCAGAAAGTATAAATGTGCTGAGTTTGTCGATACCAAGGTATTTTTTATCGGCTTTCTGAAGACCGATAAGATGGTTCAGCTTTTTCCCTTCGGGCGTTCCGTTGTTGGTTAAAAACAGGAAAGTGCGGATTACCAGTTTATCACCTTTCACATCAGCTTTCAGGTAACCCAGCCGGATTTTTCCGTTGGCAAGCGGAATTAAAAAGCTGTTTTTTTCATCGGCCGGAATAGGTTCTGCTGCGAGAATTGCAGTAATAATATATTGATAATGAAACATCCGGAAGAGTTTTCCAAGACGGGTTTCTATTCGTTCGAGGGCATGCATCTGAATAAATACCTTCAACGGAAAATTTTGCAGTAACCCATTCATTCCAAGCTTTTCGGGGGTAATTGTCAGTGGAATAAATCCTCCGGCGGTAGTAGCGCAAACCCTGTAAATTGTTCGTTTATGTCCATCTATTTCGAGTGTTTCTGTTTCGGGACCGTTTTCTTCGAAGTAATAGTTGTTGTAAAACTGCGCTTTACCTGTTGTTGAATCACCTTCCTTCCATTGTTTGATGAACCGAATGGTTTGTTTGTTTATGTCGGAATATAACCACGATAAAATCTCCACTTTCTGGTCGGCGCTTTTCATTGCCTGTTCCCATGTATCTGTGAAATTATTGTGAAACAGAGGAAAATAAGCCCGAAACCGGACAGCGTTTTCCTGTCGTTTATTTTCGATTCCTGACCAAAAAATATAAATGGTCTGAACATATACCACGAAATCGTATAAACTCACACGGATTTTTTGTTCCCCGATTTCAATAAACGATTTATGCAACTGTTCGCTTAGTGTTGTATTCAACGTGTTGAGGATTTGCTTTTTGTTTTTCAACTGCTGATTGTTCAGGGCAATAATTTTGTGCGGATGAATTCTGCATTGATACAAAGTTTCAAGCATTATTTTATCCAGTAAGTGAAAAGCTTTTGCGTCGCCAATTAACGCCATCGTCTGTTGTATTTTCCGGTAAAAAAGATTGCGCTGGTGCTGGCTTTCCTGTTTGGCCTGAATGGCGTTGTGTTTTTTATTGCGTTTCATCGGGAGATTGAGATTTTATATTCAGGTTTATATTTATTATTGATATGATCAGTATTCAGGTTTTTATTCCGACATTAAAAATAAGAAAAAAAGCATTTGGAATAAGAAATTGGTGTTCATTCTCCGAACCCGCGTAATTTGCATTACGTGGTTTGAAATAAAATCCTGTCAGTAAATTAATTTTAGTGAGAATGAATTTAGCACAAGTAAAATCATTCGCCAACAGATGTTTACCTCTGCAACTTTTTTTCACCTCACCGTCTGTTTTTCCGGACTCCCTGGCTATTTGCGTAACTACTTTGCCGATATACCAACAATAAGGTTAAATACTGAAAATTTGAGGAACGGTTATTGTTAAGCTGCAAAAAAATAAAGAATGCGGGTTTATCGACCTGTAAATCGAAAATGATACATAAATGATAAAAAAGTGCAGACATATTTATGATTAATCAAACAATACAGTAACCATAAAAAACGAAAAGCTATGTATAAAATTTTTCTTCTGTTCGTATTGAACTGTTTTGGTTTTGCCTCCATTTCGGCCGCACAGGAAAACATTCGCAGTTATCCGGCAAAATCGAAAAATGAAACGCCAGATTATGCAGTATTTTCAGGCAACGGAAAGTATATTGCAGCCGGAGTGTTTGGTGCTGTCAGGATTTGGGAAACCAATACAACTTTGTTTAAGGATTATAAGACCATGGCAAAAAATGAAACGCCGCAATTTGTGTGTTTCTCACCCGATGATAAATATATAGCGGCGGGTGTTTATGGAGCAGTCAGGGTCTGGGAAATCAATACAGATAATTTTACGGACTATAAGGCTAAACTCAAAAATGAAACACCGGACTATGTATGTTTTTCACCCAATGGTGAATACATGGCTGCAGGAATATATGGAGCGGTAAGAGTCTGGAACCTTAAATCGGGGGAATTCACGGATTATCCGGCAAGGTTGAAAAATGAAACCCCGAAATTCATTGCATTTTCACCAGATGGCCGGTTGATTGTTGCAGGTTTATATGGCGAAGTGAGAACCTGGGAAATAACCCATTAACAAAAATACATGGCAAAACCGGGTATTTTGCCCATAGATACGTGCTCAGTCTATGTTTGAAAGGATTGGTTGTTTTGCATTTGCAATGCTGTGAAATATACCAACTACACAAAAAAAGTGTTCAGCCTGGCATATTTAAAAATAAAAAGGAAAAGAGAGTTGCAAACTCAGAAACCGCATATTCCTCGTTGCAAAAGAGGAGTATAGGAACAGTTGTGAGAGATAAGAAAAACAATGTAATTGAATATATTTGTCAATGAATCTAAATTAAACCTTCTATGAAAAACAGTTCAACCCGATTAATCCCGATTTTATTTATTGTTTTTGCGTTGTTTTCTCCGGTTGTAAATGCTGCCGATGCAGAATCCTATGCATTGTTATCGCCGGATAAGAACCTTCAGTTAAATATTATGCAAACGACTGACGGTGATTTTGTATATAGTCTGACGGCTGGTGGAGCCGGTTTAATTGATGCGTCTCCGCTGGGTTATAAGCTGGATGCGGATGCAGTTGTGCCCTCGAAGAACTGGAAGGTGGTGAAGGCAGAGAAAAAGAATGTCGATGCGGTTTGGAAGCCGGTTTGGGGTAAGCGGTCAGTGGTACCCGATCAGTACAATGAATTGATGTTGATGCTCGGTACGGAGTCTGAAAGTTTTGAGATTGTGGCACGGGCCTACAACGATGGCGTGGCTTTCCGTTATGTTGTGCCGGAAGGAAACAGCACCGCCAAAACCGTGGTTGCGGAACAGACGGCATTTCGGTTCGCAGGCGACTATACGGCCTGGTATTACAACGGCGAACGCCACAATATTGGCCCGGAATTGCTGACAGAAACCGGAGCCGAACGCTTGCCGGTGATGACCATCAAGGCAGGAGAAAATTGTTACCTGGCACTGCACGAAGCCTGTCTCGATGAAGGAGAACCCCTGAAGCTGATTTCGGAAAAAGGCAAAACGGAATTCTCGGTTACTTCAAAACCTCAAACTTTGCAAGCGGGTTATCATTCAGCCTGGAGGGTCATTCTGTATGGAAAAACGCCGGGTGCCCTGGTCGATTCTCATCTCATCGAATTATTGAATCCGGAACCGGAGTCCGGGTACGACTTCTCGTGGGTAAAACCCGGGGTTTGCCTGTGGGACTGGCGCATCGACGGGGCTGTCTGGGAAGGGTTTAAATACACCATGTCGTATCCTTCGTGGATAAAAATGGTTGACTTTGCCGCCGAAAACGGATTAAAACATTTAGTACTGGATGCCAACTGGTATGGACCCGAATTTGCCCAAACATCAGACCCCATAAAAGGCGACAAGGCCAGAGACGTACAAAAACTGATACAATATGGCAAGGAAAAAGGCGTTGGTATCTGGCTGTATCTGAACGATGTGGGTGGGAAGAATTATCCCATCGAACAAACCCTTGAACAATATGGCAGATGGGGAGCAACCGGTGTAAAATACGGATTTATGAACGGAAAGCCAGAGGAGAAAAACCTGGCAACCAAAAAAATAACAAAACTTTGTGCACAGAACAAGCTTCTTGTCAACTTCCACGACTACCCCGTGCATCCCTACGGACAAATGCGCACCTGGCCCAACGCCATTACCCGCGAATATTGCAAAGCACAATTGGACGGGCACCAGATTTTCCAGCCCAAAACATTTGTCACCTCGGTTTTTGTTAACAATGTTGCCGGACCCATCGATATGAACAACGGTATGTTCGACCTGCGGCAAGGCAGAACCACCCGTGTTGACAACAACCAGGAAGTGCCTTCAACCGTGGTTTCGGAAGCCGCACGCACACTCATTGTGTTTTCAGGTGCCACAATTATTCCTGATATTCCGGAGTACTACCAAAAATACCCGGCCCTTCTAAGGTTTTTGTCGGCACAGAAAATGCCCTGGCTTGAAAGCAAAACACTGGCCGGGGAAATCGGAGCCTACATCGTAACGATGCGCCAGGCTCAGGATGGGATTTATCTCGTTGGCGCGGCTACCAATGAGGAAGCCAGAACGCTCGAAGTACCCCTTTCCTTTCTGCCCAAAGGAACATTTACGGCCGAAATAGTGGAAGACGGGCCGGATGCCCACTACCAGACCAACCGCGAAACCAGCACTGTATCCACAAAAACGGTAAGTAAAAAAGACGTCTTAACCTTGAAACTGGCTCCCGGTGGCGGTGCCTGCGTAAAAATTTCACGGCTAGAATGATTTTTTTTTGCATCGCCCGGATGGATAATTGGGTGATTGAGGAAGTACATTGATTTCAGCGTAAACGAAATTGCCACACGATAAAACCGGGGAACAGCGATTGTTCCGGGTTGTGCTAACGAATCAATCTCTGTCATTCTAAACACGGACAAATATTTTGTAAAGGGTAAAAAATCACAGCCAATTGAAACGAAACGAGATATAAAATTATTTAAATTTATATCGGAATCGTAAACCCATCTGAATCAAAAAAACATGAAACAGATTTTATTACTAACCGGATTATTACTATTTGTTTTTGCTTCTTATTCTCAAACGATTATCAGCGGGATGATAAACGCTGATACAATTCTCAGAAGAATAAAGAGTCCCTATTTGGTTACAAGCGACTTAGTTATTTCTCCCAAAGGCAAAATAACAATTGAACCGGGCGTTGAAATTCGTTTTGAAAATGGTGCCAGCCTGGAGGTTCGGGGTACACTGTTAGCAATCGGAACCAAAACTGATTCAATCACATTTACATCAAATTCATCAACCAACAAATACAGTTGGACTGGCATCAATATAAAAAACACACAGGGAGGAAATGCAACTTTCAATTATTGCAGGTTTTTAAATGCTGCAACTGCCATCAACGAAGAGTGTTGTTTTGGGGGTATTGATGCAGTGAAGAATTCGAGGTTCACCAATAACGGAACTGCCATTGGCGGATATACCGGGGACATAATGAAAGTGGACAGTTGTCTTTTCACAGGAAATACCTATTGCCTGATTGATGCTGACAAAACTGTGAACCATTGCCGATTTATTGGCAATGAATATGGTTTGTATCAAACCACACGAATAGACGTTTACAATTCTGAGTTTACCAAAAATACACAAGCGGCTTTAAACGGCGGGCGGGGCGTCATTTCGGAATGTACAATTGAAAACAACAACATTGGCGTTCAGGCTTTTTTCGAAGGTTTTACAATTAAGAATTCCACCATATCAAACAATGAAACTGGCATTGAACTGGGTAATAACTTCGGAACAACAGCGCCCATTACCAATTCACAGATTTGCAATAACAAAACTTACAACGTAAAAAACAACAGCAGTTACAATGTTAATTTATATGGCAATTGCTGGTGCAGTTCTGATTCAACCACCGTGGAAAACAAAATTTACGACGGAACAGACAACAAGAATTTGGGATTAATAAACTATGAACTATTTGATGATTTGTGTAACACAGTAATTAAAAGAGTTGACAAAACTATCGCTGAATCGAACCGATGGATTTTAGCGAAAAGTCCCTATATTTTTACTGAAAGTTTTGTTGTAAATACCAATGACACCTTGTTTATTGAACCGGGCGTGGAGGCTCGTTTTGAGAATGGAGCCAGCCTGGAGGTTCGGGGTACACTGTTAGCAATCGGAACCAAAACTGATTCAATCACATTTACATCAAATTCATCAACCAACAAATACAGTTGGACTGGCATCAATATAAAAAACACACAGGGAGGAAATGCAACTTTCAATTATTGCAGGTTTTTAAATGCTGCAACTGCCATCAACGAAGAGTGTTGTTTTGGGGGTATTGATGCAGTGAAGAATTCGAGGTTCACCAATAACGGAACTGCCATTGGCGGATATACCGGGGACATAATGAAAGTGGACAGTTGTCTTTTCACAGGAAATACCTATTGCCTGATTGATGCTGACAAAACTGTGAACCATTGCCGATTTATTGGCAATGAATATGGTTTGTATCAAACCACACGAATAGACGTTTACAATTCTGAGTTTACCAAAAATACACAAGCGGCTTTAAACGGCGGGCGGGGCGTCATTTCGGAATGTACAATTGAAAACAACAACATTGGCGTTCAGGCTTTTTTCGAAGGTTTTACAATTAAGAATTCCACCATATCAAACAATGAAACTGGCATTGAACTGGGTAATAACTTCGGAACAACAGCGCCCATTACCAATTCACAGATTTGCAATAACAAAACTTACAACGTAAAAAACAACAGCAGTTACAATGTTAATTTATATGGCAATTGCTGGTGCAGTTCTGATTCAACCACCGTGGAAAACAAAATTTACGACGGATGGGATAATTCTTCATTTGGATTGGTTGATTATACCTTATATTCAGCAAATTGTCAGACTCCAATTTTTAAAACTATCAAACTGAAGAATTCAGTAATTTACATAACTGACATACCAGAAATTAAATCTGTCAGTAATTTAATCATTTATCCAAATCCGGTTTCAGAATTTCTGATTTTAGAAAACACGAAAAACATCGACAAAATTTTACTGGTTGATTCCATGGGTCGGGTTTTATTTACCAGCAATTGTAAAAATCAGGATAAACTGGAAATTAATGTTTCTCCGTTTAAAAATGGGTTATATATTCTAAAAGCTTATAATTCAGATATGACAGCAGATTCTTATAAGATTTCTGTGATCAGATAATAAATAATGCCAGTTTGACTACTTCTTCTCGGCACCGCATTACCTCGAACCAACACGATTTGTATTTGTAAAATTGTTTTTAAAACGGATGCATTCTATCCCGAACAATGGAGAAAAATTTTGTTTGCATTGTTTTTTGGATAGTTTTGTTGAATCGAATGCTTTGGCAGCCGTGACTTTAATGAAGAAATAACTTAAACCATAAACCTGATTGAAATAAAAATGAAAAGACTATCATTACTATCCGTTATCATGCTTTTTCTGGCGGCGTTTACCCAAATACAAAGCCAGAATTTAAAAATCAACGACCTTGAATATTTTGAAACACAGGGTGTGAATGTGCTGGTGTACAGCAATCTTTTCACCGGGGGTTTTAACGACGAGAAAAACGCAGGAATCGAACTGATTCACCACGGTGTGAGAACCGTTCAGGGTGGCGCTGTGCGGTTATCGAACACACCCGAGCAGTGGGATTTGGTTCCTGCCATTTCCGACCGCAAAGTTGACCGTTCTTCAAACTCCATTGAGGCTTCCATGAGGTACAATGATTATGATTTTGATTCGCGGGTGGTGGTAACCGCCAAAGGTAAAGGCGTTGAGATTGCTGTTTACCTCGATAAGCCGGTTCCTGCTGCGCTGGAAGGAAAAGCCGGTTTTAACCTTGAATTTCTGCCCTCGCAATACTGGCAAAAAACCTATCTGATGGATGGCCGATACAACCGGTTTCCGCGGTATGTGGTGGGTAACACGGTTGCAAAACCCAACAGTGAAAAACCCAAACAATTCAAGGGGTACATCACTTCCGACGACCGCGGTACAGGCGAATTTATCGACCCGCTGCCATTGGAAACAGGCCGCACTTTACTCCTTGCACCCGATGCTCCCGAACGTTTGGTAAAAATCACCTCGCCCGATGCCGACCTGATGCTTTTTGATGGCCGGATGCTGGCACAAAACGGCTGGTTTGTGGTTCGCAGTCTTCTCCCTTCCGGAAAAACAGGCAAGGTTTTGAGCTGGATGGTTGAACCCAACGCCATCAGCGGCTGGATCAGGGAACCCAACATCGGTTTCTCGCAGGTGGGCTATTTGCCCTCGCAACCCAAAGTTGCAGTAATTGAACTCGACAAAAAAGACAAACCGCTGGAAAAAGCTTCGGTCTGGAAAGTGGGCGAAGACGGCAATGCCACCGAAGTTTTCAGTGGCAATATCGTTTCGTGGGGCGACTATTACAAATACCACTATGTGAAATTTGATTTTTCAGCAGTGACGGTACCCGGCATATACTACATTCAGTATGGCAACTTTAAAACCAATAACTTTCTGATCGAAAACAGCGTTTACGATAAGATTACCGACGCCACCAGCGACATCTGGATTCCGATTCACATGAACCACATGTTTGTAAATGAAGCCTATCGCGTTTGGCACGGCGAGCCTTTTAAGGAAGGCTATCTGCAGGCTCCGCCCAACACCGACCACTTCGATTTGCACAGCCAGGGTCCGACCACCGACACCAAATACAAAGCACTGGAACTGATTCCGGGACTGAATGTGGGCGGATTTTTTGATGCCGGGGATTTTGACATCGAAACAGGCTCAAACATTGGCGTTGTACAGAATTTTGTCGAAACATGGGAATCGTTTAAACCCCTGCGCGACCAGACTTTTGTGGACCAACAACAACGCTATGTGGATCTGCACCGGCCGGATGGAAAACCCGACATTCTGCAGTTTATCGAGCACGGTACGCTGAACCTGGTGGCACAGGCCGAAATTATCGAGCACATGTCGCAAACGCTTTCAAATTCAGTACTCGACAATTATCACCACCTGGGCGATGCAGCTTCATTAACCGATGGACTGCCTTACAATCCGAATCTGGGTCCGTACGAGAAAGCTGCCGATGGCAAGTCGAGCGGTGTGAAAGACGACATGTGGGCCTTTACCAGCCGCAATGCCAGCCTCGATCTCAGGGCAGCCACCATGTTTGCCGCAGCCAGCCGCGCATTGAAAGGCTATAACGACGATCTTTCGGCAAGAGCACTGGCCCAGTCAAAACGGTTGCTGAAAGAAGCCACAGAAATTCTGGCCAAACAACCGCAGGATCGTCCCGGAAGAGGTGGCGGCGGAGATATGGCCACCAATCTGCAACTCTACATTTCAACCGGCGAGCAGCAATACATCGATAAATTTCAGCAAATGCTCTGGCCGGCACTCGACCGTAATGTCAGTTTCACGTTATCGACAGCGCTGGATGCCATTCCGCACATGGATGCTGCGTACAAAGAAAAGCTTCGCCCGTATGTGGTGAAATACAAGGATTACATTGAAGGTCTTGAAAAAGACAATCCTTACGGAGTGCCGATTGGCCTGGGCAACTGGGCAGGCGGCGGAGCCGTGGTAAATTTTGGCACCACTCTTTGTTTTGCCAATCAGCATTTCCCTGAAATTATTGATGCCAGCCATGCATTTAAAGTTACCAACTGGTTGTTTGGATGCCATCCGTACCACAATTATTCGCTGGTGGCAGCCGTGGGCGCCGCCCGTCCGAAAGCCGTTTTTTATGGCAATAACAGGGCCGACTTCTCCTTTATTCCGGGCAATGTAGCCCCGGGTTTATTGTTCAGAAAACCCGACCATTTTGAAAACTACGACGACTGGCCATTTTTGTGGGGACAAAATGAAGGTACGATAGCCGGAAACACAGGCTACCTGATTTTTGGTTCGGCCTTTAAAAACCTGGTGAAATAAGGAAATATAAAAAGAGACTGTTAGTTCAGAATAGACGAACTATTCAATTTCGAATGTTACAACAAAAAACTTAGCCGGAAACTGAGATTAGTTTCCGGCTAAGTTTTTCATCAGACTCTGGATCTGTTAACGGGAGTGTATTTTCACATCTTTGAACATAAAAGTATTTTCGCTGATCCGCAAATCCTTACCACTTGCCGTGGTCACATTCTTCAGAATGACTTCCCTGGTTTTGACATAGGTAAATTTCTCTTTATAACTTTCGTCAGTCATTTCAGGATTGAAATTTGAAAAAATGGCTGGCCCCTGGTAATTTTCCGGATGTTGGGAATCGTCGATATGCAGGTTTTCGATAGTAATCCGTTCGGGCATATAGCAGGTATATCCGAAATCGTGCTGCCCGGAATAAGAACCGCCAATCAGGCTTGCGCTGACCGGTTTGCCGCCTGCCGGCACAAAAGTACAGTTGCGGATTACAAATTCACCCTGCCAGGTACTGCCGTAATCGGAGCGCAGGTTTACCAGTGTTCTACCGCGTATGGTGCAGTTTTCAACGGTCAAAACACCGCTGCCAATGGCATTGATTCCCATGTGTCCCATAGTGGAATTGCGGATGGTGGCATTGGCTACGCCCATGTGGGCATCAAACCGTGAAAAGATACAGCTGTCGTAAACCAGGTTTTTGGAATAGTTGGATCCCATGATCCCCCAGTACCTGCTGTCGTTGATATCATTAGTCTGGCTGCAGTTCACAAACGAAACATTGAGAGCGCGGTTAACCGAAATATCATAGCTCCCCATGGAGACGGTCACACCTGCTGAGCCGATGGTCTGATACATTTTACGTCCGGTTAATACCGTGTTCTTAACCGTCACATTGGCGCAATCGCTGATATTGATAAAACCGCCATAAGGAGCGCCATGGTCTCCCTCTCCGGTAACCCGGTGTTCAAGCCCCTGCACAATTACATTCGAACGTCTGATAGCAATGCCGCGGTTGTAATAATTGTACTTTGATTCTGCCTGGTTGGCAATGGTGGTGAAACGACCGCCGCTGATGGTCAGTGTTGTTTCATCAACAGGAATGGCGGAGATGTCCGTAATCTGGTCGAAGTCCCAGATGATGGGGGCCTTCATGTCCACATTCCCATTCTTGTCCGCCATAAAAATGTCGGTTTGAGCAGATCCGTCATTTTGATTTGGCCCAAAACGGATATAACGCTTCACGGCTGAATTGGTGACTGTTATGATACAGGTCCCGGGTAAGGTAATGTCAATTTTATTCTGGTTTCTCTTCAAGGATAATAAACCCTCTGGTTTGAATGATGAAAGTCCGGAGACAACCATAAAAAGAGGTGCATTGCGGTTTTCAACCTTTGTATCGTCGATGATAAAGGCAGCGGTGCCAAAATCGGTGTCGGTTTTGATGAAGGCTGTTCGGTCTTTTCCGCCAATGTAGTAACTGGCATCTTCATCTGCTTTCACCCGAAGATTGTGTTGATTGGCAAAAGCATGAGCCGCAGCAATGGCATCCAGATCATCGGTTTTTCCATTGCCCCTGGCACCAAAATCGGCGTAACTGACAAATCCTGCTGCAATAAATTTCGATGCATCTTCAGGAGAAATATTGACAAACAACTCACCTTTTTCATTTGTGTTTACCTGTGTTTTACCATTATCTGATGTTATTACAATTTCACGCGGATTTTTGGTTTGAGCCGTCACCAAGTTTATTGTAAGAATAATCAGAACAAAGCTTATAATCTGGTCTCTCATAAAAAATATTTTAAAAAGTTTGCTCCTGAAATGCAGGAACAAGTTTATCCATAAAGATGATCATAAACCACCGGATTTCAATCACCATTCCCTGAAAACAAAAAACGGAACCATAAAAAATATTCTGCTGATTAAAAGTTCAATTGAATAGAATACTGAAAAAATTACTACTGAAAATAATAAAGAATATTTTTATTAACAAACCGCGGGTTTCCTTTTGGCCATATTCAGAATTAATAAATTACAGAGACAGAGATGCTTTAAATTTTCAGCACAAACTTTCCGGACAGCAAAACGCAGAAGTTGTTAATAAGTTTTTATATTTACTGACTAATACTGAAATTATGACGGCAGCAAAACTGATCCACACCACCCCGGCCTCGTATCTTCCGACTGCTTTTCCGGTTCATTATTATGGGATGCCTGATGGAAAGGTGTACCTGTTGTTTTCGCGGTTTTACCGGAAAGAAGGTGGCGGATCGGGAGTTGAATTTGTTTTTGCCGTTCACAAGGATTTCGGATTCGATTATAAAAACGAAGTGGTGATTGCCAAAGGCAAGCCCGAGAAAAACCAGGTGTTTGCAGAACTACTTGATAACGATCATATTCATTATGAAATCGTGAAAATCATGCGCAATCTCAACTCGTATGGCGAAGCAGTAAAACAGTTGGCAAAACTGAACAATGAAATTTCTGTAGTTTCACAGGTGATCTCCAACGCCGGATAAATCAGGTCATTCACAAACTGCGCGAAAGCCGTTTTCTGCAATACAATTCCTCTTAGTTTCTTTGATTTATCTGCGCATCTGCAGAATCCAAACCCCCGGTAAATATTATGTTGCAATGGAATTTCCCGGTTTATTCCTCCGATTTAATAGTTATCAATAACATACACCCATTAAAAAACAGCATTTGTTCAGATTTCCTCCATAAAATATCCTGCAAACTATTGACTTATAATTAACTTATTGTTACATTAGACATCGACAATCGACCATAAATCAATAATTTCTATCTGATGTTATACATAATTAAACCACACCTTGTTGCATCCATCATAAAATCTGCAAATAATACAATTTTAAGAGGCTGTAACCACCTGTATAAAAAACTGAATTACTCAATTTTATAAAACTAAAAACAAATACTATGAAAAAAATCTTACTTCTTTTAATGAGTTTAATTCCTTCGCTGGGCATAATTCAAGCCCAACCTGTTCTACTTTTGCAAGAAAGCTTTGAGGGTGATCAAACTAATTTTGATGCGAATTTTTTTACATCAGGTGATGCTACAGACTTTTTTAATGCAGTAAATTCATCATCACTGCCAAGTGGTTGGTCAGGTGGATTTACAAGCTTTAATGGAAGTTATTATGTTGCAGGAGAGGATATAGCTTGCGCGACTAATGCCTTTGGTTCCGTAGAAAGTGGATATATTGTTTTTAAAACACTTAATGTTACAGGGTATAGTTCAATTCAAGTTAAAGTTTTATTTGCAGCAGTTACATCCGGTGAATTTGAGAATTGGATAACAACATCTAATGAAGTAAATATTGATGGTTTCATCGTGCAATATGCGTTTGATGATAATATTGCAACAACGGGAGATGCTAATGTAAGAACTGGTACTTATTCAGATATCGTAAGATTTAGAGGAAATAATCCCACTGGAGGTTCAGCTCTTTATGAAGATTTAAATCTGGATGATTTTGGAGAAGGTACTCAGCTTACTAAATCATTTCAGGAGTTTACTTATGAGTTTAATACTAGTGGTGCAACAAGTCTTTCTATTCGTATTATTGCAGCTTCTCAAACAGCAAATGAGGAATTAGCTTTTGATAATGTTCGAATATATGGGATTGCCCCAACTAACAGTGTTCCCACCGACATCTCTTTATCAGCCACTTCCATCAACGAAAACGTAACGGCGAATAGCACAGTGGGAACCCTAAGCACCACCGATGCCGATGCAGGCGATACGCACACCTATAGTTTGGTTGCCGGCACAGGTGACACCGACAATGGTGCTTTTAATATCAGCGGTTCAGACCTGCGTATTACCAACAGCCCCAATTACGAAACCAAAAACAGTTATTCGGTGCGGGTTCAAACCTTTGATGGAACAGCCACATATTCAGAAGCTTTTACCATTACCATTAACGATGTTGCCGAGCCACCCACAGTAACCACACAAGCAGTAAGCAGCATCCTGGCAACCACAGCTACCGGTAATGGAAATATTACTGCTTTGGGCGACCCAACAACAACACAATATGGTGTGGTTTGGAGTGAAAGCGCCAACCCAACCGTTGCGCTGTCAACTAAAACCACACAGGGAGCGCCGGGTGGAACTGGTGCGTTTACATCATCAATCACCGGGCTGAGTCCCAACACCACCTACCACGTTCGTGCTTATGCTACCAACACTGCTGGCACAGCCTATGGCGATGATGTTACTTTTACCACACTTACCAACGGAACTTTTACCGGAACAGCCAGTAACGACTGGGCAACAGCCGGAAACTGGGCCGGGGGCAGCGTTCCAACTGCCGGTACCGATGTAACCATTCCTGCCGGCAAAACGGCCGAAATTGCTCCCGGAACTTCGGCCAACTGTAACAACATCACTATTGATCCGGCCGGGTCGCTTACTATCAAAAGCGACGTCTCGAATGCCGGGTCGCTCATTGTGTCAGGCACTGCAACCGGGAATGTAACCTATCAAAGCTATTTAGCCGAAACCGGGAAATGGCATGTGGTGACAGCGCCTGTGACCGGGCAAAATGTGTGGGGATTTGCCACCCTCGCAGGAAACAGCATTGCTGAAAAAACAGGAAAACGGGCTGTAACCGAATACATTGAAGCAACAAACACCTGGGATACCAACTACCCCACTGCCG
>DAINOH010000030.1:42859-48766 GCA_036735485.1 Draconibacterium sp. | reverse complement strand
AAATGGCTTGTTTTGATGATCATAACAAAATAAACCATTGATCCTGTTTTTATGCAAACTGTCGATAACCACATAATCGAAAAGATCACCAAACACTTCGTGCATTTTTTGGTAACCCGATTTTGTTGAATCAACCGGTACGATTATCTTATCTTTATCAAACGATTCCAGAATGTAGTAAATTCCATAGTTTTTGAAATGCGTTTCATAGTACGCGTGTTTCCCCACCATGTTGTTACCATATTCTTTCAAAATCCTGAAGGCCCGCTGTGTGAGGTCAGCCTTTTGATTGGGGATGTAAATCAGAAAATAGGATAAATAAAGTACAACAAAAGTTAAGATGATTACAATCCACCCGAGATAATTGACATGCTGAAATAAACGTCCCTTCATATTTCCTTCTGATATTTAATGGCTTATCAAATATAAACCAAATAGAAACTCAAGTCAATACACAAAATTTGAAGTCATGTAAAAACTTATCGTCTAACTTCACAATCAGTTTCAGGATCAGTTTTACTTCACTGAATTTACCCGAAAATAACTGTTTCACATATTCAGAATTTATATAAATAATGTGATTTTAAAAACTTTAATGTTGACGTGATAATCTTCCAAAATCTCATATTTTATTGGCCTTCCGGAAAATCAGGAATTCAAAAACTCAATAAAAAATATTAGATTTCTCAATCACCTCCAGTTTATTGAATACTAATAATCAACTTATAATCGTATTACAGTATATTTTTAAATTTTACTTTTGATTAAAATCTAACGATAATATTGAAAATTATGTACAGAAAGATTCATCGGTTATATCTGTATTCGATGGGTTTCATAGTGATTGTAGCTTTTGCATTACTGACAATTTACGGATGGTCATATTATATTACTGATTTAGACAATCGCTTTTTTCACATTAAAAATGATTTGCTGAAACCGAGTGGATTGATCGGCCACGGAATCGGGATTGCTGGTTCGTTTTTTATGCTGACAGGTGTGCTTATTTATATGGTCAGGAAACGAATCCGGTTATTTTCAAGAGTTGGCACGTTGAAACACTGGCTCGAATTTCACATTTTCCTCTGCACACTGGGGCCGGTACTTGTGCTATTTCATACCTCTTTTAAGTTCGGGGGCCTTGTATCGGTCAGTTTCTGGAGCATGGTGGCAGTGGTGGCAAGCGGTGTACTCGGCCGCTTTATTTATTTGCAGATTCCAAGAACAATTGAAGGCCGCGAAATGTCGAAAAATGAAATTGTGCGGATAAAATCTGATCTTCTTAAACAGATAGAAACAAAATTAAGCCATGAACCGCAACTGGTAAGTTTTCTCGGAGAAGCCATGAATGTGAAATCGGCTGAATCGAAAGGCAATTTTTTCCAGAATATTCTACCACAGATTAAACACGAAAAAAAGCTGATTTCGGAAATCAGAATAAAAATAAAAACGGCGAATATTTCCCAAAAGGAATACCATGAAATATTGCGGATGATCAGAAGTGAAATTGTCCTGAGCAGACGAATTGCCTGGCTTTCAACCATGCAGGATTATCTGCGTTACTGGCATGTTGCGCATCTCCCATTTGCTCTGGTAATGCTATTGATTATGATTATACATGTTTTGGTGGCTGTAATTTTCGGGTACAAATGGATTTTTTAGCCCATGGAAAGTTTAATTGAACAACTGGCAATTTACGGTTCTGCAGGATTACTCCTCGTGGTGGTTCTCCTGATTTACATCCGGAAACTCAGAAAAGATTCGAAAGTTGTGGAGGAAAAAATCAGGATTGCCAAAGAAGAAGGGCTTTTTGAGCCTGTTTCGCTTCACCCCGTGGTCGATCCCAATTCATGCATTCAAAGCGGCGCCTGTATCAAGGCCTGTCCCGAACATGATATTCTAGGTATCAGAAATGGTAAAGCCACCGTGATCAACGCCAGCCGTTGTATCGGTCACGGAGCCTGTTTTCATGCCTGTCCCACACAAGCAATCTCGTTACACATCGGAACAGAAAAAAGAGGTGTTGATTTGCCGCATGTCAACCCGTTTTTCGAAACCAATGTGAGAGGTATTTATATTGCCGGTGAATTGGGAGGAATGGGTCTGATTAAAAATTCGGTGGAACAGGGCAAACAGGCGGTTGAGAATTTTGCATCCACCATACTGAAATCCACTGATAATGAATACGACCTGATCATTATAGGTGCGGGACCGGCGGGAATTTCGGCCACATTGCAGGCGAAAAAATTGGGATTGAAATCGTTGACACTTGAGCAGGACACATTGGGAGGTACCGTTTTTACATTCCCACGTGCAAAAATTATCATGACATCGGCGATGGACCTTCCGCTTCATGGAAAGGTTAAATTGACCGAAACATCGAAAACTGAATTACTTGATTTGTGGAACAGTGTAATCGACAAACATGGAATAATCATTCAGGAAAACAGCAAAGTTGAAAAAATAGAAAAGTCAGCCAAAGGATTTACGGTTTTTACAACCGGAGGAAAAAAATATACAGCTTCGGGTGTGTTGCTGGCAATCGGGAGAAGAGGTTCGCCCAGAAAACTGGGAATTCAGGGCGAAAATCTCGAAAAAGTGGCTTATCGACTGCTGGAACCCGAGTTGATTGAAAACAAAAAAATCATGGTTGTTGGAGGTGGCGATTCTGCAATTGAGGCCGCTCTGCTTTTAATGGACAGAAACGAAGTGACACTGTCGTACCGCGGAGATTCATTTTCAAGATTAAAACTAAAGAACAATGAAAAATTGCAAAATGCAATCTCTTCTCACAAATTAAAAGCGTTGCTGCAATCGAACCTCGTTGAAATATACGACAATTCTGTGAATCTGAAGTTTGAAGGAAAAGAAGAGATTCAGCAACTGGAAAATGACCTTGTGTATATTTTTGCGGGTGGAGAGCTTCCGGTTGAATTTCTGAAAAATGCCGGAATTGAAATTACCCGAAAATTTGGTGAGGCCATTCTGAAACATTCAAAAAACTGAACGATGAAAAGGTTTCCGGAGTTGATTGTCCTGTTAATGCTGCTGATCAGATTCAGCCTGCCTGTTTCTGCGCAGCTTTCACCGGGCGAACTCTCGAAAGCACATTCCCATCTCGATGGTTTGTCGAATTGTACCAAATGTCATATTCTGGGCGATAAGGAAACCACTTCAAAATGTCTTGAATGTCACCGTGAAATAAAAAGTCTGATTGCACAAAATAAAGGCTATCATGCATCTGATGAAGTAAAGGGAAAGAAATGCGCTTCCTGTCATGGCGAACATTTTGGCCCCGGTTTTCAGGTCATCCGTTTTAACGAAAAAACGTTCAATCACAACCTTGCCGGCTATAAACTGGAAGGAAAACACGCCACAACCGATTGTAAAAGTTGCCATAAAGAATCTTTTGTCACCAATAAAATATCGCAGAAGAAAAGCAACTCTTGGCTGGGACTTGGCACCGAATGTCTGAACTGCCACGATGATTACCACCAGAAAACGCTGTCATCAAAATGCACCAACTGCCACAATTTCGGGGCATTTAAACCAGCTTCGGGTTTTAACCATGCAAAAACAAAATTCCCGCTGGTGGGAAAACATCAGGCAGTAAAATGCGACGCCTGCCACAAAATTGAAATAAAGGGGAGTTCAAAATTTCAGCAATTTGCAGGGGTGAAATTTGATAACTGTACCAACTGCCACACCGATGTTCACCAGAACAAATTTGGCAACGATTGCCGGAAATGCCACAACGAATTTTCGTTTCGTGAAGTAAAAACCACTACAGGATTCAATCACAATAACACCGATTTTCCGCTGAGGGGCAGCCATGTAAATGTCGATTGTAAAAAGTGCCACACCAAAAGCCTGACTGCTCCGTTGAAACACAGTTTGTGCTCTGATTGTCACACTGATTATCACAAAGGCCAGTTCCTGAAAAACGGGAAAAAACCGGATTGTGAACAGTGTCATTCGGTGGAAAAATTCAGTCCCTCTTTGTACAGCATTGAAAAGCATAATCTTTCGGGATTCAGACTTGATGGCGGACACTTGGCAACACCCTGTTTCTCGTGCCACAAAAAAACTGCCGAATGGAATTTCAGGATTTCGGGAGCACGTTGCACCGATTGTCACGAAAATTTTCATAAAGATTATATCAGCGAAAAATATGTTCCCGACGGAAATTGCAAAACCTGCCATACAAACGAAAACTGGAAACAGGTGAATTTTGATCATTCACAAACAAACTTCCCTTTGTTGGGAAAACATGCCCAAAATACCTGCAGGGACTGTCATTTTAAACAAACCGGAGAAAACGTGGTGCAGAATTTCAGGAATTTTCAGAAGAAATGTGAAAGCTGCCACACCGACATTCATCAAAAACAGTTTGAATTGTCAGGACAGAACAATTGTGAACGCTGCCACGCGTTTAATAGCTGGAAAGCAGAGAAGTTCAGTCACGAAAGTGCCCGGTTTAAACTCGACGGAAAACACCAGGGTGTGGCCTGCAATAAGTGTCACAAACCTCTGGATGGTGCGAACGGTAAATATATTCAGTATAAATTTAAAGATATCACATGCGCTGCTTGTCATTAATTCTATTGCTGCTGGTCCCCACAATTTTAATGGCACAGGATTATCCTCACGGAGACGACTTTACCATCAGTTGTGAAGACTGTCACACAGCTGAAGGCTGGAAATATGCTGCCAATGCTGTATTTAACCACAACAAAACAAACTTCAGACTCGAAGGACAACACGCTGTTGTAAATTGCAGACAATGCCATACTTCGCTTGTATTTTCGGAAGCAAAAAGTAATTGCTCAGCGTGCCACGCCGATCTGCACAATACAACAGTCGGAAATGACTGCTCTCGCTGTCATACTCCAAAATCGTGGATTGTTACCAACATTACAGAAATGCATCAGCGAAGCCGGTTTCCTTTGCTGGGGGCTCATAATACAGCCGATTGTTCAGCTTGTCACACTTCTGCATCAAATCTGGAATTTCAACCTTTGGGAATTACCTGTTATGATTGTCATAAAACCGATTACGAGGCAACCACAAATCCCAACCACAGGCAATCGGGGTTATCGACTGACTGTGTTCAATGTCATCGCATCGATGCTTTTGAATGGAGCTCAACCGGATTTAACCATGACTTTTTCCCGTTAACCGCAGGACACCAGATCAATGATTGTGCTGCATGTCATAAGAGCAATGTTCTTGAGCCTCTTTCGCCTGAATGTTACAGTTGTCACCAGGCTGACTTTGTAAATGCAACAAATCCAAAACATAAACAACCCGATTTTTCAACGGGCTGCACGCAATGTCACACCACCAGTCCTGACTGGAAACCTGCCAGATTTGACATTCATGATGCAGGTTATTTCCCGATATATTCAGGAAAACATAAAGGAGAATGGGAAAGCTGCGCTGATTGTCACAAGCAACCTGATAATTATTCTTCTTTCAGTTGTGTTGATTGTCACGAACACAACAGATCAAAGATGGATGATGAACATGGAGGTATTAACGGATATTCGTATAACAGTATTGCCTGTTATGGTTGCCATCCAACAGGACGGGAAGAAGGTGCATTTAATCACAATACAACCGGATTCGAATTGAAAGGAGCACATATTCAGACTGATTGTGCCAGTTGTCATAAAAACGGCTTTTCAGGAACTTCACCATTATGTAATTCTTGTCATCTGACAAATTACCAGCAGGCAATTAATCCGAATCACATAAACGCCGGAATCAGTTCTGAATGCAAGGATTGTCATTCTGAAACCGGCTGGAAACCTTCGTTGTTCGACCATATTGTCAGCTCAGGGTTTGCCCTTACCGGTGGCCACTCCGGCCGACAGTGCTCCGACTGTCACATTGGAAACACAACCT
>DAINOH010000030.1:21176-42759 GCA_036735485.1 Draconibacterium sp. | reverse complement strand
CGCACATGTTGCCACTGAATGTGCTGCCTGCCACACAGCAGGGTACGCAGGCACTCCAACCATCTGCAACGCCTGTCATACAAAAAACTATAACGAAGCACAGAATCCGTCACACACGGCTGCCGGGATTTCGAACACTTGCGAAACCTGTCACAATACTGCAAACTGGATCCCATCTTTGTTTAATCACACCAATATAACCGGATTTGCCCTAACCGGTGGCCACTCCGGCCGACAGTGCTCCGACTGTCACATTGGAAACACAACCTCTGCAACATCGGCCTGTTACAGTTGCCACAATGCCAACTACAACCAGGCTCCGAACCATTTGGCTCAAAAATTTCCGACTCAATGCGAACAATGCCACAACTCAAATAGCTGGAGTGAAACTGTATTTAATCACAACAACACTGCATTTCCGCTCACCGGCGCACATGTTGCCACTGAATGTGCTGCCTGCCACACAGCAGGGTACGCAGGCACTTCGACCGTGTGCAACGCCTGTCATACAGACGATTATAACAAAACCACCAATCCTGTCCACTCATCAATTGGGATATCGACAAGTTGTAATGAATGCCACTCCACAAACCCGGGATGGCAACCTGCAACTTTCCCGATCCACCAGAACTTTTTTGTTTTTAAGGGTGCACATCAGACAGTAGCGACCAATTGTTTTCTTTGTCATGCCGGTAATTACATCAATACACCCAACACCTGTTATGGATGTCATACTTCGGATTATAACGGAACAACCAATCCGGCGCATAATACAGCCAATTTCCCGACTACCTGCGAAAATTGTCATACAGAAAGTGCATGGACACCATCAACTTTCAATCACGATGGTCAGTATTTCCCGATCTATTCAGGAGAACACAAGGGGGAATGGAATAATTGTGCTGATTGCCACACACAACCAACCAATTATGCGGTGTTCTCATGTACAAATTGTCACGAACACAATAAGACAGAAATGGATAATGAACACCGGGAAGTCGGCGGATATGTTTACAACAGTGTGAATTGTCTGAGTTGTCATCCCAAAGGGGATAGTTAACATGATTATCAGAAAAGAAAATATGATCAGAATTCTTGTGCTTGTAATCATGTTGATTGTTACAGGATTTCAGGTTAATGCACAGGAAAATACAGAACTGGCCGATGGTATGGTTTCCTATATTACAGGGCAAAATATTTACGTGAAATTTGTTAATACCGAAGGAATTAAATCAGGCGATACACTATATATAAAAAGTAATAATATGCTTTTACCTGCACTGTTGGTTCAACATCTTTCTTCCATTTCCTGCCTCTGCCAACCTTTTGAGAACCTGAGTTTTAAGGTTTCTGATCCCGTGGTGGCAAAAAAGAAATTGGTGATCAAAGAGATGCAAGCTCCCGAAAATCTTACAGAAAAAATGCCTGAAAAAGATGTTTCAACCGCGGTGATTGCTGCTTCCTCAAAAACCATGGATCAGTCTGAAAAAAAACAATTGGTCAGCGGACGGGCAACAGTTTCATCGTATTCCAACTTTTCAACCCCGGGAGAAACCAGTAACAAACTCCGGTACACATTAGTTACCAATATTGGAAATACAGGCCAGACAGCCCTGTCGGCAGAAAGCTACATATTATTTACCCATAAACTTAATGAATGGGAAAAGGTACAGGAGAACCTGAACAATGCACTGAAAATTTACAGCCTGGCTCTCCGTTACGATTTCAGTGACAAAGCTTCGTTATGGGCCGGAAGAAAAATAAATCCATCATTGGCCAATGTCGGAGCCATCGACGGAATTCAGTTTGAATACCACCCGGGGAAGTTTTTTGCCGGAGCGGCTGCCGGAACAAGACCCGACTACGCAGATTATAGTCTGAACACTTCGTTGTTTGAATATGGTTTTTATGCCGGTCACAATACCAAATCGAAAAACGGGTATCTTCAATCGTCACTGGCACTTTTCGAACAAAAAAACAGTGGCAATACCGACCGCCGGTTTCTCTATTTTCAACACAACAACTCTGTGATAAAAAACCTCAATATTTTCCTTTCGTGCGAACTCGATTTGTATAAAGTTGTGGATAGCATTCCTAAAAATGACTTGTCGCTAACCGGCCTCTACATTTCGGCCCGATACAGGATTACACCCCGTTTATCGGTTTTTGCTTCATACGATAACAGGAAAAATGTCATTTATTACGAAACCTTCAGAAATTATGTCGATGAGCTGATCAATCAGGCAAGCAGACAGGGTTACAGAGTTAATCTCAACTACCGGCCGGTGAATGCTTTGATGCTGGGGCTGAACGGAGGCTACCGGTTTATGAAGACAGACCCCGAACCCACAAAAACCCTGAATGGATTTGGCACATGGTCGAACATCCCGGTGCTTAAATCGTCAGTCACACTTTCTGCCGACCTCATTCAGACCAGCTACCTGAACGGACAGGTTTATGGAGTGCAATTTCTGAAGGACTTTTTCAATTATAAACTGCAAAGCACTCTGAATTACAGATTTACGAACTTCAATTACACAAACAACCTGACAAATCTGATTCAGCATATAGCCGGTGCAGATCTTTCATACCAAGTGAATAAAAAAACATATTTCTCAGCCAACTACGAGTTAACCTTGCAAAAAGACCAAAATTACTCCCGATTGTATTTGAATCTGAGAAGAAAATTTTAATATTACGGCAATTATAAATCAGAATTATTAACGTCTAAAATATTTAAAGAATGAGATTTTATTTTTCAATAATTGTATTGTTTTTTTTGATATCGTGTGTAAAAAACAAAAACAATCCGGCTTTACAACAAAATGAAAACGCCAAAGCTTTTGAAGTTGCCGAAGTAATCCAGGGAAGTACATACACCTACCTGAAAGTGAAAGAAAAGGGAAACGAGAAGTGGATTGCAGTTACAAGGCAGGACGCCGTTGCAGGTGACGTTTTTTATTATGACCAGGAGTTACAGATGAACAACTTCCACAGCAAGGAAATTGACCGCACTTTCGAGATTATTTATTTTGTAAATAACATCAGCAAAACTCCCCTTGGAACCGAAAATGAAGGAACAATGGGAGCCATGGGCGGCATGGGTGGTATGATGGGCGGAGGCCAGCATTCAGGCAAAGTAAATGCGACTCAAAACAGCGCTATTCATCTTGAAAAGAAAGACGGAGAGTTGACAATAGCCACCGTGTTTGCCAACCGCAATGAATATGCTTCGAAAGAGTTTGAAATCCGCGGTGTTGTTGTAAAAGTAAATGAACAGGTGATGAATAAAAACTGGGTCCACATCCAGGATGGAACTGCTGATAATGGTAATTTCGACCTGACTTTAACCACCTCTGATTTGCCTGCCGTTAACGACGAAATCACCGTGAAAGGAAAACTCACACTGAACAAAGATTATGGATATGGGTATTCTTACGAAGTAATTATGGAAGATGCAACAGTAAAAGTTGACAAAAAAGCAGGTGCTTCGATGTAACCGGATATTTTGACCAAAAAGAAAAATCCACGGCTGATCTGATTCAACCGTGGATTTTTTATTTACTGAAGTGCACAACTGCTTTGATCCCGCACCTCAACATTTTTCTGCAATTATTTTACTTCCAGAATTTTAATATTACGGAACCAGACATCGTCGCCATGATCCTGCAATGCAATCACGCCCGATTTCGGAACGTTGGCCCAGTCAGGGTTCAATTCCGGGAATTTTGATCCGGCAACCAGTTTATTCCAGTCTTCTGTCCATAAATGATATTCAAGAACAGTTTCTCCATTCTGGCGGTGCCATACACTGCCTTTAAACACTTCTATTTCAATTGAATTCCATTCACCGGCAGGTTTTGCGTTTTGTGGTTTTGCCGGAATCAGGTCGTATAAAGAACCAGCCATTCGGTTACCATTTTTACCGGCGCGCGCATCCGGATGCCTTTCGTTATCAAGCACCTGCATTTCGGGAGCAGTTTTGTAAATCGGCCAGTCTTTCACTTCTTTTCCCAGGTAGAAAATTCCGGAGTTTCCACCGGGAGCTACTTTCCATTCCATTTTCAGCCTGAAATTTGAAAACTGTTTGTCAAACAAAATATCACCGCCATCGTTTGCACCGGCCTCACCTTGTCCCGAACCTTTGCAATGAAGCGTTCCGTCAACAACCTCCCATCCTTTTGGAAAATCAGGACGGTTATTTCCACGCCAGCCGGTTGTGGTTTTTCCATCAAAAAGCAGTACCCAGCCTTCTTCTTTTTCTTTCTTTGTCAACTGATTAAGAGCTGATTTTTCATCTTTACTCCCTGTCACTTTTTTCCCTCCCTGACAGGCCGACAAACCAGCAATAATAGCTGCAGCCATCACCAGTACCAATAATTTTTTCATCGATTAAAATTTTAAAATGGTTAATATTAAGTATTCTCAATAGTTTCATTCAGGCAGCAACAAAAATAATAAATTCGGTTATTCTTTTGTAAATTCGAATGGCGAATTGAAATTGACATCATTTAACTGACCGGATTATGGGAAATTCAGTAAAATCAAAAAAAATTGGAATATTAACCGCCGGAGGCGATTGCCCGGGTTTAAATGCGGCTATCCGCGGAGTTGGAAAAACTGCCATTGTGGAATACGGAATGCAGGTGTTGGGATTTAATGCCGGTTTTCTCGGGCTTATCAATGCCGATTTTATCGAACTAAAAGAAGCGCAACTTTCGGGAATTCTCACACTGGGCGGAACCATTCTCGGAACTTCGCGCGAAAAACCCTACAAACTGGTTTCGGAAGATGGAAGCAACAATCACAAACCCGAAAAGATTATTGAAAATTACCACAAACTCGGGCTCGATGCAGTGGTTTGTATTGGTGGCAATGGTACCATGAAAACTGCCCACCTCCTGTCACAGGAAGGTTTGAACATTGTTGGCATTCCGAAAACAATCGATAATGATGTATGGGGAACCGATGTTACTTTTGGTTTTGATTCGGCAGTACAGATTGCCACCGACGCCATCGACAGGCTCCACACAACGGCCAACTCGCACCAGCGTGTGATGATTATCGAAATCATGGGGCACAATGCAGGCTGGCTGGCACTTTATTCCGGACTGGCCGGTGGCGGCGATGTTATTCTTATTCCTGAATTGCCCTACAATCTTGATACAGTTATCCAAAAAATAGAGAAACGGTACGAGGACAAAAAACCTTATTCGATCGTAGTGGTGGCCGAAGGGATTGAACACCCGAAAAACCAGAGTGCCGCCACTTATATTGCCAAAAGTATTGAGGCAGCTACCGGAATAGAAACCCGCGAAACGGTGCTCGGGTACATTCAGCGCGGAGGCAGCCCCAGCCCGATGGACCGTATTCTGGCAACACGTTATGGCGCTTTTGCCGCCGAATGTATTGCCGAAGGAAATTTCGGAACAATGGTGGCCATCAAAAAGAACAAACTGACAACAGTTCCGCTCGAAGAAGTGGGCGGAAAACTCAGATTGGTGAAACCGGATCTCGGCCTTATTCTGAAAGCCCGTAAAATGGGTGTTTCATTTGGCGACGAGGATTAACAAACTGAATATTATACCACAGAGACGCGGAGGCGCAAAGAGTTTTTAATTTTTCACTTTGCGTCTTCGTGTCTTTTTGTTTAAACTCCTGGCGTTACATCTTTTTTTTGCTGTCTTTCTGCCTGATTTCCACCCGGCGGATTTTCCCGCTGATGGTTTTGGGCAGTTCGTCAACAAACTCAATTATCCGCGGATATTTATAGGGTGCGGTTACCTGTTTAACATGTTCCTGCAGTTCCAGCGCCAAAGCATCTCCGGCTTTTGACTTATAGTCTTTTGAAAGAACAACCGTAGCTTTTACAACTTGTCCGCGGATTTCATCGGGGACACCGGTAATAGCACACTCCACCACAGCCGGATGTGTCATCAGTGCACTTTCCACTTCAAACGGCCCAATCCGGTAACCCGAACTTTTGATCACATCGTCAGCCCGGCCCACAAACCAGTAATAACCATCTTCATCTTTCCACGCCAGGTCGCCGGTGTAATAAATACCATCTCTCATGGCATCCTGTGTCAGCGCTTCGTTTCTGTAATAGCCTTTGAACAACCCCACCGGGTATTTTTTATCATACCTGATTACAATTTGTCCCTGTTCGCCGGCTTCTGCCCAACGTCCGTCAGGAGTGAGCAAATCAACATCAAAATGCGGCCCTGGCAATCCCATCGATCCGGGTTTGGGTTCAATCCAGGGCGTGGTGTACACGGTTGGAGTGGTTTCGCTCTGTCCGTAACCTTCCCGTAATTTAATTCCGGTGAGCCTGTAAAATTGTTCATAAACAGCCGGATTCAGCGCTTCCCCGGCAATGGTGCAATATTCGAGAGCCGACAAATCGTATTTCGATAAATCTTCGCGGATAAGAAACCTGAAGATGGTTGGGGGAGCGCAAAGCGAAGTAATCTTGTGTTTCGATAAAACTTCCAGAATATCAGCCGGATTAAATTTTTCATGGTCGTAAACAAAAACAGTGGCTCCTGCAATCCATTGTCCGTACAATTTTCCCCACACTGCTTTCAGCCAGCCGGTGTCGGCAATTGTGAGGTGAATGCTGTTTTCGTTCAGGTTGTGCCAATAACTGGCGGTAATGATGTGCGCCAACGGATAAACACTGTCGAGCATCACCATTTTCGGGTCGCCTGTGGTACCCGAGGTAAAACTCACAATCAGCAGGTCGTCGTTTTTTGTTGGTTCCACCGGACGTTTAAAAGGCATTGCGTTTCGAATTCCTGCGTGGAAATCTTCCCAGCCGTCAGGGATAACAGGCCCTACAGAAATCAAATTCTGAATAGTAGGCGATTCGGGCATCGCCTCGTTCACCGCTTTCAGTATGGTTTCTTCCCCAACACAAACAATTGCTTTAATACTGGCCGCATTGTTCCTGTAAATGAGGTCTTTTTTGGTAAGCAGATGAGTGGCGGGAATTATCACAGCGCCTATTTTATGCAATGCCAGAATGGTAAACCAGAATTCAGCCCTGCGTTTCAGCACCGCCATCACCATGTCACCCTTCCTGATTCCAATTGACCAGAAATATCCGGCAACCCGGTCTGAAATTTCTTTCAGTTCACCAAATGTATAAGTCCGGCTTTCTCCTTTATCGTTGGTCCACAGCAAAGCCCGTTTATCGGGATTGGTAGCGGCCCAGCCATCAACCACGTCATAGGCAAAATTGAAATCTTCGGGAACAATCAGTTCGTAATTGGCTTTAAAATCTTCAAAATCCTTAAAATTTGTCTGTATTAGATATTTTTCAATCATGAGTTGGCAATCGTTAAGTTTGAATTATTCAGAAAATGATGGCGAGAAATTTTACCGGCTTTTCATCCAGCACTTTCATTCCGTGTGGTTGCGTGGCATCAAAGTAAAGACTGTCACCTTCGTTTAGTGTCAGTTCATGCCCGCCCACACTCAGCAACATGCGACCTTCAATCACAAAATTAAATTCCTGTCCGTTGTGGCTATTTAAATGAATGTCGTTTTCCGATGGTTCAACAGTAACAATAAACGGATCGGCTTTGCGCCCTGCAAAACCTGCTGCCAGCGACTGATATTTGTAAGCCCGGGTGCGTTCCATGGCGGTTCCCTGGCCGGCTCTTGTCAGAAAATAGGTTTTCATGGTGGGTTCTTCACCAAACAAAAGCGCTGTCAGTTCAACTTTGTAGTTTTTGGAAATATTTTGCAGAATGCTCACCGGAATATCTTTTTCACCACTTTCATAATCCAGATATTCTTCCTCCGGAATGTTACAAACGGCTGCAATTTCGGCTGGTTTTAATCCCAGCAAATCGCGCAATCCGGCGAGCCTTTGAGCTATTTCACGGATTTGTTCATTCATAATTTTTTCACTGAATTTGGTTTAGTAAAATCAGGAATAAATGTATTTGTTTTTGGGAAAAATGGTTGTATGGTGCTGGTATTTTTAAAAAATCTTTCAATTGGATTACAATATTGTCCGGTAAAAGAAAAATAACCTGAACAGATTGCTTCAATTCGTTCGCAATGACAGATTGTTGTTTTCTTGTCATCTCGACGATAGGAGAGATCTGTCGGTTTGAAGAGATTTCTCCTCGCGCACTCGTCGAAATGACAGCATTCTTAGATTGTTAGAAGAAGTAGTAGCGGGGCTTGATTGTCTTTTTAAACCGGCAAATGCACTACCTTTTTGGTTTCGAAAAACTCCTCTTCAAAATAATCGGAAAGCTTTTTAATGAAAACAATTTTTTTAAACGGTTTTGTTTCTTCTGTCACATCGCCACCTTTCAGGTACAAAATACCATTGGGCATTGGGTTAATTTGTTTATCCGTGATTTTATTACGCACCCACGGTACAAACTCCGGCAACCGGGTAACCGCGCGGCTAACCACAAAATCGTATTTATCTTTCAGCTCTTCAGCACGTATTTGTTGGGCTGTGGCATTTTGCAAACCCAGCGCTTCAATTACCGCATTCACCACTTTAATTTTTTTCCCGATTGAATCGACCATGTGAAACTGTACTTCAGGAAACATAATGGCCAGCGGGATTCCGGGAAAACCACCGCCGGTTCCCACATCCAGCACTTTTGAGCCGGGTGCGAAACTGATGAGTCTGGCAATTCCCAGTGAATGCAAAACATGCCGTTCATAAAATCCCTCAAAATCCTTTCGCGAAATGACGTTGATTTGCGCATTCCATTCGGCATACAACGGTTCGAGTTGTTCAAAACGGGCTCTCTGTTCTTCGCTGAGTTTGGGAAAATATTTGGTAATGATGTTCATCTTGAAAAAAAAATTACCTGGTTATTTAAATAGGTTTGTTTCACCCCCAACCCCCTCAAGGGGGTAATTGCATCTGAAAAGGAATCTATCATCTTGAGAGCTACTTTCCCCTTGAGGGGATAAAGGGGTGATGGCATCAAATTCATAATAAAAATATTCATGCCCCTTTAAAGATGTTCGTTCATTTCGGTGCCTTCGATGAGTTTGAAAAGCATTTGCCGCGCCCTGAACAATTGCGCTTTGACGGTTCCCAGCGGCAAATTGAGTTCTTCGGCAATCTCCTCGTACGACATTTCACGAAAATACCTGAGTTCAACAAGCTCCTGGTAGTGTGGCTTTAAACGGCGAACGACTTTTTGCAACAAAATCGCCTTTTGCTTTCTGATCAGTTTTTCTTCCGGATTCAGATCTTTTGATTTTATCCGCGACACTTCACTCATTTCGCTGTGCTCGTCTTCGTTCTCGATCGAAATTGTAATTCCCTTTCTTTTCCGCAGAAAATCGATACAATTATTCGAGGCAATTTTAAACAGCCAGGTACTGAAAGCATAAGTTGGAGAATATTGGTGCAGGTTCTTGAATGCCTTGCCGAAAGCTTCGATGGTCAGATCTTCCGCATCGCTCCGGTTGTTCAGCATTTTCAGGAGCATAAAATAAATGGTGTCTTTGTAACGGCTTAATAAACGGGCAAAAGCTTTCTCATCACCTTGCAACGCCTTCTGAACCAATTCGTAATCCTGTAGCGCTCTTTCCGATAATTTTAAACCTTGATCTTCCATTTCTGCTTTTGTCCTTTCTGGTTGAAAACCCATCGGTAAAAAAACCGAAAGTAAGGTACAAACAAATCGTATATTAACGAAGATAGGAATATTTTACGTTCATTCAAGCGATTCTGCAGCATTTTTATGATAACCATCCGGCTGACCAATTGGATAAAACCAAGCAATGCAATAAACGGCCAGATATCAAAGAGTAACACAACCACCACTGTCAGCAACGGGAAATAGGCAAGTTTGGTTGCCTCATCAAAAGCCAACATCAGTTTTTTGGAAGCGGTGAGATGTTTTTCGATACGGATACTTTTTTTCAGTAAATCGGCATAATCATGCCACCTGATTGGTTCAGTTTTTTTAATAGCCGTGGAAGCCTGGAACAAAACCTGTGTGTTCTCTTTCCTGATGATATGATTGATCAGCAATTCAAGATTGGCATACGGTTCATTGATTTTCAGGCCGTGACCGCCCACCTCGAAATATTTCTTTTTGAGCAGTGCCACATTTTCTTCAGCATAAACAAAAGGCAGCCCGTTTAAAATGTAACCCACACTGCGTGTGAAAAGCTGGAAGTTTTCAATCCGGTAAAAAAATCCGGCCATTCCTCCTTCGGGAAGCACGCCGGTGTAAGCAATTACCACATTTTTGTTTTCGCCCAGTGCTGAAGTAATTCCTGAAATCCATTCGAAAGTCGCGTTTTCGTAAGTAATCGGCACCTGCAAAACCCAATCGCAACCCGATGCTTTTATGGCAATATTCTGCGCCATTTTTATGGAATACCGGGTTTCCTGGTGCAACATCGTCACTTTCAGCCTGTCGCTGCGTTCGCGCATCATCCCGAGTACCTGCAAGGTGTTGTCCTGCGATACATCATCCACCACTATCACCTCAAAATCGACACCGTTGATGGAAAGAACCGGGGGCAGATTTCTGCGCAGCCGCTCCTCTTCGTTTCTTACCGTATAAATCAGCGAAACGGAAACAGGTTTTTGCTCTGCCGGTTTTCTGACAAACAAAACTTTTCCGGTAAACAGAAAAAGATAAAGCAGCCTGACAAGGAACAAACCGGCAAACACAATTGCCAGAATAAGCTGATAGCCCTGAAGACCAAGCAGATTGTTTATTAAAGTATCGATATATTGCTGAACCATTTTGCCGGAAAACATAAGTTTAAATAACGTGCCAAAAATCGAAACTTTCGGGGCACAAACACTGTTGCTGAATCTCTTTTTTTGAACGCTGCATTACATTTTATTAACAGGCTGAAGGACTTTTGAACACAGGCGCATTCAATCAGAATCGTTATATTTGCCGCCTGAAAAGAAAAAAGGTCTGCATGAATTTTGAATTAACTGCCACTTCTGTCAACTCGCGGGCACGCGCCGGGGTGATTACCACTGACCACGGAACCATTGAAACCCCGATTTTTATGCCTGTCGGTACCGCCGGCACTGTAAAAGGCATTCACACCCGCGATCTGAAAGACGATGTAAAAGCACAGATTATTCTGGGCAATACTTACCATCTGTATTTAAGACCCGGCATGGAAGTGATTGAAAAAGCAGGCGGACTGCACAAGTTCAACCGCTGGGACAAACCCATTCTGACCGACAGTGGCGGTTACCAGGTTTTTTCGCTGGGCGACATCCGTAAACTCACCGAAGACGGGGCCCGTTTTCAGTCGCACATTGATGGTTCATATCATCTTTTCACCCCTGAAAAAGTAATTGACATCCAACGAACAATCGGAGCCGATATTATTATGGCCTTTGACGAGTGCGCGCCGGGTGACGCCGATTACAACTATGCAAAAAAATCGCTGGAACTGACACAGCGCTGGCTTGACCGCTGTTTTAAACAACTGGAGACCACTCAGCCGAAATATGGTCACAACCAGAGTCTTTTCCCCATCGTTCAGGGTGTGACTTATCCCGAACTGCGGGTTAAAGCAGCCGAACATGTCATGACCTATAATGCGGATGGTTATGCAATTGGCGGACTTGCCGTGGGCGAAAAGGAAGAGGTAATGTATGAAATGATTGAAGTGGTGAATGCCGTTCTTCCGCAAAATAAACCGCGTTACCTGATGGGTGTTGGAACCCCGGTCAACATTCTCGAAGCCATTGAGCGTGGAATTGATATGTTTGACTGTGTGATGCCCACCCGAAACGGACGAAACGGAATGATTTTCACCAGCGAAGGAAAAATTAATATCCGCAATGCGAAATGGGAAAACGACCACTCACCTATCGATGAAAACGGAACTTCGTATGTTGACGGGTATTCAAAAGCTTACCTGCGCCACCTGATTATTGCCAACGAAATGCTGGGTGCACAAATTGCCAGCCAGCACAACCTGTCGTTTTACCTCTGGCTGGTTAAAACAGCACGGCAGAAAATTACAGAAGGTTGTTTTGAACCGTGGAAACAGGAAATGGTTAAAAAACTGAATCACAAGTTATAACCACCCAAAGATGAAGTACTATAAAACCATAGATTTTTACATCACCCGGAAATTCCTGGGGACATTTTTCTATGCAATAGCACTGATTCTGAGCATTGCGGTGGTTTTCGACATGTCGGAAAACCTGGATGAATTTCTGTCAAAAGAGATTCCTGTCAAGGAAATTATCTTCGACTATTACTTCAATTTCATCCCCTATTTCGCCAATCTTTTCAGTCCGCTTTTCACGTTTATTGCCGTTATTTATTTCACCTCAAAAATGGCGTATAATACCGAAATTATTGCCATTCTCAGCAGCGGCGTTTCTTACCCCCGGCTGATGTACCCCTACATTGTTTCGGCTGCCATTCTTGCTGTTTTTACCTTTTCGCTGGGAAATTTTGTGATTCCGCCTGCCACAAAAACCATGAACGATTTCAGACTGAAAAACATCGAAAATGTGAAAGTTGGTTTTGAGCGTGATATCCACCGGCAGATTGAACCCGGAGTTTATATTTATATGCGCAGTTACAACCAGAACGACATCGGGAATAGCTTCACGCTCGAAAAATTTGACGGAGCAAAACTGGTGGAAAAAATTACTGCCGACAACATCCGCTGGGACAAGGACAACAGCAAATGGGTGATCAACAATTACTGGAAAAGAACCATTATGGATGACTACGAAATTCTTGAAAGCGGTTACAGGATTGACACCACCCTGAATATGAAACCCGACGAATTCAGGCTGAAAAAGAAAGAAATGGAAACTTACACCACTCCCGACCTGATTGAAGAAATCGACATTATGAAAACGCGCGGGATGAACACGGTGGAGTGGGAAATTGAAAAACACAAACGTATGGCAACGCCGTTTTCCACTTTTATTTTAACACTGATCGGAGTTGGCCTGGCATCGCGAAAGATAAAAGGTGGATTGGGATTTCACCTGGGACTCGGACTGGCGCTCAGTTTTTCGTACATCCTGTTTATGCAAATCACCACGGTTTTTGCCATCAGTGGCTCAATGCCGGTGTTTCTGGCAATCTGGATTCCCAATATTCTTTATAGTGTGATTGCATTTTTTGTTTTCCGCTGGGCGGCCCGGTAATCAGACCATTTCTTTCAAAACGTCGTTCAGTTTCCCGCAAATCAGACCGGTAAATTTCTGCACAAAACGTTTGGTCCCGATTCCCATCACCCACTGAAATCCGCCAGCTTCGGAAGCCAGAAAAATTTCATCCATTTCCAGCAGATCATCTTTTTTCAGTGTTGCAGTTTCTCTTATTTTCAATCCCGATTTCCGGGCAGTTTCAATAACCAGATCCCTGAGAACATCGATATAACAACCGGTTTCGGGTGCTGGTGTAATTATATCCCTTCCTTTCACCGCGAAAATATTGGCACCGATTCCATGTGTCACAGAAGCATTTTCATTCAGGAAAACCGAATTCTGCGCCGTTGTTTGCAGGTTGGCAATTTCAGCCGTTTTCCAGACCATAGAATTATAAAATTGAAAACGGATAAACGGATCGCCACTGAAAACATGCACTTCAGCAAAATTCAGCAAAATTCCCTGCTGCGAAACCGGAAACTCAAACTCCTCAAAAGCGCTGCATTCAACCACAAAATCGGTTTTTACAGACTCAGCGAATAATTTGATGGTTACAAATCCGGATCGGTAATACCTCGATTTATTCAACACCCTTTTTACGAGCCTGAAAAACTCGTTCCCGTCGTTCAGCAAACCGGGAACCGCCATTTTCAGGAGCGAAAGCTCGTATTTGATTAGCTGAATATTTTGATGAAAAAGCGGGATTCCACCGAAACCGTACCAGATTTTCCGGGTTATAACAACCGGCTCACCGTATTCAAAAGGAACAAAATCCTCTTTTTTTACAATCAATCCGTTGGTAATTACAAATTCCGCTTTCACTGGCAAACAGCAGTTTTGTTGTTATAAAATACTAAAAAGCTGGTCGATAAAATGACGGAACAGCGAAGGTTTCACAAGAATCGGAAAGATTAACCCGAACAGCGCCCCCAGCAAATGCGCATCATGTGCCACATTGTCGTCACTTTTTTTGCCCATCTGGTACGAATAAAAAAGATAACCAATGCCGAACAAAATTCCGGGAATGGGTATCACCGCAAAAAAATAGAGTTTTTCCCACGGGTTCAGAAAAATAAAGGTAAAAAGCACAGCCGAAACAGCTCCCGAAGCGCCTACTGCATTGTAATAATAGTTGTTTTTCTGTTTAATCAGGCTCCAGAGGTTCGACGCCAGTATTCCGCCAAAATACAACAGCAAAAAATAAGCATTGGCTTTGTTGCCAAAATAGTAGCCAAAATACTGCTCAATCGCCCTTCCGAAGAAATACAGCACAAACATGTTTACCAGCAAATGCGACCAGCCGGCATGAATAAATGCATGAGAAATAAGCCTGTAATATTCCTTTCCATGAACCACTTTGGCTGCATTAAACTGCAATTTATCCATCATCGAATGGTTCTGAAACGCCAGGTACGAAATAATGCCGGTAACGGCTATCAGGAGATATGTTATCATCAGTGCAAAATTTTATAAATCATTTCTTTCTGCAATTCGGGGATGTCAATTAACCCAGTCGCATCGTAGCCTCTTGCCTTCATATCGTATTCGCGAATAATACCGATAATCTCGTATAATTTTGTAGGTGTGTAACGTTTTGAGGCAGCCAGCAGGTTTTTAGCCACAAACGGGTGAACACCCAGTTGCGAGGCAATTCCGCTTTCCGATTTGTCTTTCAGAAAATGAACCGCAAACATGTTCGAAAAGAACCCGAAAAGCGTGATCGTGGTTTTCTGCAGGGCATTATCAGAAAGATTAGCCGCAAAATATTTAATAATCTGGTTGGCTTTCAGAATATTTCTTTCGCCCAGTGCATTTTGTAATTCGAGCAGGTTGTATTCCTTGCTCACGCCAATATTTTTTTCGATGTGCTCGGGCGTGATGCGGTTGGAATCTTTCACAGCAATCACCAGCTTGTTCAGTTCGTTGGCCACTTTTCCCAGATCGGCGCCAAGGTAAGAAGTCAGCAGTTGAGCAGCCTGTGGTGTGATGCTAAAACCTTTGCCGGTGAGGAACTTTTCAATCCAGGCGGGCAACTGGTATTCCTTCATTTTGTCGGAAGTAAAAATCAGCCCGTTCTTTTTAATGGCCTGCGAAAGTTTGGTGCGGGCATCAAGCTTTTTGTATTTGTGGCACAACACAAGCACCGTCGAAACCAGCGGTTTTTCGGCATACGGTGCGAGCAGTTCGATTTTTTGCAGACTCTGTGCTTCTTTTACAATGATGACCTGTCGTTGCGCCATCATCGGAAACCGCAGACAGCTTTCGGCAATATTCACCACCGACGAATCCTTACCATAAACAATCGTCTGGTTAAATGCCTTTTCCGATTCGTTTAACAGATTTTTCTCGATATAATCCGAAATCTCGTCAATAAAATAGGGTTCCTCACCCTGCAACAGATAAATGGGGTGAACAATATTTTTCTTGATATTCTGAATAATTACTTCAAATTCCATAATCAGAATTTCAGGTGTTTTACCGACAAACCATTGTCGCGGATTTCGCAAAGTGCTTTGATCCCGGTGTCGAGATGGACTTCGGTAAATTCGGAAGTTACTTTTTTGTCGCTGGCCGAAGTTTTCACCCCGCTCGAAATCATGGGCTGGTCGGTAACCAACAACAAAGCACCGGTTGGAATGTGGTTTGAGAAACCTACGGTGAACAGGGTGGCTGTTTCCATATCAATGGCCATTGCACGTGTTTTCGATAATATTTTTTTAAATTTTGTATCGAACTCCCAAACCCTGCGGTTGGTGGTATAAACCACACCGGTCCAGTAATCCTGCTCGGCAATACGCAAAATGTGCGACACCGCACGTTGTAAATTAAACGCCGGTAATGCCGGTATTTCGGGTGGAAGGTAGTCGTCTGATGTTCCTTCTTTCCGGATGGCGGCAATGGGTAAAATAAGATCGCCCAACTGGTTTTTCTTTTTCAGTCCGCCACATTTCCCCAGGAACAACACAGCCTTGGGTTCAATCGACGAGAGCAGGTCCATGATGGTGGCAGCATTGGGGCTGCCCATTCCGAAATTGATGATGGTAATGTTTTCTGCTGTGGCGCTCGACATGTTTTTTTCGGAACCCTCAACCGGTACCCCGAATTTTTGAGCAAACCTGTCCACATAATATTGAAAATTGGTCAGCAGGATGTATTTCCCGAAAGTTTCAAGACTTTTCCCGGTGTAGCGCGGTAACCAGTCGTCAACTATCTCTTTTTTTGTCTTCATATTGTCCTTTTTTTACCTTTGAACAAAGGTAGTTTACTTTTCGTTCGACGGAGTTGCAAATTTATAATTTTAGCAGTCGCCCGGCAACCTGAAACAGAAGCAAAAAGAACCATGCAACAATTGAATTTACCGGAATATGCGTTCAGAATAAAAACAGAAGATGGCAAAACGATGATTTTTGATGCCATCCGCCGGAAGTTTGTAGCGCTGACACCCGAAGAGTGGGTGCGCCAGAACTTTATTGAATACCTGAAAACCGAAAAAAACTACCCTGCCTCGCTGATGGCGGTGGAAAAACAGATTACCATCAACCGGATGCAGCGGCGTTTCGATTTGCTGGTGTACTCGCGCACGCACCAGCCCTGCCTGATTGCCGAGTTTAAAGCGCCCGACGTAAAAATCACACAGGATGTTTTCGACCAGGTGGTACGTTACAACATGGCGCTGAAAGTGGCCGGCATCATTGTCTCCAACGGTCTGCAGCACTTTGCCTGCAAAATGGATTATGCGAACAACACCTATTCATATCTGCGGGAGATTCCGGGGTATGGGGAGTTATAAGTTTGAAGAGTTGAATTCACATTAGTATAATTATCAGAATAAGGAGGGTTTATGTTATGAAATCTAAGCATTTTACTTTGGGAGTTGCTGTTATCATCGTCATTATCATAACAATATTGGCTCAATCTTACCTTAAAATTGATAGTGCTGATCCTGACTGGGTAAAAGATTTTAATTATGATGCCAGTCAAATTCATGATATATCAGTTGGCTTTTTAAATCCCTGCCCATTCATTCCTGTAAAAATAGGTGATAAAAAATTTAAGTTATTATTTGATACGGGAAATGGAGAAGGCTTGTTTTTAACATCGGCTCTTAAAGGAAAAGCAGATTATGAAATAACAGGAAAAACAACTGAACTGAATGCCGATGGGAGTTACAGAGGCGAGGGAGAACTTGTCGTACTAAAAAATCTGACAATATTTAATGAAGAATTTTCAAATGTTCACTCATCACTTTCTGATTGGAGAATGCATGGATTTTTTAAGATTAATGGAGGAATTGGTCTCAAATATTTTCAAAATAAAGTAGTAACCATTGATTATAAAAATAAAAAGATTGCAGTACGTAACGAAGCTTTAGATTATCGTAATCTGGGAAATGACAGGTATGTATTGATCCCGTTAATAAGTTCAGATTTAAGCAAAGAGAAAGATTTACTATTTTTTCAGGGTGAAATAAACGGAGTAAAATCTACCATTTATCTGGATACCGGCTCAACACGATCATCTCTAAATCCTGATGACAACAAAGACACTGAAATAGGAGTAAAATTAGGAGATAAAGAATATCGGTTCAAAAGTAGGAAACTGAAACATGATAAAATTGGATTTCAGGGAAATTTTGAGTATCCTTTACGATTTGCAATCAATTCTGATTTACTGAAAGCAAATCATTTTGTAATAACTATCGATAAGATAGATAACAACTTAATTATATACAAAAATTAGCACACAATCTTCAACTAATCATACTCGCTGGTGCAATCCCGACTATTGTGGATGTAATTTACGCCTTGCCCTGAGAAGCAAAAATACTCAACTTCACATTGAAAGTAAAACATTCAAATTATCCTCACCAGAATTAATTTACAATCCTTCGCCCCGACTAATCAGGGGTGCACAGATTACAACTTGGGTGAGCCGGGCATAAAGGTGATTATGATGATTTATGCTCATCCCAACGAAAAAATTCATTGACGATATTGCGTTCATCGTTCAATCCAACTAAAACAAGCTCCCCTGCAACCGTCCACGGGTTGAAAACCTTATTTTCAGGTTCCTCAAACCTTAGTAGCATCAGTGCATTACAAATTCCAAAACCTTATTATCTGATGAATAAGGTTGAGCCTAAAGCGTGGGTATAACCATTTCGACTAAGGTTAACAGGAAGTAGTGGAAAGAGATTTCATCTTTTCAGAAAGATGGAATCTCTCATCATCATTATAAGATCAGCGGCTGTATCTTCCATTTATCAAGATCGTACCGCCGACCAGTTAAAAGTTTGAACCCAATAACGGCTGTTGAAACTGTTGCAATGGGAGCCAGAATAATTGCGTAGTTTGCTTCCATAGCAATAATTAAACCTGCAAGAGGAACAGTTCCGAACGACAAATAAGTGCCAAGCAAAAGTCCTGCCACAGCAGCAATCTCCTGGAAATTGGTCAGCTCGCGCTGAAGTTTTATCCAGTCGATTTCGTTGTAGGCAACCGTATCTCCATTTACCGTGGTAAAGAAAGATTCATTGAAATTCTGAACCTTTCCTTTTATTTTCTGCCCGTTGCTAAGTTTCAGCTTAAACCTCGAATCATCGTCGATCACAACAATCCGCGGATTGTTTTCTGTATCTTTCACCATTTGAATGATGAATTTGCCGGATTGCGCCTGCGACTGAAAAGCAGATATTAATAAGAATATCCAAACCAGATTAAAGCAACGAATGCGTGTTTTCATGATATTGTATTTAAAGCATCTTCTGCAACAGAAACTCGTCTTCCCAACCTTTTGCAGTTTTCAGCCAGTTGAGTTTGGTGCCGGTAACCACAAAACCCGATTTCTGAAACAGGTGAATACTCACCACATTACTTGCTGCAATATTGGCGTACAACTGTTTTAACCCGAGAAAATCGCGGGTATAATCAAACATCACCTGCAATGCATCGCCGGCATATCCGTGGTTCCGATTGTCGGGATTATGGATCAGGATGCCAATTCCGGCACGCATGTGGTATGGGTCGAAATCAAACAGATCGACAGCGCCCACCGGCTCGCCTTCCAGTGTTTCGATAATCAGCCGCAATTGTTTGGTTTCATAAATATCCTTTGCCGACTCCTTTAGATATTCAGCTAAAATGAAGCGGGAGAAAGGTGTTTTTGTATTGCTGACATTCCAGATTTCCATGTTGTTCTCCCATTGGTACATCAGGTCGATATCGGCTGGTTCCAGCGGCCGGAGGATTACTTTTCCGTATGTGAGATGGTTTTTCATATTATTCCCTGTCCAGGTTTTTCCAGCTTTTCAGCAGTATTTCGGCATCGGTGTACAAGCTGTAGTCCTTGGCATATAAAATATTCATTCTTTCCGTTTTTTCGGCATCATGGTGAATATCGGGAAAAAGATCACCGGGATGCAAAATTCCGGATTTCAGCATGGGCAGCTTTTCAATACCGGGTGAACCGGGAATATAGCCGATCCAGGTTTTTTTACCCGACAGCACCATGAATATGTTGCTGAAGAATTGGCGCTTCGATGCAAAGAACCAAACCAGGAAAGGACTGAACAACAGACACAGCTTGGCCACCCCGATGTCAAAAATCCGTTTTCTGCGTTTGTTGGCCGGTTTCGAAATGGCATTGATGTTCACCACATACAAATCGCCAGCCGTGTGAATGGAGTTACTGCCAATGATGCTGATGCTTTCGGGCGGTGCAATTTTGTAATCGATGTCGAGGTGAGTAAGATCGAGCATTGCACGGATAATTTGTGCCGACGGAATGCTTTCAGCACAAAAAATTATTTCATCGATGCGGTTGATGCGGATAATCTCGGGAAGTTGCCTGATTTCACCCAGGTAATTTTCGCCGCGGTCGGTTTCGTCCAGCGCAATAAAACCAGCCAGTTCCGAACTGATCTGCGATTCTTCCAGCAACTTTTTCACGCGCTGTACTTCGGTTGAATGACCAGCGATGGCAATCCGTTTTGTTTTTTTCAGGTCGAGTCGCAGCCCTTTTATTTTCAGTTTATGAAAAAGAAAACGCAGGAAAGTAAGTGAAATAAGCGACCAGGCAAAACCCATCATTATCATCGCCCGTGAAAACCTGTATTCTTCGCTCACCAGCGAATAAACCAGCAAAATAGCGATGGTTCCCCAGAAAAGTCCGCGTACGAGCCTGTAAATATTTACCGGCTTTTTGTATCCACCCGAAAGCAGGACGCCCGCGATCCAGAAAATGATGTAAACCGGCACGGCAAACTGTAAAAACTGTGGGGGAAAATGCCCGGGTTCAAACCGCAATTCTTCCCAAACCGGTGTAAAAAACAGGTATCCAAGGAAAATTATGGCAGCATCAATAACCGGAAGAAATATTCTGGCAACAACCCGGTTCAGAATTGTCAGAAGCGCCCTGAACCAAATGGCAAACTGCAAAATGAAGGTAAAAACGCCTGCCTTCCCGCCTGTGAAATGTTTTCGGGCAAAAATGATCATGGCATTGTAAAACACCTTTACATAGTTAAGTGAGCCTTTTTTGGTGCTTTCGCCTTTGTAATGAATGATGGTGGTTCCGGGGAAATAGTAGTTTTTGTAGCCTGCCTGTGTGATGCGGTACGAAAGATCGATGTCTTCGCCGTACATAAAAAAAGTTTCATCTAATAAACCAATTTTCTCAAGCGTTTCCTTGCGGAGCAACATAAAAGCCCCGGCTAACACGTCCACACTGTGCACTTCGTTTTCATCGAGATATGACAGGTGATAGCGACCAAACCGTTTTGAGCGGGGAAAGAGTTTTGAAATGCCGAACATTTTGTAAAAGGCTACTTCGGGCGTTGGCAACCCGCGCTTTGATTCGGGCAGGAAATTGCCTTTTCCGTCAATCATTTTCACGCCCAGTCCACCTGCATCGGGATGTGTTTCCATAAACGAAACCACTTTTCTGAAAGTATCTTCCTCCACCACGGTATCGGGATTCAGCAAAAGGATAAACTCGCCTTTCGCCAGCCTGATTGCCTGATTGTTGGCTTTTGAAAATCCGACATTTTCGGTATTCTCGATATAAACAAGGTTCGGAAACTTTTCGCGGATCAACCGGGCCGAACCATCCACCGAGTTATTATCAACCACGAAAATCTCAGTCTCAATGCCTTTTGCGGCCTTGTAAACCGAGTGCAGGCATTGTTCCAGAAAATACTTTACGTTGTAATTGACAATAACGACTGAAAGTTTCATAGTTTAAAAAGTCGGAAGACCGGAGACCGGAGTCGCAGAAAACTTTAAATTAATTTATCAAACCAAATGTAGTTATTCCTTTTGTTAAACGAAATAATTGCGGGTTTCTGATTTTACGCGGTTATTTACTGAGCGAACTTTCGTACGGGATGCGGTTGGTGAGCGAACGCCCCAAAGTGATTTCGTCGGT
>DAINOH010000030.1:0-21076 GCA_036735485.1 Draconibacterium sp. | reverse complement strand
AACTTTCGTACGGGATGCGGTTGGTGAGCGAACGCCCCAAAGTGATTTCGTCGGTGTATTCCAGTTCGTCGCCCACCGAAACCCCGCGTGCCAGTGTGGTGATTTTTACCGGGAAATCCTTCAGCTTGCGGAAAATATAAAAGTTGGTGGTGTCGCCTTCCATGGTGGTGGATAAGGCCAGGATGATTTCAACAATCGTCCCCTCTTCCACCCTTTTTATCAGCGATTCGATTTCCAGTTCAGCCGGCCCGATTCCATCCATCGGAGAAATGATGCCACCCAAAACATGATACAAACCGTTGTATTGCTGGGTGTTCTCCACCGACATCACATCGCGGATATTTTCCACCACGCAAACCACACTCTGGTTTCGGGCGTGATTGCCGCAAATATTACAGATTTCGGTATCGGAGATATTGTGACAAACCTTGCAATGTTTGATTTCGTTGCGCAGTTGAATGATGCTGTTTCCAAAAAAATTAACCGCTTCGGCGTCCTGCCGCAAAAGGTGTAACACAAGCCTGAGCGCACTTTTCCGCCCGATTCCGGGTAGTTTGGTAAATTCATTCACCGCAGTTTCAAGCAGTTTCGACGGATATTTATCAATATTCATTATCTTCAAATTGAAATTTAAAAGTATTGCTTTTTTTGAACTTAGCTGAATCTTACAAAAGAAAAGCCGGGACCTGAAGCCGGATTTCCTGCACGGTCACATACGGCGTTAACTAAGATGGATTTTGACAGAACGCTATCGTTTAGCAGGCATTGCGCAATGATATTACTTTCAGGTATTGAAAAATTTTACTGACAATGATGAAATTCATAATTCAAAAAACAGCATTAATCCTCTTGCTGATGTTATCGGTAATTTCTTTTGCACGCGGACAGGCAGCTTTGATTATTCTGATATTGGGAGATAAAGTTGCCACCGAGGAATTTCACCTGAGTATGGATGCGGCTTTGAATGTCAGCACTTACCCCGGGCTGAATGAAAGTGAACGGGGATTCGGGATTAATTTCGGATTGGGAACCCATCTTAAATTAGGCGAAAAGTGGCACCTGAAACCGGAATTCAAACCTATGTCGCGCAAAATTGCCGATGATGTAAATTCGCTTACCACCGTACCCGATGAACTTACAGGCGAAAAAAACCGCATCACGCTGAATTTTATTGATGTACCTGTATTATTACAATACAATATCACACCGAGGTTTTTTGTTTCGGCTGGTCCGCAGGTGAGTTTTCTGACCAAAGCGCACCAGATTACAACAGGCTCACTGGCCGATGAAACAGATTCGAGTATTAAAATCGACATTGAACCACAGTTTAACAGCGTAAATTTCAGCTTTCCGGTTGAGGCGGGTTACCTGATAAAACTTTCCACAAAACGCTCTGCCTCTACCATGGACATCAACCTGTTTGCCCGTTATGAGTATGATTTCAAAGATGTTTTTAAAGACAATACAGTTAATTCATCAAAAATTTCATTGTTTCAGATTGGAGCCAGCGTACCATTCATTAAAACGGATGAATCACTTAATCAATATTGATTCTGAAATCATGCTTTTTAAAACAATCCACTGATTTCGTTTTTGCAATTAAAATGCAATTTTGCACTGACAGGAATGAGTCTTTCAGAAATTTCGTAATGTGTTTCAACTTAATAACCAATCAGTTGTTTTACTTTGCATAAAATTTGATTAACCATAACTTTTATGAAAAAGATTCTCGCCTTGTTGTTTGGTTTTGTGATCCCGATTATCATCATTGCACAGGAACCAGTAAAAACCGACACAATTGTTATTAAGGAAACCAAAGTGGATACGGTTTATGTTATTGAAAAGCCAGCGCCTCAACCAGCTTCAAAACCGCTTTTCAACCAGAATAAAATGTATTTTGGCGGATACGTAAACGCATCCTTTGGCAGTTATACAGTTATTGGAATTGAACCACTCGTGGGGTATAAACTCACGCCGCGTTTTTCGGTTGGGGGTAAAGTTTCATATGAATACATCAGCGATAAAAGTTATGATACAGAGTACAATGCCAGCAATTACGGGTTCAGCATTTTCAGCAGGTTAAGAGTTTCGCAAAGACTTTACGCACACACCGAATATTCTGCCATGAACTATAAATTGTATGACTATAACGGAAACAGCGACCGTAAATGGGTGCCTTTTCTGTTTCTGGGTGGTGGTATCAGTCAGCCAATTACCAGTAATACCTGGCTGAATGCCGAGGTTTTGTTTGATGTGCTGCAAAACGAAAACTCGCCTTACAAAAGCTGGGAACCTTTTTTCAGTGTTGGTTTCGGTGTAGGTTTTTAACTTATTTTTCATCGAAACAGAAAAGCCACTACGAAATCAGTGGCTTTTCTGTTTGCACTCATTCTGCACCCGATTGTGCATCGATTACAGCAATCGCCACCATATTTACAATTTCCCGGACTGAGCTGTCGCGTTGCAGAATATGTACCGGTTTTTTCATGCCCATAAGAATTGGCCCGATGGATTCGCTGATGCCAATGGACTGCAGCACTTTGTACGTGATATTTCCGGAACTGAGATTGGGAAAAATCAGCGTATTCGCATCCGCATCGCCCAGTTTATTGAACGGATATCGCTGCATTCTGAGTTTCCCGTCCAAAGCATAATTTGCCTGCATTTCACCATCCACCATCAAATCAGGGTGTTTTTCGTGCAGAATCCGGACGGCTTCTTTTACCACGCCGGGACTACCCAACCCCTTGTGAGCGCCAAAATTGGAATAGGAAAGTAAGGCGATTCTGGGTTCCACATTAAAACGGCGGACTTCGGCGGCTGTCAGCAAAGTGGTGTCCACCAAAACCTGCGAGGTCGGGTTCATATTTACCGTTGTATCGGCCAGAAATAATGGCCCCTTTTTGGTAATCATTACATACATTCCGGCAATGTGGTTAAAGTCTTCTTTTACACCTATCACCTGCAAAGTGGGTCTGATGGTATCGGCATAACGGCGCGTAAAACCTGAAATAAAAGCATCGGCTTCGCCGGTTTCCACCATCATAGCACCATAATAATCGGCATTGTACATTTTTTCGATGGCTTCATTCAGTGTCATTCCCTTTCTTTTTCTTTTTTCGTACAGAATTCCGGCAAACTTCAGGCGCTTTTCGTCGGGCACCGATTTCTGTAAATCAATAATCGGTACATCATCCAGTTCAAGTTTATTTTCGAGAATAATTTCCCTGATACGTTCTTCATTCCCAATTAAAACAGGTTTTGCAATTTTTTCGTGATGAACAAACTGCGCAGCTTTGAGGATTTTAAAATCACAACCTTCGGCAAAAACAACACGTTTTGGTTGTTGACGTGCTTTCTGCCTGATATTCATTACCAGCTTGTTATCGTAACCTAATCGTTCAGAAAGCTCCTGTTTATAAGCATCCCAATCTTTTATGGGCTTTCCGGCGACACCCGAATCAACCGCTGCTTTTGCCACCGCCACCGAAACGGTTGTAATCAGTCGCGGGTCGAGTGGTTTTGGGATGATGTAATCTTTCCCGAAAACTATATTTTGCTGATTATAGGCACGTGCCACGGTTTCGGGAACATATTCGCGGGCTAGTTTTGCCAGTGCATTGGCAGCCGCAATTTTCATTTCCTCGTTGATGGTGGTTGCGCGAACATCCAGCGCACCGCGGAAAATAAAAGGAAATCCCAGCACATTGTTGATCTGGTTTGGATAATCGCTGCGACCAGTTGCCATAATAATATCATCGCGAACCGAAGTGGCATCTTCGTAACTGATTTCGGGATTCGGGTTGGCCATCGCAAAAACAATGGGTTTTTCTGCCATCGAACGAATCATCGCTTTTGAAACCACATTCCCCACCGATAAACCCAGAAAAACATCAGCATCCACAAAAGCTTCCTCCAAAGTTGAAATATCGCGGGCAGTAACAAACTGTTTTTTGGCACTGTTTAAATCGGTCCGACTGGCATTGAGTACACCTTTGCTGTCGAGCATCACCACATTTTCAGGCTTTACACCCATACTGATGTACAGTTTTATACACGAAATAGCCGCTGCTCCTGCCCCATTCACAACCACTTTTATTTCGCCGATTTTTTTCCCGACGATATCAAGTGCATTCAGCAATCCCGCTGCCGAAATGATGGCTGTTCCGTGCTGGTCGTCGTGAAAAACCGGGATATTCAGTTCCTTTTTCAGGGTCTCTTCAATTTCGAAACATTCCGGCGCTTTGATATCTTCCAGATTGATTCCGCCAAAAGTGGGCGCAATGGCTTTCACCACCTCAATCAGTTTCTTCGGGTCTTTTTCATTTACCTCGATATCAAAAACATCCACATCGGCAAAAATCTTAAAGAGTAACCCTTTCCCTTCCATCACCGGTTTGCCGGCTTCGGGACCAATATCGCCCAGTCCCAGAACCGCCGTTCCATTGGAAATCACAGCCACGAGGTTTCCTTTTGATGTGTACTGGTAAACATCATCGGGGTGGTCGTGAATTTCGAGACAGGGTTGCGCCACACCAGGTGTGTAGGCAAGCGAGAGGTCGTGTTGGGTACTGTGTGGTTTTGTGGGAACTACTTCAATTTTTCCGGGCCGCCCGTTTTTGTGGTAATCCAGGGCCTCGGTTTTACTGATGACTGCCATGACGCCTTATTTTTGGTTCTCTTTAAATTTAAGAAAATAAGACATTGGTTTTTAAGACTTTAATCAGGATTTGCAACGATTATAAAAAGCATCTCAATTAATTCTTTAAATAAAAATCTGTGAATCTGTGGCGGAAAATGATTGAAAAATGCCACAGATTCACAGGTTACCAACGAAGGTCTGTCAGTTAAGAATAAAATCAAAAGAAAACAATTTTCGAACACCCTTCGACTGCGCTACCAATGACAGATTCTTTTTGCTGTCACCTCGACGATAGGAGAGGTCTGTTTGTTCGAAGAGATTTAGCTTCGCTGATTTTCAATTCTCCTCGTCTCGCCTCATGCGAGATCGAAATGACAGCGTTGATGCAGCTTTCTGTCATTTTCACATTGTGCCCAATAAAAATTGTGTTGTAACTCAGGGTGACTGTCAGACTGAACGTAGTCCCTGTCTGCCGAAAGGCAGGGAAGTCTGTTTTTATAACGAAATGACATTAGATTACAAACAGTATTGATGAACGATTCCTGTTTTAATTTCAGGTTTTTCTCTATTTCACCCTCACCCCGTACAACGAAGTCAATGTTGTAACAAACAGTGTATTTTCATCCTTTCCACCAAAAGTCATCGAAATGGGGCGTTCGGGGAGATTTATCCGGTTGATTTCAACCAGGTTTTTATCGTACACAAAAATCTGTCCGTCGGCTAAATACAGATTTCCATCTTTGTCAATAACAGTGCTGGTTTCGCCACGGGGAAGAACTTCTTTCAAACCTGAAAGTTTTCCGTTTTTATCCGCATGCATTCGTACGGTTCTTTTCGAAATTTCATCAGAAGCAAAAATATCGCTTCCCGGAATGGCAGGATTTGACTGTGCACAACGACCGATATCGTAGGTTTCCTGGATAAACGTCACCCCGTCGGGCGCAACAAATGCCGAGTCGGGAAAATATTCTGCCGCCTTGTCGAAAGTATAATGCCAGCGGCTGGCGGGGTAAAATGTTTTGTTCAGGTTTTTGATATCTGAATTTGCCACCCTATTCATCCTCGCAAAAGTTGTTTCCGGGTTTTTCGGGTCGATGGAATAGCACAAAGCCGCCCAGCCACCGTTTCCGTAACTGCTGTAGGCAGGATTATCGTCAGGCAGCCGTTTTACCGATTCCTGTTTCCCGTTTACAAGAAATCCGGGCTGCGGGTCGTAGCGGCAAACCACCAGCAGGTTGTCTTTCGAGTCGGTTGCCAGCACAAAGGGCTGTAACGGAATATCAGTCAGAATTTTTGCACTTTGAGTTTCAGCCGACCACTGGTAAATCCGCTTTTTACGGGTTTCGCAGAAATACACATTTCCTTTGCTGTCAGCAGTAATTCCCTGTGCAAAATCGAAACCTGAGACCAGCCGCTCCAATTTCCCAACCTGATTTTCAGGTTTCAGATTACCTGTTTCAGTTCCTGTGATGGTCAGTTTGGCAATTTCCCAAGGGTAAGCCGGAAGTTCTTTGTTCGCATCCCAGAAAGTAAATTCGGTTACCCACAGTTTTTGGGTGTAGTTGTGCAGGTTTCGCACCTCAATATTCTCGCAGTTCCACAATCGGGCACCAAAACGTTTGGGCGTGGTAACCCTGATGACACGGTACATCCAGAGGTTTGCAAAAAGGATATTTTTACAATCGGCCATTTCAATCATCTGGCATTCCTTGCCTTCAACACCCTCCTCTTCCAGCTGAAAAGCATACAATTTCCAGTTGGCAACATTGTCGAATCGTGCCTCGTTGCGCACATGATGTTCCAGCGAAATGGCGTAAACCCGCGCCGGAGTAGTTGTGTTGCTCACAAAAAGTCCGCTGGTGGCGTAAGTGTTTGCAGTCCAGATATCCTTAAAAGTTCCACCGCCGTTGTTGGTCACCCACAAACTCCAGTACTGGTTGTCCCAGGCTTTGTCCAATCCTTCTTCGTGCACCGGGTTTTCGGGCGAACTGATTTGGCCGCGGTTTCCACGGTTTCTGAAATTTTCGTTTGCAGCCCCCGGTTTCCGCATCGTTCCGTGACCGCCGGCAAATTTCACATCATTCATGTACGATTTTTCGCCAGCCATCCATTTACATCCTACCGCGCGGTAATTGTAACCGCCGGTCGAAATTCCGATTCCGTTTAACTGGTCGTCGCCACCTTCCGATGATTCAATCATGGCGCGAGGCCCGCCAAACCCACTGAAAAACGGCTCGCTTTCTTTCAGCACAAATTGCGTGGCCCACGGATGCAAACCAATCAATTTTGTGCCGGGGTTCATTTTCAGCGTTTTTGTAAGCCGGTACCAGCCCTGCGGAACATAAATTGTTTCGTATTTTGCAATGGCATCCTGAAAAATTTGTGTGTCATCGGTTTCGCCATCGCCTTTTGCACCAAGCGAACGAATATTCACCCATTTTTCCATGACTGGCAATGCAGGAATATCGTTTTTCAAACTGGTTGAAACCTGTTCCGGTTGTTCAATATTAACAACAGTGGCAAATTTGGAATTGTCGTTTAAGTCATTCATCACCAAACCATACGAAAATTCTTTTACCCGATATGCTTTTTGCCTGTTCGCGATTTTCCTTTCACTATTCCGAAACCTGGCCAACACAGGAACATCGCTGCAATCAGTTTTCAGCATATTTATCTGCATCAAAGTACTTTCGCGGTCGTCGAGAATTATTGCCGCATCCGAAATATTTTCAAACAAACAGCTTTCGAAATAGAGGCGGTCGGTTGCTCCTTCTGCAATATCAACAACCACCGGCGTGTTTTTTACGTTCATATTTACGATTGCCATCCCCGAATTCCGGCACTGCATCGCGGCTTTCCGCTGACCTTCAAACCAGGTGTCAACCAGCATCATCGGCCAGCTTGGCGAAGTGGGACCCGTGATTATTCCATAATCGCCACCCAGAAACTGCACATTTTCAAGTTCGTTGCCCACTTCCGAAATTCCGGCTTTACCATTTCCGATTTTAATAACCGAATGACTCACAAACCCGTGTTGCGCGTAATGTGTGCGAAGTGCAACTGCTGCCTGATTTCCATCTTCAATGGTGAAATCGATATTCGAAATCGCGCTGTAAAATGTTCCCGGGTTGGCATCGCGCACCTGCGATTCGTCGGTTACAATGCCGCCCGTAAACCAAATCATGTATTTCTCCTGGTTTTTGTCACCCGTTGTTTCGGGTTGAAATCCGGGCGAATTTTTACCCAGAATAATTTCGGGCCGGGTTTTCCCGTAACCGATTAACCGCACTGCCGGCGGAATATAAATTGTTTTGCTGATTTTGTATTTTCCTTCAGGAATAAACAAAATCCCGAAATTTTTTTCCGTTTTTAACTGGTTGATGGCCTTTTGCAACGCCTCCGAAACATCGGTTTTTCCATCATTTTTGAATCCATAATTTTCGGATGTAAAATAAAATGCCTCTGAATCCTCGGGTTTTTGGGTATAAACTGATGCCGGATTTGTTACTGCCGCCTGAATCTGGATTGAAATTCCGGCAAAAACAATCAGGAAAAATGTTTTGAAAATGGTTGTTTTCATTTGTTTTGGTTTAATTCATCGGTTGAGACGCCCAAATTGGGCGTCTGTACGTTTTTTGGTTTAATAAAATTTATCATCCCGCCAATTTACAGGATTATTGATAATGTAATTCGATATACGTTGAAATGATTGGTGATTGCGGATAATGTGGTCGTGAAAACGGGGTTGCCAGGCAAATCCCGGATTGATTTTGCGTGCATGGATGGTACAAATCCGTTTGTATTGATTGATAATCGACCCCAAAATCCCCGGTTTCCATTTTGCCGATGCGGCGTTGGTTTTACCATTGTTGACAGGTGGATTATTGATGGTGACGTGGTTCGGGGCAACCGTAGAGACGCCCAAATTGGGCGTCTCTACAATCGCGCCGTCATCAACGCCGCCATTGGGAACGTCACCAAACGCACCACCGGCGGCACCATCCATTTCAATAAAATCATTATTACCCGAATTGGTTGGTTTATCGATGATAATAATCCCATGAACATGGTTGGGCATTACCACAAATTCGCCTAATTGAACAAACGGAAAATGAATTGGAATTTCGGACCAAAACCGGTTGGCCATTTTTCCGGTTTCCGATAAATTCATATGTCCATCCGCAATTTCGCCAAAATAATGTTCCCGGTTTTGCGTACAAATGGTTACAAAATAAATGGCATTTGAACCATAATCCCAATGCTGCAACCGGGCAGATGAAATGCGGTATTTATTCCGGAATTTATCGGGCATAAAAATCAGTATGCTGATTTACTATTCAAATGTTTAACGGTCACTTGCAAGTTGTCGTTGCGGATTTCGAAGAGCGTCAGTGTCCGGCAGGACATGACGGTCAAGAAAGGAGCAGTGACAATGCACGCCACTGAACCCGCAATGCAATTTGAAAATTGTTATGGCACGTATTTTCATAAACTTAGAAGGAGATAGTAAAAGATATACCTCTGTTAATGATTCTAATATCATTACTATTCTCCAATTTAATTATTGAATCATTGACTTGAATGAAATCATAAAATCCACTCTTGTCGGCACTAAAGTTCAATAAACTGTCTTTGCCTCCTCCCATTTGAATTACAAGCATTTCATAATTATGTTGTTTTTTATCAATGTATTTTTTTACTATTCGTCCGCCGAACTGCTCTTTTTTAAATTCCATAAGAAATCTTTTGTGACTATAATCATCAAACTTATAGAAGAGAAAAATCAGTCCAATAAAAACGATAAAACCAACTATTTTTTTTATGTGCTTCATTGTCAATTTTACATCGATTAATTTTATTCTATCATTATTCAAATCCCCAGAATTATTTAACCAATTTATTTTATGGGAATTCAAAATGTGCCATAACGTTTGTACACCTGCCACTCATTTTTAAATACTGAACTACTGCCAGTTAGCATATTCAATAAAACAAGTTTATACACACGCCATTCACCTTTATTTTTTTCTGATAAAGATATCAAATAACTATTTTCCTGTTTACTCCTTTTTTAAAACGAAAACGCCTGAAACGAATGCGGTTTGATGGTTATTTCCAGAACAGCGGCATCTTTTCCAAATTTCCGGTTGCGGAACGACATGGCCGGGCGGGCAACGGTTGGTTTTGTTTCGCCGGTTTCAATGTTTTTTACCTGTTTTACATCGAGCCCCAAAAGTACTTTTACAGTTACCTCTTTATCGAGAAACGACTCCACCACAAACGATTTGTTGTCGTACGCAAAAAGGCTCACTTCGCCCGGTCCTTCCATTGTTACAGGCAAATTGCCGGCCACCGTTTCGCGGATGCGGTTGAGTACATTTTCGGGCAAAATATAGAGGTCGATAAAATTATCGGGGATGGTGAGCACGTAAAATTTGCCTTTTGAAAAATCGGCGGCATGTAAAATGGGCCAGCCGTTGGTGTCGTCGCGTGCAGAAATCAATTCCCATGAATCGTTGGTGAGATAAGTAACCTGCGGAATGATGATTTCCTTATCAATTTTTGTGGTTGGTCCCCAGCCGGCTGCAAATTCCTTAACGCTGGCTTTTCTGTCGGTCACTTTCATTTCAACAATATTTTCAATTCCCCTGCCCTGCATGGCATTGTAAAACCCTGATGTTACCACCACGCTCTTTCCGCTTTGCAACTGCTTTTTGATTTTTGCCACGATATCCTTGTCAAAACTGGCGGTTTCGGTAAGAACGACCACCGGCTCATTTTCAGGGAAAACAGGTACAATATCCACCGGAATTCCAATCATTCCGAAATATGTCTGTAAAAAATCCTCGCCTGTCGAATGATAAGGTTTGTAACATTTTACGCCCACCGGGTTGCCAAGTCCGCCCAGAACTTTATCGACCACAGCCAGTGAATAACCAGCCACTCCCGAAAATTTGCGTGGGATAAATTCGCTTCCGTCAGCCTGTTTCCGTGGCTTTTTCATTTCATCAAAATCAAAACTGGTGCCCGTTCCTTTCCACGAAGTCTGGTAATTAGGGTTGTAATTGTTGTTCATCTGGCGGATATCAAACAGCGTGATTTCGGGCGCTTTGGCAAACATCGTAATCCAGAGTTGTTCAGCGTACCGGTCGAGCGGATTGCCGCCGCCTGTATCCACCCAGCCACCAAAATTCTTCGTTGGCTTCAGGTTTTCGTAATATCTGAAAACAGCGTAGCCGAGATATTGCTGCAGGTGTTGATTTCCGCTTCTGTCGCGGGTTTCGGTTCCGGTGTACACACCATCAAACTGAACAGGCCCGGCTTCGAGGTTAAATCCGAGTCCCTGGAAATGTTCGTACCAGTTGGGATATTTGATAATCACCTGCACTTTCGGGTTCACCTTTTTGGCGGGATTAATCACCAAATCGCTGGCCGCATTTTTCATCAAATCGAGGCGGAAATCGGTCCAGCTTTTTTCGCCTTTTGCAGCCACACACAAATCGCATTTGCAACTGGTGAAAAAGAAATCGTCGAGAATAAAAAAATCAAAATGTTTGGCTGTGTGTTCGGCAATCTCTTTTACTTTCTGCCGGTTTTCGGGATTGGTGTAGCAAAACGTCTGAAAATTGTTGCTTTCGTCGATGGTGTAGGTGATTCCGCCAGCCACCTCAACACCTTTTGACTGAAAGAATTTTTTAGCAGCTTCGAGCGTTGCATCGGGCACAATCAGCAAATCACGATGGGTTTCGAGATAAATTCTGTCGACATGCAACTGGCGCGAAAGTGTGTCCCAAACAGAAGTGAGCCATTTCGGGTCGGCCATTTTTTCAACTTCGTAGGCGCGGCAATACACGGCCACTTTAAAGTTTTTATAGGCTTGTGAATATCCCTGGATAGCAATGATAGTCAACAAAATAAAGGTAAATAATCTTAGGTTTTTCATGTTGGTTTAGTTTTAGTTTGTTAAATAGGAAAGCATATTTAAACAGACTTCGACTACGCTCAGTCTGACATCGAAAGCAACCACTTTCTCTGTCACAGTGAGCGTAGTCGAACTGTTATTTAAAGTTTTTTGAACCGAACAGCCATTCCGCCGCCGGCACCCAAAGTAATGGGCAGTGTTGATGTTTTGTCAACGGTTACGGTGGAGATAGCCACTTTTTCAGGTTCATTCTGCCAGGTGGTTCCGGGCGCATCGGCATAAATCTGCGCTTCGTAACTGCCATCACCCAGAAAATCGAGCGAAACGGTAAATTCGCGGCCTTCCTCGTTGGTCATGCTGCCCAGGTACCAGTCTTCGCTTTTGCGGTCTTTGCGCACCGTGGTCACATATTCGCCAATTTCGCCATTCAGCACTTTGGTGTCGTCCCAATCCACCGGAACATCTTTCAGAAACCGGAAAGCCGGGTGTCCGTCGTAGTTATCGGGCAGGTCGGCCAGCATCTGAATGGGCGAATACAATGTAACGTAATAAGCCAGTTGTTTTGCCAGCGTGGTGTGCACCGAACGGTTATTAAAACCCTGTTCTTCGTTCAAATCGAAAATACCAGGTGTAAAATCCATCGGGCCCGACAACATGCGGGTAAAAACAAGATTGAGCGTGTGGTTCGGCGGGTTGCCGTCGCTCCATGCATCGTATTCCATTCCGCGGGCACCTTCGCGCGACATCATATTCGGATATGTGCGGCGTTCGCCCGTGTCTTTTATGGGTTCGTGAAAGTTGACAGCCAACTGGTATTCAGCCGCTTTTTTCAAAACGTAACGATAATAATTCACACCAAACTGACCGTGGTGCCACTCTTTCATGTTCAAACGCGAACCCACCTGGCCAATTTTGATATCGTGAATTCCCATTTTCTGGTACAAGGCCATTCCCGAATCAATCTGCGTCATATAATTTATGAGGTTCGAGCCGGTTTCGTGGTAACCAATCAGTTTCACGCCTTTGCTGTCGCCATATTTCACCACTTCTTCGAGGTTGAAATCGTCGGTGCTTTTGGTAAAGCTGAACATGTGCATCGCGTTTTCGTACCACGCCGGCGTCCAGCCTTTGTTCCAGCCTTCAATCAAAAGTCGGTCGATGCCGAGTTTCTGGCAATAATCGATGTACCATTTGGCATTTTTGGTTGAAGCGCCGTGTTTCTCGCTTTCCCAGAAAGTGTATTTGCTGATGTGCATTCCCCACCAGATTCCAAGATATTTTCGCGGCTGAACCCACGAAACATCGCCCATTGCATTGGGTTCGTTCAGGTTCAGAATGAGGTACGAAGTAATCAGGTCGCCGGCTTTTTCACCAATCTGAACGGTGCGCCACGGAGATTTAAACGGCGCTTTTGTTTTTACCTTCACACCATCCGACCACGGAACCAGGTTGCATTTCAGGTTGTTACCCGCGGTTTGCTCCACTGTCATCGAGGCAAAATCAACCAGGTTGGCTTCGTGAATGGAGAGATAAAGTCCGTTGTCGGATTTGAAGGTAACCGGTGTGTGTACCGTGTCCATTTCCGAAATCAGCGTTTTTGTGTAAAGATATTCATAACGGTTGTCGCGGAAAGCCGGAATCCACCAGGCATTTCCACCGCTGGCGAGGTTAAATTCCGAAACCTCATCCATGATAAAAATGCTGTCGCCACTACCCTGTTCGGGATAAATGTAGCGGAAAGCAATCCCGTCGTTGTAAGCGCGCAACTGGATTTCGAGTTTTCGCTGAGCCCCTTTTTTCTCCTGCAAGGTCACGCTCAGTTCGTTGCAGTTGTTATGAATCATCCGCTTTTCGCCCCAAACCTGTTCCCAGGTTTCGTCGATGGTGGTTGTTTTTGATTCGAGTACTTTAAATCCGGCATCGAAATTATCCCCGTCTTTAAAGACAAAGCCGAGTTTCGAAGGATTGATAACCGCTTTTTCGCCATGATTTACGGTGTATTTCGGCACACCTTTTTCGAGCACGAAATCAATTTTGTTCACTCCGTCGGGTGATGAAACCGAGAGTTTTTCGTTGGATTCGACTGCGCAACTGACAAACAAAACAGCCAGCGCGGCAAGAAAGAAGAATTGTAGCTTTTTCATTACTATTTCATTTTTTGGTTCGTTTCAGAAATTTCAATTTGTTTCGTCCGCAACAGCAGTCCGGGTTTAAACCTTTTTGTAATGCGGACGAATTTTCGTTTCATTTTTTCCCGGGGTTACACTCACTTTGTTCGCTCACCCCGGGTTATTATTATCTGCCCCTTCCAGGGTCGTTTTCAACTATTTATTTTAGTTTGATTTTTACTTTGCTTTCTTTTAAACCGTCGGCTTTGGCGGTTAAAACCACTTCGCCACTTTTTTCGCCGGCCTGTACCACAACCAGGCACTTTCCATAAAATGCCTTTATTGTTGAGCCTTTCATTGATTCGTGACTTACCGGATTTCCGTTATCGACACCCACAATTCTGGCGTTACCCGAAATTTCAAACTGAATCTGATTCATGGCATCGGGAACAAGAATACCGTTTTCGTCGGTAACATCAACCGTGATAAACGAAAGGTCGTCACCATCGGCAGTAATTGACGAACGGTCGGCCTTTGCCACCAGTTGAGTGGCTGTTCCAGCAGTTTTAATCTCTTTTTCAAGTACCACTTTTCCTGCTTTTCTCGAAACTGCTTTCACAGTTCCGGCTTCAAACGGGACTTTCCAGACGAGATGCAACTCTTCGCCCTGTTTCGATTTTTTCCCAAGCGATTTTCCGTTCAGGAAAAGTTCCACCTCATCGGCATTGGAATAGTAAACCCACAAATCCACAACCTGTCCGGGCTGCCAGTTCCAGTGCGGAAAAAGGTGCAAAACATCTTTGTTTGTCCATTCGCTTTGGTACATATAATACACATCTTTGGGGAAACCTGCCAGGTCGATGATTCCGAAATACGAACTGCGCGACGGCCACCAGTAAGGTGTTGGTTCACCCAGGTAATCAAATCCGGTCCAAATGTAAGTTCCGGCAACATGGTTGTATTTTTTTACCAGTTTCCAGCTTTCTTCGTGCGTTGAGCCCCACGGTACGTGACAATTATCGTAAGCCGAACACTGCTGCTCCGGGTTTCCGAAAGAAGCTGCCCGGTTTCGACCACGGGTCGGCCAGATGAAAATAGTATCGGAAGGCATCTGGTAAAAACCACGTGTCATTAAACCTGAAGATGACTCAGAAATAATCAGCTTTTTACCCGGATAGTTTTCAGGGAACTTTTCAAAACTCTGGTGATGATAGTTAAAACCATACAAATCGAGCGACCCCGATTTAAACAGGTTGTTCCGCGGACTTACGTCGTTACAGGCAGCGGTTACCGGCCTTGTTGTATCGAGACTTTTAACAATATTGGCCAGTTTGTTGGTAATCAGCGAATTCACCGACATTTCTGAAGTATGTATCAGGCTTGTGTCAATGTTTTTTTCGAAATTCAGAATCAGGTTTGCCTGTTCAATACTGATTGTATCGGCATCAACCTGTTGCCACTGTTCCAGAACTTCGTTTCCGATGCTCCACATCATCACCGACGGATGGTTTCTGTCGCGAAGAATGTGGTCGGTTAAATCGCGCTCGTGCCATTCCGGAAAACTGTGCGAATAATCGAAAGGCGTTTTCTTTTTGCGCCACATATCGAAAGTTTCATCCTGAACAATAAAACCCATTTTATCGCACAAATCAAGCAATTCAGGTGCGGGAGGGTTATGCGAGGTTCGTATTGAATTGACTCCCATTTCCTTCAGAATTTCAAGCTGGCGTTCCAAAGCCCTCGTATTAATGGCGCTTCCGAGACATCCCAAATCGTGATGCTGGCAAACACCCAGAATTTTCATTCTTTTTCCGTTTAACGAAAATCCTTCCTTTTCATCGTATTTAAAATACCGAATTCCAAACAGTGTTTCATAGCTGTCGGTCAGTTTGCCATCAAAATAAACTTCGGTAACGGCCTTGTATAATTGCGGATTTTCGACACTCCACAAAACCGGATTTTCAATTTTGATTTCGTTTGTGAACTCCTCAGAACTGTTCTTCCAGGGATTTACATTGATTTCAGCTTTTGTGAGTTTTTTGCCGGAAGGATTGAAAATGATGGTTCTAAGCGATAAGTTATTTTCTTTCCCCAACTGGTTTTCAATTCTGGTTTTTATCACTAACTGAGCATTTTCCGCAGTCACTTCAGGAGTTGTAATAAATGTACCCCACTGACCAACATGCACTTTCCCGGTTTTTACCAGCCACACATTGCGAAAAATACCCGAGCCGGAATACCAGCGCGAGTTAGGCTGCACCGAATTATCGACTTTTACGGCCAGCACATTTTCGCCGCCAAAATTGAGATGCGGCGTTAAATCGTATCTGAACGAAATGTAACCATACGGGCGCATTCCGAGGTAATGTCCGTTAATCCACACTTCACTTTTCTGGTAAACCCCGTCGAAATCGATAAAAATTAATTTGTCTTTATCAGTTTCGGGAACCTGAAATTTTTTGCGGTACCATCCTGTTCCGCCCGGAAGTGCACCACCACCCGGCGATGCCGGATTATCGGCGCTGAATTCTCCTTCGATGCTCCAGTCGTGCGGCACATTCAGTAACCGCCATCCCGAATCATCAAATTCAGTATTTTTAAATGCTTCGTTATCAGCCAGAATAAACTTCCAGTCTTTTGTAAGTTTGATGGTTTCGCGGGCTGATTGTTTTTGGGCACAACTAACCATCGAAACGACCAACAGAAACAAAATAAAAATTGGCAGGTAAGTTTTGATTTTCATGGTGCTTAATTAATGCAGGTTTTTGATTTAGTCAGTTTTTAAGATTTTACCGGATAGAAACTTTAGCGGGAGCAATTCCATTTGAAAGAAAATCTCCTATTTCTCATTTTCACCAGTCGGTTGGATTTATTTTTTTTTGAACCACATAGGCACATAGTTCACAATAGTTTTCTATGTGCCTATGTGTCTATGTGGTTTTAAGTTTTTATTTTACCAGCGCCACTTTAATCAGTTTCACTGAATAACCGGGAACTCCGATTACGTTTTGGCTGAAATCAAGCGGTTGCTCTTCAATGATGACTTTGGGTTCTTCGCCGGGTGTGTTGTAAGCTTCCGGGTCGGCATTCTGAATTACCCAGGCTTGACCTTGTTTGCCGGCTTTTATTTCGCCCAAATCGATTAAAACATTCTGCGAATTGGCATCCATGTTTACAACGGCAACTGTCAGGGCAGTTTTGTCTTCGGTTAATGCTGCCGAAATATCGAGATTTGGATTGGAAGGAGTTCCTATTTTAACCGGAACCGAACCAAACTGATTGCGGTACAGTTTTAAAACCAGACCTGTGGTTTCGAATGCAGAAGCGGTTTGTGTGGTTTTGATGGCGCCAATTACATTCACGGTTTGCGCGTAATTAGCCATGTAAAAAATATCGCTGTTGCGGAAATACTCATGCAAACCCATCGCAATTCCAAGACCGTCTTTCTGGTGATAACGAACGCCCAGTTCGCCGTAAATGTAGTCGCCGTACCAGAAATTCCATTCGTCCATGGCAACGCGGATGTCCTTTTCTTTTAATCCGCCAATTTTCTCGCGGTAGTTGCGGTGAGCGTCGGCCACACGTTTAATATCGTTTTTAATCTGAACCACATGTTCCTGCAGCGAGTCTTTTTCTTTGCAGTAAATATGTTCACTCAAAAGATTCATATAATCAGCACATTGCGAAAGCATGGTTTCGCTCCATTCGCCAACAGCGCCCACACCAATCAGTTTCGCGGTTGAATCAATAGCCCAGATTGCCTTGGCCATGTCGTTGTGTTTCAATACATATTCACTCAAAGGCATGTGACCGAGTTGCCAGTTTCCATACATTTCGTTACCAACAGCCCAGAAACGGATGTTAAAAGGAGCAGCACTGCCATTTTCGCCCCTGAGTTTGCCCAGTGGGGTATCCTGACTGCCACGGCAATACTCAATTTGAGCAGCCACTTCCTGAACAGTGCCAAGACCCGTATTTACAGCCACAAAAGGTTCGGCGTCAATCATTTCCATCAGTTGCATGTATTCATGAACACCCACGTCATTCGGTTCAACACCTTTCCATGCCGGGTTTTTGCGTGGCGGACGTTTATCCATTTCGCCAATTCCGTCGCGCCAGTTGTAACCACTTACAAAGTTTCCGCCCGGCCAGCGGTAAATCGGCGAATTCAGTTCTTTCAGAAGCGCCACCACATCGGGCCGCCAGCCATTGATGTTATCGGCTGGCATCAGCGAAACAGTTCCGATTTTGAAGCTGCCTTTTCCGGCACTTACAATTTCGACCGAGCAATTTTTGCCGGCAAAAGGAACTGTAAAAGAAAGCGGGTATGTTTTGAAATCGCTGCTGATTTCGGGAATTTCAACTTTCACCGTTTCGTTATTTTCTGAAGTTATCTGAACTGTAACCGGAGCAGCCGATGCATCGCCGGCAAGTACGATACGTCCGGTGTATTCTTTACCGGCAATAAACTCAATTCCGGCCTGTTTGATTCCGGCTGCAGAACCATCGCCTTTCAATTTGACAACCGGTGTTTGTTCGCCCACATACGGCGACTTTTTATCCATCGAAACCGCTTTCTCTTCACCAATCACCTGCCAGGGCGAAGCGTTCAGAAATTTGTATTCGCCGGTGTTCCACTGCGGGTCGTTTGCTGTTCCCCAGGGATTAAATTCGAAAGTTACCGGGTAGTAGAATTTGCGGTCTTCGAGCATTTCGGCCCAGATTCCGCCATAAATACATTTGCCGAGATGTTCGATAAACTGCCCGTAAATATAGGGACTAATAGGCTCGCCCACTGTGTTGATATCGATTTTCACTGTTTCATCAGCTTTTGGTGGTTGCTGACACCCTGAAAACACCAATGAAAGGATAATGGACAAAACAAAAACCGGTTTCGCCAATTCAGATAAATAGTTCTTCTTCATAACCGCTTAAAATTTAGGTTGTTCTTTAATGAAAGGCGAAAGTAAAAAAAGATTCAGGCAGAACAAAACGAAACAGAACAAGAGGTTGAAAAAATCAACAAATATTCCATTTTACAACACTAAGAAAAATGAAATCAAAATGACTAACTCAGGCATTTATGCCGGGGATTAAGAAAAATTATGCACAAAGGACTTTAGTCACATACACTATTATTAAGGGCTAAAGCCCGATAATTTGGTTATTACTTTTACCTGGCATGTCCCGATTATTCGGGACCAGGGTTAGTCAAAAAACACTTTCCCCAACCAAACCATTATTTCAGAAGTAAATGAATTTATGGCAATATCCAGAACTATTTACATTTTGAGGCCCGTGAGCCGCCGCCAAAAAGGATTCCGGCGCCGAGTACAAAACCAAAATCGTACCAGCCACCGTTGTTGTTTACTGCATACATGGCCACATCGTCCATAAAAAGGCTGCCGAAAAAGCTGACCGGAGCGATAATTCCGTGCCACAAACCACCCAGAAAACCATACGGCTCGGAGGTTTTGCAGGCGTCGATATTGGTAACATCGGCACAGGCTGTGAAAAGAAGTGCAAAAACAACGAGTAACAGGATTGCAGGGAAATAAGGTTTTTGTTTCAACAGGTTTTTCATTTTCAGGTTGTTTTGATATTTGTTTAATTAATAAGTTGAATTTAAAGTCAATCCATTACAAATCAATACAATTTTAAGATTGATAATTAACGACAGAAAAATAAACACCCTTCGACTACGCTCAGTGTGACGGTCAGACTGAGCGTAGTTGAAGTCTGATATTTAAATCTGTCCAATATGAATTACAATTCTTCAGCAGCGAGGTTAAAAACCTCGGCACCCTCGTAAATTGTTTTACCGCCAGTATTCCGGAGTGCGGCATTTATCATGGCTTTTGCTACCATTTCATCGCTGATTGGACGATAGTTTTTCATCGTAACCCGGGTTAGAATATTGAGAACAGGTACTGAGATTTCTTCCGCCAGTCGCCGGTTTTCGCGTGGACCGGTTAACGAGGCAGGCCTCAAAATTATCAGATTGCTGAACCCGATTTTTGACACAGCCTCATCCAGCTCACCTTTCATGCGTGTATAAAAAATGGACGACTTTGAGTTGGCGCCCACCGACGAAACCAGCACAAAATTTTCAATTCCGTTTTCCTTTGCTTTTTGTGCAAAATTCAAGTTGAAAGTAAAATCAATTTCCCATTGTTTTTCCTTGCTGCCAGCCTGTTTTAGGGTGGTTCCCAATGCCGAAAACAAAACATCGCCGGTAAGTTGTTTTGCCCAGGTTTCTGTTCTGCCAAAATCAACAACCAGTTGTTCCAGTTTCGGATGTTTCAAGCTGGTTTCGCGGCGGACCAAAATCATCACTTTTTCAAACCGATCGTCATTCAGCAATTGCTGAACAAGTGCTTTTCCAACCAGACCTGTGGCGCCAATTACATTTGCGACGAGCCCCCTCTTAATCTCCCCTGTGAGGGAAGAAGTTTTAGAATCTGTATTATTCATATGCCATTATTTTGTTTTTTCTTTCCTTCCCCCATTGGGGGAATAAGAAGGAGGCTGTCTTTATTTTTCCATTGTCATTCTCGAAACTTTCAAAACCCACCTGCGGGGTGTAAACGGAACAAGCCAGTTGAGTGCAAACTTCAGCAACCCATTGTCAAACGATAAAAGCCGGCCTTTTATCATGTCGCGGTAACCAATTGCAGCAGTTTTTGCAGGTGTCATGGCTTTTTGGGTTTTCAGCATTTTTACACCGTGCATGTTGGCTGTATCAAAAAATTCGGTAGCCACAGGTCCCGGACAAAGCGCAGTTACAGTAACTCCTGTTCCTTTAAGTTCCTCGGTTAGCGCCTGACTGAAAGAAGTGACAAATGCTTTGCTGGCGTAATAAACTGCCTGTAACGGACCAGGCAGAAATGAGGCAGTTGACGAAACATTCAAAATCCTCCCGGTTCCACGTTTTACCATACCCGGAAGATACAAACGGGTGAGCAACATCAGCGAGGTAATGTTTACATTCACCATCGCCAAATCTTTTTCAATTTCGCGCTCATAAAAAAATCCATGCCCGCCAAAACCGGCATTGTTTATCAGGTATTCAACCTGAATTCCGAGTTTTTCGGTTTCAGCAAAAATTTCTGCCGGTGTACTGGTGTCTGACAAATCTTTTGAAATAACTAAAACACTGATTTTGTATTCCGATTCGAGGCTGTTTTTCAATGCTGCAAGTTCATTTTCGCGACGTGCCACCAAAACAAGATCGCCACTTTTTGCTGCATGTATTTTTGCCAGTTCTTTTCCAATTCCGGAGGATGCCCCGGTAATTAAAGCTACATTTTTCATTCTGTTTCTGAATTATTGTTATCAGAAAAAAACAAGGATATTACCAGATTGTTTTTATGAATCTCAGGCTTCACTTAACAGGAGTGTAAA
>DAINOH010000029.1:29914-49092 GCA_036735485.1 Draconibacterium sp. | reverse complement strand
AGCGCCTATCAACCTTAGAAATCCCGGGCGTTCTGTGAGTGAAATATTACTTTCAACAGGGTATTGAATGTAGTTCCACTCAAGTCCCAATGTTTTTTTGTCAAATTCAGTTTTAGCCGGTTTCGCCGGAAGTGGTTTTAGCGGCAGTGTTTCACAGGTCATATTTTCGGTAACAGTTCCGTTTCCGTTGATAACCGGCCAGCCGTTTTTTGGCCAGGTAACCGGGGCGAGACAGGTTTCGCGACCGAGAATGTGATGCACTTTATCAGAAATATTGCGATAGCCATGAAACACCATCCACCACGAGTTGTCGTGTGCCTGGATGATGTCGGCATGCCCGGTTCCCCCAATGCCAAACCCCTGTGCAGCCGCTGTCACATGTGTAAGAATCGGGTTGGCCGGATTTTCAGTGTAAGGTCCCCAGATGTTGTTGCTTCGGGCAATGGTTTCGGAGTGGGCTTCTTCGGTGCCACCTTCTGCAGCCATCAGGTAATAAAAACCATCTTTTTTATAAATATGCGGACCTTCGGCATACCTGCCACCGGTTCCGTACCACACTTTTTTCCCTTCGGTTAGCAGTTTGCCGTTTTTCAGGTCGATTTCGTACAACAGAAATTCAGATGAAATTACATAACTTTTCCCGTCTTCATCCCAGAATAGGTCAGGATCGATACCGGGAACATCGATGAAAACGGGATCTGACCAAGGGCCTGCCGGATTGGTGGCAGTTACATAAAAATTGCCCGACCGGCCTTTCAGGTTGGTGGTAATCATATAAAACAGTCCGTCGTGATGGCGGATGGTGGCGGCAAAAATGTTGATGCCCTGCGGCAGTTGTTCTTTGCGGTTGATACAATAGCCGATTTGTTCCCAGTTCACCAAATCTTTGCTATGAAAAACCGGAACTCCCGGAAAATATTCGAAAGTACTTGTAATCAGGTAATAATCATCGCCAACCCTGCAGACACTCGGGTCAGAGTGAAATCCGGGAATAATCGGATTTTGAAATGTGACTTTTTCGTTTGGAAAGGGTGGTGCTGCAAAAGGATTGTGTCGTTTGTTAATCGTGTTTTGTGAAAACGATGTAATTGCCAGAATCAAGAGAAATAATAAGAGTGTAGTTTTCATAGTCAGGTTGATATTTTTTTCATTTATGAACAGGTTTCAAAAGTAGAAAATTAATGATGAAATCTGAGTTCAGGAAAACAGATTGAGGTTTTACACCTAATAAATTACTACAAAATATATTTTTGAAATCAATTTACAAACTGAATTAAACTATTCTGTTCTATTCGTGTCAAAACGACGATTAAACCAAAAAACGTTACAACATGAAAAAAATCATTTTAGTTTTATCAGCCGTATTATTATCGGCGGTAGTTTTCGCACAAACCGATTTTTCGGGAAACTGGAGTTTGAACACTTCGAAAAGTAAATTGGGTGAACGCAGTTTTGCTCCAAAATCTGCCACAATTGTTCAGACAAAAGCTGACATCAGTATCGAAACCAAAAGCGAATTCAATGGAGAGGAAAGGATTCGCAAAAGTAAGTACACTTTAGATGGAAAAGAGTGCACCAACAAAGGTTTCAGGGACATGGATGTGAAATCAACGGCAGTTTGGTCGGCCGATAAAAAAGTGCTGACTGTTACTTCAAAAATTGCAATGGATAATGGTGATATGACCATGAAGGCCGTTTACAAAATGGATGGCGCCAACCTCGTGATCGAATCGTCATCATCATCACCCATGGGCGACCGCTCAGAAACACAGGTGTTTGACAAAAAATAGTTTTAAATGAATAAGTTACAGCCTGTAAACAGTTGACGGGCAGTTAAAAACAAAGATTCCATCTTTCAGAACGAGAGATGGAATCTTTATTTTTTTTAAATCAGTATCAATTTGATTTTAACAACTGAACTTGTCATTCACTTGCTGACTTTGGCTCAGCTGATGAATTTTCTCAGGTTGCCCAATTATTGAGCAGGTGACGAGAAGTCGCCAGCTCAACACAAAAAAGAATCCACCCGCCACCTGACGAATGGATTCTTTTTAACCCGGAACCTAAAACTTTGAACTTTAAACTTTGAACACTGAACTATTCCCTGCTCATCGAATACGGCCAACTTTCTTTGGTTGTTCCCCGGGTTTTATCCGGCTGGTTAGTCATGGTAAACCCCAGATTTCCACCTTTTAGAAGTTCTTCGTGGGTAATGTAGTTTTTAACCCACTGTTTTCCGTTCAGACTGATTCCTGAAACATACAAATTCTCTTTTGAGTTGTTGGCGGCATCAATCACAAACTGTTTCCCGTTTTCGAGTTGCAGCGTGATTTTATTAAACAGCGGCGCACCAAAAACATATTCACCACTGCCGGGGCAGACCGGGTAAAATCCCATGGCGCTGAAAACATACCAGGCCGAAGTTTGTCCGTTGTCTTCGTCGCCGCAATACCCATCGGCCTGGGGCGTGTAGAGTTTGGTGAGCACCTCGCGCACATGTTTTTGTGTTTTCCACGGCTGGGTTGAATAATTGTACAGGTAAATCATGTGCTGAATGGGCTGGTTTCCGTGGGCGTAATTTCCCATCGCAGAAATCTGCATTTCGCGTATTTCATGAATTGGGAAACCATAATACGAATCGTCGAAAATTGGCGGAACCACAAACACCGAGTCGAGCATACCTACAAAACTTTCATCGCCACCCATCAGTTGTTTCAGCCCTTCAATATCCTGAAAAACGCTCCAGGTATAGTGCCAGCTGTTTCCTTCGGTAAACGCGTCGCCCCATTTGTACGGACTGAAAGGCGACTGAAAAGTGCCGTCTTCATTTTTGCCACGCATCAGCCGGGTTTCTGCATCAAATACGTTCTTGTAGTTTTGGGCCCGTGTTTTAAACCTGTCAATTTCTTCCTGCGGACGTTTCAATTCTTCTGCCAGTTTCCATATACAATAGTCTGCGTAAGCATATTCCAGCGTGCGGGCTGTGTTTTCGTTGATACCTACATTGTAAGGAATGTAGCCCAGTTTGTTGTAATAATCAGCGCCAAAACGGCCCACCGATGTTACCTGTTCATTCCAGCTTTCGGTGTTTTTCAATATCGCCTGGTACAATGTTTCAATATCGTAACCACGAATGCCTTTTAAATAAGAATCAGCAATAAGCGATGCCGAATTCGAGCCAATCATACAGCCACGGTGACCGGGACTGGCCCACTCGGGCAGCCAGCCGCTTTCCTTGTAAGTATTGGCGAGGCCTTCCATAATCTGCGCATTCAGTTCGGGGTACATCAGCGTAAAAAACGGGAACACCGCGCGGAAAGTATCCCAGAAACCATTGTCGGTAAACAGGTAGCCTGGCAAAACTTCGCCGTTGTACGGACTGTAGTGCACCATTTCGTTTTTGTCGTTTATCTCGAAAAACTTCCGTGGGAAAAGCAAAACACGGTATAAACTTGAATAGAAAGTTCGTTGCTGTTCGTCGGTTCCGCCTTCGACTTTAATTTTTGAAAGCTCTTTTTCCCAGTTGGCTTCACCTTCGGCACAAACTTCATCAAATTTTTTGTCGCCGATTTCGCGGGTGAGGTTGAGTTGTGCTTGCTCGGGACTGATAAATGACGAAGCTACTTTTACATGCACTTTTTCGCCTTTTTTTGTTTTAAAGCCAATGACTGCGCCGGTGTGAAATCCTGTTGTTTCTTTTGCATCGCCCAGCTTTTCTTCTTTCCAGGTTTTTGTGATTTCGAAATCCTTGTCGAAAATCGCCACGAAATAATTTTTGAAATTGGCCGGAACACCGCCATGGTTGTTCTGGCAGTAGCCGATTATTTTACGTTCTTCGGGAATAATTTTTACTGATGAACCGCCGTTGAAAGCATCGAGCAAAAGATACGAACTGTCGCTTTCAGGAAAAGTAAACCTGAAAATAGCGGCACGTTCTGTTGGCGTTACTTCTGCAGTAACATCGTAATCGGCCAGGTAAACGCTGTAATAGTGTGGTTTGACGGTTTCTGCCTTGTGCGAAAACCAAGAAGCGCGTTCGTCTTCATTGATTTTCAGTTCGCCTGTTACGGGCAGAAATGAAAAAGCTGCATAATCGTTAATCCATGGACTGGGTTGATGGGTTTGCTTGATGCCGCGGATTTTTACATCGTCGTACATGTAGCCCCAGCCGTTGCCCATTTTCCCGGTTTGCGGCGTCCAGAAATTCATTCCCCACGGGCGTGCAATGGCAGGGTAGGTGTTTCCATTCGATAACGAAAAATCGGAATCGGTTCCCATTAACGGGTTAACGAGGTTGATTAATTTTTGGGGTTGGTCCGTCGTAGAGACGCCCAATTGCGCGTCTTTACCACCGCATCCCAACAATAATACAAGGGTAAAAATAGTTGCAATTTTTTTCATGATTTTTTGGTTATTTGTGGTTTGTCATTTGTAGAGACGCAAAATTTTGCGTCTCTACAAAAACGTTGTTCATATTTTACGAATCAATAAACCATCGATTTTGGCCGGTCTTCCAAAGCAGCGCCAAATGTCGTGTTGGGTTGGTTGCCCATCACCAGTTTCAGCGTTCCACCGGCTAAAATATCCTTGTGCGTAATAAACGATTTTGTGTAAGGTTTCCCGTTTAGTTCAGCCGACTGGATGTAGATATTTTCGGCGTTGTTATTTTCAGCCACAATGCTGAAAGTCTTTCCTTCAGGCAAACCGATTTCAGCTTTATCGAAAACAGGGCTTCCGAAAACATAGGCTCCGGCTGCCGGATTTACCGCGTACATTCCCATTGAAGACAGTACATACCACGCCGACATCTGGCCACAATCCTCGTTGCCACACAAACCGTCGTTTTGGTCGGTGTACATGGTTTTGCAGATTTCGCGTACAAGGCTGGCTGTTTTCCATTGCTGGCCGGCAAAAGCGTACATATAAGTGGTGTGGTGACTGGGTTCGTTGCCGTGTGCGTATTGACCAATCAAGCCAGAAATATCAGAAGACGCACCTTCAATCTGTTCCGAAGAAATCGAGAAAAGGCTATCGAGTTTGGTCACAAACGGTTCTTCACCTCCGAGCAATTCAATCAAACCTTCTGGATTTTGCGGAACCAGCCACAAATATTGCCAGGCGTTTCCTTCGCAATAATCGTCGGCATTGTGCTGTGAGGCAACCGGACTGAAAGGAGCGCGCCAGCTTCCGTCGGCCATTTTTCCACGCATAAAGCGGGTTTGCGGGTCGAAATAGTTTTCGTAATACTTGGCTCTTTTCGAGAAATATGCAGCTTCTTCGGTTTTTCCCAATGCAGTCGCCATTGCCGCAATACACCAGTCGTCGATGGCATATTCCATGGAGCGTGCCACCGATTCAACCTGTGAATCGGCCGGAATGTAGCCCTGCGATTTTACAAAGTCAACCCCGCGGAAATCGTTCATGGCCGAGGCTTTCATCGCTTCAAAAGCTTTTTCGGCATCAAAACCGCGGAACCCTTTCAGGTAAGCATCAGCAATTACCGGAATGGCGTGGTAGCCCACCATGCAGTTGGTTTCGTTGGCATGCAGGTGCCACACCGGCAGTTTTCCCTGCTGGTCGTAAATGGCAAGCATTGTATTTACAAAATCGTTGATGCGGTTGGGCTGAACCAGCGTAAACAGCGGATGTGCAGCGCGATACGTATCCCACAGCGAAAAAGTGGTGTATGTCTGGTAGCCCGGATTCTGGTGGATTTGTTTGTCAGCACCGCGGTAATCGCCGTTGGCATCGTTAAACAGCGACGGTGCAATCATGGTGTGATACAGTGCGGTATAGAATATTTTTTTGTCGGAAAGATTTGAAGTTTCCACTTTTATTTTGCCCAGTTCAGTATTCCACATGGTTTGTGCAATTTTCTTTACGCCTTCGAAATTCCATTCACCCAGTTCTTTATCGATTTCAGTCAAAAGATTGTTTTTAGCCCCTTCGGCACTTGTTGCTGAAATGCCCGTTTTTGCCAGCAATTCGCCATTACCTTCAAAGCCAATCAGCACAGTTAAAATGCCTTCTCCGTCGTTGGCATTCAGTACTTCAAAACTTTTAATCTCTTTCGAGAATTGGGTATAAAAGAAAATTTTCTGGTCTTCGGCCCAGCCTTTTGAAAACCGGTAGCCCTGGATGGTGTTTTTATCAACCTGTTCAACAGAACCATAGGTAATTTTGTCCCAGCCGGTGCCGTATTTCAATTCTACAACGATTTTCGAATCTCCTTCATTGTTGTATTTATAACGGTGAAAACCAACGCGGTTGGTGGCCGTTAATTCAGCATCAATATTGTAACGGTCAATGTGAAGCGAATAGTAACCGGCCTGAGCCACTTCCTTTTCGTGTGAATATTTCGATTTCCAGGGATAGGGGATGGTATCGGCGCCGGGTTTGAAATCATCGGTAACCGGCATGAAAACCACATCTCCCAAATCGCCGATTCCAGTTCCGCTCAAACGTGTGTGGGCAAAACCAATCAGTATCGAATCGGAATAGTGATAGCCCGAACACCAGTCCCAGCCCTGAGTTTCGTTGTTCGGGCCAAGCTGAACCGCCCCAAACGGAACGCTGGCGCCCACAAAAACATGGCCGTGGTAACCACTGCCAATCAACGGGTCAACAAATTGCGTGTAATCGGTTGCTTTATTTTGTGCCGGTTTCTGGCAGGAAACTAAAAACAGGGAAAAAAGGAGAAAAACAGAAAATAGTGACTTCATAGTTAAAGGTGATTTTAAAATTATTGTAACAGGAAATTTTAAAAATAATGACAAATGTGGATAAAGCCTTTTGAAATCGCAAATGACTTCAACCGTCAGCTTGAGCAGACGGAAATAACGTCTTTCAAGATTTCTTGTTGTGACTTTACTTTATTGCCGTTCACTTCAGTGAACGGATTTGTGATATCTGAAAGGAGAAAGAGTTTTAACCCCATTCTGATTTTTTGTCATAATTATTAAATGCCTGATTCATATAAATTATTCAGGCTGAAACCCTGTGAAAAGCCTCAGCCTGAAAATTACGATTATAAAATTTAAAAATTATAATTCCCTGATTTTGATGTTGCGGAACCAAACCGGGTAGCCATGGTCCTGTAATCCGATGTAACCATCTTTCGAGATTCCTTCGGTCCAGCCGGGGAATGATTTGAATTTGCTGTTCTGCACCATTGTATCCCATTCCGGTGTCCAGTGCGTATATTCAACCACTTTGGTTCCATTCATACTGATGGTCGCTTTGCCGTCTTTCACTTTAATCACGCAGGTGTTCCATTCACCGGCCGGATGTATTGTTTTTGGGTCGGCGGCAATTATATCATACAGCGAGCCGGCAAGGTGACTATCGATTTTATTGTCGGTTGCATCTTTGTTGTCGAGTACCTGAATTTCAGGAGCAGCATAATAAATAGGTTTTCCCGGAACTTCGCGAACGTAATAGAAAATGCCCGAATTGGCCATTTTGCTGGCTTTCCAGTCGATTGAAAGTTCGAAGTTTTTAAACTTTTTATCGCCAAAAACTACGTCACCATTAGCACCCTGACCGGGTTGTTTTCCTTCGCCAATCAAAACTTTCATAGCATCTTCTTCAATTACCCAGTTGGCGGGCATTGCAGTTCCGTTGCACTGACGCCAGCCCGAAAAATCCTTACCATTAAACAACAGTACCCAACCTTCTTTTTTCTCTTTTTTCGACAAGGTATTAACCTGCGAAAATGCTGTTCCGGCCATTAAAACCGTTGCAATTGCAAAAACAAAAAATTTCTTCATTTCATTCTGATTTTATTCCCTTTTCAGAGATGGTTTAACTGATTTATTTAAGTGCATAAAAGTAACCATTCGGGCAATTAAAACACCTATCTAATATTGTAAAAAGAAAAACATTTTTTTGCTGAAAGAAAAGTATGTTCACAAATCATAATAATCATGAAAAGTATCTTTGCGTTTTAATTCGTTTTACGTACTTCTGTTTTATGAAAGCTTTTCTACATTTACACTAAATGAAAATAGCGATGGAAAAGTGCGGAACCATTATCAGTTACTACGAACATATTTACAACCGGAAGCTGACCGATTGGGAACGGAAACTGATTGAAGATTCTTTTCAAAAGGAAGTTTTCGATAAAAAGGAAATCATTTTTCAGAGTGGTGATAGTAATACCCGCCATTATTTTGTCGAGAAGGGTTTGCTGCGGATGTATGTTATCGACGCTTCGGGAAAGGAATTTAATATCCTGTTTGCCCGCGAAAACCAGTGGATTGGCGACCTTTCGACACCTGCCACCACCGCTTTTTTTCTCGATGCTATCGAAAAAAGTGTTGTCTATTCAATTTCCGACGAAAACATAAACCTGCTTACCAACAACTTTTCATCTTTTGTGAGGTACATCAAAAAATCATACATCTTTTTGCAGCGAAGACTGGTTTCAATACTTACAAACACAGCCGAAGAAAATTACGAAGAACTTATAAAAATTCATCCGGAACTGATTCAACGGCTTCCTCAATACCATATTTCCTCCTATTTGGGAGTAACTCCGGTGTTTTTAAGCAAGATTTTATCAAAAAGGGCAAGAAAAAAAGACTAAAAAGTATTTTTATTAAACTAGTTTATTTTTTTCGGCGTTTGCAGGTGGTACTTTTGTATCGTAAATTATTAAACAATGAAAAAAATGAAAAAATCAATTGCAATCGTTTTAGGAGTTCTTATTACAGCATCGACTGTTTTTGCAGGAACCACAAAAGGAGAGAAAACCGCTTTTGAAATCGATACAAAGGCAAGTAAAGTAAACTGGACCGGGAAAAAAGTTACAGGTGAACATACCGGATATCTGTTGTTAGGCAATGGAATTGTAACCGTTGAAAAAAACAATGTCACCAGTGCCAGGGTAAATATGGATATGAATTCGATTGTATGTACCGACCTTACAAACGAAGAATACAACAAGAAATTTGTGGGTCACCTGAAATCAGATGATTTCTTTTCGGTTGAAAAATATCCGAATTCAACTTTTGAAATCACATCGGTAAAGCCTGCTTCAAACGGTCAATATACTGTGAAAGGCAATCTTTCAATTAAAGGGATAACTAATGAAATCAGTTTTCCGGCAAAAATCAGTGTTGAAAAAAACGTTGTAAAAGCGAACGGAACAGCAAAAATCGACCGCACAAAATGGGATATCCGTTACGGTTCGGGAAAATTCTTTGCAAGTCTTGGCGACAACATGATTTACGACGAGTTTGAAATCAGTTTCGATATAGTTGCAAAAGCAAATGAATCATTGACTTTGAAATAATCTGAAAAAATCATACACCATGATGCAAAAAGACCTGTGAAAAGGGTCTTTTTTTGTTTTATGCTTACCCTTTTAACACAATCTGTTTTGCTTTCAGGCATTTATTTTGTTGTTTTGCAACCTTTAAATCAGGCACTGCATGAACTTAATAAAACGAATATTACCCGTTTTTTTGCTTTTGTTTTTCTGCTCAGAGGTAAAATCACAGAATTTAAAGATTAACGAACTGATGTCGTCAAACCGCAACGTGGTTTACGATGAGGATGGTGAAACACCCGACTGGATTGAGATTCTCAATACCGGAAATACAACGGTAAATCTGGCTGATTATTACCTGAGTGAAAGCAAATCGAACCTGCTGAAATGGCAATTTCCTGAATTTATTCTTGAGCCTGGAAAACCATTTTTAGTATATGCTTCAGGGAAGGACAAAAAACAGGTTCCGATCAGATGGAATACGATCATCGACATGGGTTACACCTGGAAATACCTGGTTCCCACATCAGAGCCTGCTGCAACCTGGAAAACATCGGGGTTTAATGATACATCCTGGAAATCGGGGCCATCAGGATTTGGTTTTGGCGATAACGATGACAACACAATACTTCCCAATGGTACAGTTTCGGTTTTTATCCGTACCACTTTTAACCTTGCTGATGTTGACAAAATTGGGGCATTGTGGTTACACATGGATTATGATGATGGTTTTGTAGCCTATCTTAACGGAACTGAAATTGCAAGAGCTGGGTTAGGTGCCCCAGGAACACCTGTTACTTATAAAACTTCACCTTATTCTCACGAAGCAACTATTTACCAGAGATTGGAACCAGAGGCTTTTGATTTATCCGACAAAATCAACCTGTTAAAACCTGCCGGGAATGTGTTGGCAATACAAATTCACAATTCGGGTGCTGGGTCTTCTGATATGTCGGGAACACCCTTTTTGACAGTAGGTTATGTAAGTAATAATTCAACACCACTTGCATCTTCGCAATATTTTAAAATGCCGGTATTATATCCGCACACCAGTTTTAAACTGTCATCCACCGGCGAGACTGTCAGTATCACCAATAAAAATGGTTCTGTTTCCGATTCAATTTCCTATGGTGTGATTCCTGCAGGATTTTCTTATGGCCGGAATATAAATGAACTCAGTAAATGGGGATATTTTTATGAACCCACTCCCGGGAACCTGAATACAACCACATTGGTCACTGAAGTGGTAAAAAGCAACATTGTTTTTTCAATAAACGAAATGTTTCTATCATCTCCCAAAAGATTAAGTTTTTCGGGTATTGCCGAAGGAGAAACTATAAGATTTACACTCGATGCATCTGATCCGGATGAAAACAGTCCGGAGTTCAGGGGACCGATTGATATCAATAAAAACATGGTAGTTCGCGCGCGGGCATTCAAACCTGGGGCAGCCCCGGGTAAAATAGCATCGCGCACCTACATTTTCGATGCAAAACCAACCCTGCCGGTTGTTGCAATAACCACTGATTCAATGAATCTTTGGGATAACGAAACCGGAATTTATGTTCTGGGGGATTCTTATGAAAATTCAAACCCGTATTTTGGTGCCAATTTCTGGGAAGACTGGGAAAAACCAGCCGGTATTGAGATGACCGGAAAGGATGGCAACCGGATTTTTTCTTTGAATTGTGGTATAAAAATTTTCGGAGCCTGGAGCAGGGCAAGGCCACAAAAATCACTGGCGGTGTTTTTCCGAAATGAATATGGTGATCCATCTCTTGAGGGAGTCCAGCTTTTTAATTCAAAACCAATAACCTCATTTAAATCGATTGTACTTCGCAATGCCGGAAACGATTATGATTACACGCGTTTCCGTGATGGATTCATGACCGATCTTGTTAAAGATATGGACACAGATATTCAGGCATTTGAGCCTGTTGTGTTGTATTTAAACGGTAAATACTGGGGGCACATAAACCTGAGAGAAAAAATAAATGAAGATTATCTTGATGCAAACCACAGTGTTGATCCGGCAATGGTTGATATTCTTGAAAATAATGCTGTAGTTGTGGAGGGGAGCAATGAAGATTATATTGAACTTGTTGATTTTCTCAATTCACACAGCCTTGTGTCTGATGCAAATTATGAGGTGGTTGCTGGTCAGGTTGACATCAGTAATTACATAGATTACATGCTTTCGCAAATCTATTTTGATAACCGCGACTGGCCCGGAAACAATATTAAGTTTTGGAAAGAACAGCGCGAAGGGTCAAAATGGCGTTGGCTGATGTACGACACTGATTTTGGTTTTGGTATTTATAATGGAAGCGCTTACACTTTAAATACCATTCAATTTGCACTTGAACCTAACAACACCGACTGGCCGAATCCTGCGTGGTCAACTTTGCTTTTCAGAAAACTGACTGAAAATACGAAGTTTAAAAATGCCTTTATTAACCGGTTTGCCGATATGATGAACACCACCTTTAAAGCTGATCGCGTGGTTGCAAAAATCGACAGTATTGCCAATATTATGCAACCTGAAATTTACCGTCATTATCAAAGGTGGGGAGTACCTTCTGAGGGAGGATGGAATGCCGCTATTCAGACCATGCGGACTTTTGGCAACAACCGGGCAGCCAATGTGCGGAATCATATTACCCAGCAGTTCACCCGTGCCGGCATTTTTGATGTTAATACCGTAATCTCACCAGTTGATGCTGGAAGTATTTATCTGAATACAATAAATATCCAGGCTGAAAACTGGACAGGAAAATATTTTCAGAATGTTCCTGTAAAACTGACTGCAGTGCCAAAGCAAGGGTATAAATTCAGACATTGGGAAATAAGCGGCACGAAAAATATAAATAGCACTATTGAGATTTCTCTTACAAAAGTCACAACCTTCAAAGCCGTATTCGAAGAAACTGTGAACGATGGAAATTCAGTGGTTATCAATGAAATTAACTACAAATCAGCCGACAATGCTGATGCCGGAGATTGGATTGAATTATTTAACTGGGGAAGGGCCGACCTCGATATTTCGGGTTGGGTGATGAAAGACAGTGAAAACGACCATATATTTAGAATTCCCGGTAATACCGTATTAAAAAGCAATGAATATTTGGTTGTTTGTGCATCTTCAACAAATTTCAGTACAATACATCCAACAGTATTAAATAAAACCGGAGATTTTAATTTCGGGCTGGGCGCAACGGGTGATGCGGTGAGATTGTTTACTATGAATGGAATACTTGTTGATTCGGTGGCGTTTGGAAGTACAGCGCCATGGGCAACTGAACCCAATGGTACCGGAAAAACACTCGAACTTCGTCATTATACTTTTGATAACTCGGTGGCAGACAATTGGAAAGCTTCGGTGGCTGAGTTCGGAACACCGGGACGCGCCAACAGTATTTATGTTGGGAATGAAACCGAACTTTTGGTAAAAGATGAAAAGCAGCTTTTGGTTTATCCGAATCCTTTTAGTGCCGAAACCACAATCAGGTTCGCCAATCCTTATTTTGATCAGGCAAGAATTTCGATTTATTCTGTAGATGGAAGTTTGATTAGTTCGGTAACAACGACCGGAAATGAAATTATCTGGAATGGCCAAAATCAAAACGGGCAAAGGGTTCAACCCGGAATTTATATTTGCCGCGTAATTTCAGGGAGCAAAGAGTATTCTGCTAAAATAATGCTGAGAAACTGACCGTTTCCTTAATTTATGAGAATTCCGGAATGGTTACAGAAATGTAATTATTCCGGAATTCTTTTTTTGTGATATCTCAACTGATTGTCAATATATTCCCGTTTACTTTTACACTGTAAACCTTTAATGGGCTGGCAGCAGGTCCGTTAATTACTGCTCCGGTAGTTGCAAATTTTGAACCGTGGCACGGACACGGAATATCCTTGGAGGTAGAGTTGTAGGTTACTGTACAGCTTGAATGGGTGCAAACTTTTGACAATGCCAGATAAACCGTATCAGTTGACCGGATGATAATAATATCATCTTTGTAGGCAAAACCACCCACGGTTTTCAAAGCAGAATATTCCGAACTGTTCAGATCCACTGTAATACCACCCGTGTTGTTATTGTTGTTGTTATTGTTATCGCCTCCATTATCGTCGCCTGAGCAGGAGTTGAACAACATTGGCGCGGTTAAAAGCAAACTGCCGCCAACCGCAAAATTTCTGAAAAATTTTCTTCTTTCCATTATTCGTATTGTTTAAAGTTAAATTCTCTTACAAGGTTAAATCCCAGGAATAAATGACCTTCTGTCCAGTCTCCTGTTGGGTTTGTAATAATTGCCTGATCGTACATTTGCTGGCTGTTTGAAATCATAATCTGAAAAAGATGACCGCCCGTGTCAATGTCAATACTGGCCGAAATTGGGTTCACATAATCAATTTTGTCTTCAAAGCGATGAAGATATTCAAGATTCACGGATACCTTTTTTGACAGTTTTGCAGAACCACCGGCAGCCAGCGTAAAAAATGAGTATTTGTCGTTTTCAACCGGAATAAAGCCGGTGGCAATATAACCGGGTGAAAGCTGAAATCCGAGTTTTTTAAAACTGTGGGCAAAATGGAGTTGGATATTCCCCGATGCTTTTTCAGAAAAACTGTCGAATTCTTCCGGAAAAACATCTTTTATAGTTGGAACAGAACCCGCGGCAGTGGCCGTGATTGTCAGCGGAAACGTTGCCGATTGTGCAAGAATCCGGTATTTCAGAAATCCATCGAAGGTTTTCATATAAGAACTTCGACCTAACCCAATATTAAAATTGTTGAAAAGTCCGTATTCGAGGCCAATTCTTGAGGATGATTCATCCAATCCGAAAAAATCGTAAAAACCACCGCTGATATCACCAAACCGGTGTTGGATAAACAACTGCAGTTCGTTTTTATCGGCAACATTTGCTGAATGAAGGTTGATAAAACGGGTTCCCTGGAAAACGTTTTTTACAGGTTCATTTACCAGATTCGTATCCTGGGCCGATAAATTCAGAGATGCAGCGAAAATCAGTAAATGAAATAATAATACACCTGAAACAATAGCTTTCATATGCTCGATTTTTGACTTTTATTTTTCAGAATAAATTCTGAATCAATAACAACCGAACATAAAAAGAGTTTTAAGTTTTTTATGTTTTGTTGAATGAAATTTTGAAACTCTGATAAATCAGAATAAAAATCCAACTCTCACACCGCCAGACATAATAAATGCCACATCGCCGCTTGTGCCAACAAATGCATAATAATGTAGGTCAGGATCTAACTTTCCAAATGCATAACCTGCTCCGACAAAGAAGTCGATTGAGAATGCATTGGTGTAAATAATCTGTTTTCCGACATTCACCATCAATGCTAATTTTGTCGTTGAACCTGACTCTTTGGTTTCAGCATTACTATCATAATAATATTCAGGCTTATCGTATGTAAAGGAAGTAAATGCGATTTCAGGTTTTACATACGAACCTTTCAGAATGTGGGCATATTTCATTCCCCGCATGTAAAAATCAGGCGAGCGCATCATTTTATAGCCGGCTTTTATAAAAAGTCCATGGGCTTCGGGCATATCCATCTGGTTATTTTCTCCTTTGGCAATCAAGCCGATTTCGGTTTCAATGCTGCGGGCAGGTTTTAAACTTCGTTCATAAGTAATGGCATAACCACCTGAAATAGGGGAGAACAGGTTAAATTTCAGGTTGTTTTTCCGCTGTGTGCTCAAATCTTCATAAACACCCATCAGGTTGTCAATTTTGTATTCATTTCCATCGGCAAAAACAATCTTTTCAACCTTGGCTTTGTCGATTCCAATAATGATGTCGCTTCTCAGCCCCTGCTCATTGTATTTAATTTCATCGTCCCCGATTTCGATAATACGGCAAATAATAATTTTTCCATCTCGTCTCACCAACTGGTCTTTGAATTCGGCTTGGGCAAAAACAGCAATAAATGAGATGATTAACAAGATTGAAGTTGTTGTTATTTTTTTCATGGCGAATAATTTTGTTTTCACATTAAAGTTATGCAATAATCTTACAGTATTTGTATTTTTAAAACATGCATTTTTATTAGAAATGCTTTGGTTTTCCTAAACATTAGATATGGATTTTTGTTTTTTTTTAATCGATGAATATAAAATTGAAAATCAACAATGGATAAGTTTTCTTCAGCAGGAAATCAGGAATTGGCAGCAATCGAAGAATTGTACCAGTCGTGGCTCAGTAATCCCGATTCGGTTGACAAAAGCTGGCAACAGTTTTTCCTGGGATTTGAATTAGCCCGGACCAACTATTCCCCATCGCATTCAACTGTAAAATCAAATTTAATCGACAAGGAATTTGCCATTCTGAACCTGATTCATGGATATCGTCAGCGTGGTCATTTGTTTACCAAAACAAACCCGGTACGTTCGCGCCGGAAATACGAGCCAACCCTGGCAATTGAGAATTTCGGGCTAGAACAGAAAGACCTTGAAACTGTTTTCCAGGCCGGAAATGAAATCGGAATCGGGCCTGCCAAACTGAAAGATATTATTGATCACCTTGAGGCAACTTATTGCCGGTCGGTGGGTGTTGAGTATATGTACATGCGACATCCTGAAGTGTTGAGCTGGCTGAAGAAAAAAATGGAAAGCAGCCGGAATTCGGAAGAATATTCTGATGAAAAGCGAAAACATTTTTTCTATCACCTGAAACTGGCGGTTGGCTTCGAAAACTTTATCCACAAAAAATTTGTTGGGCAGAAAAGATTTTCACTCGAAGGAGCCGAAACGCTGATTCCTTCGCTGGATGCTGTGATTGAAAAAGGTGCGGAACTGGGCATCGAAGAATTTGTGATCGGGATGGCACACCGCGGACGTTTAAATGTGCTCGCTAATATTCTCGAAAAACCCTACGAAAACATTTTTAAAGAATACACAGGCAAGGAATATACAGAAGAAATTTCGCAGGGCGATGTGAAATATCATCTCGGGTACGAAAATGAAGTGACGACCGACCACGGTAATAAAGTGAAATTGAAGCTGGTGCCCAATCCTTCGCATCTCGAAACAGTTGCGCCGATTGTGCAAGGCATTGTGCGATCGCAAATTGAAAAGAATTATAACAAAGATTTTAGTAAAGCTGCGGCCATTGTCATTCATGGCGATGCTGCCATTGCAACACAGGGCGTGGTTTACGAAACCATTCAGATGTCGCAACTGGAAGGCTACAAAACCGGTGGCACCATTCATCTGGTAATCAACAACCAGGTTGGTTTTACCACCAACTACCTCGAAGCGCGTTCGAGTACCTATTGTACCGACGTGGCCAAAGTTACCCGCTCTCCCGTGTTTCATGTTAACGGCGATGATGTGGAAGCTCTGATTTACACGGTGAAGTTAGCCATGGAGTTTCGTCAGAAATTTCAGTCTGATGTTTTTATCGATATTCTTTGTTACCGCCGTTACGGGCACAACGAGGGGGATGAACCGCGTTTCACTCAGCCGTTGTTGTACAAAACCATCGAAAAACATCCGAATCCGCGTGATATTTATGCCGAAAAGCTGGATACTTTGGGTGTGTTGACTTTGGAGGAATCAAAAAAAGAGGTGAAAGAATTCGACCAGTTTCTGGAAGGAAAATACAGCGATTCGGAGAAAATTGATAAAGTCAACATAAGGCATTTTCTGGTGAATGAATACAAAACCTACGATATGCCGCAGAAAGACGGGTTCAATCCGAACGTAAAAACCATGGTTCCGGCCGAAAAATTGCAGGCAATTTCTGATAAAATAAACAACTTACCGGATAATCTGACTTTCTTTAAAAAGGTTGACCGCATTGTGGCTGATCGCCGGATGATGATGAGTGATGGCCGGCTCGATTGGGCAATGGCCGAGTTGCTGGCTTACGGAACTTTGGTTGCCGAAGGACACCCGGTGCGTTTGAGCGGGCAGGACAGTGTGCGCGGAACTTTTGCACATCGTCACGCTGCTTTTGTGGTGGAAGGGACTGACGAAAAATATACTCCACTCAAAAATGTGGATGAAAACCAGGCTCCATTCGATGTATTTAATTCCCCGCTTTCGGAATACGCCGTGTTAGGTTTTGAATATGGTTATTCGCTGGTACAGCCGCACGGACTTGTTTTGTGGGAAGCCCAATTCGGAGATTTTCTCAATGTTGCACAGGTAATGATTGACCAGTATATTTCGTCGGCCTTTGAAAAATGGGGAATGATGAATGGGATTGTCCTGCTGTTGCCTCATGGCTACGAAGGCCAGGGACCGGAACATTCAAGCGCCCGTATCGAGCGTTTTTTGCAGATGGCAGCCGGAAATAATATGCAGATCGTTCAGCCTACAACACCGGCAAACATGTTTCATTTGTTGCGCAGGCAGGTTAAAATGAAAACCCGCATTCCACTGGTTGTTTTTACACCAAAGAGTTTACTGCGTCACCCGATGGTTCTCTCAAAAACCGAAGAATTTGAAAAGGGCGGATTTAATGAGTTAATCGACGACCAGCTTGTTTCTGAAAGTTTGGTTGAAAGAATCGTTTTTACTTCCGGACGTCTGTATTACGATCTGGAAAAACATAAAATTGAAAACGGCTTAACAAATATTGCCATTGTCAGATTGGAACAGTTGTACCCGGTTCCGGTTGAAAAAATCAATAAAATACTCAAGAAATACAAAAAAGCCACAAGTCTTGTATGGGCACAGGATGAACCTGAAAATATGGGAGCCTGGCCATTCATCCAGCGAAAACTCGGACATTTGGGCTTTGTTCCTGCAACACGCAGGGAAAGTGCAAGTCCGGCCGTTGGTCTGATGGAAAAACACAAACAGGGTTTGAATGAAATTTTTGATGTGGTTTTTAAAGTAAACGTAACCGTTGAATCGTAACAAAATACACCATGATTATTGAAATTAAAGTTCCCAGTCCGGGAGAATCGATAACCGAAGTTGAAATTGGCCACTGGCTGGTTGCCGACGGAGCCGTGGTTGCCAAAAACCAGGAAATTGCCGAGGTTGAATCTGACAAAGCCACGCTCACTGTAATTGCCAATGAAGACGGACAAATAAAATTACTGGCTCAGGAAGGCGACAAAGTAGCTGTGGGATCGGTGGTTTGCACCATCGATACAAGTGTGGTTGTAAATAAGGTTGAAACGAAGGCTGAGGCAAAGGAAAAACCAGAAAAGAAGGCAGAGGCAGAGGCAAAGACGGAAAAGAAGTCAGAGGTGAAAATTGAGACAAAGGCAGAAATCAGTTCAGATGCTGATTCGAAAGTGAAAGTAACCGATGTTGCCCGGGAGATGATGAAGGAACACGGTCTTTCTGTTGAGGATATTATCAGTGGATTGAAGCGGATTGGTAAAAAAGAAGTGGAAACCGTTTTGCAATTGCCGAAAGCAGAGGTTGCGCCGGTTGTGCCAAAAGTAGCTTCGCGCGATCTGGAACGTGAAAAAATGTCAAGCCTTCGAAGAAAGTTAAGCGAAAGATTGGTGGCGGTAAAAAACGAAACTGCCATGCTCACCACCTTCAACGAAATCGACATGAGTTACGTGATGAATTTGCGCGCAAAATACCAGCAGAAATTCACCGAAACGCATGGACTGAAGCTGGGTTTTATGGCTTTCTTCACAAAGGCAGTCGCCACGGCTATGGATTTCCATCCGATGGTGAATGCACAAATCGATGGTGATGAGATTGTAATGCCAAAGTTTGTGGATGTTGGAATTGCCGTTTCAACACCCAAAGGTTTGATGGTTCCGATTGTGCGAAATGCTGAAAGCAAGCCGATTGCGCAGATTGAGCTTGAGATTAAGGAATTAGCCGAAAAAGCACGCAGTAAAAAAATCTCGGTGGAAGAACTCAGCGGCGGGACTTTTACCATCACCAATGGTG
>DAINOH010000029.1:0-29814 GCA_036735485.1 Draconibacterium sp. | reverse complement strand
AAAAAAATCTCGGTGGAAGAACTCAGCGGCGGGACTTTTACCATCACCAATGGTGGTGTTTTTGGTTCGCTTTTATCGACTCCGATTATCAATCCGCCACAGTCGGCTATTTTAGGAATGCACAATATTGTTGATCGGCCGGTGGCTGTGAATGGCCAGGTGGTGATCAGGCCGATGATGTATGTGGCATTGTCTTACGATCACCGGATTATTGATGGAAAAGACTCAGTCGGGTTCCTTGTAAAAGTGAAAGAATTAATTGAAAATCCTGAACGGATGTTTACCGGTGGACACGACGCCGGGAAATTATTGCTGGGATTATAACAGAATTTTATGCAGAAAAAATGCCATCCGGTAGTAAGAACCAGGATGGCATTTTTTTATTACTGAATTTTTCCGCTTTCAGGGTACAATCTGAAAGGGAACATTCGCAGTGGATACAAAGCCTGTGTTATCTGAAATATAAACAAACAACCTGTAGTTTCCGGGTTCGCTGACCGATGAAGTACAGACGGGTTTTTTCGTGGTGATCACACTGCCAACTCTTTCAGGACGGGGCTCATAAGAACCACCACTACCCAAAACAGTGGCTTCTTTTAAAATTTCCCAGTGAAATGTAAGGGTATCTTTTTCTTTATCAGCAACATCCACTTTCCCTTCAAACCATTTTCCGGCTTTTACTGTTACACTTTCAACTCCGGTTTTTCCGTCAATCGTCATTTTTTCAACTACCGGCGCTGTTTGCTTCAGTTCTGTACCTTTCCAGACACGTTCCATCGCTTCCACCATTGGCGTTTTTTCGCCTTTTAATGGCAGTCCCGCCACATTGTTTTCCACAAACATGCTGAACCAGGTTGGTGTTCGTTCTTCTTTTTGCCCCCACAAAAAAACAAACGAACCCAAACATCGTTTTGAAGCCAGAATGTAGTTGTTGTAACGGGTTTCGTAAACCTGCCGTTTCTCTTCGCTGGTTTGTTCAATGGGAGCGCCCCAGCTTGTTTTGGTGGTTTCCCACCATCCTGTCGGTCCCCACTCAGTGATAAGGTAAGCGCCTTTGTATTTCGATTTCTTAACGATTTCTTCTGATTTGCCAATTGCTCCATAACTGTTTATCCCTACTAAATCGAGGTTTTTGGTGTAAGTGGCAATTGAATCAAGCGCCTTCGGATTGTGCGTAATCACTGTAGCAACAAGATGGCGTTTATCAATGGATTTGATGATCCCGGCAAGTTCATCCACAAATTGCCAGGCAGCGGCGGTATTGGCCTGTTCTTCATGGTCGATTTCATTGCCCAGTCCCCAGATCAGAATATTCGGATCGTCTTTAAATGTTTCGGCTAACAGGCGAATTTCTGCGCGCATTTTATTTTTGTAGGTTTCATCGAGGTACGATTTCCGGTCTTTTGTAAGCCAGATTCCCTGCATGATGTACATTTTATTGGCCGCTGCGAGCGCAACATCTTTTTTTATCGATTCCACATTACCGCCCCAGGTGCGAAAAGCATTGGCACCGTTCTGAGCTGCCAGGTCAATCCGGTTGGTACCACCAACTCCTTTTATATAAGTTTTTACACCATCAACATAAAGCTCGAAAGCGCCGTTCTTTTCAACGATTTTTGCACCATTTTCGGCTTTTGCAGAACAAAGCGAGATAAGAAAAATTACCAGCACCATGCTGGTTTCTTTGAGATTGAAATAGGTTCTCATTACTGGTTTAGTTTAAAATTCGGTTCTAAAATATGGCTTTTATGGTGAAAAGCGAATCACAAATGACTATTTTATTCATCCCTGTTTACAGTGCCGGGTGAAAAGGCTGGCATACAAACTGCAATGTACTCAGCGCCACCTTCAAATGGTGTACTATATTGTATCCATTCATTTTTAGGGGTGATTATCGCCTGACCTTCAGAAACGATCAAGTCACCAGTTTTTGTAGTCACTTTCAAAGCTCCTTTTAAAACCAGGGTGTATTCATCAAATTCAGGGCACTGTCCCGGTTCAAACCATCCCTGCGGACTTTTCATCCGGGCAATACTAACTTCCGAAGTTCCCGAATTTACCCGCCCGATAAATTCTTCTATTTGTTTTTCGCCAACACCGGCTGCCTTAATAATTGTCGGTTTCTCGATATGTTTCACCATTTGGTTGTGATTTTATGATTGAAAACAAGAGTAAATTCAACTTAATTTTTTCCAGTTAAACGCATACCCGGCAATAAAAACCAAAGTGAAAATAATTCCCGGAGCAGAAGCTGTTTCGATACCCAGCCAGAACCAGGGCAAAACAAGCATCACGATTTGTGCAGTTGTATAAATAAAAAATCCGTCGCGGTGGAGTTTCCACATTCTGATGGCGCCAACCAGCGAAATGGCCGAGAACATCATAAACAACGTAAAATAAAGCGGCGATAGCGCGTCGGTTGAATGCATCGACGAAAACCGGATAATGACTTCGGATGCCTTTTCGAAAAATACCGAGGCTAAAAAATAAATAATAAAACCTGCGCCGCTTCCTGCAAAAGTAAGCAGGCAAAGCGCTGTGAGCGAGCCGGGTCTTTGCGGATGATGAATTTCGGAATCTGTCATTTCTTTTTATTACTGAAACAAAAATAAGCGAAAACACAAAAGTTTACAGTTTTTCAGATTGAAAGTTGTATTCTGTATTTCAGCTTTCAACCCAAAAACTAATAATCGTTATATTTGTCACCTATTCAAAAAAAATATGTCAGACAAACCTTTGATATTAGTAACCAACGACGACGGCATTCATGCAAAAGGGTTGCGTGAGTTGGTGGAAGTGATGCAGTTTTTCGGTGATATAATTGTGATTTCTTCCGAAGTTTCGATGTCCGGAAAATCATGTGCAATCACCGTTGATCAGCCGCTCAGGGCTGTACCTGTTGAAAAGATTCATGGAGCGCCTACCTATAAAAGTAACGGCACTCCGGTTGACAGTGTAAAACTCAGCTTTAACAGTTTGCTCGACCGAAAACCTGATTTTGTGGTTTCAGGAATCAATCACGGGACCAATTCTTCTATCAGCGTGATTTACAGCGGAACAATGGGAGCCGCCATCGAAGGAAGTTTACACGGAGTTCCGTCGATTGGTTTTTCGTTGGATGATTACGACAACGATGCCGACTTTTCGAAAGCAAAAATTATGGTAGCCCGCGTTTTTCAAAGTGTGCTTGAAAATGGGATCCCGCCGTTTACCTGCCTGAATGTGAATATTCCGCAGGGAAAACCCAAAGGGATAAAAGTCTGCCGGCAGGCACACGGAAAATGGATGGAAGAATTTGAAAAACGCACCGATCCGCACGGCCGTGATTATCATTGGCTGACGGGCTATTTTAAGAACTTTGAGGAAGAGTCGGTTGAAACAGATATTTATGCCATGAAAAACGGCTTTGTTTCGGTTGTTCCGGTTACGGTTGACATGACTTGCTACAAAACACTTTCCGAAATTCAAGACTGGAAATTCTGATGCAGGAACGCCGAAAAAACAGGTTTGACCAGATTGGGCTGGGATTTCTGATCGGATTTTCCCTTCCGGTTTTCGTGTTTTTGATTGTTTACCTCGCCGGAAATAATGATGTTTCCTTTTTTGACTATGTAAAAGGACTCTGGTATTTGCAGGCGCTTGTAAAACTGGGCAGTCTGTGTGTTTTTCTGAACAGCGCGGTTTTTATGCTTTTTATAAAACTGAAATACGAAAAAACGGCCCGTGGAATTTTGGGCGCAACCATATTATACGCATTGATTGTACTGATTTCAAGAGCATTTTAATGAATACGGCGACTCAATACAACAACGGAAAATCTGATTATCCCAAATCTGATATTCTGAAAATATTTTAGAGTAATGAAATATTATCTGGTGGCAGGCGAGGCATCGGGCGACCTTCATGGTTCGAACCTGATGAAACAGTTGAAACTGAAGGACAGTCAGGCTGATTTCCGCTTTTTTGGTGGCGACCTGATGCAGCAGGTGGGCGGAACGCTTGTGAAACATTACCGCGAAATGGCTTTCATGGGAATTGTGAATGTTGTCTTAAACCTTCGGACCATCAGCAAAAACATGAAAATCTGCCAGCAGGATATTCTGCAATACAAACCTGATGTTTTGATTTTGATTGACTACCCCGGCTTTAATTTGCGGATGGCAGAGTTTGCGCATAAACACGGTATTAAAGTGTATTATTACATTGCCCCTAAAGTTTGGGCATGGAAAGAGTATCGGGTAAAAAAAATCAGGGAGTTTGTCGATGAACTTTTTTCGATTTTGCCTTTCGAGACCGAATGGTTTGGCAAACGGGGAGTGAAAGTTCATTATGTGGGAAACCCGTTGCTGGATGCCATTGACGAATTCAGAAAAAATAGCAACAGCAACGATTTCAGAATAAATAATAAATTACCTGAAAAACCAATTGTGGCGTTGCTTTCAGGCAGCCGCGTTCAGGAGATTAAAAATACGCTTCCGGTTATGGTGGAAGCGGCAAAAGACAAAACAGAGTTTCAGTTTGTGGTGGCTGGTGTTAATACGGTGGATAAAAAACTGTATGAAAATATGCTGGCAGGCACCGGTATTCAGATTGTATTTAACCAGACTTATCAATTGCTCGAAAATGCCTATGCAGCACTGGTTGCTTCGGGAACTGCAACGCTCGAAACAGCTTTGTTTAAAGTGCCGCAGGCTGTTTTGTACCGGGTAGAAGGTGGCTGGCCGGTGCATTTTGTAATGAAGAAATTTGTATTGAAAATTGAGTGGGCTTCGTTGCCCAACCTCATTTTAAATAAGACGGCCATTAAAGAATATTTACAGGTCGAAATGACAGTAAAAAATGTAAATGCCGAACTTAAACGATTACTTTTCGACCTGGAATACCGGAAAAGAATGCTCGATGATTATAACCGTTTGGCCGAAATCATGGGAAATCCGGGGACTTCGGAAATAGCGGCGGCAAAAATGCTTGAGTTGCTGAAACAGAATAAATAACGGATTGTCACGTTCTGAAACAGACTTATGTAATTTCAGTTGAGAATGGGAAGTATATTCAGAAAAGAAATTAAAACATTTTTAGGTTCGCTGACAGGCTACCTGGTAATACTGGTTTTTTTGCTGGTTGCCGGGTTGTTTTTGTGGGTGATTCCGGGTATGTACAATATTCCCGAAAATGGCTATGCCACACTCGAAGGACTTTTTACACTGGCGCCCTGGCTGTATCTTTTCCTGGTACCAGCCATAACCATGCGGTTTTTTGCCGACGAAAAACGTACCGGAACCATTGAAACTTTACTGGCGAAACCAGTTTCTGATCTTCAAATTGTTGCGGCCAAGTATTTTGCAGGACTTGTTTTGGTGGTCATCTCATTGTTGCCTGCGCTGCTTTGGTTTTTGTCGGTTTACCTGCTTGGAAACCCGGTGGGAAGTATTGATACAGGCGCCACCTGGGGCGCGTTTATCGGGTTGTTTTTCCTCGCTTCCATTTATATTGCCATTGGTATTTTTGCTTCGTCGCTGACTGACAACCAGATCATTTCGTTTATTCTGGCAATGGTGATTTCGTTTCTGTTTTACATGGGATTTGATTTTGCTGCCTCGGCCGGTGTGCCTTTTTTGGTTGAAAAACTGCTCGGCTGGTTCAGCATCAATACGCACTATTTATCGGTTTCGCGGGGTGTTGCCGACATGCGCGACCTGCTCTATTTTATCGGTATGACACTGTTTTTCCTCGTGCTCACCGCCACACTTATCCGCTCTGGTAAATGGAAACTGCGAAAAACACGTGTAAGGTTTTCGGTTTTTACGGTTTTGCTGCTGGCTGTGTTTTTTATCTCCACCAATTTTTTATTCCGGTTTGATTTAACTTCTGATAAAAGATTTTCAGTGGCCGGAGTCAGCAAAAAGATTGTTTCTGAAATAACCCAGCCTGTTGAAATTGAGTTTTTTCTGGAAGGAGAACTCGAACCGGGTTTGCAGAAATTGCAGCAGGAAGTATTTGAAAAAATTGCGGTACTGAATGTTTATGCCAACACGCCAATCCGCTTGAAAATAACTGATCCATACAATTTCAGAAACACCGAAAAGCGCGATGAATTTCAGCAATCGCTTGTTGATAAGGGAATAAAACCGATCAGTTTTAATAAGAAAACCAATCAGGGAGTCTCTACAAAATATATTTTTCCCGGAGCTCTGATCAGACTGAATGGAAAAGAAACTGCAGTAAATTTTCTGAAGAATAATCCTGATTTTTCGTATGAAGTGAATTTTAACCATTCGGTGGAATCGGTTGAATACGAACTTGTAAATGCATTTTCAAAGTTGATGCAGGAAAAAAGAACAACGGTCGGATTTTTACAGGGACACGGAGAGTTTGATCGCTACGAAGTACTTGATTTTGCCAGTTCGCTTTCTGAAGAGTTTAACGTTGTTCAAACTTCTGCTGAAAATCTGTCTGGAGAAGCAACCACACCTGATATTCTTATAATTGCCGGGCCCACTCAACCTTTTTCCGAAAAAGACAAATATCACGTTGACCAGTTTTTGATGAACGGCGGGAAGATTCTCTGGCTGATCGATCCTGTGAATGTCAGCAGCGACAGCCTTTCACGTGGATACATAACTTATGCTTTTCCGCGCGACCTGAAACTGGGTGACCAGCTTTTTAAATATGGTGTTCGGCTAAATTATGAACTGCTGCAGGATGTTGACTGTGCCAAACTAATGGTGAATATTGCCCCGCAGGGAAGCGATGCGCAATGGACTTTGCACCCGTGGTATTATTCTCCGTTGCTTACGCCAGCCGACAATCATCCGCTCAGCCGCAATCTGAACCGTGTTTTTAGCGAGTTTGTATCATCGGTTGATACTGTTTCGTCTAATAAAAATCTCGATAAAACCATCATTCTGACCACATCTCCCTATGCACGGCGTGTAAAATCACCATCTTCTGTAAGCCTCGAAAATATTAACAATCCGCCGGCACGGGAACTTTTTAACCAGTCTTTTATTCCGGTTGGTGTTTTGGTGGAAGGCGTTTTTACTTCGGTTTTTGAAAACAGGATGATTGAAAACCTCGGGGTGAATACAATTGATTTTAAATCGCAGGGAAAGCCTTCGAAAATGATTGTAATTGCCGATGCCGGAATGGTTGCCAACAAAGTTGATTACACCCGCCAACCCCCACGGGTCAGCGAAGAAATGGGGTATGACCGGGTTAGCCGGCAGACTTTCGGGAACCGGGAGTTTTTGCTGAATGCAGTTTATTATCTGGGTAACCACAACGAAATTATGCAGTTACGCAGCCGGACAATCCTGTTGCGATTACTGGATAAAGTAAAACTTCGCGAAGAAAAAGCAATCTGGCAATGGATAAATGTGGGAGTTCCGCTTGTTTTGGTTTTAATTGCAGGGGCCGGTTACAATTTTTTAAGACGTTCGCGTTACAAACGTTTGATAAAAAGCTGAAAAAAATCCAACTTTTGCGACACAGGTTATATTGCGAAAGTTTGTATATTCGTGTGCTTGGTTAATAAGCCAAACGTTAGTCGGAAAATATCAAAATCGAAAAAATTATAAAATAAATAAAGATGAAATTTGTTGTTTCAAGTACCGAATTATTGAGTCACCTGACCTCATTGAGCCGTGTTATCAGCAGTAAAAGCACCATGCCGATTCTGGATAATTTTCTGTTCCAGATTACCGAATCGGAAATTACAATCACTGCCAGCGACCTGGAATCGACACTGATTACCAGGCTGAAACTCGAAAATATCGATGGTGAAGGTTCTGTTGCCATTCCAGCCAAACTTTTTATCGACACATTGAAAGAGTTTCCGGAACAGCCACTCACTTTCCAGATTGATGATAAAACTTCAGTGGTTGAAATTTTCTCCGATAACGGAAAGTACAGTATCATGGGCCAAAATGCCGATGATTTCCCCGTTTTACCAAAGTTGAACGAAGAAGCGGCTTCATCAGTGAATGTGAGTCATGTGGCTTTGAGAAAAGGTATTGAAAAAACGCTTTTTGCCACAGCCGACGATGAATTGCGTCCGGTTATGAATGGTATTTTTATTGAACTTTCGCCCAATTATATGAGTTTTGTGGCTTCCGATGCTCACAAATTGGTGCGCTATCGCAGAACAGACGCGAAATCGGATTTCGATTCTTCATTTATTCTTCCGAAAAAGCCTGCCGGTTTGCTGAAAAACCTGCTTCCGAAAGAAGAATTTGATGTGAAGATTGAATTCGATGAAAAGAACGCCTTTTTTACATTAAGTAATTATAAACTCATCTGCCGGTTGGTGGAAGGAAATTACCCAAGCTACAATTCGGTAATCCCAACCAAAAACCCAAATGTGATGGTGATCGACCGTTTGAATTTCTTCAACACGGTAAAAAGGGTTTCAGTGTTCTCTAACCAGGCCAGTAACCTGATTAAACTGAATATTGCCGACAACCAGCTTGTGGTTTCGGCGCAGGATATCGATTTCTCGATTTCTGCTGTTGAACGTCTTGCCTGCGAATATGAAGGCGATGAAATGGAAATCGGATTCAAATCAACATTCCTTCAGGAAATTTTGACCAACATTTCGGCTTCTGATGTAAAAGTGGAACTCAGCGACCCAACAAGGGCTGGTTTACTTTTGCCTGCTGAGTCGGCTGACGAAAATGAAGACACGCTGATGTTGCTGATGCCGATGATGATTAACGCATAATTTTTTTTGAAATATCAATCAGGGAAGGTACTGCGAACACCTTTAAATCAGGTTTGGGCAGTACCTTTTCTTTTAATAAACCGAAATGAAGCTTTTTTTAAGAAACCCTTTGGTAGTCCTCGACCTCGAAACCACCGGTATAAATATTACCACCGACAGAATAGTGGAAATTGCCCTGTTAAAAGTCAATCCGAACGGAACGGAAGAAGAAAAAGTTTATCGCATCAATCCTGAAATGCCTATTCCGCTCGAATCGTCGCTTATTCATGGGATTTATGATGATGATGTGAAAGACGAGCCCACTTTTAAACAATTGGCAAAAACACTGGCTAAATTTATGGAAGGTTGTGATTTGTGCGGGTTCAATTCAAACAGGTTCGATATTCCGCTGCTTGCCGAAGAATTTATCAGGGCCGATGTGGACATAGATATGAAAAGACACAAATTTATTGATGTTCAGGCAATTTTTCATAAAATGGAAAAACGTACCCTGGCGGCAGCTTACAAATTTTATTGTCAGAAGGATTTGACCGATGCTCACAGTGCACTTGCGGATACACGGGCAACGTACGAAGTGCTGAAATCACAGATCGAAATGTATGATGGAGTTCAGTATGAAGATGCTAAAGGGAATAAATCAACTCCTATTGTAAATGACATGGAAAAGCTCAGCGAATTTTCGTCGTATGACCAGAATGTTGATTTTGCCGGTCGCATTGTTTATGATGAAAAAGGAGTGGAAGTGTTTAATTTTGGCAAAAACAAGGGTGTTCCGGTTGAAAAAGTGCTTCGCGAACAACCCGGTTATTTTGGCTGGATGATGGATGGAGAATTTCCGCTTTATACAAAAAAAGTGTTGACGAGGGTTCGTTTGAGAATGATGAGTAAATGAACATATTCTGGGTTATAGCTAAGTTTTGAACATGTCCCAATCTTTTTGAATTACAATTAATTAAAATCAATCTTTATTACACCCCAAATAAGGTTATTTATGATATATTTTCGAAAAAAACTCTATTTTTGGCGAAACTGTCGATCATTAAATCATTTTATAGCAACTAGGAAAGGAACAGTTTTACTTATTAAAAAAACCCATGTTTTATTGGACAGAGCTAAAGAATAGGATAAATCGGTTTAATCTGAAATTCCCTGATGAAAGGGAAAGAGAATACAGGGATTTTTATTACGAAAGTTCGTATATCACCACACGCTTTGCCTACCTTATTTTAGCATTTATTTATGGTTTTTTCGGATATCTCGATAGTGTTGTTGCACAACAACATTTCGATCTGTTTATTTCCATTCGCATCATTGTTGTTGTGATGCTTCTGATGGTTTTCTTTTACTCTTATTCCGAAAACTTCAGAAAACATTGGCAGACCCTTATTTTTGTAACCTATTTTCTGGGTGCGGTGGGTATCATATTGATGCTGGTGATGATGCCTGAGGTTGTGGTTTACAGCAGCGGTTTAATTCTGGTTTTTCTGGCTGGTTCGGTACTTATCAAATTACGATTTCTCGCGTTTTCAATTGCAAGCTGGCTTGTAATTATCATTTATATCATCTGTGGTTTTGTTTGGAATGTGAATTCATCTATCATATTGTCCAACAGCTTTTTCTTTATTGGTGCCATTATTATCAGTATGATTGCAGCCTACAGAACCGAACTTTTTAACAGGGATAATTTTGATTTATATCTGCAGATTGCCAAGAAAAATGCCCAGATCGAACAGGCAAACAAAAATCTGGAATCGAAAGTAATTGAGCGTACCAAACTTTTAAGAGACAGAAATGAAGAACTAAAAGAAGAGGTAAAACGCAGAATTATAATTGAAAAGGAACTTATTGAGGCCAAAGAAAAAGCAGAGGAATCTGATAAACTGAAATCGGCATTTCTGGCCAATATGAGTCACGAAATCAGGACTCCAATGAATGGAATCCTCGGATTTGCCAACCTGTTACACGAAGCAGAAAGCGAGGAAGAATTTAATGAATTTGTAAGTGCCATTATTAATAGTGGAGAGCATTTGTTAAATCTCATTAACGATATCATCGATTTATCAAAAATTGAAGCCGGAATTCTCAAAATTGAAAAAAGCGAGTTTGAACTGAACCGACTTACGAAGGAAATCTTCGAAATGTTCAGTGTTAACAGTTATGTGGTCAATAAAAATCTCAAATTAAGTTACAAAGATTCACTTCCTGATGATAATTGTTTGATTTATACTGATCGTGTGCGATTGAAACAGATTATGATTAACATAGTGAATAACGCCTGTAAATATACCGATGAGGGAAGTGTGGATTTTTACTATGAAATCAGGGGTAATTCTCTATATTTTGCGGTGAAAGACACCGGAATTGGTATTCCGGAAGAATCGCAAAATGTAATTTTCGACCGTTTTATGCAGGCATCAAACGGCAGAACCTCGGGTCGCGAAAGCACCGGACTTGGACTTTCCATTACCAAAACCTACCTTAATTTAATGGGTGGAAGTATTTCTGTAAAAAGTAAAGTGGGCGAAGGATCTGAGTTCTCTTTCATTTTACCTGATATCTTTAAAACCGCTTAATCTTGCATGCAATGGAGTACAACTGGCAGGATAAATTAATTTTAATAGTTGATGACAAAAAGATGAATTTTGTTCTCCTGAGAACGCAGCTCAGAAAAACCAATGCAAGTTTTCTTTGGATTGAAAATGGCGCACTTGCTGTTGATTATATAAAAAGCGGAAACAAAGCTGACCTGATTCTTATGGATATAAGAATGCCGGTAATGGATGGCATTGAGGCTTCAAAAGCAATAAAGGAAATCCGGCCTGAAATACCCATTGTAATACAAACAGCAAGTGTAATGGGAAGTGCATACGATGAAATAGGCACTTCGAAATGCGACGATACCATTTTTAAACCCATTGATGCAAATAAACTCATTGAAGTAGTGGCTAACCAATTTGAAAAATACGCAGGAATATGATACGAGAACAAAATCCGGGGCAACGCTATAACATTTCAGTACTTTTTGTTGATGACAACGAAACCATCCGTCAATTATACAGAAGGATTCTGGAAAAACATGTAAACCACCTTTATATAGCTGAAAATGGCTCACATGGGCTGGAACTTTACATGAAACATAAACCCGACCTTGTAATTACCGATATGGTAATGCCGGTAATGAACGGGTTGGAAATGGTTAAAGAGATCAAAAAAATCGCACCGGAAGCCAAGTTTGTGGTAATGTCGGCTTACAGTGAAAAGGACAGTTTTATCGAATCAATTCACCTTGGTGTTGACGGATATCTGATGAAACCGGTGGAGGCCAAAAAACTCCTTTCGCTCATCGACGAGTTTGCCGGAATCACACTGATGAAATGGGAACTGGAAGCAAAAGAAAAGAAACGCCAGGAAGCCGAAGAATACCTGAAAAAGTCACTTGCCGAAAAAGACGTTTTACTGCGCGAGGTTCACCACAGGGTGAAAAACAATATGCAGATTATTTCGAGCATTTTAAGTATGCAAAGCCGGAATATTGACGACCCGAAACTAAAAGAGGTTTTGCAGGAAAGCCAGAACCGTATTCACTCAATGGCGCTCATTCACGAAAATCTTTACAATCATAAAAACCTTGCCAATATCATGTTCTCCACGTATATAAAAAGCCTCACGGGGAACATTGCCAGAACTTATTCCAACCAGCAGGCAAATATTCATTTCGACTACCAGATAGATGATGCCTATTTACCCATGGACTTTGCTATTCCATGCGGATTGATCATCAACGAGCTGATTTCAAATTCGTTTAAATATGCTTTTGCAAACCGGAACGAAGGAATTATCAGCATTCATTTCGAAAAAAACAGCGACGATGTGTTTATACTTACTGTTGCAGATAATGGAGTTGGCATTCCTTCTGATGTAAATATATTAAAAACCAAATCATTAGGAATGAAAATCCTGCACAGACTCGTCCAGCAGATTGACGGCGAACTGACCAGCGATTTTTCAAACGGAACAAAATTTATCATTCAATTTAAATCAACCAATAAATGAACTCTAAGTACAAAATTCTGATTGTAGAAGACGAAATTCTTGTTGCTTCCGATATTCAGGAAAGCCTTGAAAGCCTGGGTTACACTGTTCAGGGAATGGTGGATACTGCCCAGAAAGCAATTGACGCAGTTGAAAATGAGCTGCCCGACTTAATTCTGATGGACATTAATCTGAAAGGTGAAATGACCGGAATTGATGCGGCCAGACAAATCACCAAAGAACACGATGTCCCGATTATCTACCTGACAGCCAATACCGACATGGATACGGTCAGCAAAGCAAAAGTTGCATTGCCATACGGTTATATCAGCAAACCGTTTACCGATAAAGATCTCAGGACTAATATCGAAATTGCCATTTTCAAATTTGCCAACGATGTAAAAATGAAAATGGAAAGTGAACAATTCAACACGTTCTTCGATTTGAAAGATCATGGGAAAAGCCAGTTGATTATTCACGGAAGCAACGGACTTGAAAAGATCAACATCGAAGATGTATATTTCATTGAAAAAGATAATGACAACACCATTGTTCATTTGTATGAAGATGAGATTGTAACCGACCGGTCGTTCGAAGAGATCACAGGTTTATTCCCTAAAAAGATGTTTATTCAGGTGAGTAAATTCTATGTGATTAATACTACCAAAGTTTTTGCGGTAAAATATCCCGAAGTAATTATTGCCGATAAAATGACAGTAATTTCTGTTGACAAGGAATACCGCGAAATGATCAGAACAATTAACAGCGAACTGGGCGAAATCGTAGATAATGAATAACAATGATTATAGCGTAAGTACGTCGGTAATTGAAATCGAAGATATTGACATTGATTCATACGTCGACGAGATATTGGCTAAGAACGGCCCCGACAAGGAAGATTATGAGATATTTTACAAACTTGTTGACCGTGTAAAAGCTGAAGAAGTTGAAGCATTCAGAAAGAAAATATCATCGATATTAAATCCTAATTCGCTCTTCGGATTTTGTTATACAAAACCTTTTGGTTACAGTGGCGACTTTTTCATTATTGAAAAATTCTACCAGTATTATATCAATTCCGATGAACGTTACCGGAAATGGGACGAATTTATCCATGTATCAGGTGCTGTTACTGCGGTTAGAAACCGTAAAACACTGGCCATCGAAATTTTCGAAAAACTGAACGAAAAGGCAATGGGAACACGGCAGGATGTTTTAATTCTCGGAAGCGGCCCTGTAACTGAAACATACGAGTTTTTTGAACGAAATCCCGGTAATTCGCTGGTTTTTGATATGCTCGATCTTGACAAAAGAGCGATTGCTTATGCAAAAAACAAAAACCGGAAATATCTGAATGCTATGACATTTCACAATGCCAACGTTATCAGGTACACACCCGAAAAGCAATTCGACCTGATTTGGAGTGCCGGGCTATTTGACTATTTCAAAAGCAAACACTTTGTTTATCTTTTGAAACGATACTATGAATATCTGAAAGATGGTGCCGAAATGATAATCGGGAACTTTAATTCAGAGAATCCGTCACGCCGGAGCATGGAAATAATGGGTGACTGGTTTCTTTACCACCGGTCGGCTGATGAATTAAAACATTATGCTATTCAGGCAGGTATCGATGAATCAAAAATTGATGTTATTCAGGAACCACTGGGAATCAATCTTTTCCTCAGAGTAAAGAAGTAATTTCTGTTTAAGCTGAAGATGAAAATAATCTGTATTGGTCGTAATTATGTCGCTCATGCAAAGGAACTTAATAATGAAGTTCCGGATGAACCGGTGTTTTTTATGAAACCCGATTCGGCATTGCTTCGCAACAACGATCCTTTTTACCTCCCGGGATGGACAAATGATGTGCATCACGAAATTGAGCTGGTTTTAAAAATCAAGCGGTTGGGAAAAAATATCGAAAAACGGTTTGCACAACGGTATTACGATGAAATAGGATTGGGAATTGATTTTACGGCGCGCGACATACAGCAAAAACTGAAGGAAAAAGGCTTGCCTTGGGAAAAAGCCAAGGCATTTGATCAGTCAGCGGTTCTGGGAAGCACTTTTATTGATAAAAACGAATTCCCCGATTTAAAGAATATCAGTTTCAGATTATTAAAGAATGGAAATCTTGTTCAGGATGGAAATTCTTCACTTATGATTTTTGATTTTGACGAAATAATTTCGCAAATTTCGAGATATATTACACTTAAAATCGGCGACCTGATTTATACAGGAACCCCGGCAGGTGTGGGAGCGGTTGGTATTGGAGACAGGCTGGAAGGTTTTTTGGACGAGCGAAAGTTGTTCGAATTTGAAATTAAATAACCAAAATTAAACACGATGAATGTTACACTGAACCAAATCAACAGTTTTCTTGTGAACCGTCGGATGGCTATCGCAGGAGTGTCCCGTAATCCCAAAAAATTCGGGGGGTATGTTTTTAACGAACTAAAGCAAAAAGGATTTGTATTGTATCCTGTTAATCCGAATGCCGACGAAATCCAGGGTGTAAAATGCTATAAAACATTGGCTGAACTGCCTGATGATATTGACCGATTGCTGATTGTAACCCCAAAACATGAAACGGCTTCGGTTGCATACGAAGCTGCAAAAAGAGGCTTCTCAATGGTTTGGATCCAACAGTCGTCAGAAACACTCGAAGCGCTGAAGATTCTTCAGGATGCCGGAATTCAGGTCATCAGTAAAAAGTGTATTATGATGTTTGCCGGACCTGTTGAAGGGGCCCATGCATTTCATCGTTTTTTTGCGAAGATATTTGGCGGGTATCCGAAACTGGTTGCCCAGAATTGATGGCAGAAATGAATGATTTTGCTTTCGAGTTTGAAATGCAGGTACGTGATTACGAATGCGACCTGCAGGGGATTGTAAATAATGCTGTTTACCAGAATTATCTCGAACATTGCAGACATAAATTTCTTCTGTCGGCAGGGCTCGATTTTGCGCAGATGCACATTGAGGGAATTGATGCTGTGGTGATTAAAGCAGAAATTGAGTATAAATTTCCACTAAAACCCGGCGATGATTTTTATGTAAGGCTGAAACCTGGACGACAAGGCAGATTAAGAATTATTTTCGACCAGGAAATTGTTCGCAAAGCTGATGAAAAACTGATTCTAAAAGCACGGATTACTACTGCGCTTACCAAAAACGGACGGCCTTTTCCATCAGATTTGTTTGTGAAAAAGTTGGAGGACTCAGGAATTGAGATAAATGATTTATAAAATGGTATTCAGAATTGAAGAATTATTGCTCAAAAAGCTTTTCTTCAATTCTGAATTCTTTTGTTTCGTAACCATAAAGTTTCAGTGCTGCTTTAAAACCTTCATTGATCATCCTTCCGGCTTTCAGCGGAATTTCCAAGAGATTTGGAATGCTTTCAGAATCGGAAGGCTGATGAAAAAAACGTAAACAGCTTTTCACATTATAAGAGAGATAAATCCTGCAAGCCATCGGGCGGGCTTCGTAAGCGATACAGGCTCCGTTTTCAAGCAACGGGCACGGAAATTTGGCATTCAGTAGCTCCTTTTCCTGAAGAAATCCAAAAGCCTGTTTTTTCATTTCAGCCTTTTCTGCAATTTTTTGTTTTTGCAGTTCATCAAAATGCGTTTCAATAAAATAACTCAGGTAATCCATTTCGTGCTGCAGAGCAAAAACAGGCTGATGGCAACACCATTCGCAACCTTTTTTGCAATCAACCGGTTGATTGGATTTCCCGGCATATTCCATCAGCATATCGATAAAACCATCAATTGCAGAGTACATTTCCGCAACAGCGCTGTATAAAGCTTCTTCTTTAAAACCCGATTCACAAACTGCGTTGCCAATACGGTAACCGTCAGAATAGAAAGCGTTTTCCAGACTTTTCAGATTGAATTCCACGCAGCGATTTTTATTTTAACTGAACTTTTACCAGAACCGGCAAATGGTCAGATGGTGACCGGTGATGATTGTAATCGGTTAAAGCTCCGTATTTTAAAACTTTTACCATATCGTTTACAAAAACATAATCAATCCTGCCTTCTAATGGCGCGTTAATTTTGAAACTGTTAAAAGTTCCAACCGGTCCGTAAGGTGGTGTTTCAGAAATTTCACGACTGTCCTTCAGATATTTCTTTAATAAAATTATTGGTTCCTGATCAGGCGTAAGATTGAAATCACCGGTTACAATTACCGGCAAACCCTGAGAGCCGCTGATTTCTTCAATTTTCTTTTTGATTACTGTTGCCGAATTTTTGCGGGCTTCAACACCAATGTGATCGAAATGGGTATTGAAAAACAGAAATTTCTTTCCGGTAACTTTCGACTGAAATTTTCCCCAGGTTACGATTCTGTTGAGCGCTGCATCCCAGCCTTTGCTTGGTATTTCAGGAGTTTCAGAAAGCCAGAAAGTACCTTTTTCAAGCAAAATAAACTTTGATTTGTTAAAGAAGACCGGCGAAAATTCGCCACCGTTTTTGCCATCGTCGCGGCCAACACCAAACCACTCAAAACCGGGCATTTCTTTCTGTACATCTTCAATTTGTCCAATCAAAGCTTCCTGCATTCCAAATATTTCGGCTTCATGAAATTTCAATAAACCGGTTACCATATCAATCCGGTTTGGCCAGGCATTTTCGCCATCACCCGGATTATTAAACCTGATGTTGAACGTTATCACATTGATTTGCTGGGCAATGATCGTGAAAGGGGCCATCATTAAAAGAATTGCAAGTATTTTTTTCATTTTGATTTTATTAGTTGTTGCAAAATTCATATTCTCCGTAAATTCCGCCTTTGGTTATTCCTTTTTTAACCGTTTTCATAGATTCTTTTTCTTTGTTTATCACAAACCTGAAGCAGAATTCAGTAATTACATCAAAATAATCAGTCATGGGTTTATCCGAATATTCATGTCCGCCACCGCAAAAAGTATATAACCAATAAGGCGAATTGAGTTTTTCAAGCTTTTGAACGATAGTGGCCGGACCATTTAAAATAAGATAGCCCGGATTTGTTTTTTCGCAAAACCTATGAGGAGCTGTTGCGTAAGGAACAAGATTATCGTCAGTTCCATGGAAAAACAGTGACGGAACTGCTGAATCTTCATACAAAACTACTGTATCGGGAATCGCACCCGCCATACTGATGACTCCGGCATACGAAACAGGTCCCGAATCGAGACCATAACACATGGGTGGCTGGTATGCCGCATTTAATGCAGCTTCGGCACCCGCACTGCTTCCGGCGAGAATAATTTTTTGTGGATTAATACCAAACTGTTCACGGTTTTCAACCAGGAAATAGGAAGCATCCTGGATATCCTGGATGGCACTTATAAACGTATTGAGTTTTTCGGTTGCCGGGCAGTCACAGCCAAATCCGGTTTCGGTATTTTTCCTGGTTAACCGGTACGACATTGAAACTACCACATAACCATAACCTGCCAGGCGGTTACAAAATTCCTTTATTTTTTCGCTGTCTCTGGTTCCTGTCGAAAAACCACCACCATGAAGATAAATCAGTGTCGCTCTTTCTGATTCCTGATCGCTCTGAGGCAAATAAATATCGAGTTTAAGGGGTTCTCCATTTTTTGTGGCATAAGTAAAAGTTTCTGCAGAAATCTCATCAAACATGACCGACGAATACCGTTCCTGCGCAATAATTGTGAGTGGAAATATAAGTATGTATAACAGAAATGCAGATTTTGTCATCATTTTTTGGGTGTGAATATAATGATTATGGGTTTGAAAAAGACAAAAAAAGAAGGAGTTCTTCAGAACTCCTTCAGGAAAGGACCCATTAAAATTTCCCAATTTATTAGATCAATTTTACTGAAAATTTTCAAGTCAATTGTCAGGCCAAAAAGATAAGTATCAGTATATCATATTTTTGGTTGAATAATCAATTGAGCCATTCGTCCTGTTTTGGGATTGATGGTCTTATTCTGAAAAACATACTTGAACTAAAACAACTTTCCGGCCGGTTTAACAATATTTTGTTCGTGTAATAAAAGCCATTTTTTTCTGTCAATTCCTCCTGCATATCCGGTCATTTTACCCGATGAACCAACGACCCGGTGACAGGGAATTATTATCGGTATCGGGTTTTTCCCGTTTGCAAGTCCCACAGCCCGGGTGTTTTTTTCTGACCCCGAAAGCAAGGCAATATCTAGATAGGAAACAGTTTGTCCATAAGGAATTGATTCAACAAGCTGCCATACTTTTTTTTGGAATTCGGTTCCTTCAGGGTTTAGATTCAGAGAAAATTCTGTCCGTGTGCCATTGAAATATTCAACCAATTGCGACACAGAATTTTTTAAAATCTCTGGTTGATAACTGCCAGATTCTGAATGTTGATCCGAAAAATCAACGGATAATAATGCAGTATCATTTGTGGTGATTTTCAGAAATCCCACCGGCGTATTGATTGATGTATAATAAATATTTGTCATAAAAAAATCCGGTACCTAAAGATACCGGATTTTGTCGGTTTTAAAAGCGCTCTCTTTTTGTATATTTTGTATGGAGCAAATGATGTGAAACTTCACTTAACGGATGCTTCAGAAAATCGCGGTAAAGCTTTTGGACTTCAGGATTTTCGTGCGATTTACGCAAAGTGTGTGCACCATCTTCGGCGTAAATTGCTTCGGCCCGTTTTTTCCTGATTTCCGGGTTGGTTGGTATGGGTTGACCTCCGCCTCCCAGGCAACCGCCGGGGCAGGCCATAAACTCAATAAAATGATAGTTGGCTTTGCCTGATTTTACAGCATCCATCACTGTTTTCGCGTTTACGAGTCCATGAGCAACCGCACATTTCAGTTCAACTCCATCAAGGAAAGACCATTCTTTAAGTGGTTTTTCAATTTTCACGCTTGTCTCGCGAACGCCTTCCATTCCTCTGACCGGTTCAATATTCAGGTTTTTAAACGGAACTTCTCTTCCGGTAACAAGCTCGTAAGCAGTGCGCAAAGCTGCTTCCATTACACCTCCAGTAGCCCCGAAAATTACAGCAGCACCTGTTGAATCGCCCATCAGCCTGTCGTATTTCATAGGTTCAAGTTTGTTGAAATCAAGACCTGCCTGTTTGATTAAAATGGCCAGTTCGCGGGTGGTGAGCACATAATCCACATCACGATAGCCGCTGTCGTGCATTTCAGGACGATATGCTTCAAATTTTTTGGCGGTGCAGGGCATTATTGAAACTGAAACAATGTTTTCAGGATCGATATTCCGTGCTTTTGCATAATATGTTTTTGCCAGCGTACCAAACATTTGCTGTGGTGATTTGCAGGTTGACAGATTGTCGAGGTATTGCGGATACATGTGTTCGATGTATTTTATCCAGCCGGGTGAACACGAAGTTGCCATTGGTAGTTTCACCGTGTCATCTTTTTCCACCAGGAGTTTTTTTAATCTTGTCAGCAACTCAGTTCCTTCTTCCATGATGGTGAGATCGGCTGTAAAATCGGTATCGAGAACCGAGTCGAAACCTAATCTTTTTAAAGCAGCTACCATTTGCCCTGTAACTCTTGAACCGGGTGGTAAACCCAATTCTTCACCCAAACCCACACGAACAGCCGGAGCAGTCTGCACCACAACATGTTTCGTTGGATTTGCAATTGCTTCCCAAACTTCTTCAATATAATTTTTTTCAACCAGTGCGCCGGTAGGGCAATGATTTACGCATTGCCCGCAATTGGTGCAAACCACGTCGCGCATAGCTTTGTCAAAAAAGGTGGTAATTCTCATTTTATCACCTTTGTGTGCAACGGTCAATGCGTTTACTCCCTGTAATTCGGCACACGTACGAACACAGCGCTGGCAACGGATGCATTTGCTGTCGTCCTTGATAATTGACGGAGAATACATATCGATGGAGTACTTTTTCAAGGGAGCCAGTTCAATAAAATCCTGGGTCATAATTTTGTATTCCGACGATAATTTTTGTAGTTCACAATTTCCGTTCCTGTAGCATTTTGTGCAATCGGCATTGTGTTCGGCAAGCAACAATTCAATAATATGTTTCCGCGAATTTCTGACTTTCAGACTGTTGGTAAGTACTTCCATGCCTTCTTCGCAGGGCGTGGCGCATGCAGCCGAAAGCCTTGTCTGCCCGACAACCTCCACTACACAAACCCGGCAGTTTCCGGCAACACATAAATCTTTATGATAGCAAAGTGTTGGAATTGTAATACCCAGATTTTCCGCTGCTTCCAGAATGGTCTTTCCTTTTTCAATTTCAACCGGAAATCCGTTTATGATAACTTTTAACTTATTCATTTTCTGATTGTTTTCTGATTAATAAATCATTTCTTCCTGGAAATTCTCAACAATAGATGAGAAAGAATTGGCCACCGATTGTCCGAGACCGCATTTGGCAGTAAGTTGCATAGTTTCGGTTAACCTGAGAAGTTTGTCAAGATAAGAAGCTGGCTTTTCTCCACGTTTAACAGCTTTAATACCAAGTAATAACTGCTGGCAGCCAACCCGGCAGGGTGTACACTGGCCACACGATTCTTCCCTGAAAAATTCCAGATAATTGTCGAGAACATTATACATTGAGCGTGAACTGTTAAAAAGCATCATCGATCCACCGGTTGGAAGTGAAATACCAGTCAGTTTTCCTTTAAAACCAATGGCTGCATCTTTAAATTTTTTCCGGGGTACCAGAAAACCGGATGCTCCGCCAACCTGAACTGCTTTTGTATCTCCATCGCCAAACTCGTAAACAAAATCCTGCAGGCTCATACCCAGTTCAAGTTCGTAGATTCCGGGTTTTGGCGTATCGCCCGAAACCGAAAAAAGTTTTGTGCCACGGGAGTATTGAACACCCAGATCATAGAATTTTTTGGCGCCATACTTAAAAATTGTATAGGTGTGCACCAGCGTTTCAACATTATTGATGACAGTTGGTTTAGACATGTAACCATGTTGTGTGGGGAATGGTGGTTTGTTGCGGGGTTCGCCCCTTTTGCCTTCCATCGACTCCATCAGGGCAGTTTCTTCTCCGCAAATGTAGGCGCCGCTTCCCATAAAGATTTTAATGGTAAATCCGAATTTTATTTCCTGACAGTAATAATGAAATTCTTCAATGGCTTTCAGTAATTCATCCAGTAAAAACCGGTATTCACCCCTGAGATAAATAAATCCTTCTTTCGCACCGATAATGTATCCGCATATTGCCATGGCTGTGAGTACTTTATACGGAACTTTTGACAGAATCTCGCGGTCTTTGAACGTTCCTGGCTCTCCCTCATCGGCGTTACAAATTATGTATTTGGCTTCATCTTTGGCTTCGGCTGCCAGTTTCCATTTTAATCCTGTGGGAAATCCGGCTCCGCCACGACCCTTCAATTCCGAGCTGATCAATTCGTTAATCAAATCCTGCGGATTCTTTTTGATGGATGAGGAAAGAACTTTTTCCCAATCGTTTTCATTGTTAAAAATGAAATCGACCCTTTTTAGCTGAGTTGATACTGCCATGGTTTTAATTTTGAGATGGTTCAACAATTTTCATATAGTCTGAAAGTATATCGCGCACTTTTTCAGGAGTGAGTTCTGTATAAACATCATTGTTAATCATCATCGCAGGTGCTTTGTGGCACCATCCCAAACAATTGGTTTCCATGAGTGTGAATTTTTTGTCGGGAGTTGTTTCTCCTAATTTGATTTTCAACATGTCCTGAATTGCAAACAAAACCTGGTTTTTGCCTTTCATGGAACAGGTAATTGTTTTACAAATTCTGATGATGTATTTTCCAACAGGTTTTGTTTCGATAAATGAATAAAAGGTAGCCGTGCCATAAACTTCGGCTGCCGGAATATCCATTTCCCTTGCAATTTCAACCATCGAGTATTCAGAAAGGAATTTTTCCCTTTCCACTACTGCCAGCATAATCGGTAGAAGATTTTCTCTTGTCCTTCCGTTTTTTTCTGCCATTTCTTTGATTAAAGTTCGGATCGGATTCATAAGACTAATTTTATTGTTTTATCGGTTATTAATATTTCGGTTAGTTTTTCGCCAATACAGGCACTTTCTGAGCAGATTTGGTGCCTTTTTTTTCGTTTATTTCCTAACAAATTTAATCTCTTACTGCATAACTACCATTGAATATGTTGCGTAACATATCTGTTTTTCAGCATGTTTGTTTGTTTTAGCTTACACTGGCTGAAGTAGGGCAGTTTCGTATGACTTTTATCAATTTCAGGTTTTGAAACATTCCTGAAACACCTGTTTTATAACATCAATTATTGGTTTGAGGTAAGATTTTTAACAAATTTTTAACCATATTTTCAGATCATAAAAGCAACTTTTTTTTCAAAAACATGTTCTTACAATTAGCCGGAAACAAGAAACATGAATCAATGATTATGAAAACTGAAATATTTTACCTGTTGCTTTTGCTTTTTCCTTTCATCCCTTTCAGTGCAGGGGCTCAGTACAAAATTTTAAAGGGTACAATTTTGAACGACAAAAGTGAAAACATTATTGGCGATGTGAATATTTTCGATAAAATTTCAGGCATCGGGACAATCTCAAACGCAAATGGCTTTTTCAGCTTGATGCTGAAACAGGGGAAGCCTGAACTGAATATTTCGCGGAATGGATTTAAGAGTATCACTCAAACATTTGAATTGAAAAATGATACCACGATAATTGTGCGGCTTGTACCTGAGCTGGATTCAAAAACAAAACATAAACAAGACAATCCTAAAAATCTTGCAGTTAAAGAAGAGGAGAAGTAAGCAGTGTATTATCTGTTTACACCTTCAATTACTTTCCCCTGACTTTTATCAGGAGGAGGAATATTAAGCAACCATGATAATGTTGGCACAAGATCAATAGCCTCGTATTTTGCCTGAATAACAGTTGGTTTTATATGATTTCCGTAAAATACAAGCGGAATGTGAGTCTGATCGTTGTAAATCACTTTTTTGAATTTGTATTGCGGCTGCCAGCCTTCTTTTAAAACAAACAGGCAGTCGCCCGAGCGGCCTTTAACATAGGTTTTGTAAAGTGGTTCGAGCATTCCGTTTGCCTGGATTCCACGCTCAAGCAAATTGGCGGGCATTGAAACCATCACACCTTCAAATTCGTCGATAAACGAAGCAACAGTGTTCTGAAATTCGTTCAAATCGAGTTTGTTTTTGGCAATCAGTTTATGGTCGAGATAAATCTGGTGTTCATCATAATATTCCACCCATTTGTTATCGCCATAGGTAATATTCAGGTATGAATTCAGCAGGGCAATCGCACTTTCAATATTAAAATAGTCAACGGGCAGGTGAAACTCATTTTTCAGGTAATCAACAGGGTAGGGGGCCGAAGTATTGGCGGTAAGAAAAAACAATACATTATCATTGCCATATTTTTTTTCAACCGACGTAATAATATCGGTAATAAAACGGTCAATATTCAGGTAAGTATCTTCCATTTCGATGGAGACCGGGCCAAAATTGTTGTTTTCATAATCCATCGACGAAAATACCACCGAAACAAAATCAGTAAATTCATCGGTGCCCAGTTCTTCGTTCAACATGATCTGGAGCGCAAAATCTTTAATCATCATGTTGGCAGAAGGCGTTGTTTTAAAGGGTTTCAGGCTGCCGGCTTCTTTCAGGTATTTACTGATGGTGTGAGGAAATATTTTGTATTTGCCGAAATAACCACTTTCAAACTGGTAATCATCGGCCAGACTTTCGGTATAACTGATTTCGGGTAAAAGCGGTGCCCAGTTTCGGTAGCTGTATTTTTCAGCATAATTTTCACTGTTAAAGAGCCTCACCCAGTCGGGGAAAACATTCAGGTAAAATGTGCTGGAAATCATGCGGCCGGTTTCAACATCAAACCAATAGGCTGCATCTGCGGCATGACCGGCAGAAAATATGGCCGACTCGCGGTTCAGCGCCACGCTGTAAACCCTCGATTTTCCCATCGAGAATATTTTCACATTGTCGGTGATTGTATTTGAGAGTAATTTGAGCGGCGATGCATTTCCTTCTTTTGAATCGCTTCCCACCGCAATAAAACTATTGTCCTCGGTACATTCAGTTTCTTTTACATTGAATTTGTCGTACCAGTTTTTGTTGATAACGCCGTGTGTGGCCGGATAAACACCCGTAAAAAGAGTCGCTGTGCCCGAAGCATAATTCTGAATATGTTGTTTTAACTGCACATTATTACAGATTGCTCCCTGGGAATACAACTTTCTGAACCCGTTTTCGCCGTATTTATTCCAGTACCGCTGAATATAATCGGGGCGCATGTTTTCAATCACGATTCCAACCACCAGTTTTGGTTGTTCGCCTGTTTGCAACATACTCTGGGCAAAAGTACCGAAGCAAATGAAAATCAATATAATTGCTGAAATAAACCTCTTCACAAAATACATATTATTTAACCTGATTTTTGGCTGCCTAAAGTAGCAAAAGATATTTTCAAAGCAAAAATGACCAGAGATTGAAAATCAAAATGAATAATTTCATCTGTATAAAATATTTAAGTTGCTGATTGGTCTTCGGTTATAGTTTTTCACTTCATTATACTTTCTCACCCGATGGCCCCGATGCTTCGGGGTCACATGTGTTTGTTCATCAGAATTTGTGTGTCTCTGCAAACATGTTCGTTTCACAATATTGGAAGGAGAAATATTCAGGGACTTCTGAATTCATATTTTATGCTATTTTTACGCATATTTCAAAATCAAAAAACTTAAACCAAATGAAAAAATCAATTTTGTTTTCGGTTATAGCCCTTTCAGGTATCATTTTAATCTTCTCATCCTGTGCTTCAAAATCAAACCAGGCTGCCAAACAGGAGGCCGGAGAAGAAAACTGGATTCAGCTTTTTAACGGCAAGGATTTGAATGACTGGCAGATTAAATTCAAAGGCGAAGAATTAGGTGTGAATTACAACAATACTTTCAGGGTTGAAGATGGTTTGCTGCGTGTTTCGTATGAAAACTGGCCTGAATGGAATGGTAAATTCGGACACATTTTTTATAAAGGTGAATTCTCGCATTACCGGCTGCGCGCTGAGTACCGTTTTGTGGGCGAACAGGTAAAAAACGGTCCCGGCTGGGCTTTCAGAAACAATGGATTGATGATTCACGGTCAACCAGCCGAAACCATGGAACTCGACCAGGATTTTCCGGTTTCAATTGAAGTTCAGCTTTTGGGAGGAAATGGAACAGACGAACGTTCAACCATGAATCTTTGCACACCCGGAACCAACGTGGTGATGGACAGTGTTCTGATTGAACAACATTGTAACAACTCAAAATCAAAAACCTATCATGGCGACCAGTGGGTTACTGTTGAACTCGAAGTGCACGGTGGTGAAGTAATCCGTCATTTTGTGGATGGTGAAGAGGTTTTACATTATGAAAAACCACAATTGGACCCGCGCGATACGTCTTATACAAAATTGCTGAATTTATATGGCGATATAATTATTACCAAAGGAACCATCTCTTTGCAGGCCGAAAGTCACAACACCGATTTCAGAAAAATAGAAGTGCTTAAACTCGACTGATTCTGGGCGCGGTAAACAAAATAATGCCTCGTAATTTTTTTCGCTTTTCGCTGGTTTGTTGGTTGTTTTTCATGGTTTTACCCGGTTGGGCATTGCCATTCGGAAGCGGAGATACTTTGATTGTTACTTTCAGTCATAGCCGTAATTTTTATCATGCTCCATTTACGCTACAACTGACAGCAAACAAACCCGATGCAAAAATTTTTTATACGATAGACTGTTCACGGCCAACGTCTAAAAACGGACTTCTTTATCAATCACCGGTTATTATTGAGCATTCAACCGTGTTAAAGGCTATTGCATTATCTGAAAATGATTCTTCAGAAGTAATCACACAAACTTTTATTTTTCCGGATGAACTGGCACGGCAAGGAAAAACACCAGAAGGATTTCCTTTGGTTTGGGGTGGTTTTTCATCGATTCAGGCTGACTACGAAATGGATCCGGCAATTTTGAATGATCCGGCATACAAAAATGAAACAGGAGAAGCATTACAGTCCATTCCGGTTGTTTCACTGTCAATGAATGTCGATGATTGGTTTAATCCGCAGACGGGATTGTATGTGGGATATCCAAACTCCGATGTTTCAAGAGAAAAAGCAGTGACTGCCGAGTTTCTGTTTCCTGAACCAAACCGTGATTTTGCGGTGGAGTGCGGGGTGCAGAACCAGGGAGGAACCAGTATTGTAAACTGGAAAGTTCCCAAACAATCCATGCGTTTGCTGTTTAAAGAAATGTATGGTCCCAAAAAGCTGAAGCAGCAAATTTTTCCGGATTCAGATATAAAATCGATCAATACACTGGTGCTTGATGGATTTCTGTATTCCTGGGTTCACCCGTTTGATGACGTTCAACGGAAAACTACTTTATTTTTCCGTGATCAGCTGGCCTCGGACATGCAAAATAAAATGGGATGGAATTCATTTCACGGCATTTACGTTCACCTTTTTATCAATGGTTTGTACTGGGGTTTGTACGATTTGCACGAACGGCCTGACGAAGAATTTCTGGCGGAATATCTGCATGCCGGGCCGGAAGATTTTGATATCATCAAACACAATCCGAATACGGTGGTTTCAGGTTCCAATGTTTTTTACAACGAAATGCTGTCATTTGCCCGAAAAGGTTTAACCACAGCCGAATCGCTCGGGAAAATGAAGAGATACCTCGATATTCCTGCATTTATCGATTACATGATTTTGAATTTTTACCTCGGAAATTATGATTGGGCACACCAGAATTATTATGCAGCATACAACCGCATCACCAAAACCGGGTTCAGGTTTTATACCTGGGATGCCGAACATGTCATGCGTTATTCCGATGTTAATTATAATAATATCAATAAAAACGACAAGGGTGGGCCTACTGAAATTCACACCCTGCTGAAAAGTAATGCCGAATACAGAATGATGTTTGCCGATGCGGTTTACCGGCATTTTTTTAACGGAGGAATGTTGTCACCAGAAAGTTTCAGAGAGAGTTTTCTGTACCGGACAAACGAAATTGACAAGGCAGTGATGCTTGAATCGGCGAGATGGGGCGATTTTCTTAAAACCACTACCAATGTTACTTATACCAGAAATGACCACTGGTTACCTGAAGTAAATAAAGTGATTTCGGAATATATTCCACTGCGACGTGATATCGTTTTAAACCAGTTAATTTACGCAGGCGGATTATTCCCTTCAATCATGCCTCCGGAGTATTCAGTTTCAGAAATACCCGGTAAAAACAGGGCGGCTGTTGAATTAAGGAATACAAACATGGTTGGCGGTATTATTTATTACACAATTGACGGAAGTGATCCACGGGCAGTGGGTGGAGAAGTAAATGGGTTGAAATATTCCGGAAAGATTGAAGTGATAGCAGGAACTCTTGTAAAATCAAGGGTTTATTACGAAGCGCAGAAAGTGTGGAGCGCTTTGGCCGAAAAGGTTGTGCAATTTGAAGGTTTTTATGGCGATTCGCTGGTTATTTCCGAAATTATGTATCACCCGGAAAATGGCTATCCCGAGTTTGTTGAACTCAGCAACATCGGTTCGGTACCGGTGGATTTGAATGGTTTCCGGTTTTCGAATGGAATTTACTACCACTTTCAGTCGGGAACTATTTTACAGTCAGGAAAAGGACTTGTTTTAACAAACGACACTGTTTTGTTTTACCAGAAATATGGTTTTAAAGCGGCCGGACAGTTTACCCGGAAATTGGATAATGCGGGCGAAATCATGATTCTGCAAAACAGGTTCGGACAAACCACCGATTCTGTACCTTATTCCGATACAATTCCATGGCCGGTTGTTGCCGATGGCGATGGAATGTCCATTGAGCTGATAAATTCTAAATCGGATAACTCGCTGGCTCAAAACTGGAAAACGTCGGAAGAGAAATATGGCACGCCCTTTAAACAGGTTGAGGAAATTGAAACGGAAGCTGAATTCTTCCCAAATCCGTTTAGCCGGAATGTTTCTATCAAAGTAAAGGATTGGGAAAATAATTACGAAAAAATCAACATTGAAATATTTAATCTTTCGGGCAGAATTGTAAAACGCCTGGAATTGAGTAATCAAGGGAGTGTGGAAGTTGATACTTATGATTTACCAACCGGAGTTTATATTTTCAGAATCTGGCCGGTTGGTGAAGACAATAACAATGCATTGCATTTTAAAGCTGTTAAAACCACTAATTCAGAATAACAGCATTTGCTTTCCGGTGGGCATAATTCAGCATTAATAATGAAAGCGTGATTACAGCCATTCCGACCAGAGAAACAAGATCGGGTTTTTCGTTTTTTATCAGAATCCAACTTAAAATTGCACCCGAAACCGGGATGAGAAATTTCCACATATTCAGGTGCGAAACTTTTACACCGGGTCGTTGCAGTAAGCCATACCAGATGGCAAACGATGCAGCCGATAAAAACGCCAGCCAGCCCAAAGCGAAGTAAAAAACAGCAGGCGCAGGTTCGAAATGAAGTCCTTCGGTGGGTATCGAAAACAAAAACAAAGTGAGTCCACCGATAAACAACGAAGTTGAACTTAAAACCATCGGCGAAACTTTCCGGGTTTGTTTTGAAACCAAAACATTTGAGTAACCCGAGAAAAGGTTGTTGATAAACAGAAACCCGATTCCCAGGTATTCAAGACTGTTTTTCAGTTCAACTTTTGCCCGGCCCAAAGTAATAATGGCAATTCCCACCACGCCAATCAGGATGCTGGCGGTTTTCAGCGGTGTCATTTTGTCGTTGTGAAACGCAAAATGCGCCACTACGGCGATAAAAAGGGGAGAAGAACCGATAATCATCGCGCCTAATGCAGCCGGAACCAATTCCATGCCCTTATAAAAAAATGCATATTGGCCCGAAAACTGGGCAAAAGAAAGAATCGCGATGAATTTCCAGTTGGCTTTTAATTCATTCCAGATCATCCGGGGTTTTCCAATGAAAATAAAAAGCATCAAACCGGCCAGGATAAAACGAAAACCGGCAAACTGAAATGGCATGGAATATTCGAGCCCGATTT
>DAINOH010000028.1:0-49107 GCA_036735485.1 Draconibacterium sp. | reverse complement strand
AAAATGAAAGTCAATAATTAGTAAAAACTGTCAACCTTATTTAGGGATTGTCATCAGATATCCAGTATCTAGAATCAAGTATCGTTTTCTCCTCTTTCATCATTTTCAAGGGCGTTTTTACCACAAATTCATCAGCAGTTTCTGCCGTTTCAATTTCGCGGCCAAGAATCAGCCGGCAGCGTTCGTTCAGATTTTTCAACCCGATTTTTGATGACGGCTCGAGCTGGTTTTTTTTCTGAAGGTTGTTTCGCACGGTAATTTTATCGATTCCTTCCATGTGAATCGTGATTTCCAGTGGCTGTTTCCGTGTCGAAATGTTGTGTTTCAGCGCATTTTCAACCAAAAGCTGTATCGAAACCGGAACAATCTGCAACCCAGAAACATCGCCGGCTTCGTTTATCAACGCAATTTTGTCGCCGTCGCGCAGTTGCTGCAGAAAGAAATAGTTGTTTACAAAATCGATTTCGCTGGCCAGCGGAACCAGTTCTTTTTCGCGGTTGTCGAGAATGTACCGGTAAACCGACGATAACTTCTGAATAAATTTCTCCGACAAATCGATGTCTTTGCGAATGAGCGAACTCAGCGAATTCAGGCTGTTAAATAAAAAATGCGGATTTACCTGGTTTTGCAGGGTTTCGTACTGAAAAATGAGTTTTTCCTCGCGCAGTTTTTGAGCACGGTCAACGGCTTCTTTCCATTGCACGTAAAAAAAGAAAATAGCTCCGAATCCGAAACCTGTTAGTGTTGCCATAAAAAATCCCTTCATTTCGAGTTGCACCAGTGAAGGAATAAACAGGCTGAAATCGGAATAATGAATGGCATATTGAACAGCATAAACAACAACAAAAAGGAGAGTGGCCAGTACCAATACCACGGCATAAAAAACCAGCAATTTGATTACAATTTGTTTTCTGAAAGTGGGGGAGTCGATTTTTATGGGCTGAAAAAAATACGTGCCCAGCCAGATAAAAATTTCGAGCTGCAGAAATGTAAGTACAAATGGCATAATCAGTTGCGTTGGAGAATTGATTTCTTGCCTGAGAATAAATATAAAGAGAATGGTTACCAGCACAGCCCCGGCAAACAGTTTCAGGTGCCAGAAAATTTTCTGCTTCAGGTTTTTTTGGTTTGTAGGATGCAGCATAATTGTTGTTTTTCCGGTTTAAATTTATCAATAAAACAGCTGATTGTACTCTTGTTTATTGCCATCCCGAAGATAGGAGAAACCTCTGTTTTTGAAGAGATTTCTCCTTCGTCGAAATGACACGAAACAAAAATACCTATTGCACTCTTTCGTAGGTAATTTCACGGGTTGCATCCATTACCTGTTTTGTGGTTTGGCCGGGCAGCTGGATTTCCATCACCACATCTTCAAACAAAACGGCATGTTCAACCTGTTTGTCTTCCACCGAAATCCAGATGGTTCCCCAGTAATGGCTGCGGCCTTTCATGCTCATTCCTTCACCGGCATAATCAAGCGGATTATTCATCGTTATAAATTCAATCACTGCGCAATACTCGCCGTTGCTCCAGCGGGTAATTCCAGTCCAGGTGAGAATCACATCCTTGTTTTCAAACGAGCCCATTCCTGCGAGGTCGATTTTACCGTTAAACATGGCGGCTTTGTAAGGCTTGTTCAGTTCAAGTTCGTTAAAATAAGCCCAGGCAAAACCTTCGATTCCCATCATATCCCAAACCAGGTTTTTTGTGAAAGCGCTGTGTTCGGTAAAAGTGCTGAACTTTTCAGGGTTCATCATATCTTCCGAGACTTTGTAGGTAAAATTTTCCATGTAACCAACAGCATCTCCGGCTGCAAATTCTGCATTACGCGACATTGCCATAGCTACTGTTACATTGTTCCATTTCACCAAATCGCCTGGTAATCCGCGGGTGTATTCGCCTTTTATGCGGAATTTGTTAAAGAAATTTCCGAAAATGTCGGTATTGAAATGGTCGGTGGTTACCACAAACTTTTGCAGGTCGTTTTTCAGTTCAAGGTTTTGAGGCAGTTTCCCCGATTTCAGGATTCCGGCAATATCCGGTTGTTTTTTAGTCTGGCCAAAAGCCACTGCGCCGCAAATCAGCAACGCTAACATCAGTGTAAAACTTTTTGTTTTCATGTTTCTGAATTTTAAGTTGTTATTTGATGAACCAAAATTCAGATATAAAAATTACAGCGTGAAATTTTAGTGTACGAGGGGGTTTATTTGGTGTGCGAACGGCAAAAGATGATGTATTAATCGAAAATATTGATACACGAAAACCCTTCGACTTCGCTCAGTCTGACGGTCACCCTGAGCGAAGTCGAAGTCTGTTATAGTTACAAAACGATATTGATATTATCCATGAATCTACTCTATAAAATGGTGGCTTTGCTCATTGCTTTCAGGTTTTCAGCAGGGGTGAGCGGCGTAATTTCGCAACCGGCAGAGAGAATGTAGCGTTCGTTTTTGTGTCTTTCCACCAGCGCCCTGCACATTTCAAAAACTTCGTCACGCGATTTATCCTGAATTTGCACCGGGTTAATATTTCCGGCAAAAATCACTTTTTCGCCCAGAATTTCGCGGGCCGAATTGATATCAACCTGCCAGTCGAGGTCGAGAATATCGAGGTTGAAATCTTGGTACGACGGCAGTAAATGTGTGGTGTTGCCGCAAATATGCAGCTTAATTTTTCCACCCAGGCTGTGGATATATTCAATCAGTTCGCGGTGACGGTCGCGAACATAAAAATCATAAGTATCCGCATCAATTTGCGAACAAACTGCGTCGCCCATTCCAATCAGCAGGCACCCGTTTTCAATTTGTGCCCTGGCAAAATCTTTGGCGGTAACCATGCATTTATCCATCAGCCGGTCGGCATAATCGGGATTCATCATCAGTTGCATCATCATATTTTCAATACCCGTCAGGTCACAGGCTTCGGCCAGCGGGCCTTCAATCCAGCCAATTATCGGAATGTTTCCCTGTGTTTTTTTCGAAAGCAGTTCGGCAGCTTTTATCCTGTCGAGCGTGCGTTCGGCTTTGTAAACATCAGGGTTTTTCAGGCTGATAACATCTTCCATACTTTTTACCACATAATTCAAACAACGCGGAACACCGTTCGTAACATACTGAATTTTTGCCCCGAAAGCCTGTGTTTCGCGGTAGGGGTCTGAAATCAATCCCAGCAAATCGAGCCCAAAATCATCCAGGCAACGCAAATTTGCTTCCACCAGCACTTTGTAATCGGAAGCAAAAGCGCCGTAATTGCTGCCAATATATTCGGCGGCAAACTGCATTAAAATGGGGTGGAACAATACTTTCCCCGGAAAATTGCCTGTTTGCTGAAGATGAAGAAACTGTTGCGTTTTATTCATGGGTCAGGTATTATCTATCAAACTTTTATAACCCCCATGTTTGGGAATAAAACCGTCAGGGTTATATTGTTTGTTGTTCATTGGTTTGTTTTTTTTCGTTGGACAATGTTGAAAATAAAGACAGATTAAAATGTCAAGATAGTCAAAATTGTCCAACGATTAATTTGCAAAATTTAATTAGCCGATTTAAACGGCGAAGCCGGTAATCCTGCTCCGTTGAACAGGTTGGGAACGCAATCATCGGCCCAGGCATAGCGGATTTGTTTTGCCTCATTTACCTTGCCTGAAACAGCCACAATTTTGTCGTGGTCAACCGTAGCTTTTGCCGGGTGGAAAATGCCATCGGGGCCGGCAATTTCGAAAAACGATTCTTTGCCTCTCAACTCCAGGCCAACGCCGTAATCAAATTCAACTTCGGCCTGCGCACCGTTGAAAGCAGCATTTTTAAACAATGGCCCCGAGCAAATCACACCTTCTTTTTTATAGGTTTTATCGAGTGCCCACAAGGCAAGTCTTTCGCCCACGTCTTTTTTATTCGCCGGATGAATGTTTACCGGGTTGCCAATATCCATGGTTACAGCCATTCCGGTGTTGGCCAGCGACAATGTTTTCAATTGTGCATCACGGAGTTCGGCTGTGGTTTCGTTAGCATTGTCACCATAATTGTAGGGAGCAATCTGTACATAATAGAATGGAAAATCGCCCTGTTTCCAGGCATTTCTCCAACTTGTAATCATGGCCGGGAACAGTGTTTCGTATTGTTTTCCGCGGCCCACATTCGATTCACCCTGGTACCAGATAGCGCCTTCGATGGTATAATTCACCAGCGGGGCAATCATGGCATTGTACAGCATGGTGGGTGTGTATTCGTTCATGGTAATGGTTTTTCCGGTAAAACCTTCGTAACTTTTTTCGCCTTCGCTATAAACATAAACGGTACTTGACCTGAAAAGAGCGGCGGGCTTGTATTTCCAGGCTCCGCCAAGGTCGGCCAGAATTTTATCGCCTTTCACAATCGCAGGATTCTTCTTCCCATAAATGCCACCGCCGCCCTGGTTGTCGGTTACTTTTACGGCAATGCGGTTGGTCCCTTTTTTCAGCAGGTCAGCCGGAATAGGATAAATTCTTTCAAGACTCCAAACGCCGCTCACTTCGTTGGCGCCGATTTTTTGTCCGTTTATGTAAGTAGCGTCCATGTCGTCAACCGGGCCGAGGTACAATTCCAGACCTTCAGGATACACAGAACCATCGTATTCAAAATCGCGGACAAACCAAACCACACCATCGAATCCGGGCAAACCGGCGTTTTCCCAGGTTTGCGGTACAGTCATTTCTTTCCATGCTGAAATATCTGCGGTGAGATAAACCGAATCGTTTATATTGAGTTCTTTAAACGGATTTTCCTTTGGTAGTTTATCAAATGGAATGTTTTCAAGTTTCGCCAGGAAAGCTTCAAATTCTTTCAGATTTTGCTGATTTTCCTGTATTTCGGCAGCAAATGATTGGTAGCCCGGAACTGACCCGATGAGTTCACCGCTGGTCCACGATTCGGCAGGTGTTCCGCCCCAGCTTGAGTGAATCAAACCCACCGGAATGCCCAGTTCTTTGTGTAGTTTCAATCCGAAAAAATAGGCAGTAGCCGAGAAATCGCCTGTGGTGGCTGGTGAACTCACAGCCCAGCTTCCGGTACAATCATCGAGCGGCGCAGCAGCTGTGCTTTTTGTAACCGCAAACATTCTTATTCCGGGATAATCAGACGAGGCAATTTCACTGGCCGAAAAGTTGATGGTATCATTCGGCGGCCATCCTTTTACCGGCATTTCCATGTTCGACTGGCCCGAGCAAAGCCACACTTCGCCCACCATAACATTGTTGATTACTTTCTCCGTTTTTCCGGCTTTAATGGAAACGGTAAATGGACCTCCGGCAGCGGGAGTTTCAAGCTGAACCATCCATTTTCCGTCGGCTCCGGTAACAGCTTCTGCTGTTTTTCCCCACGATCCCTCAACCATGATTTTGGCTTTTGGAGTGCTCCATCCCCACAGGTTTACTGCCTTGTTTTGTTGCAGAACCATGTTGTCGGAAATGATTGCGGGTACTTTGATTTCGGGGTTTTTAACTGTACAGCCGATCATGAATATCACAACGGCAATTGTCAGAAATTTCTTCATAGGTTTAACCTTGTTTTAAAGTGTAGTTCAGCAAAATTACCCATATATTTGAATATTGAAAGCAGGGGAAAAGCAATTTTAAACTGTTATTATGTTCTAACTGACAGCACCATGAAACAAATTTTAACCGAATCGTTAACCCGCGCCGGAGAAATTCTTCTTGAAAATTTTGGTCACATTACCGGATACGAAATAAAAGAAAGCCAGAGCAGCATTGTAACCAAAGCCGACATTGATTCGGAGAAAGCCATTATTCAGCTGATTCAACAAAAATTTCCGGCTCACAATACATTAGGCGAAGAAACAGGTTTTCAGAACCGCGGCTCTGAATTTACCTGGGTGATTGACCCGCTTGACGGAACTTCAAATTTTGCTACGGGCATTCCATGGTTTGGTGTGATTATCTGTTTGCTTAAAAACTCGGTTCCGGTTTTGTCGGGTTGTTATCTGCCGGTTCAGGATTTGCTTTATCTGGCTGAAAAGGATAAAGGCGCAACCTGCAACGGAACGAAAATTACAGTTTCAGAAGAAACAAAGCTGAAAAATGTACTGGTGGCCTATTCGCTTGATTATTCGGAAGAAAAAAGAAAGACTGAGCAGGAAACAAAACTGATCGGGCGATTGGTGAGTAACATCCGGAACCTGCGTTCAACCAACAGTGTGGTTGATTTTTGCTATACTGCGGAAGGAAAACTGGGTGGATGCATCAATCAGACAACCAAAATCTGGGATATTGCCGGACCTTCCCTGCTGATTGAAGAGGCTGGCGGAAAAGCTTCTGATATAAACGGGAATACGTTTGATTTCAACCTGACTGATGAAAACTACAAACGAAACTTTACCATCATTGCTGCCAATAAAATACTTCACAGTCAGTTAACTGAACTTGTTGAAGAAAAAACAGGCTCTTTAATCAGATTTAAACTTCGAAGAGGTTTTTAACATTCGTCAGTTTTTCCTTATTGTTGGGATTTACTTGAAAATTTTCCAACCAGCAAAGCCACAATTGTTGCCATATAAAACTGGCCTGAAACTGCAATAATTGTTGCCAGTGAACGCGAAATCGGTTTTGTCGGACAAATATCACCATACCCCAGCGAAGCAATGGTTACAAATGAGTAATACAACGGTGCACTCACATTTACCTGAACGGCACTGTTTACCTGGTCAACCTGGATATTGGAGTAAGATTCGGGAATGTTTTTAATAATCAGTGTCACAAAAATCGAATAAATCAACCCCAACAGAAGATAACCTGTGATTGAATCAAGTATCACACCTGGAGTGACATTTCGGGAAGTGGCAATTTGTTTTATCAACATAATAATGATTACGGTGAAAAACACTACATCCACGCTCCGTGAGATATCATTTAAAAGATCAAGATTCAGGATTCCCGAAATCCATTCAATACTAAAATTAACCGCAAACAATATGAGCAGGTTTTTACTGCGGTTTTCAAGTGAAAATATAGCAGAAACATAAATAATGGAATAGGCAACCCTGAACAACCAACGGTGCCATTCTACTGGCAGAACAGGAAGGATAAACACAGAAAAGAAGACTGAAACAACCAGTATTGTACTCCAGATTGAGATTGAAAAGAGATTGATTTTTTTCATTTTAAGTCTGATTTAGTCTTCAAAAATAAAGAAAGATTAAATAGAAAATCTGTTGCCCAATTGAAATTCAAATAAAAGGAAAATCATACATTTGGGTTAACATATAACCTGACTGTCATGAGTGAATATCCTATTTTTATTTATGCTGCGGTTTTGATCCTCGGATTCGGAATTTTTTCCCGTCTTGCCGAAAAATCAATTGTCACACCTCCGATGGTTTTTGTTCTGTTCGGTATTATTGCAAGCTTTTTCAGAGTTGACATTGTTGCGGGAGGAGTTTATGCCCCCGCTGTTAAAATTATTGCCGAACTGACTTTGATTCTTGTTCTCTTTATCGATGCTTCCACCATAAACTTAAAAGAACTGGTGAAAGAACGGAAACTACCCATCCGGTTGTTGTTTGTCGGGTTGCCAATCACAATGGTGGCGGGTATTCTGATTGCGATTCCACTGTTCCCAGGAATGAATATCTGGGTGATTGCCATGATGGCGCTTATACTTTCGCCAACTGACGCCGCATTAGGGCAGGCAGTGGTTACCAGCAGTCTTGTACCTCAGAAAATCAGACAAACTATCAATGTTGAAAGCGGGCTGAACGACGGAATTGCACTTCCACCCATTCTGATTTGTCTGGCTGCTTTGTCGGCACACGATGCACACGGATCGGGATTTGCTTATTGGGGGCGCTTTTGTAATGAAACAGTTTATTTTCGGGCCGCTGGTAGGTAGTTTGGTGGGTATTGCCGGTGGTTTACTTGTGGATCGTGCCGCTAAAAGAGACTGGATGAATACCACTTTTCAGCGGCTTACTTCTATCAGTCTCGCCATTCTTGCTTTTTACCTGGCAGAAATGATTCATGGCAACGGATTTATTGCAGCCTATTTTGCCGGATTATTATTAGGAACCACCACCCACTCCATCCGCGAACGGATTCATGAGTTTGGCGAAGCTGAAAGTCAGGTTTTGCAGCTATTTATCTTCCTGCTTTTCGGAATGATCCTGGTGCCTTTATCGTATCAATTATGGGATTGGCAGGTTTGGGTGTATGCCATTTTAAGTCTCACAGTTATCCGCATTCTTCCGGTTGTTATCAGCCTTGCCGGAACCGAACTTACAAGAGGTACCAAATATTTTATCGGGTGGTTTGGCCCACGTGGAATTGCTTCTATCCTTTACCTCCTGATGGTAGTGATTGAACTGGGAGCAAAAGGTCTTGAAAAAATGATGTCGGTAATTGTTCTTACAGTGCTTCTGAGCATTTATCTGCACGGAATTTCGGCTAATCCATTGTCGAAACTCTATCAGAAAAACAATATGTAAAGTTAAATGTTACAATAAACACCTGCGTTCATAGTTCAGGATTAGTTTCTTTTTTATTTGTATTTGCTGAAACTGATTATTTCCGATGACAAAAACGAGTTCTTTTAAAATACGAAACACCCGATGAAGGAATAAGATAAAAAAAGAATTTTAATTAGTTGATTTTCTCTAATTTAGACAAACAGTACAAAAAAAGTTTGTAGCTAAATATACCTGTCAAGAGTAATACATAAAATAAACGGAAATGAATAAAATCTATCTTTTACTGGCCCTGCCAGTGTTTTTCCTGTTTTCCTCATGCAAGGAAAAAGCCGTGCAAATTGCACCTCCTCTCGAAGTTTCTGTAACCCCTGTTCTACAGCAGGATGTAAGAATTGCCTCTGAATTTACCGGTCAAACCTATGGTCAGTCCGACATTCAAATCAATCCCCGGGTTGATGGAATTATCCTGAAAATTGGATTTCAGGAAGGGACATTAGTTACAAAAGGCCAGACGCTTTATATGATCGATCCGCTGCCATACCAGGCAAAAGTAAGTCAGGCTGAGGCAAATCTTGCACAGGCTCAGGCCGATCTGGCAAAAGCCAAATCCGACCTTGATATGATTGAACCTCTGGCTAAAATTAATGCAGTGAGCCAGCGCGAACTTGTGGCTGCCAAGGCATCACACGAAGCTGCCAAAGCAAAGGTTGACGCAACAAAGGCAAGTTTGGAAAATGCCCGGATTGAGCTTGGATATTGCACAATTAATGCACCTATTTCGGGTTTAATCGGTATGACCAAAGTACGTGTGGGTGATTATGTAAGACCAGGACCTACATCAGTGTTAAATACGATAAGTGATCTGGGTGAAATGAGGGTTCGTTTTACCATCAGCGAACAGGAGTGGTTGCGAATATACAGAGATGTCACCTCCGAAAGCTCATTATTGAAAGGAGTTGGTCAGGAGTTAAAACTAAAACTTTCTGATGGAACACTTTATGCGTCAACAGGCAAATTAAGTATTGCTGACAGGCAAATTGATCCTACTACAGGAGCAATTACGCTGGAAGCAGATTTCCCCAATACCGATAAATTATTGCGTCCAGGTCAATATGTAAAAATTATTGTGGCAACACAAGTTCGCCCGCAAGCGCTTGTTATTCCGCAGCGCGCAGTAATAGAAATGCAGGGAATCTACCAGGTTTACCTGCTGGGCGACAGCAACAAAGTAAATCTGCAAATTATCAAACCTGGACCTGCATTTGAAAATGCTTATATTGTTGATGAAGGTCTAAAGGCAGGTGATAAAATTGCTTTCGGAGGTACAAATCTTTTAAGAAACGGAACTGTAATTAATCCAAAAGTTGTTGACTGGCAACCCGGTCAAACAAAATAAGATGATAACTGTAATAATCATTTAACCGAAACAGAATGGGAGAATTTTTCGTCCGAAGGCCCATCGTGGCCATGGTTATCAGTATCATCATCGTGATGCTGGGGTTACTGGCGCTGCAAAAAACGCCAATTATGCAATATCCCGACGTTGTGCCTCCGCTGGTAAAGATTACAACCAGCTTTACCGGAGCCAACGCCATAAATGTTGAGCAGGCTGTTGCTACACCTATCGAACAAAAAGTAAATGGTGTTGAAAACATGCTCTACATGAAATCCATCAACACATCTGACGGTGCGTTGACAGTTGAAGTTACGTTTGAAGTGGGAACCGATTTGGATAATGCCAACATGCTTGTACAAAACAGGCAAAACCAGGCGCTGCCATTTATGCCGCAAAGTGTAAAGCAGTTTGGGATTACTGTAAAGAAATCGCTTTCTTTCCCGATGTTGCTTTTTACCATAACTTCCGACAATCCAAACTACGATTCAAAGTTTCTGAATAACTACGCCAATATTAACTGCGTTGATGCTCTGGCAAGAATACAGGGAGTAGGCGAAGTAATTTCATTTGGAGGCAGCGATTATGCAATGCGTATCTGGCTGAAAGCAGCCGAAATGAGCAAACTTGGAGTTACAGTTGACGAAATTAAAAAAGCGCTGAACGACCAGAATATGATTAGTCCCGGTGGGAAATTCGGTGCAGAACCTGCTCCTCCGGGAACAGAATTTACCTACGGAGTTACCCTGCAGGACAGGCTTGTTACAGAACAGCAGTTTTCCAATATTGTGGTAAGAAGTAAGGAAGATGGTTCACAGGTTGTTTTAGGCGATGTAGCCCGAATCGAACTGGGAACCGAAAATTTCAGTTCAACTGCACGCAGAAACGGGAAATCAGCAGCCGCAATCGGTATTTACCAAATGCCTGGAAGTAATGCACTTGATGTAGCAGATAAAGCTAAAGCCGCAATGAAAGAGATGGCAAAACGTTTCCCGAAAGATATTCAGTACCAGGAATCGCTGGATACCACCCTTGCCATTACAGCCGGTATCGAAGAAATTATTCATACACTTTTCGAAGCCATCATACTCGTAATCATTGTGGTTTTTATCTTCCTGCAAAACTGGAGGGCAACGCTGATTCCGCTGATTACTGTGCCTGTTTCGCTTATTGGCGCCATTGCGGTTTTCCCTTTACTCGGATTCTCTATCAATACGCTTTCGTTGCTGGGACTTGTACTGGCCATTGGGATTGTGGTTGACGACGCCATTGTGGTGGTGGAAGCTGTAATGCACCACATCGAACATGGAAAAACACCAAAAGAAGCCACGCTGCAAGCTATGAAAGAAGTTTCGGGCCCGGTTGTCGCAATTGCACTTATTTTATGTGCGGTATTTATTCCGGTAGCTTTAACGCCGGGTATCACCGGACGGTTTTACCAGCAATTCGCAATTACTATTGCAGTTTCAGTGGCATTCTCGGCATTTAGTGCGCTTTCGTTAAGTCCGGCATTAAGTGCCATGTTGTTGAAACCAACCAAACCGCTCGATCAGCAAAAAGGTATTTTACCAAAATTTTACAGGGCTTTTAACAAAGTATTCGATAATGTAACAACGAAATATCTGGGTGGTGCCAATTTCTTTGCCAAGAAAGCTTTCAGGGTTTTGGCAATATTCCTAATCGTTCTGATTGGAGCAGGATTTTTGGGTATTAAAATTCCGGTTGGATTTATACCTGAAGAAGATAATGGCTATTTCCTTGTTAATATAGGTACACCGCCAGCATCGTCTTTACAGCGAACTGATGAAGTTACAAGAAAAGTGGAAGAGATTCTTTTAGAAGAAGAATCGCTGCTTTCGATAACCACAATTAATGGTTTCAGTTTGCTTACAGGTTCTTACCAGCCAAATAACGGATTTTTGTTTGTTTCGCTAAAACCCTGGGATGAACGTAAATTGACTGCAAAACAACTAACTGATAAATTCAACAAGCGTTTTCAGGCTGAAATTACAAATGCTACGGTTATGGCATTTGGCCCGCCTGCTATTCAGGGGTTGGGTGCTTCTGCCGGTTTTAGCATGATGTTGCAGGACCGCGGCGGCAACACGCCACAATATCTTGCAGAACAAACCCAGCGTTTTATTGCAGCTGCACAAAAACGGCCGGAAATTGCCAGAATCTATTCCACATTTAATGCTGCCTCACCACAAATCAGGCTCGAAATAGATAATGAAAAAGCAATGAAACTGGGTGTACCGGTTTCCAAAATAACCGAATCGCTGGGAGCTTTTCTGGGTGCCAGTTATGTAAACGACTTTAACCGTTTTGGCCGTCAGTATAAAGTTTACATTCAGGGTCAGCCCGAGGACCGGGTTTCTCCTGAAGCATTACATTCAATTTATGTAAAGAACGATAAAGGTGAAATGCTGCCAATTTCTACCATTGTTTCGTCAACTAAAATTGCGGGACCTGATTTTACAAACCGTCTTAACCTTTTCCGTTCTGCTGAAATTGGGGGCCAACCGGCAGCAGGGTACAGCAGCGCCCAGGCTTTGGATGCGCTTGAACAGGTAGCAGCAGAAGTTCTCCCGACAGATATGAGTTACGATTACATAAACCTTTCTTACCAGGAAAAAAACTCACCCAGTGCAGCTTCTGTATTCATTATGGCGCTGGTTTTTGTGTTTCTCATTCTTGCCGCACAGTACGAAAGCTGGAAACTTCCGTTCAGCGTTTTGCTGGGTACACCATTTGCGGTATTTGGTGCATTTCTTGGATTATTCCTCGCTCGTTTCAGCAACGATGCCTATGTAAACAACGTGTTTGCGCAAATCGGGCTGGTAATGTTAATCGGGCTGGCTGCTAAAAATGCCATTCTGATTGTGGAATTTGCCAAAATGGAACATGAAGCCGGCAAACCTTTGATGGAATCGGCTATGACTGCAGCCAAACTGCGTTTCCGGCCTATTTTGATGACTGCCTTTGCATTTATCCTGGGAGTTACTCCTCTGCTTACTGCAACCGGTGCAGGATCACAGGCACGTATTGTTATGGGGATGGCGGTATTCAGCGGGATGTTAATAGCTACAATTCTCGGGGTTTTGCTGGTTCCGGCATTATTTGTAATGATTGAAAGAACAGGGAAGAAAAAAGCAGTTGTTCCTGTGGTAGAAACTAAAACAGAGGAGGGCAAATAACATGAAAAAGATAATTTTTTCCTCGCTGATCCTATTGGCCATTCTTTCGTCGTGCATGGTTGGCCAGAAATTTACCCGCCCCGAAGTGGCAGCGCCGCAAACGTGGATCGGACAAAACAATTACATCAATACACCCGATTCAATCAACAACCTGAAATGGTTCAATATTTTTAACGATAAAGTTTTAAATAGTTTGATTGATACTGCCCTGAAATACAATCACAACCTGGCAAATGCCGCGTTCAGGATTGAACAGGCAAGGGCTGCTTACGGCATTGCAAAAGCCGACCTTTTGCCATCGGTGGGTTACAGCGCCGGCGCTGAATTAAACAGTGCTTCGCCCAATAATTTTAGCGCGGTGGCAACTGCATCGTGGGAAATTGATTTCTGGGGAAAACTTCGCCATGCCAAAAAAGCGGCTTATGCCGAAATTCTGGCCAGCGAAGAAGGTTACAAAACAGTAACGACAACGTTGGTCAGCGATGTGGCGACCTATTATTTCCAAATGCGCGACCTCGATAACCGGTTGAAAATTGCACTTCGTACGGTTAACAGCCGGACCGAGTATTTTAACCTGATTAATGCCCGGTTTAAAGGAGGCGATGTTTCGGAACTCGACATGTTACAAGCCGACCAACAGTTGGCAATTGCAACTGCCACCGTTAACAGCGTGAAACGACAATTGAATGCCACCGAACGCAGCCTGAATATTTTGCTGGGACAAACACCACAGGCAATTGCACGCGGATTGGAAAATGTCGATCAGCAGGTTGTGCCGGTTATTCCAGCCGGATTGCCGTCAAGTTTGCTCGAACAACGACCAGATGTTAAACAAGCCGAATTTTACCTGATGGCCGAAACCGAAAGGATTGGTGTTACACAGGCAATGCGTTTTCCATCGGTAAGTCTCACCGGTTTGTTGGGTGTTGCCAGTGCCGATTTGTCGTCACTTTTATCAAGCGATGCCGCACTGGGAAGCGCCACTGCCGGAATTCTCGGACCGATTTTCGCATTTGGGGCCAACAAACGCCGGGTTGAGATTCAGAAGTACCAGGCCGAAATTGCTGCCAACAACTATCTGAATACATACATTGCTGCGCTGGGCGAAGTGGAAAATGCGCTGGTTTCGATTGAAACTTATGCCGGTGAATACGAAGCCCGTAAACGCCAGGCTGAATCGGCCGGAAAATCGCTGATGCTATCTCAGGAGCGTTACAAAAGTGGCTACACCGATTATCTCGAAGTGCTGATTTCGGAAAATTCGATGCTCGATTCTGAGTTGCTTGCCTCACAAATCAAGGCACAACAACTGGTGTCGTATATTTATCTCTACCGTTCTCTGGGCGGTGGCTGGTAAATTTTCACGATACTTACTCAGCAGGTGACTTAAAGTCATCTGCCGAGTAAACAGCTTACTGAGCTGGTGGCGTCTAAGTTACCAGCTCATTATTTTTTCAGAAAACTGTCAATATTTGCAAATGGCATATAGCGAATACCTGGCCGACCGTGTGCGGCTGACTTTACGGGAAAACCTGGTTCTTTTCACCGAAAAGAAAATGTTTGGTGGCATCTGTTTTTTTGTGGATGATAAAATGTGTGTGGGCATTTTCAAAGAAGAACTGATGGTGCGGATTGCCCCCGAAGACCAGGATCAATACCTCGGAACCGAAGACTGTCGGCTGATGGACGAAGCGATGAAAGGCTTTCTGTATGTCAGTCCCGAAGCGATTGACATGGACGAAGACCTTGATAAATGGATAAAACGCTGTTTAGAATTTAACCCGCGGGCAAAAGCAAGTAAAAAGAAGAAGTAGGTGGCAGAACCAAAAAACCTTTAAAACTATACAAACCGGAGACGACAAACTTCAGAAATTGAACCAATCAAGGTTATCTCAAAATCAGATTCCCGTTCCAAAGTTGAAATCTTTGAAAAACACTCAACATTTTACTTATAACTTTTCCAAAGTTTTAAACTTTGGAAAAATTCCCAACAGGACGGGTCAACTACCTAGCCGAACGGGTCAACACCTTATCCGGATGGGTCAGCTACCTATCCGGAAGCCGGGATTTTTAATCCGGCCTGGTGAAAACCCTATCCGGCTCACAGGAAAACCTATCCGTTTGGCAAAAAAAGTCAATCCGACCGGGTGAAAACCCTATCTGGTTGTCATTATCAGGTTATCCGGCAGGGGAAAACTGTTATCCAATCCGGTAAAATCAACTGTTTCCTTTCTCTCACATTCCCCGGTATTGTTAAGCTATCTTTTTCAAAGTTTAAAAACTTTGGAAAAGTTCCTCTAATAAATTCTATCTTCACGACGAATTTTGAAAAGTGGTGAAATGAGGGTATTAATCGCAGGCTCAGGCGGACGCGAGCATGCGCTGGGTTGGAAACTCAGCCAAAGTAAAAAAGTGGTGGCACTGTTTTTTGCCCCCGGAAATGCCGGAACAGCTAATGTGGGCACTAACCTCAACGCAGGTGTTTCCGATTTTCCAAAACTGAAATCGCTGGTGCTCGAACACAATATCGACCTTTTGCTTGTAGGCCCCGAAGTGCCGCTGGTGGAAGGTATTCACGATTTTTTTGCCGCCGACAGTGAACTGAAAAACGTAAAAGTGGTGGGTCCTAAAAAGCTGGGGGCTCAATTGGAAGGCAGCAAGGATTTTGCCAAGGAATTTATGGTGCGCAACCAGATTCCCACGGCCCGTTTCCTCACTGTAACTGCTGAAAACCTGGCCGAAGGAATTGCCTTTTTAGACACACTCGAAGCTCCGTATGTTTTAAAAGCCGACGGGCTGGCTGCCGGAAAAGGCGTGCTCATCATCCAATCGCGCACCGAAGCTGAAGATTCGCTGAGAGAGATGCTTTCAGGTCAGTTTGGCGAAGCCAGCCACAAGGTGGTGATTGAAGAGTTTCTGAGTGGCATTGAGGTTTCGGTGTTTGTGATTACCGACGGGAAAAGTTACAAAATTCTGCCCGAGGCCAAGGATTACAAACGCATCGGCGAAGGCGACACCGGTCTGAATACCGGCGGAATGGGCGCTGTTTCACCCGTACCATTTGCTGATGCTGCTTTTATGGGAAAAGTGGAAAAACAGATTATCCAACCCACCATTTCGGGTTTGCAAAAAGAAAACATCGAATACTGCGGTTTTATCTTTTTCGGCCTCATCAATGTAAAAGGCAACCCGATGGTGATTGAATACAACGCCCGCATGGGCGACCCCGAGACCGAAGTGGTGATGCTTCGCATAAAATCGGACTTTGCCGAACTGCTGGAAGGCGCCGCCAATGGTACCCTCGAAACAAAAACCCTCGAAACCGACGACCGCACTGCCGTTACCGTGATGATGGTTTCGGGCGGTTACCCGGGAAACTACGAAAACGGCAAAGTAATCACAGGCACTGAGAACGTGGAAGGCAGCATCGTATTTCATGCCGGAACCAAACTGGCCGATGGCAAGGTTGTTTCAGCCGGCGGACGTGTATTAGCGGTTAGTTCGTACGGGAAAAACAAAAACGAAGCGTTGGCGCTTTCGTACAAAAACGCAGAATTAATTCAGTTTGAAAAGAAATATTATCGCAAAGACATCGGATTCGACCTGTAAAAAATGTTGCTGAGATTATTCAAATCGAATGGGCCGCTGGTCAACTTCTTTTACCTGGTTGTGGCGGTTTTGCTCTGGCTTCCGGCGTTGCTGAAACCAGCAGGTTATAGTTTTTACACCGGCGAAAACCAGGGCTTGCTTTACGCACCACTGTTTTCTGTCACCGAAAAATATCCGCTGCTGCAGGTGATCATTGCTTTGCTCATTGTACTTTTTCTGTCGTTTCTGATCCAGCAGATAAAAATCAGTTTCTCGCTTATCAAAATCAGAACAAAACTGGCAGCTGCCGTATTTATCCTGCTTTCGGGCGGATTTACTGCCCTTCATACACTTCACCCGGTATATTTTGCCGCAATTTTTATGATGCTGGCACTTTACAGCCTGTTTTCGGTTTTTAACAACCCCGAGCCGGTCACCCATTTTTTCAATGCAGGTTTGTTTATCAGCCTGGGTATGTTGTTCTATTTCAACACTGCCGTTCTGTTACCCGCTTTCCTGTTTTCGGTTTCGGTGATGCGCCGCGAACCCCGTTTCCGCGATTATGTGGTACTGTTTATCGGGTTCCTGGTGCCGTGGCTGTTTGCTTTCAGCTACGCCTTTTTTGCCGACAGGCTGAATGAAGTGCTGCTGATTTTCCGCGACAACATCATGACACCGGTCAGCCATTTCTTTAAAAACTACCTGCTGATCGGGTACGGAAGTTTGCTGATTTTACTCACGCTTATCGGCAGCGTAAAAATGATGCAGGTGTACGACATGAGCAAAGTGAGCACGCGCAAATACTTTTCAGTACTGTTTATTATCTTCTTTTTTACCATTCTCGGATTTGCGCTCATTCCCGCAGCCTCGCAGGAAATGCTGATTTTATCGATCATTCCGCTTTCTTTTCTCATTGCAAACCTGTTTATCACCATCAATTCGGTGTTCTGGAGCGAATTTCTTTTTACGCTGTTGCTGCTCGCCACCATTTTTATGCAGGTTGCCCGGTATTTTCTGGTGAATGGATAAACAGAAACCCACACTGGCCATTTACGGAATCCAGGACCGCGAACAATATGAATTTCCGTTTTATGTACACGATCATAACCTGGCGCTGATGCAAAACGGGCGCGTGGAACTGTTTCTGCAACAGGAACGTCTTTCGCGGCGTAAACGCGACAACTCGTTGTACATCCACCTGAAACAGATTCTGAAAGATAAAAAACTGCTTGCCCTCGATTACGATCTTGTTTTTGTGGACAATGTGGTTGGCCGTACTTTTCTCACACCATCCGGCGATGCCCGTTTTGAAGCGCCGCTGAACCATTCGCTGGCAACCGGACTGGAAAAAGGAAAATGCTGGTGGTTTGGTGCTGAAAAAGAAGCCTTTGTTTTGAACCACGAACTGGCGCACATTTTTTCGTGCCTTCCCTTCTTTGGTAATTTCCGCGAAAACAGCTTGCTGGTACATTTTGATGGTGGCGCCAGTTTATCCAACTTTTCGGCAGCCACTTTTAAAAACGGAAAAATTGAATGGGTGGAATACCACTGGGAACTGAAACAGCTTTCGACGATTTTCAACGCCAACGCGCTGGTTTTCGCAATTCTGGGCGCCAGACTTCCGGAGCAAAATGCAGTGCCTGGCAAACTGATGGGCTTTGCAGGCTGGGGAAAATACGATGCCACCATTGAAACCTGGCTGCTTGAGAACAATATGTTTCAGGATATCTGGGGAAAAACTTCGGTGTTTCTGAAAAAAGCCAAAACTGATTTCAACATTGAACTGAATTCTTTCGATCAGAAAAATCCGTTTATTCAGCATGTGGCAGCCACTTTGCAGCATATTTTTACCCGTTCGATTCTGGAAAAACTGGAGGACCTTGCAGCAAAAACCGGCGCTGAAAACCTGTATTACACGGGTGGTTCGACACTGAACATTGTGGCGAATACTGCAATCATCAATAGCAACATTTTCAGCAATGTGTTTATTCCGCCATGTACTGAAGATTCGGGTTTGGCACTTGGAGCCGCAGCTTTTGCCGAATGGCTGAAACACGGCAAAGTGGAGAAACATCCGCCGTATCTCAACAACTGGAACATCGAAAATTATAAAGTTGAATATTCCACTGAAAACATCAGAGCGGTGGCGGAAGCGCTTGTTGCCGGGAAAGTAATCGGCGTTTGCAACGGTTTTGGCGAAGCGGGACCGCGGGCGCTGGGAAACCGGTCGCTGCTGGCGCTCGCCTCGTCGAAACAATTGGCCCGCAAACTGAGCTGCGACATGAAAGGCCGCGAATGGTACCGTCCGCTGGCACCGGTGTCGCATGAAAAAAATACCCGCTACTTTACCGGTCTTGAAACTATTCACCCGCTGTCGGAATACATGCTGCTCGATTTACCAGTGCTGCCCGGAAAACAACAAGAAATGGCAGGGGCTGTTCATGCCGATGGAACCGCACGTTTCCAGACACTTTTTACCCGTGAAAACAACCCGTTTTTATTCGATTTGCTGGATTACCTCGACAAAAACCACCACATCAAAGTACTGATAAATACCTCGTTTAACGCGGCAGGCGAACCCATCGTCCACACCCGCGAAGATGCCCTGAAATCGGCTCAGAAAATGGGTGTTGATGCACTGGTGGTAAATGGGGAGATGGTGGGGTGGTAAAAGATTTTGCATTGCCAACCACACGATAAAAAACTGAAAAGAATCAGTGTAGAAGACAATTACCGTTATTTATTTATCATTTCCTTTAAAGCTTTTTTTGCATCAACCATTTGGACGATACAACCTCTCATAGTTGTAATTTTGGGTAATTCTTTCAAATTTTTATCAATCAACTTTTCAATTACGTCCTTTTTAGTAAAACGTTCTTTGTTCAAATAATAAAATTCAGCTGCATATAATCTGGTCGCCGGATTTATTGATTTCAACAAATAAAACAGTACTTCTTCGCTTATCGAATTTTGAATCGAATTGAATAATTTTCTGGTTTCTAATACCTCATTTGCTATTCCTCCAGAATCCCCATATACGATGCCAGAAAAGGGTGTCATAAAATACTCTATCTGACTGGAAACATTTAATTCATTCTCTTTAAATCCGATAGGTTTGGAAACATCTTCATACCCAAAATACAAATCCTTTATCTCATAATTTTCAATTTCAAATAAACCTTTGTAAAATGCAGAATAACGTTTTGTTAATCTTGGATCATGCGGCCAACTGGTTTTCAAAACAAATGATACCAATTTTTGCTCTTTATAAATCATTGTATAATTTATACTTACATAACCTTTCCCATGGCTATGTTCGATCATGGAATAACCAAAACCAAGTTTTTCTCTTGAATTCTCCCATGGTTCAAGAAATTTTTCAACCAACAAAGGATTAGTCGCATATGCCTTTTTTATCTGGTTTATAAAAATTGAATCCTTTTTAACCCAATCCTCATTAATGTCTTCTGCATAGGATAATTTACCTGTACAGGTTAATAGAACAATTAATATAAAGTAAATCAGATTTTTCATGACTATTGTGTTTATATTTTTATCATCTTCCTGACGTCAGGAAAATGATAGTATGTTTCTTCACCCGCATTCCGGCAGGCATCTTTTGCCTTATGTTAGAACTTTTCAAAGTTTTCCCTTTTGCTTTATACTGGCGATTATTGCTATTTTCAGGTTATGCAGTATTAATAAGTACTTTCTCCTACTTTCACTCACTCCGCAAAATCTTCTCCATTTTGCGGCCTTTGGCCAGCTCGTCCACTAATTTGTCGAGATACCGCACCTGTTGTGTTAACGGGTTGGCGATTTCTTCCACGCGGTAACCACAAATCACACCCGTGATTAAATGCGCATTTTTGTTGAGGCTGGCTTTGCTGAAAAACTGCTCAAATGTTGCCTTCTCATCCATCAGTTGCTGCAGCTTTTTTTCATCAAAACCGGTGAGCCACTCAATTACCTGGTGCAATTCCTCCAGCGTTCTGCCCTTCTTTTCCACTTTGGCGACATAAAACGGGTACACCGAGGCAAAGGTCATTTTCGCCATGCGGTCGTCGTGCGAATTTGTGTTGTTCATGTTGTTATCAGTCTTTGCTTTTTATCCTGAATATTAATGATCTTTCGTTGGTGCAAAATACAAAAAACCACTGTTTTTCAGTAATCATTCCGCCAGATTGATGCAACAGGATTATTGTACTGAATTTCCATTTAATGCGATTCACTCGCTGTATTGCAGGAAACACTATTTTTGCAGCATCAAATTTTGAGGGGAAGACAATGGCATTGATTTTAAATATCGAAACATCCACCGAAGTATGTTCGGTTTCGCTGGCCGAAAATGGCATTCTTTTGCACAAAAAGGAGAGTGCCGAAGGCATGAATCATTCGCGGCTTTTGACAGTTTTCATTGAAGAGCTTTTTGCTGAGAATAATATCAGCCTGAAAAAACTGAATGCGGTTGCTGTGAGCAAAGGACCGGGATCGTATACCGGATTACGGATCGGGGTTTCGGTGGCAAAAGGTTTGTGCTACGGTCTTGGAATCCCGCTTATTTCGGTGAATTCGCTCGAATCGCTGGGCAATTACACCGCCCTGAATACCACTCAATTCTTTGACATAAAACCGGTGAGCGAGCCGCTTTTCTGCCCCATGATTGATGCACGCAGGATGGAAGTTTACACCGCTTTATATAATAGTGCAGGCGAAGAAATCAAACCTATTTCCGCTGAAATTATTACGGAAGAATTTCTGCTGCCGGAACTTGAAAAACACCCTGTTTTGTTTTTTGGTGACGGGGCAGCCAAATGTAAAAATGTGTTGACACACCCGAATGCCATTTTTGCCGGTCCGGAAGCCACATCGGCAGTGTTTATGCAACAACTTTCCAAAAAGAAATTTCAACTGCAACAATTTGAGGATGTGGCGTATTTCGAGCCTTTCTACCTGAAAAATTTTGTGGCCACCATCCCGAAAAACAAGGTTTTTTAATACTGGTATTCAGGCCGAAAGCATTGCATTCACAGCAGAATGCAACATTGGTTTATCAAAGAAAAGATACCTTCATAATTAAAAAAATCACACAGGTTATTGATTTATAACTGTTTTGATTAATTTTGCGGCTTATTAACTGAAAAATAAAAAACAGATATTTTCATGGCATCAACAGCAGATTTCAGAAACGGATTATGTTTCATGTTCAAAGGTGAAGTTCACACGATTGTAAGTTTCCTTCATGTAAAACCGGGTAAAGGACCGGCTTTTGTCCGCACCAAACTAAGGAATGTAAAAACAGGAAGGGTTATCGAAAATACATTCAACTCGGGTGTAAAAGTTGACGACGTTCGTGTGGAAACCCGCGAATACCAGTTTCTTTATAAAGACGAAATGGGCCTGAACATGATGAATACCGAAACATTCGAACAGATTACCATTCCCGAAAATATGATAGAAAACCCTGACCTGATGAAAGAAGGACAGGTAATCCAGATTGTTTTCCACGCCGAGGAAGAAACGCCGCTCACGGTGCAAATGCCTCCGGTTGTTGAATTACTGGTAACTGCCACCATTGCCGGCGAAAAAGGCAACACAGCCAGTTCGAATGCATTAAAACCTGCCACCGTTGAAACCGGTGCCGAAATCATGGTTCCGATGTTTGTAAACGAAGGCGATATTATAAGAGTAAGTACAGAAGACCGTTCGTACAGTGAACGTGTCAGAAGTTAATACATAAAATATAAGGAGAGAAGTCCGGGCTGGTTTCAGTCCGGATTTTTTTGTGCAATTTGTTCCTGTTTACGCGAGTAAATATCCATCGCCACAATCATGGCGGTGAAACCCCAGAATGGCACCGAAAGTTTATCGGTGTCGAGAAAATTGTTCAGAAATCCGTGAATGTAATAAGTTACCAAACCAACCAGCGCTGACAGAACGATTGATTTCAGCCGTTTTTCCCTTAGCCGCGTGTAGGTGTGCACCGCCGTATAAACCACAGTCCCGATAATGAATAAAAAAGTCAGCAAGCCAAAAACGCCCGATTCGGCAAGTGGCCCAAGATATTCACTGTGTGCATTTCCGGCATCAGCCGAATTGGTGCTGATTATTGTACGGTTCTTTTTAAGTTGAAAAGGTGCGTATTGAAACATATAAGTTCCCGGGCCGTATCCAAAAACCGGCCTGTTTTCAAACATCTGAATGGCACAGCTCCAGCGATTGATCCTCTCGAGATTGGATGCGTCAGTGGTGATATTTGACATCGATGAAATATGGGTTTTAAAGTCGGCCGACGACTGTTCGGAGTTTTGCTCCATCATCATAAAAATCTGGTTCTGAAAAAGAAAGAAAAGCACAATTGCTCCGATAAATGTGATGAAAAGCGGTTTAAACCGGATCCGCAACTTGATAACAAGATACACACCCAGCGCAGCAATAAGACTAAGCCAGGCTGCACGGCTGTATGACAGAATAAAACCAAGCAAAAGAACTGCCAACACAAAAAAAGCAAAAAACCTGACTTTACCTTTATATAAACTGCCAAATGCAAAAAGAGTTAGCATAGGAATATAAAATGCAAGCACTGCCCCGTACGAAGTATGGTCGTTGTAAAACGGCGACATTACAAAATGGGCAGCTTGTTTATCGTATAATCCATATCCCAGATGACGGTACGTGGAATAAAATATCACAAGTACCAGCGAACCGGCATACAACCAGACATATTTTTCCATGTTCTTCTTTTCAGAAAACAGGAGAATCGCCAGGAAATAAAAACCAACCACAAACCAAATCCTCGATAACAGGAATTTTATAGAAACCAAAGGCATGGTGGAAGTCAGGGCAGTGATAAAAATCCAGGCCAGGTTGATATAAATTGCAATTGATACCGGATGTCGCGCAATGCTTCTGTCAATTCCGCGTTCGGCGATAATTTTAAGGAAGAACAAGATCAGTAAACCAAAAAGAAGTGGCTCGGTGGGCAGGAACATATCAAATGACAAGCCGGGTTTCAACTCCGAAAGCTGCACGGAAAGCGGTGCAAAAAGCACCACCATAAACAGAATTTTATCAAAAGAATAGATTGCAAGCAACACAAAAACAAGCAGCACAGGCAGGGCATTTACCACAAGCTGGTCGCGTTTTACCATAAAAAACACGTTCAGCAAAATAAAACTTACTGAGATAAGATAAAAGAGGTAAATTTTTATGGATGCTCTTTGAAACACAATAACTTGTTATTGTTCTTTCCGATAGTCGAGCACGAGAAAAACAAGCATTGCCATAAGCACAGCCGAAACCAGCGAAAATAATACAATCAGCCATCTTACAGGGTACGCTTTTTTATCAGCCGGAAAAGCTTTTTCCACCACATGACTGTAGGTAATAACTTTTTCGTATTCACTCAAATTCAGATCATACAGTGTTTGCAACGAGTCGATATTTTTCATCAGATAATTCATGTTCCGTTCTAACAGGTAAGCCTGGGCGCCTGATTCTATCATGTTATCGTACAAATTTTTGATCTGTTTTGCATCAGAAGTTGACCCTCTTCCGTTTGCCAGTGCAGTCATATAACCACGGGTAACTTCAGAAACCTGCTCCTTAAAATCAATAATTCCTGATTCTGACCGTACTTTATTCAAATTCGTTACAACAGAATCGTACTCCGTTTTTTTCTTATGAAGTTGATTTTCAAGAATCTGAATCATTTCCAGATTTTTTGCCTTGTAAATATGTCCTACCTGTTGATTGTAATACTGAATCAGCGAATCACACATATCGCTGGCTCTTTGCGGATAAAAATCAAGTACAGATAATTCCACAGTTTCGTATTGTGTTTTCGATACAGAAATATTCTTGTTATAAATATCGAACATGTAAGTCAGATACAGCGGATCGTCTTTTTTGATTTTGTAGTCCTCATTCAGTGGAAATGATTCTATCATTTTCAATTTTATATCATTCGAGTTAATAATCTCAACCATCTGCTCGGTTTTCGATTCTTCGCTCATTTCGCCAATGTTTGACGGATAAATACGGGCTGTTGATTTGTACATAGGCCTGATAAAAGTTGGCCCCGAAAAAATTGCCGACAAAATTATGGCAATAACACCCACAATTACAAAATGAAATTTGCGTTTCCAGATTAATGTAAAAATCCGCTGGTTGTCGAAAAAATTGTTCATAAAATATCCCTGTTTTTATATCCGGATGAGACCTGCAAAGCCGGGGAAACGGTCAATGACGGTATCATAAGAATATGGTTTAATCCGATCGTTATAACAAACGGCAAAATACTGTTTTTATTATCTGAATTACCTGTAAAAATGGGCATTTCAGTCAATAATAATTAACGAATAGTTTTTCTTTCCTTTCTGGGCCAGAATGTATTTTCCATTGATTAGAAAAGAAGAATTGATTAGCTGGTCGAAGTCAGTAATTTTTGTTTTGTTTATGCTCAGCCCATTTGCCTGAATAGTTCGCCGCAACTCACTTTTCGATTCGAAAACCTTTGTTTTTTCGGCCAGAAGATCCACCACATTCAGGCCCCCTGCAAACTCAGCAGCCGAAACAGTAAACTGTGGCACTCCTTCAAAAACCGACAGAAAAGTGCTTTCACTCATTTTCAGCAATTGTTCTGCCGTACCACTGCCAAATAAAATCTGGGCTGCTTCAACCGCCATTTCATATTCTTCACGCGAGTGTACCATCACGGTTATTTCTTCGGCTAATTTTTTCTGGAGCAGCCTGAGGTGCGGCGCTTCTTTGTGTTGTGCCGCCAGTGTTTCGATCTCTTCTTTTGAAAGCAGTGTGAATATTTTGATATAGCGTTCAGCATCTTCGTCAGAAGTGTTCAGCCAAAACTGGTAAAACTGGTAGGGCGAAGTACGTTCCGGGTCGAGCCAGACGTTTCCTGATTCGGTTTTCCCGAACTTTGTTCCATCGGCTTTTGTAATCAGCGGGCATGTGAGGGCAAATGCTTCTCCCCTTCCTTTTCTGCGGATGAGTTCGGTTCCGGTGGTAATGTTTCCCCACTGATCAGAACCACCCATCTGTAATTTGCAGTTGTAATTTTCGTTCAGAAACAGAAAATCGTAGCCCTGCACAAGCTGGTAGGTAAATTCGGTAAACGACATTCCCTCGTTTGATTCGGCTCCCAATCGTTTTTTTACCGAATCTTTTGACATCATGTAGTTTACAGTAATATGTTTTCCAATGTCGCGGATGAAATCAAGAAATGAGAAATTCTTCATCCAGTCGTAATTGTTAACAAGAATAGCGGCATTGGGTGCATCACTTTCAAAATCGAGAAATTTTGCCAGTTGTTTTTTAATACATTCCTGGTTGTGACGAAGTGTGGGTTCATCCAGCAGGTTTCGTTCCTGCGATTTGCCCGACGGGTCGCCAATCATTCCGGTGGCGCCACCCACGAGCGCGATGGGTTTGTGTCCTGCAATCTGAAAATGTTTCAACATCATCACACCCACAAGATGTCCGATGTGCAGCGAATCTGCGGTGGGGTCAATTCCCAGGTAAGCCGAAGTCAGTTCTTTCTCCAGTTGCTCATCGGTTCCGGGCATTACATCGTGTAACATGCCCCGCCATCTTAAAACATCAACAAAATTCATGAAAAGCTTTTTTAAAAATTTGCGCAAAGATATAAAATGAAATATGTAAAAGGAGCCAGACAATGAATTATTAAGGGTTTCCTAAATGATGCGCATCGCATTTAAAATCACCAGCATCGAAACGATTAAAAAAACAATGTTGTAAAAAACTGTTACACCCACAAACCTCGATAAAACTGCCAGAATTCTTTGCTTGTAAAAGTATTTCATGGCAATAATCAGGTAAACCGGAATGGTTAAAAACACAACCAAACCAGCCCAATTGGCTGAATTTCCAAAAATGATATTTAGTAAAACAATTACTATAAGTACCACAAAAATAAAGGAATGCATGTAAATCGAAAAAATCAGATGCCTGACAAAATGCACCCTGCGATAAAACAGTTTCAGAATTAAGGCAAACACCGGCAATAGCAGAAAAAATGCCCACGACATTAATTTCAGCACCTTGTTCACCATCATTTCCGGATCGCTGAAAGTACGGATCAATTGCCTGATTTCTTTTTTCTCTTCCTCAGTTTTCGCTTTTTCAAGACTTTTCTCCAACACTTCGATTGTTTTTTCGAATTGTTGTTTCAGTTCCGATGGGCCACCCAGAATAATAGGGTCTAAATCAACCGAAATCACCGAATCGGTGATTGTTGTTTCGTGCTGAGTTGTTTTCAGGCTGTCCGCAATATTCGCAGTATTTTCTGGTGAAATTACTTCCAGGCCGTTTTCGTTTTGAAGTGATTCCTTAAAAATCCGGCTGGTTTGCCATTGCAGCAACAAAAACATCAGAAAACTCGAAAAAATGAAAATCCGGATTGGAGGCGCATAAGGAGCGCGTTTGCCTTCAAAAAACTGGTTGGGCAGAAAACCGGGCTTTACAACAAGTGATTTTAAAGTGCGGAAAAAGCGGGTGTCGAACGCAAAAAAATCACCCAGAAAATTGAAGAAAATAAAACCAAAAGGTTTGTCGAAATCATCAACAGACTGACCACATTCAGTGCAATAACGACCAGTGAAAACCGTATCGCAATTTTTACAGGTCGTGTTTTCGTAAACCGGTTTTTCTGCCGGTTGAAAGATCTTTTTAAATTTTCCCCTGAACAGGCTCATCATTTTCCTTTTTTAAATCATCCCAAATATCGATAAAAGGAAAAACAGATGGCGCAAGATTTCGGATTGGTTCATACATTCTTGATTCTTTTTTTACACTTTCAGGTATAAAATGCATATCCTCATCAATATGATCGAAAATAATGAGCACAATACTTAGAAAAAGCAGTGAGCGAAGCAAACCTACAATGACCCCGCCCATTTTATTGAAAACACCGAGCAAACCCGGCTCGAAAAGTTTACTGATTGTACTTGCCACAATGTGTACCAGAATCACAATGATCACAAAAGTGACGGCAAACGAAATGATATTCATGTGAGCCGAATGAAAATTAAAATAACGCTCAAGCTGCTCAGTGGTAATTTGTGAAAAATGGATGGAACCCCAGATTCCAAGGACCAATGCTGCAATTGAAGCAACTTCGGCAATAAAACCGTTTTTGTAACCTCCAATCAGCGAGAGGAAAATAATCAGAATGAAAATATAATCGACAAAGTTCATGGATAAGATGGTTTAATTAAAACAAGTGACAGCTAAATTAGCTTTAACCAGTTTTCAGTAATGCTGAAAATCGGTAAAAAAACCTCAAATTACCGGTTAAAAGTAAATTACAGAGGATAAACAAACAGTTAATTTACAGATAGTGCCTGTTGCTCAACTGTTTTAAAAACCCTGAAAAAATTTCCACCCCACACTTTTTCAATCTCTTCGGCAGTGTATCCTCTTTTAAGCATTTCAGCCGTAATATTGGGAAACTGGCTGACATCGGCACAATCTTCCAGTCCTCCTCCCCCGTCAAAATCGCTTCCAATTCCCACATAATCAATCCCAACGAGTTTTTTTACATAGTCGATGTGATCGACATAATCCGAAACAGAGGGCAGTGGTTTCGGATATTTTTCGCTCAAAGCCCGCCACTCTTTTCTTAATTCCCGTTTTTGATCATCGGTCATCGAAGCAGAACGGGCTTCGTAGTTGCTATAAAATTCTTTCCGTTTCTGATAATAAACCGTTGTGGTATCAGGGTCTTTCACATAATCATCCAGCAAACAAATCTGAATAACACCGCCATTTTTGGCCAGTGCTTTTATCATTTCGTCGGTCATATTCCGGTTATGATGGGCAATTGCCCGCACACTTGAATGAGATGCGATTACCGGAGAAGAGCTTGTTTCAATTACATCGTAAAACGATTTATCAGAAATATGCGACACATCCACCATGATTCCCAGCCGGTTCATTTCTTTTACCACCTGTTTGCCAAAGTTACTGAGTCCATTGTGTTCAGGACCCTTTTTGTCGGAAGATGAATCGCAGATATCGTTGTTGTATGAATGACAAAGCGTGATATAACGGACACCTTTGTCATAAAATTCTTTCACTCTCGAAATATCGGTACCCAGCGGAAAACCATTTTCCATGCCAATATAAATTGCCAGTTTCCCTTGTTTCTCAAGGCGTGCAGCATCCTCAGCCCGAAAAGCCACTTCTGCCAGGTTGTTGTATTTTTGGCAGGCAGCTTTTGTTGCCTCAATCATTTCGTTGGCTGTTTTGTAAGCCTCGGCAATATTTTCAGGAGTGCGCGGTTTTTGTCCGGTAAAAGCGGCAAAAAACATGGCATCAAGCCCGCCTTCTTTCATTCGTGGAAAATCGACGCGGTTTTGCGGAGGTTTGTTTCTGACACCAATATCAAAATTGCCGTCAAGCAGATTCATGGGCGTATCGCAGTGTGTATCAACAGTAAGCGCCTTTTTATGAATCTTTACAACTTTTTCATTCTGTTTTTCGGATGCCGCATAAATTGATTGGCTAAAAACAAAAAATACGAACAGTTGCAGTATCAGTTTCTTCATTTGATTAACTGGTTATTATTGAACTACAATTATACAGATTTACCAAAACAGTTTGTATTTAAACATTCAGGTAATTACAATTTGTTATGGTCGATCGCCTGTATTTAAAGTTTACTGAATACCTGTATAACCTTGCTTTCGGCTTACCAAAAATCACCGGCCTGTTTCGTTCAAAACATTGGTTTTGTGTTTCAGAAATTTCAAAACGAGGTACAATACTGTCGTGAGAATACAGGCACCGATGAGGTAATAATTAAAATCTGTTCTGCCGTTAATCAATTCACCAACAACATCGAAAAAGGTAAAAATCAGCAAAATAGCAGCCAACCCGTTTTTCTCCTTTTTCAGTATTTTTTTCCAACTGAAAGGCAGACCCGGTTTTTTGTAGTTCTTAAAACTCGGCACAAATGCCGGCACTGTATCGGCCCAATCGGTATAAACTTTCCCGAATGATTCTTCCAGAAATTCTTCTTCGGCAAACATGATTCTTTCGTAATAAAGCCAGTAAAACAGGCAGAAAGCCACAATAAACCAAAGGTTAAAAGTGAGAAGCGCGGGTCCGAACCACATAAAAAAATTACCCAGGTAAAGCGGATGTCTCACGGTGCTGTACATTCCGGTAGTGTTTAAAACATCGGCAATCTGTTTTTCGGTGTTCCGTCCCGAAGTATTGACCGGAGTATGCCCTACAGTTATTATGCGAATATACAAACCAAACAAACTGACGAGAATACAAAACGTTTCATAGATTCGTTCGTACGAAGTTTGTTTTATTAACGATGTTTCAGGATACAGGTCACTGTAAATAATCATTCCTGCGCCTACCAATAAAACGACGAGCGGGATTGAACCTCTGTATTTAAAGAGCCAGTTGCCCTGTTTTCTGAAAGTACTTTTTAATGCCATACTACGGATTTTAAATTATATGTAAAAATGTACACTACTGAATCCTGATTTCATGAACGACATACAATAGAGGCAGTTAGTGTTAAATTTTAATTTTGGCGTCAAATTTATAAAAAACTGATAATCTGAAAGTATTATAATGATAATCGTGTAACCCAAACTGGTATTCTGCTTTATAGTCAAACTTCTTTCCCTGTTTCAACAGGTTTGTACGCATCACCAGCGGATCGTTTTCACCTTTTACATTCAAATATTTGTATGCATCGTGTGCAATAAAACCACCTATTTCATTGTGCCACGAAAGATTTTTTCTTCTCAGACTAAGCCCGAATTCGAATAATTCTCCCTCATCCTGGGCCAGTTCCACTTTGTTGGTTTGCCACACATAAAATCCGCCCATGGCAGCCAGCCTGACTTCGGTTAAAAACCGATTTACGGGATAAAACGATTTTCCGGCAGCGATGTAATAATAATTGGCAGGCGCATCGGTGTACCTGCCTTGTGTGGCACCACCAGTTGTTGTTTTCTGGGTGTAGTTGATGGTAATATCGGGCCAGTGTTTCCTTTCTTTCACCAACTGAATGTAAGTACTTATCCACAAATCACCTCTCTGGGTGATCCAACCCGTGTCGTCATAATAAATCTGCCTGTCATCTCTTACCGAATTATCGGTCTGAAATGTTTCTGTGGGGTTGCCCCAAACATGCACAACCACTCTTTTGGGTACCACCGCCCAATAAAAACTGAGATATGAATTTACTGCCTGGTCTCCTTTCATAAAATGGGCATGAATTCCGGTTTCGAGATTTGACAAACTATCCAGCGAAGCATAATCCATAAACGGAACCGGCAGCGCATTGGGGCCGAGTTTGGCAGGCGCAATCTGCAGCCATTTGTTAATGTGGTCGCTTCCGAAATCAATCCAGTCGGTAGTAGGGCGCGACTGGCCTGAAACCATAAAGCAAAAAAAGGTCTGCAAAAATATCAACAACAGTAATGGTTTATTAAAACGCAAAGAATCCTTCATACAGAGAACCACATAAAGTGTTATTTTCAGTCTGCAATTAAATTACAGGCTTTAATTGAAGCGTCAAAATTAAACATTATGACTGATTACCGGTAATGAATTAAAAAAGAGTTCCGGTTAATCTTTATATATTTCTATTTCAGAAGTACTTACAGGTATTTTTATAGTAAACAATGCGCCCCCGTTTTTTCTGTTTTCAGCGGTTATTTTTCCTTTAAGTGCTTCAACAAAACCTTTTACAATCGATAATCCCAGGCCAGTACCACCGGCTTTCGAGTCTTTTCCCCGGTAAAATTTATCAAAAACCTGCGAAAGTTCCTCTTCCGGAAATCCTCTACCACGATCCATCACCTGAATGGATAACAAATCATTATCGATGTAAAATTTCAGTCTGATCAATGCTCCTTCGGGTGAATATTGGGTGGCATTCAGTAATAAGTTGTGCAGAATCTGTTCCATTAACCCGAAATCAATCCAAACAAGCGGGAAGTTAGCGGGGATTATTACCGAAAATTTAAAGGTTTGCAGTTCATTTTTTAATGAATCAGTAACCCTGTTAACCAAATCGTGAATATCGCACCAGTCGTGGTGTGGCAAAATCCGACCCGATTCGAGCCTTGACATGTTCAGCAGATTTTCAATCAAACGATTCAACCTGATAGATGCCGTGCTGATTTCATTCAGAAGATTATTTCGAATTTCCTTTTCAAATTCCTGTTGTAAAAGCGTGTCGGTTGCCCCGATAATGGTTGCAACCGGAATCCGCAGTTCATGCGAAATTGAATTGAAAAGTGTTTTATAGAGCTTTTCTGATTCACTGATGAGGTAGGTTTTTTTAGCGGTGTCGCGGAGAAATTCACGTTCATACTTTCCTGTAATCTGTGTCAGACAGGCTTCCCAGAATTGTTCTTCGCCATGGGTAAAAATTTTCCTGTGCAAAACAGCTATTACACCCAGGTTGATGTTATTTCCTTTCAGCGGATAAAAAGTAAATTCGCTTGCCGGAAGTGTTTCAGTAAATTTACCTGCTTTCATAGAGTTTTTGAGAACCCAGTCTGCAATGCTCCGGTCGTTGGGTGTGATATTAATTTTTGGATCGGAAAATTTAACTTCCAACTGGTTCGAGCCTGATTTAATCATAATTACACAACTTAATCTGAAATATTTCTGAATGTAACCTGATGCGGTTAAAGAGACCTCTTCAACCCCGTTGATTGCAGATAAGTCGCGGCTGAGATTGTACAAGGCGTTGGTTCGCTCCTCCCTGATTCTGATTTTTTTCTCCTGCCGCCGGACCCTGGAAGTCAGAATACCATTCAACAATGCAATAATGAAAAACATAATCAACATCATTACATCAACTGTTTGCTCGATGTGAAGGGTAAAAGCGGGAGGAATAAAAAAGAAATCCCAGATAATGGCACTTAATGTGGCAGCCAGTAAAATTGGTCCCGTTCCGAAAAATATGGCCAGCAATGAAACTAAAAACAGCAAAACAAACGAAACAACCTGGTAGCCAATAAATTCATCTAAAACATAACATACCGCCGAAGCGATTATTACCACCAATGCCACTATTAAATACTGCCGAAGATTTGAAGTAAATGACGGGATGCTGACCTTCTCCTTAAAATGGTCTTTTGCAAGGTTGTCAGAACCAAGAATATAAACATCAATATTCCCGCTGTACCGAATCAACCGGTTTACAAAATTACCCAGCCTGAGCATCGAAACAAGGTTACGGACTCTTGGTTTTCCAACAATGATGTGAGTAACATTCTCCTTTTGTGCAAATCCTACAATTGCTTTCACCACATCGTCGTTGGTGATGATCCTGACTTTAATTCCCAGTTGTTTTGCCAGCCCGATGTTTTTATCAAGTTGTTCCCGTTCTTTTTCTGTCAGATTGTGCGAAGTTTCGACATAAAGTGCCTGGATATTTGCACCCATTGAATAAGACAGATTTTTTGCCCATCGAAGTAACCGGGTTGAATGGGCAGTAAAATCGATGGCTAACAACAAGTGCAGCCCCGATTTCCACGGACCCCGGATGCGTTTGTTCTGCATGTAATCGTGAAGCTGTTTGTCAACCCTGTCGGCTACCAACCGGAGCGCCATTTCGCGCAATGCGGTAATATTTCCTTTTCTGAAAAAATTCTCAACTGCCTCACGTGAGCGTTCAGGCGTGTAAACTTTCCCTTCCGAAAGCCGCTGCAGCAACTCGTCAGAAGTGAGGTCAATGAGTTCAACTTCATCGGCATTTTCAAAAATCTCGTCGGGTAAAGTTTCGCGGACCAAAATCCCTGTAATCTGCGCCACGGTATCCGACCGGCTTTCAAGGTGCTGAACATTGAGCGTTGTATAAACATTGATTCCGTTTTCGAGAATTTCAAGAACATCCTGGTATCGTTTTGAATGGCGGCTTCCGGGAGCATTTGTGTGGGCAAGCTCATCAACCAAAACAATTTGTGGTTTGCGTTCAAGAATTTTATCCAGATCCATTTCCTGGATACTGGTTCCTTTGTAATCATACGTTAATCGGGGAATTACTTCGAAGCCGTCAACAAGCGCCATGGTTTCGGCACGGTTGTGTGTTTCAACATACCCGATAACAATGTCGGGGCCTTTTAACTTTTCTGCTTTTGCAGTTTGCAGCATGGAATAAGTTTTCCCCACACCAGCGCACATTCCGAAAAAGATTTTCAGTTTTCCCCTTTTGCTTTTTTCATCCTCATTATGCAGTGAGGCCAGCAATTCATCCGGGTCGGGCCTGTTTTCCGGGTATATTTCCGTCCTGTTTTGCATTATTTCAGCTTATCAAGTTCTGAGTTGAGTAATAAAACATTTACCCTTTCTTCGCCCAAAAAACCAAACTGCGGCTTTTCGCAAATATTATTTACGAGAATCATCAATTGTTGTTTTTGAGTGCTGTTCATTCCCCGGGCATTTGCAACCCTTTCAACCTGCAATATGGCAGACTGCAATGAAATATGCGGGTCTAAACCACTGGCCGAAGCAAAAAGCATTTCAGCGGGAACTTCGGTTAAACTGTCGAGTTGGTTAAAACGGATAAAATGCAACCGGCGTTCATCAACAAGCTCCCGCAGCTTTTCATTCGAAGGCCCGAGGTTGGAACCTCCCGAGGGAAGAGTATTGTAATTTGTCGCTGACGGACGGCCACTAAAATAAATGACACTGTCGAAATTCTGCCCGATTAGTTTACTCCCAATTATTTTATTGTCTTTTATCAGCAAGCTTCCATCCGCTTTAGCCGGAAAAACTGTTTTAGCAATCCCGGTAACCAAAAGCGGGTAAATCACACCTGTCAGAATAGTCAGGAGCAAGAATATTTTTATAGCAATCACAAGTGTTTTCATTTTTCTGTTTGTTTTGTTTTCTCAGAATAATCAAGCAATTCATTGAGTTGACCTAGTAAAAAATCGAGTTCATTAATTTTCCCTGCCGAAATAAGGATGATGTCTTTATCTTTTTCTGCATTGAGGTTTTCTAAAAACATAATTTCCCTTTTCCTTCGGGCTACCAGGTTTTCTTTTAAATCAATTACCAGGTATTTCATCTCCAATTTGTTTAAAAGTTGATAAGCATATCAATCAGTTTTATCCCTACAAATGGTGCCATTATTCCGCCTAATCCGTAAACCAGCAAATTACGGGTGAGCGCCACATTGGCCGGAACAGGCCGGTAACGGACGCCTTTCAATGCCAGCGGAATCAGCAAAACAATGATTAATGCATTAAAAATAATGGCGCTCAGAATGGCACTTTCAGGCGAACCCAGTTTCATTACATTTAACAAGGCAAGCGGTCCCACACCCGAGCTGCCGGCATAAAGCGAAACAGCGATGGCCGGAATGATGGCGAAATATTTGGCCACATCGTTGGCAATGCTGAAAGTTGTTAAAGCGCCGCGCGTCATCAGCAATTGTTTACCAACTTCCACCACTTCAATCAGTTTTGTGGGATTACTGTCCAAGTCAACCATGTTTCCGGCTTCGCGGGCTGCCTGGGTTCCCGAGTTCATGGCAATCCCGATGTCGGCCTGTGCCAGGGCAGGAGCATCGTTGGTCCCATCGCCGATCATACCCACCAAATGCCCGTTAGCCTGCTCTTCCCTGATGCGTCTCAGTTTATCCTCGGGTTTGGCTTCGGCCATAAAATCATCAACCCCGGCTTCAGCAGCAATAGCAGCGGCGGTTAACGAATTGTCGCCGGTAATCATCACCGTTTTGATTCCCATTTTCCGGAGTTCGGCAAACCGTTGTTTGATGCCGCCCTTGACAATGTCTTTCAGATGAACTATTCCCAGCACTTTTTCGTTTTCGGCAACCACCAGTGGCGTGGCTCCCTGGCGGGCAAGCTCTTCAACAATGTCTTTAATTTTTTGTGGGAAAAAGCCGTTGTTATCATGAATAAACGAACGAATGGCCTCCGACGATCCTTTCCTGATTTTTTGAACTGTTCCGTTTTTTGCCTTCAAATCGACACCACTCATTCGCGACTGGGCGGTGAAAGGAATAAAAACCGCATGAAGATTGGTAATATCGCGTCCGCGAATGTTGAACTTTTCCTTCGCCAGCACCACAATCGACCGGCCTTCGGGTGTTTCATCGGAAAGCGACGAAAGCTGGGCGGCATCGGCCAATTCTTCAACACTCACTCCGTCAGCCGGAATAAAATCGGTGGCCATTCTGTTTCCAAGGGTAATGGTTCCGGTTTTATCCAGTAACAAAACATCCACGTCGCCGGCTGCTTCAATGGCACGGCCACTTGTGGCGATTACGTTGCGCTGCAACAAACGGTCCATCCCACTGATGCCGATGGCACTCAGCAATCCGCCGATGGTAGTGGGAATCAGGCAAACAAGCAGGGCAATCAAAACCGGGAGTGTCAGGTTTTGTGAAGGTGATAAACCTGAAGCTTTTAAAGCGTATCCGAAAAATGCAGGCAATGTTACAACTGCCAACAGAAAAATTACCGACAACCCTGAAAGTAAAATGGAAAGTGCTATTTCGTTGGGAGTTTTCTGGCGTTTTGCACCTTCAACCAGGGCAATCATTCTGTCAATAAAAGTATTTCCGGGTTCAGAAGTAATTTTGATAACAATTCTGTCGCTGATTACTTTGGTCCCCCCGGTTACTGCCGAGCGGTCGCCGCCGCTTTCGCGAATCACAGGTGCAGATTCCCCGGTAATAGCCGATTCATCGACGCTGGCCACACCTTCCACCACTTCTCCATCCGAAGGAATCACATCACCAGCTTCACAAATTACCAGGTCCCCTTTTTTCAGTTCGGTGGCAAAAATGCTGATTTCGGAGCTTCCGTTTAATTTCCTGGCTTTTGTCTGTGTCCGGTTCTTCTTCAGGCTTTCAGCCTGTGCTTTTCCGCGACCTTCAGCAATTGCCTCCGAAAAATTGGCAAAAAGAACTGTGAACCAAAGCCAGATAGATATCTGCAGGTTAAATCCCGAAAAATTCCCTTTCATACTGCCGGCAATAACAATTACCATTGTCAAAACAGCACCCAGCCCCACAATAAAAATCACCGGATTTTTTACCAATACAACAGGATTTAATTTGATGAAGCTCTCTTTTGTTGCTTCGATTACAATCTTCCTGTTAAACAGACTTGATTTATCTTTTACTTTCATTTTTTATCATTATTTATCGGGTGAAAAGAATGTGTTCGGCAATGGGGCCCAGGGAAAGCGCCGGGAAGAAAGTCAACCCGCCAACTATCAGAATCACTGCAATCAGCAGACCAATAAAAAGCCAGTTGTCTGTTCTGAAAGTTCCCGAAGATACTGGTGTTATCTTTTTTCTGACCATATTTCCGGCAATTGCCAGAACGGGGATGATGACACCAAAACGGCCAATCAACATTCCGATTCCAAGTGTCAGGTTGTAAAAAACAGTGTTGGCATTTAACCCGGCAAATGCACTTCCGTTATTACCGGCAGCAGAACTGAATGCATACAGTATTTCAGAAAATCCGTGTGTACCCGGATTGTTGAGACCCGAAAGCCCCAAATGACTTATTGAGGCCCAGGCCGAAAAAACCAGGATTACAAAGCTCGGTGCCAGCACTGCAATCACCGCCATCTGAACTTCAAATGCCTCCACTCTTTTGCCCAGGTACTCGGGCGTGCGACCGACCATCAACCCGGCAATAAAAACTGTGAGAATCACAAAAACCACCATTCCGTACAAACCGGCACCAACACCGCCAAAAATCACTTCACCCAGCATAATATTCAACATGGCCACCAAACCACTTAGTGGTGAAAGACTGTCGTGCATGGCATTGATAGATCCGTTGGATGCTGCCGTGGTTGAGGTTGACCAAAGCACACTGTTTGTCACCCCGAACCGTGTTTCTTTTCCTTCCATTAACGACAGATTCCCGAATACCGTGTTCGAACTAAATTCTGAATAAAGCGAAATTGCCAGGCCAGCCAACAGCAAAAACATCATTGCCGCAAAAATGATCCAGCCCTGCCGGGCGGAGCCAACCATTTTTCCATAGGTAAATGTCAGTGATGCGGGAATCAGCAGGATTGCCAGCATTTCAAGAAAATTGCTGAAAGGTGTCGGATTTTCAAACGGGTGCGCGCTGTTGGCATTAAAAAAACCACCGCCATTTGTACCCAATTGTTTGATGGCAATTTGCGAAGCTGCCGGTCCCGAAGGAATTACCTGTTCAGCACCCTGAAGCGTGGTGATTGTTTCATTCGGTCTGAAATTCTGAATCACCCCCTGCCCGACCAGCAAAACAGCCAGAACAATTGAAAACGGAATCAGAATATACAAGATTGAGCGGGTTAAATCAACCCAGAAATTTCCGAGTTCGCTGGCCGACTTGCGCGACAAACCCCGGATCAGCGCCAGCAAAACAGCAATTCCGGTGGCTGCACTCACAAAATTCTGAACGGTCAGTCCAATCATCTGGACAAAAAAACTCAATGTTGTTTCACCCGCGTAACCCTGCCAGTTGGTGTTGGTCGTAAAACTTACAGCGGTATTAAAAGCCGAATGCCAGCTTACATTCGGAAGGCCGGTCGGATTCATTGGCAAAACCGATTGAAACAATTGAATCAGAAAAAGAAAAACAAAACCCGCCAGATTGAACAGCAACAATCCGAAAGTGTGTGATTTCCAGTTTGATTCTTCATGGGGATTAACTTTTACAAATCGGTAAACCAGTTTTTCTGTCCACCCGAAAACAGGCAGCATAAAATGTTTTTGTCCGGTAAATACTTTGCTCATATAATTACCCAAAACAGGGGTCAGAAGTGTAAGAATGGCCAGGAACAAAAGAACCTGGATAAAATCAAGTGTGTTCATGGATCAGAATTTTTCGGGTTTTACAAGCGAGTAAACAAGGTAAAACAGAATAAACAGCGCAATAACTGCTCCTGCAATATATTCTGTAAGAATCAGATTTTCTGCGTTTTGAACAACTAATGTTTCCATTGTCTTTTCATTAAAATTTCACGATACAAAGTTGAACCGGATTTCAGAAGTGTTTTATAAGGATTTTTACCCTACCCATAAAACTTTTATAAAGATTACTTTACCGGGTATATTTGTATGGAAGCAACTTTTCGGTTTATTTTGGAAGCCAGAAAACAGATGGAAAAATGCACAGGATAAAATTCGGGAATTGGCTGATTTTGCCGGTCACAGCGCTGTTGGTGTTCGGGCTGACCCAATTGGCGTATCAATTCCCAGCTATTACTGAATCGGTTTATTCACGCGGAATTTACCCGGTTATTGCATCCATTTTTTCGTATTTCAGCATGATTTTCCCTTTTTCGCTCGACGACACCTTTTATGCATTGCTGGTTATTTCGCTTCTGGTGCTGATTATTCTTGCTGTTATTCGCAAAATCAGGATTTCAACAGCGGGAAAGATCTTTCTGAATGTTGTTTCGGCGGTTTTTATCCTGTTTTATGTTCTGTGGGGTTTTAACTATTTCAGAAGTGATATTTACAACCGGCTCGGTTTAAAACACCGCAAAGCCGACACAAAGGAATTTGTCACCCAGCTCCGGAAACTGGTGGAAAATACCAACAAATCGTGGTGTTCGTTTGATGATTGGGATCCTGAGAAAACGGATGCACGGATTGAAGCTTCCTACAAAAACCTGGCTCCCGCGCTCAAACTGAAATACCCGATGGGCAAACGAAAAGCCAAACCAATCACTGTCAGCAGTTTCTTTGCACAAGCCGGAATTTCAGGTTATTACGGGCCATTTTTTACCGAAGTTCATGTAAACGAACGCATTCTGCCCATCGAATACCCGTTTGTGCTGGCCCACGAAAAAGCACACCAGTTTGGCATTACCAACGAAGCCGAAGCCAATTTTTATGCCTGGCTGGTTTGTACAAAAAGCAAATCGAAACAGTTGCAATACTCTGCTAATTTGCATGTTCTGCAATATTTTCTCTACCAGGGTTATAAACTTGACGACTATGATGCAATCATCGCAAAACTCGACAAACGGGTGAAAAAAGACCTGCAAAAAATAAGGGAACACTGGATGAGTATGCGAAACGAAAAAATCGATGAAGCCGCCTCGAAAGTGAACGACTTTTACCTGAAAACCAATAAAATAAAAGAAGGCGTAAAAGAATACAGCGGCGTTGTAAAGTTTGTGATGGACTATTCGTATGATAAAAAATTCAGGGAAAATTTGAATTTGAATCAGTAACAAAATAAATTATCTTTGAACAGATTTATTGAATATGACAGATTTAGTATTAAAATATAATGCTTTAAATAAAACAGCTCAGAAACAAGTAAACGATTTCATGGATTTTTTACTGAGCAAACAAAAGAATTATAAATCAAAAGTAAACTATAAGTCCAGGATTCTCTCTGTTTCGACATGGTCGGATTCTGATCTGGAAATCTTCAGAAACAATCAAACACTTTTTAATAGTTGGCAAATTGAGGAATGGTAGTCGACACCAGCATTTTTATTGATTTTCTGCGAAAAAAGGATAAAACCCAAAGTGTACTTTATTCGATTTCTGAGATTGTTCCGTTAGCTATTTCATCTGTGACACTTTATGAATTATTAATGGGAGCAACCGACGATTCCAAACGCACGGATATAAAAATTCTGACTGATGATTTGTTGATATTAAACTTTGATGAAAGCGTTGCTAAAAAAGCTGCAGAGATTTATCATCTGCTTAAAGCCGAGAATAAAATGATTGAATTCTGTGATATTTTTATTGCAGCAACTTGTCTTGTTTATCAAATGCCCTTAAAAACGCTGAATTTTAAACATTTCGAAAGAATTCCGGGGTTAAAAATTCTATGACTGGCTTTAAATTATCATTTTTAATTTTATGAAACTCATTACCATTTCTGCCGGAAATTTCCATTGCGACGGGGGCGCGCTGTTTGGCGTGATTCCCAAAAAACTCTGGAGCAAACAATACCCGGCCGACACGGATAATTTTACAAAACTCGCATTGCGCTGTCTACTCGTCGATACAGGAGAACAGAAAATTCTCATTGAAGCCGGAATCGGCAACCACTACCCGGAAAAACATTTTGAAAACAACGGTTACAAACCGGGAAATTATCTTGAAGATTCGCTGCGGCAAAACGGGTACTCAACCAATGATATTACCGATGTGTTTTTTACCCACCTCCACTGGGACCATTGCACGGGTGCGATAAAAACCGAAAACGAAAAGCTGGTACCTGTTTTTCCGAATGCAAAATACTGGTGCAGCAAAATACAGTGGGAACACGCAAAAATTTCGAATGTGCGTGAAAAAGCCGCCTATCACACTGATATTCTTGACTTTTTTGCAGAAAGCGGTAAACTTTGCCTTATTGAAACCGAAAGTGAGATATTCCCCGGGTTTTCGGTGCGGTTTTATCATGGCCACACGCCGGGCCTCGCCATTCCCTTTATTCAGGCTGAAGAAAAAACCTTTGTTTATACTTCCGATCTTGTGCCAACCACTGCCAATATTCCCTTGCTCTGGATTGCCGCCTACGACCTGGAACCCGTGAAAACGATGGAAGAAAAAGAGATTTTCGTGAAAGAAGCCGCTGCAGAAAATTTTATCCTCTTTTTTGAACACGACTTTTATACCGAATGTTGCACTGTTTTGCAAACCGAAAAAGGTTTTCAGGTGCAAAACCGTTATCAACTCTCAGAGTTGAATGAATATAAATAGAAAAATCAGTTTTATAACTGCATGATTTTTCTATTTTTAACATTTCAAATTACACCAATGAATTACGACATTCAATCGAAAATATACGCTGACTTTAAGGCATTTAAACCAACACTGAAACAATGGAAAGCGTCAGGCGAAATCGTTGTTTTTACCAACGGTTGCTTTGATATCATCCATCACGGGCATGTCGATTCGCTGCAAAAGTCGGCCGCCTTTGGTACAAAACTGATTGTTGGCCTGAATTCCGATAAATCAGTAGAATTACTGAAAGGCAAAAACAGGCCGGTTTTCAGCCAACAGGCGCGCGCACTGATGATTGCTGCATTGGCATTTGTAGATGCAGTGATTATTTTTACGGAAGAAACACCTGCCGACCTGATTGCATTGATCAATCCCGATTTTCTTGTAAAAGGAAAACAGTACGAAGTCCACGAAATTGCCGGTCATGAGACAGTTCTGGCCAACGGCGGCCACGTTGAGACACTTGATCTTGTGCCCGATATTTCTACCAGCGAAGTGATCCGCAGAATTAAAGAGTTAGATGAATAATGTCTGCCGTAAAAAGTATTTACACCTGTCAGAACTGCGGAGCACAATCACCAAAATGGGTCGGTAAATGCCCGTCGTGTAACGAATGGAATACTTATGTGGAGGAAATCGTTGAAAAAAAACAGTCAACCGGCAAACTGGCCGCCCGTATTACCGGCAACCAGCCTCTTACATTAGACAAAATTGAAACCCTTCAAAACAAACGCATCCCTACCGAAATAGCAGAGTTTAACAGGGTACTGGGAGGTGGTATCGTACCCGGTTCGCTGATTTTGCTGGGAGGCGACCCCGGAATCGGAAAATCGACATTAGCGCTGCAACTGGCGCTGGCCATGAAAGACCGTAAAATTCTTTATACCTCGGGCGAGGAAAGTCTTCAGCAAATAAAACTTAGAGCCGAAAGAATCAACACAACGAGCGAAAACTGTTACTTCCTGAGTGAAACATCGCTCGAAAATATTGTGGCGCAAACCGAACAGATTCAGCCAGAATTGTTGGTGATTGATTCGGTGCAAACCATTGCCACCGAACTGATTGAATCGTCGCCGGGATCAGTTTCGCAGGTCAGGGAGTGTACTTCGGCCATTCTGAAAATGGCCAAAAAAACAGGCACAGCCGTTATTTTGATCGGGCATATTACAAAAGACGGCAGTCTGGCAGGACCCAAAGTTTTGGAACACATGGTGGATGTGGTGCTTCAGTTTGAAGGTGACACCAATTACCTGTACCGGATTCTCCGCTCGAACAAAAATCGTTTTGGTTCCACCAGTGAACTGGGGATTTTTGAAATGGACAGCGACGGTTTGCACGAAATTCTCAATCCTTCTGAACACCTCATCACCAAAGTGAGCGATCATGTGAGTGGAACCGCCATTGCCGGTGCCATCGAGGGAATCAGGCCGTTTCTCATCGAAATCCAGGCACTGGTAAGTTCTGCAGTTTACGGAACTCCGCAACGATCGACCACCGGGTTCGATTTAAGAAGACTGAATATGCTGCTGGCAGTGCTTGAAAAAAGGGCCGGTTTTAAACTGGTTCAGAAAGATGTTTTCCTGAATATTGCCGGCGGACTGCGTATCAGCGACCCGGCCACCGATCTGGCAGTCATTTGTTCCATTCTATCGTCAAACCTCGACTTTGCAGTCAATCACAAATATTGCCTTGCCGGAGAAGTGGGTTTGACTGGTGAAATCAGGGCTGTGAGCCGTGTGGAACAGCGTATTGCGGAAGCCGAAAAACTGGGTTTTACAAGGATTTATATCCCGGCTCACAACAAAACCTTCGATCAGAAAAAATTCAAAATAGAAATTGTAAAAGCCGCAAGGGTGGAAGAAGTCTTCCGCAGCATTTTCAAACAATAGATACTTTACACTATTTTTAACTTCATTTTGTTTGAAATGTGAGGCAAATATTGATAATTTGGCCCGCCGAAAAAGGTATGAAAAACAAGATTATTCCATTATTGATGTTGATTTTCGCATTCATTTCATGCGATAAACAATATATCGAAAAACCCGATCAACTGATCAGGGAGAAGAAAATGATTGACATGCTGGTGGATATTCAACTGGCAGAAGCCACCTACATTCACATGCGTAACGATTCTATCGTCATGAAAAGCAGTTCGGTGAATTTTTACCATTCTGTACTCGAAAAATATAACGTTCCCGATTCGGTTTTTGAAAAATCGTTTGTGTACTACGCGAGCGATACCAAAAAATTTGAAAAAATGTACCGTGAAGTAGTCAACAGGTTGAGCGAAATGGAACAGGAATATTCGGGACGAAAAAATGAGGAACTGGAACTGGGGAATCCCGCGAAAGCACCAAAGTGAGAAAAATAGCCGCCACATATGTATTTACCGGAGACCAGCCACCCATTAAAAACGGCATTGTAACGCTTGATGATAAAGGAACAATTCTGAATATTTCGCAGCATGAAAATCTTACCGAATCACAAAATCTTGAATTTTACAGCGGAATATTGGTCCCGGGATTTGTCAATGCACACTGTCATCTTGAACTTTCGCATTTAAAAGGGAAAATTGGGGAAAAAACCGGAATCGGCGGTTTTGTCGGGCAAATCAATCTTTTAAGAAACCAGGAAATCAGTGATGTTGAAAAAGCCATGCAAACGGCTGACCGGTTGATGTGGGCAGCCGGAATTGCAGCAACTGGTGATATTTCCAATTCGCTGCTTTCAATCGACACCAAAAAGAAAAGCCGGATTTTCTACCACACTTTCATCGAGTCATTCGGTTTTCATCCTTCGCGCGCTGAACGGGCTTTTGATTTGGCAGTTTCTCTTGAAAACGAATTCTCGGAAAACGGTCTGGCCTGTTCTGTGGTTCCGCATTCGCCCTATTCAGTATCGCAACCTCTTTTTGAAAAGATCAAAAAACATGTTGCTGAAAAAAAGAGTATTGTCAGCATTCACAACCAGGAAAGCCAAAGCGAAACCGAGTTTTTTGAAACCGGAACAGGCGGGATTGCCAGTCACATTGCCGGAAACCTCGGGATTGATATTTCGCACTGGAAACCCACCGGAAAAAGTTCGCTGGTTTCGGTACTTGAATATTTGCTGCCGGAAAATACTTTACTGCTGGTTCACAACACATTTACAAACGAACCTGACATTGAGTTCTTGTTTGAAAACCGGGCACCCGAAAACACCTTTTTTGTGCTCTGCCCGGGTTCAAATCTTTATATCGAAAATGCCCTGCCGCCTGTCTCTCTTTTCAGAAAACACAACCTGAATATTTGTTTGGGTACCGACAGCCTGGCCTCCAATCACCAGCTTTCGGTTCTCGAGGAAATAAAAATTCTTCAACAAAATTTTGCTGAAATCAGGTTGGAAGAACTGGTGAATTGGGCTTGTTTGAATGGAGCCAAAGCTTTGGGAATTGAAAATAATTTCGGAAGTATTGAAACCGGGAAAACACCGGGTGTAAACCTGGTTACCGGAATTGATTTCAGGAACCTGAAACTCACTGAAAAAAGTAAAATAAAAAGGCTGGTCTGATTGGTTGTATGTTCCTTTGTGGTTAAATTTCAAAAACCACAATAGACACATAGAACACATCAGAATACAACAACCTATCTTTGCCACACAAAACAAAAACATGTCAACATTTCTTTTTGATAAAATCGTTTTCGGACCGGTAAAAAGCCGCCGGTTGGGTGTTTCGCTGGGCATCAATCTGCTGCCAACCAATCTGAAAATCTGTTCATTCGACTGTATTTACTGCGAATGTGGCTGGAACCAGAAGAAGCAGGCTGACAGTCATTCGTTGCCTTCGAAAACTGAAGTAAAAGAAAAACTCGCCGAAAAACTTTCAGAAATGCAGGAGACCGGTGTTTTGCCCGATGTGATCACTTTTGCCGGAAACGGCGAGCCAACGCTGCATCCCGACTTTGCCGGAATCATTGACGACACGCTTGAGCTGCGCGACCGTTTTGCCCCAAAAGCCCGGATTGCCGTACTTTCCAACTCTTCAATGATTCATAAAAAACCTGTTTTTGATGCATTACTGAAAGTTGATGACAACATCCTGAAACTCGATTCGGCTTTTGAAGAAACAGTACAATTGCTCGACTGCCCGAAAGGTGATTTCAACCTGCAAAAAATAGTGGAACAATTAATTGCTTTTAATGGCAATGTCACCATTCAAACCATGTTTGTAAAGGGGAGTTTTAAAGACAAAACAGTTGATAATACCACAGAAACCGAAGTAAACGCCTGGATTGAACTTTTACGGAAAATCAAACCCCGCAGTGTGATGATTTATACCATTGATCGCGATACGCCACTTGATACCCTGCAAAAAGTACCGGTGGAAGAACTCAATGCAATAGCCCGAAAAGTAAAGACAGCCGGGTTCCCGGTTCAGGTTTCCGGCTAAATTCACTCTCCTGAAGTTATTTTGGTAAAATCGGTTTCGGGATGTTGGCAATCAGGTCGCGTTCCGATTTCAACATGTTTACCGTGTGCAACAAAAGCAGTTTTACTTCCGCAATAATCTTGAAAAACAAAACCGAATTCCGCGAATTCACCTCCTTGTTTTTGATACGTTTAATCTGGTTCTTTTCCAATTTTGCCAGGTAATCCAGAATTTTATCGCGCTCAACTACCAGTGGCTCTATATTATCAAATTTGGTTTCCTTTAAAACCGATTGTGCAATATTAAAAAACAAATCAACCTGAGTTACCAGTTTAAGAAGTTCGGTATGTTGTTCAGCAATAAATGGTTTGTGATTATTCTTTGTATAAACAAGAATAGGTTCGAGCATAAAATGACTGGCATGCGCCATATCGCGTTTGTAATTCATCACCTGCAGATAGTGATGCCCCGAGTCAATCAGTCCACCTGAAAATACCTGCACGGTTGAGAATCCTTTTTCTTTGTTTCTTTTTGATCTTCGTAAAAAGTCGGTACTCGCTTTTTCGGCCAGTTTCAGTTTATTTCTGTCTTCGTTCAAAAATCCTTCAATCCCCAATGAAACAATATAACCCGATGAAACGATGGCTTTGCCCATTTGCTTTAGGCTTTTCGAAATGATCACTTCAAACGGATCTTTTACATCAATCAGGTCTTCCTGTTCCACCCGGTTGTTTTCATTTCGCTTTTTTAGCATGAAATGTGTTCGTAAAACCATAAAAATGGCGATTGCTATAAAAACAAAAACCATGAATTTCCCGCCAAGTGATATCAACATTGCAATAAATGCAGCGCCACTGAATGCAACAAGTGCAGTAAGAAACCAGCCGCCAATTACTGCAATAACGCCCGAAACCCGGAAAACAGCGCTGTCGCGATCCCAGGCACGGTCGGCCAGCGAGGTTCCCATGGCCACCATAAAAGTTACGTATGTTGTTGATAGCGGCAATTTCAACGAAGTTCCCAGTGCAATCAATGCACTCGCCACAACAAGGTTAACAGAAGCCCTTATTTTATCAAAAGCAGGAGGTTCAGGATCTTCGGGAGTTGTCAAATCAAAAGGAACAAAGCGCGAATCCAGTTTTTGTGTAATCACTTGCGGAATGAACCTGGTAATTTTCTTATTGAATTGCGTAGTCGATTTTACAATCATCCTGGCTATTGGAGATGAATCAAATTTTTCAGTTCCTTCACTTTGTCTGGAGAGATCAACCGAAGTGGCAATCACCATGCGGGCCTTTTTAGAAGTTATCAGTGTTATAATCATTATCAAACCTGCAATCAGCAACATATATTCAGGTGTGTCAACCTCTCCCGCAAGTGCTTCCATCGAAAAACCATCCGGACCGGGTTTTCCGGCTGCCGACCAGGCATTATATGAATTGAAACCGGCCAATGGTACACCAATAAAATTTACAAGGTCGTTACCGGCAAAAGCCATTGCCAGTGCAAAAGTTCCAACCAATACCACCAGTTTCAGAATTTTCAGATTAAACACCCATTTTAAAAGCTGAATAATTACTGTCCATCCTAAAAAACTGTACAACATCACTTTCGGAATATTGTTATTAACCCAGTTACTTAAGGTATCTCCTGTTGAGAGCTTAATTTCAGCAAAAGCAGAATCGCTGATTCCCTTTACCAATATAAAATAGGTAATAGTTGAAATGGCCAGGCCACCAAAAATTGCCCCGAAATAACGCATCGGGCCACGGTAATTAAAAGTAAAAATCAACCTTGCAACATACTGCACAAATGTACCCACAGTAAAGGCTATTACCACCGAAACAAGAATACCCGTAATAATAGCCAGTGCTTTTTCTGAGTTGATATAATTTGCCAATTCAATAAGTGCTGATCCCCCGGCTTGTTTGATTTTTACAACAGCCACAGCAACCGAAGCTCCCAGCAGTTCAAAAACCACTGAAACTGTTGTTGAAGTAGGCATCCCAAATGCGTTGAACGTGTCGAGCATCACCACATCTGTTATCATTACTGCCAGAAAAATGACCATGATTTCGGAAAAGAAAAACATGTCGGGATGGAATATTCCTTTTCGGGCAACTTCCATCATTCCGTTTGAAAATGAGGCACCCAGCATAACACCGATGGCTGCCATGGTAAAAATCATCCATTTGGGTGCTGCTTTAGATCCGACTGCCGAATTCAGAAAATTTACGGCATCGTTTGCCACGCCAACTACAAGATCGGAAGCTGCAAGTGCAAACAAAACCACAACAAGAATAATATAAAAACTTTCCATAGATATTAATTCAGGTTTTTGCCAAAAATACGGTTATGCCAAACTTAAACACCTGTAAATTATTAAAAAAATGTTACATATCGATTAAAAATCTGTTAATCAGCAAGCAATTTTTATTTTCTAAATTTACCGGCGTAAAATGATATACAGAATGAAAAAACTTACATCAAAACAGGTAGTCGTATTTTTGGCATTAGTCCTCACGCTGATTGTCGGAGTCGGTTGGTATTATCTTTTGCTAACCGGTTTTTCGTTTTTATTTATGGCAATCGGACTTGTGGTGTTTTTTATCATCGCATTTTACATTATTCAGTTTGCCATCAATGCTTTTATACTTGAAAAAATCAAACCACTTTATAAAATCATCGATTTTGTACCACACACCGAAAAGGAAACCAGACTGAAACTTACACCTGGTTTTGTGGAGCTCTCACAGGTTGAGCAGGATGTTGAACAATGGGCACACAACCAGTTGCAGGAAATAGAACGCTTGAAAGTACTCGAAAAATACAGAAAGGATTTTGTGGGAAATGTTTCACATGAACTGAAAACGCCAATTTTTAACATCCAGGGTTACATTCTTACTTTGCTGGAAGGTGGCCTGGAAGACCCGAATATCAACAAGTTGTACCTGACAAGAGCCGAAAAAAGTATCGACAGGATGATTTCAATTGTTGAAGACCTTGAATCGATCAACAAACTCGAAACCGGTGAATTGAAACCTATGTTCAGCGTTTTTGATATTGTAAAACTTGCCGATGAGGTGTTGGAGCTGGAGCATCCCCTTTCAAAAGAACGACAGATTTCTTTGATCAGTGCTTATAAAACCGATAAGCAACTGATGGTAAAAGCGGATAGAAAAAGAATTACCGAAGTACTCACAAACCTGGTGGTGAACGGAGTTAAATACGGAAAAACAAACGGATTTGTAAAGGTGGGATTTTACGATTTCGACGATAAAATTATGGTTGAAGTTTCGGA
>DAINOH010000027.1:45920-51089 GCA_036735485.1 Draconibacterium sp. | reverse complement strand
AGGGCATCTGACGGTGCAGTTATTGTTAACGCCGGTGGCCGCCCGAGAACACAAGCCAATATGATTTTGGGTAATGTAACCCCTGATTGGATTGGTGGTCTTCGTAACGAATTCAGCTATAAAAACTTCACTTTAGGCTTCCTGCTCGATATGCGTTGGGGTGGCGACATCTTCAGCGTATCTCAGATGTTTGGTGCTTATGCAGGTCAGTTGGAATTTACTGCTCAGGATGATTTCCGTGAAAACGGTCTTATCCTTGGTAAAGATTTCCTGACAGATGAAAAATTTGTAAAAATTACAAAACAAGATGCAGGCAATATCCAGAATTCAGAATTTGCTGAAAACGACATCGTAACCGGTGCCCAGGATTTCTTCGAATCATACTACGGTAACCGTGAATTGTGTATCTATGATGGTTCGTATGTAAAATTACGTGAAGCTCATTTTACTTACACTTTGCCAAACAATATGTTCTCGGCAACTTCACTGGTAAAAGGCGCTGCTGTTTCGCTGGTTGGAAACAACCTTGGCATTTTGTGGACACACAAATCAAATATTTCGGGTCTCGATCCTGAAAACTCAACCGGTAGCGGTAATGGTGGTGTTGGTTTGGAAAGCACAAGCTATCCGCCTTCAAGGAGTATTGGTTTGAAATTAAATTTAAAATTCTAACATCTAATATAGCATGATTATGAAAAGATATATTGGAAAAATATTAGCGATGACTTTCATTGCAACCTTTTTAGTAATTGGTTGTACTGATAGTTTTCAAGAGGTCAACACCGACCCTGACAGGGCCAAAGATGCTCCTGCAACCAACGTTCTCGCATTCGTGCTGAGATATCACTCTTCAACTTTTTATGATGTTTGGAACAATATGAGTGAACCATCTACTTATGGTGGACACCTTACAAAAATTCAGTACATCGATGAAGCACGTTATCAATACCGTCCTGGTACGGTTGAAAACAAATGGTATTATGGTTATATCACTTTGCAGAACGTTGCCGAAATTAAAAAGAAAGCAGAAGCCGACGGTGCATCAAACCTGCTTGGAGTTGCCAAAGTTATGGAAGTATTCATTTACCAGGCAATGACCGATACATGGAGAGATATTCCTTATACTGAAGCTAATAAAATGTCAGAAGGTATTTTATTGCCGAAATACGACAAACAGGAAGATATCTACCCGGCAATGTTGAATACTTTAAAAGAAGCGAATGACCTTTTCAACCAGCATGGAATGGATGCATTGGGTGATGGTGATTTACTTTTTGGCGGTGATGTTGAAAAATGGCAGAAATTTGCCAACTCGCTCCGTTTACGTCTTGCCATGCGTATTTCGGGAGTTAACGCTGCTTTGGCAAAATCAACTGTTGAAACAATTATGGGCAACAAAGCATCTAACCCGGTTATGGAAAGCAACGATGATAACGCTTTCTTCTGGTGGCCAGGTGTAAATCCATACGAAGAACCCTGGATGGTGGATGCAAAAACCCGTGACGACCATGCAGTTTCCGATCTGTTGGTTAATCATTTGAAAGCTTTATCTGATCCTCGTTTACCGGTTTATGCACTGCCTGCCGTATCTGATGGCGAATACAGGGGTTTTATAATTGGTGCTGCTGCGCAACCTGCACTTCCTACTGTATCACGTATTGGTCTGGCTTATCGTAAAGACCCGGCTGGTTTCTCTCCATATATGCGTTATGCTGAGGTGGAATTTGCCATTGCTGAAGCCGCTTTAAAAGGTTACAGTGTTGGTACAACTGCAGAAGCCGCTTATAATAAAGCTGTAACTGCATCACTTCTCGAAAACGGACTTGATCAGGCTGATGCTGATGCTTACCTGGCTGCCGGTGCTAAATTTAACAATACTACCGACCAGGTTTATGAACAACTCTGGATTGCCCTTTTCAAACAAGGCATGGAAGCATGGTCACTGTATCGCCGCACAGGCGTTCCGAAAGACCATTATGTAGCTCCGGGTTCAACATATACCGGGCACAATGTTCCGCCTTTCCGTTATCCGTACCCACAAAACGAAATGACTTACAACAAAGCAAATGCTGAAACATTTGTAAACGAAGTTAAGGACGATTTCTGGGGCAAGAAAATGTGGTGGGATACCCGCACAGGTGTTCAATAACATTGAATAACAGAATAATTAATAAAGGGAAGTCCCGGCAGTAATGCCGGGACTTTTTTTTATTAAATCAGAACTTTCACTGTCTGACTCAAAAAATAGCGTGTGAATAAAGCTTTTTACCCAATTATTGAGCAGACGCGGACATAAAGCCATCGGCTTCCCTTGTTATCTTGCCGCCGTTTGTTTGGTTGAAAGAAAAATGCTCCGTCAATGAGAAGCCGATACTTAGCGGGAATAGAAATGCTCCGTCAATGAGAAGCCGATACTTATCAGGAATAGAAATACTCCGTCAACGAGAAGCAGATACTTTGCTGGAATAGAAAAGCTCCGTTAATGAGAAGAATATACTTTGCAGGAATAAAAAAGCTCCGTCAATGAGAAACAAATACTTTGTATGAAGGAAAATAAACTCGTAAAATTGCAGGATATACTTATTATATGGAATAATTTGCTTAAATTGGTGGAAAATCGTGTAGGGGCGATTGTGTTTCAAAAATTATTCACTTAAAATTTATCAGTATGGCAACATTAGAGGCAGAAGCCATTCGTTTAATCAAAGTAAGGCTGCATGAAAAAGGTTGGAACCACAAACAACTGGCCTTTAAAATAGGAATGCACCCCAGCTCGGTGACAAAAATGCTGGCATCGGATCAGGTTAAACTCGACCGGTTAAAATTAATTTCCGAAGTGCTTGGCTATAATTTTCTGCGGGCGCTTGCTGACCAGGTAGAGGTTGCCGAGCCTCCTAAATATACCCTCGAAGCCCAGACAAAAGAACGTCTTCGCGAACTGGAGATTGAAAATGCCACTTTGCTGAAGGTGCTCGGGAAATAAATTAAATTCAGCTTTTAACAGGGGAGGTTATCAAAAATTTTTCTGATGTTCCAACTTAGGAACAGGTTGCCGGCATCAAAGGTAAATATCTTAATTTTATACCTGTCTCAAAATATCAGGGTTGGGGTGGCAGGCGTTTTTTCCTGCTCTTCTCAAACAAATAGTAAATCAGATAAATCGTAAATCGTAAATGATCTAGGTTTTCCGTTTCTTCTTTTTGGCTGCCGGAAACAAAACATTATTCAGAATCAAACGATATCCGGGCGAAGTCGGGAACAGGTTTAAATCGGTAGGCGGGTCACCTACGAGATGCTGGTAATCTTCAGGATCATGGCCGCCATAAAAAGTCCAGAACCCCTTGCCTTTTTCACCATGAATGTATCGTGCTTCTCCGGCAGCTTTGTTCTCTCCCATGATCAGCACTGTAGGTTTTACCAACTCTTTTCTGTAGGCTGTTGTTTGTCCCATAAATGCTTTGATCAGGTTTCGGTGGTTCTGGCAAAGCATGGTGGGAATCGGGTCCCATTTGGCAGAAAATTCAAATAAGGTAAAATAATCATTTTCCCTGGCAACATTTCTGGTGGTTTTTACATCAATGTTGGAAAATTCATAAGCATACGGATCCATGGTCAGTTTAAAATCCCTGAAAGCAAATGTGTGGTTAAAATCCAGTTTTTCGTGGGCGTGTTTATCTGCCGGATCACCATCAAACATCGGTTCGCAAATGTCGATGCCCATGGCCGCAAGCGAAATATCGTAGGTGTCGGTGGCAGCACACATGGCAAACAGGAAACCGCCGTTCAGCACATATTTTTCAATTTCACGGGTAACAAACGATTTCATTTCAGAAACCTTCAGAAAGCCAAGTTTTTTGGCTAATTCGTTGTTAATGGCCACCTCCTGCTGGTACCAGGGAGTATTCTGGTAAACCCGCCAGAATTTGCCAAACTGGCCTGTAAAATCTTCGTGGTGCAGGTGCAGCCAGTCGTATTCTTTCAGTTTGCCATTAAAAATTTCTTCATCGTAAATGATATCGTACGGAATTTCGGCATAGGTTAAAACCAGTGTTACGGCATCGTCCCAGGGCTGTTTGTTGGGCGGCGAATACACCGCAATTTTGGGGGCTTTGTTCATCGCCACCGCATCCTGGTTCATATCAGGCTGGGCAATTTCTTCGAGGATGGCAGCCGCCTGCGCGTCGGTAATACTTTCGCACGATACACCGCGCACCAAACATTCGTTTTCAAATGAGGGTGAGTGTTGAATCAGAAAACTGCCGCCCCTGTAGTTCAGTAACCATTTTACCTCCACATCTTTCTGAAGCACCCAATATGCAATTCCATAAGCTTTCAGATGATTTTTCTGGGTATCGTCCATGGGTACCAGCAGGTAAATACTGCTCGCCCTGAACGAAATAAAAAACAACAGCAGTAATAAAAGATATCTTATTCTCATGCAGGCTTTTCTTTTAGAACAGCGAAGATAATCTCTTTGTTGTGTTATTAAAACGGCATATTGGAATTGCCAGGTCGCTGACTTTCAAAATTCTTGTTGAATGTCATACCCGTTCCGGCTGTTTCTGCATCGTCATTAATTTTGGAGCTGAATGTCTGAACGCCACCAAAACCGCCACCAAACTGGGTTTCCATATCGGTAAATTTGGCCAGTTCCTTTTTAAATGAAAGATGAACATCGCCGGTGGCACCGTTACGGTGTTTTGCAATAATAATTTCGGCAACACCCAAAAGCGAGTTCCCCGATTCGTCTTCTGTGATGCCGTAATATTCGGGGCGGTGAATAAACAAAACAAGGTCGGCGTCCTGCTCAATGGCACCCGACTCACGAAGGTCGGAAAGTTGCGGACGTTTGCCTTCGCGCGATTCCACCGATCGGTTTAACTGCGATAGCGCCAGGATGGGTATATCGAGCTCTTTGGCAATTGCTTTTAAAGAACGCGAAATGGTACTTACTTCCTGCTCGCGGCTTCCACGATTGTCCGATCCGGCGGTCATCAACTGAAGGTAGTCAACAATCACCACATCAATGTTGTACTGCATTTTCAGCCTCCGGCATTTCGCCCTGAATTCAAAGATCGAAAGGGCAGGAGTGTCGTCAATATACATCGGGGCTTTGTCGAGACTCGAAATTTTACGGTTCAGGTGTTCCCATTCCCAGTCTTCAAGCCG
>DAINOH010000027.1:0-45820 GCA_036735485.1 Draconibacterium sp. | reverse complement strand
TGTCGAGACTCGAAATTTTACGGTTCAGGTGTTCCCATTCCCAGTCTTCAAGCCGTCCCGATTTCAGTTTTTGTGAACCTAATTCAGTTTCCGAAGAAATCAGACGGGTTACCAGCTGGAGTGATGACATTTCGAGTGAAAACAAGGCTACAGCACGGTTGTGAGTTACGGCCATTTCGCGGGCCATCGACAAAACAAAAGCTGTTTTACCCATTGAAGGACGGGCTGCAATGATGACAAGGTCGGTCCTTTGCCATCCCGAAGTGATGCGGTCGAGCGCTGTAAAACCCGAAGGTACCCCGCTCAACCCTTCTTTCTGGTTTTTGGCTTTTTCAATCTGAAGAATGGCCTGGTTCAGAATGGGTTTAATCGGCACAGTTTCTTTCTTGATGTTTCCCTGTGCAATCTGGAACAGCGACGATTCCGAAAAGTCGATCAGGTCGTCAACATCCAGGGTATCGTCGTACGACCGCGACTGAATCTCGGTGGAAACCCTGATCAGTTCGCGCTGGATAAATTTCTGGGCAATAATTCGTGCATGAAATTCGATGTGAGCTGCCGAAGCCACGCGCCTTGTAAGTTGGGTGATGTAACCTGGTCCACCGATTTCTTCCAGCTGCCCGCGGTCTTTCAGTTCCTGGGTTACCATCAGAAGGTCAACCGGTTTTTCTTTTCCGGCAAGTTCCTTGATTGCAGAAAATATTTTCTGGTGAGTTTCCTTGTAAAAACTGGAAGTATCGATAATATCGGCTACTGTTACATAGGCATCACGTTCCAGCATCAGCGCACCCAAAACGGCTTCTTCCACTTCTGTAGCCTGTGGCGGAAGTTTTCCGTACTGTGCGTTAATCTGTTCAATGTTAAACTGGTTGGTATTTTTCTTTCTTTCGGCCATAATTAATCACAAAAAACTTGCTTCAGAAACTTATCTGAATTTCAAAAATACATTAATTGAACGCTGTAAAAATTATAAATAGAGGTTATTTCTCCCTTTTAATAAACGGGGTTACTAACAATTGCTGTGAATATCTTACAACCCTAATTTGTCCTCAATAATCAGTGAAATGATGTTTTTGAGTTCCATTCCCATCGCGTTGATCTGTTGTGGAACAAAGCTGGTGGCGGTCATTCCGGGAGTTGTATTTACTTCGAGAAAATAAAACTCATCGTTTTTCAGAATGTAGTCGATTCTGACAATTCCGGCACACTGGCACAAGTCATAAATTTCGGAACTGATGTTCTGGCATTTTTCGAAGAGGTGTTCCGGTAAACGGGCAGGCGTAATTTCTTCGGTAACTCCGGGCGTGTATTTAGCCTCGAAATCGAAAAACTCGTTTTTCGGAAGCACTTCGGTAACCGGAAAAACGATTTTTTTGTTCCTGATTTTAACCAGACCACAGGTAAATTCTGTGCCTTCGATAAATTCTTCAACCAGTGCTTCGTTGCTTTCTTCCCAGGCCTTTTTAACAGCTTCGGCAAGTTCACCGGCAGACTTTACTTTGGTAACCCCGAAACTTGAACCTCCTGCGTTTGGTTTTACAAAGACCGGCAAACCTAGTTTTTTGGTAATTCCCGGCACATCAATCAGGTCGCCCCGGGTGAGTTTTACTGATTGCGCCATCTTAATCCCAAAGTTATTCAGGTAATTGCTGCAAAACCATTTGTTAAAAGTAAGTGCCGAACTGTGCACACTGCAGGTGGAATAGGGAATACCGGTCAAATCGAAATAACCCTGTAAAATACCGTCTTCGCCGGGAGTTCCATGTATGGTGATGTAAGCAAAATCGATTTTTATTTTTTCTCCGTTGTAAGTAAAACTGAAATCAGATTTGTCGATATCGGCAACCTTTTCTTCGTTTTCGAGAATGATCCACTCTTTTCCGCGCATCTGAACCAGCCAGGGATTGAATTTTTCAGGATCGATAGCATTGTAAACATTTTTCCCGCTTTTTACCGACACAACATATTCAGAGGAGTCGCCTCCCGAAATCACGGCGATATTTGGTTTATTCTTCATAACGATTTGATATATAATTTTCCCATTTTTCGATTGCAGTTGCCATATCATCCGGAAGTTCCGAATCAAACAGCATTTTTTCTTTTGTCACCGGATGTATAAAACCCAGTGTTTTGGCATGAAGCGCCTGACGTGGCAGAATTTTGAAACAATTCATCACAAACTGCCTGTATTTGCTGAAAGTGGTTCCACGTAAAATTTCGTCGCCACCATAATTGGCGTCATTAAAAATCGGGTGGTTGATGTATTTCATGTGCACCCTGATCTGGTGTGTGCGGCCAGTTTCGAGCTGGCATTCCACCAGTGTCACGTACCCGATTCTTCTTAAAACTTTATAATGTGTAACGGCATGTTTGCCATGATCACCCTCGGGGAACACCATGAAAACCTGCCTGTTTTTGGGGCTGCGGCCAATATTACCGGTTATGGTTCCTGAATCGTCTTTTACACTACCCCAAACCAATGCCATATATTTCCGTTCGGTGGTTTTATCGAAGAACTGCATGGCCAGCGAAGTTTTTGCCAGTTCGGTTTTTGCTACAACCAGCAAACCCGAAGTATCTTTGTCGATGCGGTGCACAAGTCCGGGGCGCGGGTCGGTTGTATTAAACAGCGGCAAATCTTTATAATACCAGGCAAGCGCATTTACCAGCGTACCCGTGTAATTTCCATGTCCGGGGTGTACAACAAGTCCTGCCGGTTTGTTGATCACAATCAACTGGTCGTCTTCGTAAACAATATTCAGTGGAATATTTTCAGGAATGATTTTCAGTTCGCGTTTTGGGTAGTCCATCACAATCTGAATATCATCGAAAGGTTTTATCCGGTAGCTCGATTTTACAGGAACGTTGTTTACAAGAATGTTTCCGGCATCAGCGGCCTGTTGCAAACGGTTCCGGGAAGCATTAACCAAACGGTTGGCTAAAAATTTGTCGATACGCAGCAATGACTGCCCCGGATCGACAGTCAGCCTGTGATGTTCAAACAGTGCGCCATCTTCCTGTTCTTCAAATTCGTCGAAATATTCTTCCATTTGTTATGGGATTTCCAGGGGTTCGGGTTCGGCTATTACTGTAGAATCGTTGCCGGCACTAGTCAGCCACAAATCAACCGAACTGCCAATGCTCACAACATTTGTATTAACGATTGACGGATATTGTTTCCAGACAACGGCGGCTGCTGTATCGGCTGAAGAAAGTAATGTTCCGGTGTAAATAAGAACACCTGTATTCAGCATATTCAGTGAAAGTTGATTTTTTGCCTCTGAAAGCGACAAACCCGTCAGATCGGGCAGGGAAGTTTCAATGTTTCCACTGCTCTTTCCGATTACGATATCAATCAGACTTCCTTTTATAACTTCATCTCCCTGGTTTAATTCACGAGAGTTTTGTTTTACTTTTAAAACCAGATCGTTGAATTCGGATGCTTCAAAGGTTAGATTACCGACTTTTAATCCGCAGTTTTCAATCATCGCCTGTGCCTGGCGAAATGAAATATCAGAAAGTTTCGGCAGGATGACTTTTTCAGGAACCGTGGAGTTAATAACTAAGTAAACAACCCGGTTCTTTTTTACTTTTAACCCTGGTTCGGGAACTTGTTCAACAATTGCACCCGGCTCTGCGCCATTAAAATGTAACGAGTCGGTTATTTCGAACCTGAGATGATTTTCTTCGGCCAGTGTTTCTGCCTGAGATTCTGTTAACCCTGAAAAATCGGGAACTTCAATTACTTCGCTTTGAAGGGTGTACATTTTCAGCCAGAGCAATGTGATGAAAATGATGACCGCAATCAGCAGGAAAGCGAACAGAAGGTGTTTCAGAAATGTGCGGCTGGTCAAAAAATTTCTCAGACTCATTATTGTATAACGATGTTATTTTGGCAACAAAAATAAACCAAAATCGTGAAGCTGCTCGATAATTATTTCTTTTTACCTTAAAAAATCAGAATGTAGCGAGAATATTGTAGAGTGTGTCTCTTTCCACCGGAACAAGCTTCATATCTTTAATCATTTCAACCAGTTCAACACTGCTGGCGGTCGGATTTTCCTCGGCGCCGGCCATTGAGTAAATCTTTGTTGAATCGTCGATAGTTCCATCAAGATCATCGACACCGAAGTTCATGGAAAGACGTGCAGCTTGTTTCCCAATCATCGGCCAGTAAGCTTTCAGGTGTGGAATATTATCAAGAAATATCCTTGAAACCGCATAGTTTTTCAGGTCTTCAATCAGGGTGGTTTCCTTTATTTTTGAATAGGCATTGTTTTCGCGCCTGAATTTAAGGGGGATAAAAGCATTAAACCCGCCGGTTTCTTTTTGCAATTCGCGCAAACGGTTCAGGTGGTCAACCCGGTGCTCATAATTTTCAAGCAATCCGTAAAGCATGGTGGCATTGGTGGGGATTCCCATTTTGTGCGCAACCGAATGAATTCTGAGCCATTCTGCCGAACCTGTTTTATCGGGGCAGATTTCGGCACGCAATGTTTCATCAAAAATTTCAGCGCCACCACCCGGCATCGATTCAAGCCCGGCATCTTTCAGAATTTTCAGTCCTTCTTCCACCGAAACATTTCCCATCTGGCACATCTGGTCGATTTCAACCGCGGTAAACGCTTTGATGTGTAATCCGGGTGCTGCCTTTTTGATCGATTTCAGCATGTCGGCATAAAAATTCACATTGCGGTCGGGGTGAACACCGCCAACAATGTGAACTTCGGTGGCTCCCCTGGCAGTATATTTTTCAACATCGGCCAGAATATCTTCAATGCTGCATTCCCAGGCGCCTTTTTGTCCCTGGTGACGACGGTAAGAGCAAAACTTACAGTGGTTGACACAGATATTGGTGGGTTCGATATGAAAATTGCGGTTAAAATAAACGAATTCACCGCTCAGTCTTGTTTTTACAACTCCTGCCAAAACACCCAGCAAAGCCATGTCGTTGCTTTGATACAGCATGAGTGCATCGTCGGTTGTGATTGATTCGGAAGCGAAAATTTTTTCGGCGATTTTTTTGACTGGCGCCTGAATTTTCATCGAATTGATAACTGAACTGATTTTCTCCATCAGGAAATGAAATTTGAGATTTTAATCCCCGGTTCGACAATAATGTTACAATAAACACGAAAAGGTAAAGAAATCAATTCTTTACCTTCCCGTTAAAAGATATAATATCAGTTAACTATCTTTTATGTCTTGGCTCGTCAGAAACAGTGAGTCTCTTTCTGCCTTTTGCACGGCGTGCTTTCAGTACTTTACGGCCATTGGCAGTTGACATTCTTTCCCTGAAACCGTGTTTGTTTTTTCTCTTTCTGTTCGATGGCTGAAATGTTCTTTTCATTTCTGTCTATTTTTTATTTTTCTAATTCTTGATTTTTTCGGACTGCAAAAATAGTTCTTTTTTTATCTCTTCCAAACGATGTTGTATCTTTTTGCTGAATTTTTTGAGAAATTGCATCGCAGTGATTCTGAAAGTATTGCTATTTCGAAAAGATCATTTTCAAAGCAATCAGGATCATCAGTCCACCAAACAGTCTTCTCAAAATCTTATCAGGTATATTAATTGAAATATGCGATCCAAGATAAGCTCCGACTACAAAAGTGAGCGATAAAATCAATGCCACTTTCCAGTTTACATTGCCGGCTTTCCAGTAATTCCAGGTTGCCAGTATGCCCACAGGTGGCAGCATAAAGGCGAGACTCGTTCCCTGTGCCTCGTGCTGGTTCATACCCAAAATAAAAACAAGAGCGGGAATTACAATAATTGCTCCGCCAACACCAAACACGCCAGCCAGAACACCTGATAGAATTCCAACAATAATCAATATTATTATTTGAACTGTTGTCATTTTTTTAGTTTTCCTGGTTTACTGAAAAACGGAATCCGATACCGTGAAGATTGGTGATTTTGATATTTGGATCCGCTTCGAAATATTTCCGTAACCGCGAAATAAATACATCGAGGCTGCGGCCCAGAAAATAGTCATCATTTCCCCAGATTTTTTCAAGTATTTCGTTACGGCTAAGTACTTTATTCTGATTAGTGGCAAAAAACCTGATCAATTCTGATTCTTTGAGGGTCAGATTTCGTGAATTGTTTTCAGTTTTCAGAATCAGATCATCGGGATAAAATTGAAACATCCCGATATTGATCATTTTTGAATGGGTATTGGTTACAATGGAAGATTGACTTCGCTTCAGGAAAATTCTGATTTTCAGCAAAAGTTCTTCCATGCTGAAAGGTTTTGGAATATAGTCGTCGCCACCCAGAGTGAGCCCGGTGATTTTATCCTCGGTCATCGATCGGGCTGTGAGAAAAATAATGGGAATCTGTTCGTTTTTAGCCCTGATTGTTTTTGCCACCTGAAAGCCATCGACTTTCGGAAGCATCACGTCGAGAATGATTAAATCAAATTTATTCTGCTTAAACAATTCAATGGCTTTCTCGCCATCTTCGGCTGTATCAACCTTGTAATGATGCTGTTCCAGATTATCTTTTACAATAAACCGCAGCGCATCATCATCCTCCACCAATAAAATATTAAACTCTGTTTTCATCTGTGCAGCATTTCAAAGCTATAGATTAGTAAGCGGTTATGCCTTATGACAATTGACCGCATTATCACCCGATGTAACTCACAAGAAGAATGTTCCTGGCTATCTGTGTTTTTCTGCAATCTTGTCCGTTTCATTTATGATCAGGTATAATCAACGTAAATATACTACCTCCGCCTGAATTTTCGTCCACCCTGATTTTCCATTTGTGGGCAATCACTATTTTGTTAACGTAATCTAAACCAAGTCCGAAACCTTTAACATTGTGTACATTACCTGTCGGAACCCGGTAGAATTTTGTAAATATTTTTTTTCGCTGGTCTTTGGGAATTCCAATTCCATTGTCGGCAAAGGTTATCAGAATTTTGTGTTTTATTTTTTTCAGCGTAACTGCAAGCTCCGGATCTTTGTCACAATATTTCACTCCGTTTTCAAGAATGTTGGTCATCAGGTTTGACAGATGAAAACGGTCGGTTATAATTTTTAAATCAATATCAGGTAAAGAAAGATTCAATGTTGCTTTTTGACCGAAATCGGTGTGTTTAAAATGCGAATAAACCTCGGTAATCAATTGGTTCAGATTTACTTCTTCAAGGTTCAGATGAATCCTGTTTTTCTCGATTGTAGCCAGGTTCAGCACTTTTTCCACGTTTTTGGATAAACGCTGGTTTTGCTCTTCTATAATTTTTGCATAACGGAACAACCTTTCGGGCGAATTTAAAATGTCGGGATTGTTTATTACACTGGCTGCCAGCCCAATAGACGAAATCGGGGTTTTTAATTCATGCGTCAGGTTATTGATGAAGTTTTTCTGAACCTCGGAAAGCCTTCGTTGCCTGATGATTACGGTTAATGTGTAGGCAAAAAACAGCAAAACAATAATCAGCAGGCCGGTCATAAAGTACCACACTGAAAGTTGAGCCACAAAATAGGAAATCCGGTTGGGGAAATGAACCGCGAAAAAGTTTGAAAAACGGTCATCAACCGGGAAAATATAATCTGATGGACTTTCAATTCCGTCGTGTATCAGTATTCCTTCATCCATTTGTTCGGTTTGCGGATTGAAAATGGCAAATTCAAAATCGGTGATGATTTCATGTTTTTTTAACTCTTCAATCAGATGTATTTTTACCAGTTCTTTGTCAATAGTGGTTTGTAAATGAACGATATAATAATTGTCAGATACAACTTCAACGGGTGTGATACTGTCGAAACTTGCCGTGTTTCCGGCAGCCAGCAATATTTGCCAGGCAACTTCCTTTAGTGCCACACTGGTGCTTTCGCTGAATTGTTTTTGCGAAACACTGTACGAACTTTTTAAAAAACTGAATTGAATCAGAAAAACACCTGCCACCGAAATTGCCGCCAACAGAATAATATATTTTTGGGTTTTTCCTTTCATTTAATTTAATGTTAAAGCTAAACTAACCATTTTTTTTGTCTAAATCTGTAGTTAACACTTTGTTAACAAAATAATGAAAAGGGTTAACACCAATATTCTCCGGTCATTCATACATTTGTTACAAAAATACACAGTTACTCAATTTTAAGTTACAAGAAATGAAACGGATTTTACAAACATTGTTCACACTGCTTTTAATTGCAGCGTATCAGTCTGGTTTTGCGCAGGATGGACCCAAAATTGCTTTTGAAAAAACATCCCATAATTTTGGCGCATTCAAAGAGGCCGATGGTGTTCAGACAACCACATTCAAATTCAAAAATACTGGAACGACTCCGCTGATTCTGAGTAATGTGAGAGCTTCCTGCGGTTGCACAACTCCAAAATGGACACGTGAACCTGTTGCTCCCAATGGTTCGGGTGAAATACAGGTAAGTTATGACCCGAAAAACAGGCCTGGCTCATTTACAAAAACCATTACTGTAACGTCAAATGCCCAGAATGCAAATGTTATTCTTGAAATAACGGGGATGGTTGAACAACGCGAAAAAACCGCTGAAGAAAAATATCCGCGTGAAATTGGGCCTCTTCGTGCTGCCAACAATCATATTTCATTTGGTGAACTCAAACAAACTGCCATCGATACAAAGGAACTGGAGCTTTTGAATACCAGTGATAAAGCTGTTAAAGTTGATTTGCAGTCAGTTCCGCCTCATTTAATTGCGAAAGTTGAGCCGGCTACAATTCCTGCTAAAGGCTCGGGTAAACTTTTAGTTACTTACGATGCAAAACTTGCTGATACTTATGGTTTTGCTTCGCACCGGATTTATCTTTCATTTGATGGTAGTAAGGATTACAAAAACTCGGTGGGTGTGAGCGCCACCATTGCAGAAGATTTTTCACAACTTTCTCCTGCTCAGCTTGCCAATGCTCCTGCTGTTCAGTTCAATACACTTGAGTATGATTTTGGTGATATGAAACAAGGCGATAAAAAAGATTACACTTTTAATCTTACCAATACGGGAAAATCCGATCTCATCATCCGGAATGTACGTTCATCATGTGGATGTACTGCCGCTGCCCCGGCCAAAAAAGTGATTGCAGCAGGTGAAACCGCACCAATAAAAGTAACTTTCGACTCACGCGGAAAGCGTGGTCGCCAGAGTAAATCGGTAACTGTTATTACCAACGATCCAAAAAATCCAACGTCAACATTGCGCATTTCATGCAATATTAATGCTGAGAGCTGATAGTTCAATAAGTTACAGGAAACGGGTGTTGTAATATTACTTACAACACCCGTTTTTTATGATATCTCAAGGTTTTCTGGTATTTTTGGGAACTTGAATTTTGAAATATGACAAAAAGGGATAAATACAGTCATTTTGAAAATGAATCTGGTTTTCAGGGATTAAAAGTAAATGACGGTATTGCACAACCTGAATCAGTAAATTCTGAATCAGTAAAACGTTTTCTGAATAAAAACCGCAACCTGCTGCCTGCCGGTAATTATGTTGAAGGTATTTTACGGGGCGATATTACTTTGTTGAGTAAAGCTGTTACGCTGGTTGAAAGTTCCAATCCAAAGCACCAGGAAATTGCGCAGGAAATAATAAAACTTTGTCTTCCGCACAGTGGAAAATCAGTAAGAATTGGTATTACCGGCGTGCCCGGAGTAGGGAAAAGCACATTTATTGAAGCACTGGGCAGTTATATTACCAAACAAGGTGGAAAACTGGCCGTTCTGGCAATCGATCCAAGCAGCGAACGCTCAAAAGGAAGTATTCTGGGCGATAAAACCCGCATGGAAGAGCTGGCGGGTGATAAAAATGCCTACATCCGGCCAAGTCCGTCAGCCGGCTCGTTGGGTGGTGTGGCACGTAAAACCCGCGAGACAATCATTCTTTGTGAAGCTGCAGGTTTTAATCACATTTTTATTGAGACAGTGGGAGTGGGGCAAAGTGAAACAGCAGTTCATTCAATGACAGATTTTTTTCTTTTGCTGATGCTTGCCGGTGCAGGCGACGAGTTGCAGGGAATAAAAAGAGGTATTATGGAAATGGCTGATTTGATTGCCATTAACAAAGCCGACGGCAATAATCTTGAGAAAGCGCAACTGGCAAAAATTCAATACAAGAATGCCATTCACCTTTTCCCCCGGAAAGAGACCGGCTGGGAACCAGGTGTTTTGACCTGTTCTGCAGTCCAGAAATCAGGAATTGCTGAAATCTGGGACGAAATTGAAAAATACCGGAAGTTAACCGTTGCAAACGGATGGTTCGAAACCAGAAGAAATCAGCAGGCAACTTATTGGATGCACGAAACAATCAGGGAGCAATTGTATCGCGATTTTTATGGCAACCATATCATAAAACATAAAATTGAGGAATATGAGCACCTTGTACTTAACGATAAAATAAGTTCTTTTGCAGCAGCCGGAAAATTACTGGAACAGTATGCAGAAATAAAACACATTTCTGAAGTCAGAAAAATTAATCATTAGAAAGTACAGGAGTATTACCTTTTGAAGTATCTTCAGGAAACCTTTCAATGAAAAGCTTGTTATTTTAGTCAAAAACATAAAATTATAGATAAAATGAATTACGATGTAATAATAATCGGAAGTGGTCCCGGTGGTTATGTTGCTGCAATCAGGGCAGCCCAGCTTGGTATGAAAGTGGCTGTTGTTGAAAAGGAAAGTCTTGGCGGTATCTGTCTGAACTGGGGTTGTATTCCAACAAAATCTTTACTGAAAAGTGCACAGGCTTATGAGTATGCCAAACATGCAGCCGATTATGGAGTTGCTATTTCGGGCGAAGTAAAGGCCGATTTTGCTGCCATGGTAAAACGCAGCCGTGATGTGGCCGACGGGATGAGCAAAGGAATCCAGTTTCTTTTTAAGAAAAATAAAGTCGAAACAATTGTGGGTTTTGGTAAACTGGCCGGTAAAAATTCGGTTGAAGTTTCGGATGAATCAGGAAAGAAAACCACTTACCAGGCAAAACATATCATTCTGGCAACCGGCGCCCGTTCGCGCGAATTGCCAAATCTTCCGCAGGACGGAAAGAAAATCATTGGTTACCGGAAAGCACTTTCGCTTGACAAACAACCTGAAAGTATGGTGGTGGTTGGTTCGGGTGCCATTGGAAGCGAGTTCGCGTATTTCTATCATTCAATTGGTACAAAAGTCACGCTCGTTGAATTTATGCCAACCCTGGTTCCCAACGAAGATGAGGAAGTTGCAAAGCAACTCGAACGTTCGTTTAAAAAACTGAAAATGGATGTTCTGGTAAGTTCGTCGGTTGAGAAAGTGGATACTTCGGGCGACAAATGTAAAGTGACCATCAAAACAAAAAAAGGCGAGGAAGTTGTGGAGGCCGAAGTTGTACTTTCGGCAGTCGGAATTACGCCCAATACAGAGGGCATCGGACTGGAAGAAATGAAAGTGCAAACCGAAAATGGCCGTGTAAAAACAGATGAATATTATCGGACCAATGTGGAAGGTGTTTATGCAATTGGTGATATCGTGGCCGGACCGGCACTTGCACATGTTGCCTCTGCCGAAGGAATAATCTGCATCGAAAAAATTGCCGGGCTGAATCCTGAACCACTCAATTATGGTAATATTCCGGGGTGTACCTACACAAGTCCCGAAATATCATCGGTAGGCCTCACAGAAGCGAAGGCAAAAGAAGCAGGTTATGACATTAAGGTGGGTAAATTCCCTTATTCGGCTAGTGGAAAGGCAAGTGCTGCCGGACAGAAAGACGGTTTTGTAAAACTGGTTTTTGATGCAAAATATGGCGAATTGTTAGGTGCCCACATGATTGGTGGCAATGTTACTGAAATGATTGCCGAAATGGTGGTTGCGCGTAGACTTGAAATTACAGGACATGAGCTGTTAAAAACCATTCATCCGCACCCTACCATGAGCGAAGCAATTATGGAAGCTGCCGCCGCCGCATACGATGAAGTAATACATATCTGAAAATATACAATTGTAATCAGAGGAACCCGGAAGATTCTTCCGGGTTTTCTTTTTGTTAAAAATTGAACAAGAGACCAATTAATTCAAATAGTTTCAAATCATTGAAAATCAGGTATAACTTTTTGCTGTTAATAATTTAATTTTATTTTTGCAACCTATTATCAGCTAACAGAATTTTATCTCATTTAAGTATAAACCTGATTATTCATTTTAAAAAAAAATCAATGAAGAAACTAATTGTAGTTGCAGCTATGTTGCTGTTGGTGGACCTGACTTATGGAGGCGGTTTGTTAACCAATACAAACCAGAGCGCACAGTATATCCGGATGATGTCGAGAAATGCCTCAAGAGATATTGATGCAGTCTATTTTAATCCGGCCGGATTATCGTTAATGCAGGATGGCTGGCATTTTGCAGTTTATAACCAGACCATTTTTCAGGATAAAAATGTAAACAGTGGATTTCCGTTATTAAACGATCCTGAATATGTTGGCAAAGTCTCTGTTCCTGCTTTTCCAACGGCTTTCGCCGTTTATAAAAAGGAAAACTGGGCATTTTCATTTGGTTTTGGTCCGAATGGCGGTGGCGGTTCTGCCGATTTCGATGAGGGTTTACCTTCATTTGAAATCCCGATCTCCAAAGTTGTCCCCGGCTTATCCGGTTTAACACAGATTAGTCCGGCAATGGATGTAAATGGCTACAATGCAGATCTTTCTTTTAGTGGAAGTTCTGTTTTCTGGGGATTTCAATTGGGTGCCACTTATGAAATAAATGAAGCAATCTCGGTTTACGGTGGTGTACGTTATATGCCTTCAAAAAATGTTTACGAAGGAAGTATCAGGGATGTACAATTACAGGTGGGTGAAAGCTGGTTTCCGGCTCCGGTTTGGCTTAGCCAGACAGCAGGTGTGATAAGTGGTTATGCCACACAGGCCTCTACTGGTGCAACAACCATGTACGGAGCTGCAACCAGTATGCAGCCAATTATTGACGGTGGCGGCGGTTCATTTACTTTGGCTCAGCTTCAGGGTGCTGGTTTTATTTCAGCGCAACAACAGGCTCAGTTGGAAGGTGGATTGATGCTGATGGGATTTACACAGGAACAAATCAATGCAATGCCTGCATCTACTGTTCAGGGAAGTTATACTGCTGCAGGAAATCAGCTTACTGCAACTGCCGCAACACTAAATGGTACTGCCGGAAAACTGAACGCAACTTCTCCAATGCTTGAAGATAAAGAAGTTAAAACAGAACAAACCGGTGCGGGTTTTACTCCAATTATCGGCGTAAATATTAACCTTTCTGAAGATTTGAATATTGGTATTAAATACGAGCACACAACTTATATGACATTAACCAATGATACAGAAGTGGATGATTTGGGTTTATTCCCTGATGGAGACAAAACTAAAAGTGATGTTCCTGCCATTTTAAGTGTGGGTGTTGGTTATAAAGGTTTGGATTGGCTCGAAGCACAATTATCTTACACCGGCTATTTCAACAAAGGAGTTAGTTGGGGTGGAAATACCCGGGATATGGCAATTTGGAAAAGTTCCGATCCGTCAAAAATACGGGCCCGTGAAATTGAAAAGATGGGATATGAACTGGGATTAGGTTTGCAGTTCAATCTTACTGAAAATTTTGCAGTGAGCGTTGGTGGTCTGGTTGGTGATATGGGTGTTGCTGAAAGCTATCAGAGCGATTTCAGCTACAGCAATCCGTCAACAACTGTGGGTGCAGGAATTATGTGGAAATTAAGTGAAAGATTGACACTTGACGCCGGTTTCTCAGATACTTTCTACAAAGACCAGACTGTTACTTTTACCGGCGATCCTGATTTAGGTGAAAATTTCTCGTATAAAGATACTTATGGCAAAACAACCTTTGATTTCGCTATTGGTATTTCTTACAGTATTTTTTAAGAAACTTCGTTTAATATGAAATATGAAAGCTGCTCAACCGGGCAGCTTTTATATTTTCCAACGGAAGGATTTGGCATCAATTGCCCTTTGTGTGGCAAGAATTCCATCAAGGTGGTCGTACTCGTGCTGGATAAGTTCCGACAAATCGCCCGACAAATGCCAGGTTTGTTTCTCAAAATTCAAATCAAAAAATGTCAGTGTCAGCGATTGGTGGCGCATAACTTTTACAAGCAGGTTGGGAAAACTCATACAATCATCCCAGACTTCGAATTTCTCCTCACTCAATTCTGATAATTCAGGATTCAGCATTGCCACAGGTTTATCAATGTTCAGACAAATTATTCTTTTCATCAGTCCAATTTGCGGGGCGGCAATTGCTCTTCCACAGCCAAACTGATTTCTGAAGTCAAGTACAGTTTCAAAAAGCAACTCAATCTGTGGCAACAAACCGTTTATTTCATTTTTTAAAACCGTTTCCGATTTTTCGTACAAACGCGGATCGCCCAATAGAATAATGTCTTTTACTGCCATATTTCAGTTTAAATCGAAAATCTTGTTGTAAACAGTGCCGTCTGTCAGTTTGGTTGTCAATACAAATTCTTTAATTCCTTCAGCTTTTAAAGGCGAAAGATCAAAACGGAATTCACGCGTAAAATAAGCTTCGCACATATCGCCGTTGGCATTGTGCCTGATTTCGAAAACAGGAACTGTTGAACTTCCCGGAATCCACGGGTGCATTCTTGCCAGGTCGATGGTATGTTGTTTACAACCACCGCTGTAGGAAATTTTGATTTGCAGGCAATCTTCATCAACAAAAGCCTCGTGCAAAAAAACGGGGTCACGGGCGAGGCTGTCGTAGTTACTGAAGTACAAATCAACATAAGAAGCGCAGTTCAGTTCTTCAATAAAAACCACCTCCGCAGGAATTCCGCGGTCACAGGAGGACACAGTAGTTGAAAGTTCAACGTATTCTACATGAACGCGCTGACCCTGGGCAAACGTAAATCCATCGGGATAATAAAGTGGCAGAATACGGTTTCCGTTGTCGAGTTCAATTACAAAACCACAGTTTCCTGAACCAGCGTAATCGATTACCATTCCGGTATCGTCAAGTTTGATTTCATCGTCGGAGTTATTGCACGATGCAAGTGCCAGCACAATAACTGTCAGTAAAAACAGGTGAATAAATTGTTTCATGGCGCAAATAAAAGTTTAATACTTAAACGTAAAAAACTCAGTAATATTCTGTTTGTCAGAATAAAAATATCAGTCGGAAACAGGGCGTTTTACTTCGCCGATAAATAAAATGGCGCCTGTGTCCTTTTCGGTAATGGCGAACAAAAATGGCCGGTTCACATAAAACGGAATGTAGCTTTTTCCCGGGCCTGCTGATGTAAGTTCAATGGCCACGACTGTCACAGCCGCGGCTTCGGTGCCTTCTTCCTTTACTTCAATAAACGTTTTATGTTTTACATAGTCGATTTTCAACCCGCCACCTTTGTTAATTCCCCTGAAATCGGCCGCACCCGTAAAAGCAACTCCCATCCCCATTTCAGCCAAAACATCATTCAGTTTTTTTTCATATTCGAATTTGAATTTTGGAAACTGAATTTGCAGGTCTTTTGTAAGTTGAAAAGCTTTCTGCCATTTGTTCCAGTTTTGTGTATTGAGTTCACTTATAATATCTTTTGTGGTTTTTCCGGTTTCAGGAAGAAACACCAGCATGTTGTAATTTCCACTGCCATAAGGCATTTTAACGGCTGAAAAAAGATTGTTTGATGTATATTCCAAAGTATCTGTTTTACACATCATTTCAACTTGGATTCTATCTTCATTGTCAAGGTAAAAATCCTGTTCAATGGTGCTTTTTTCATTAAATTCCTTTTGCCAGATTCCTTTAAAGTAGATGGCGTTTAGAAGAAACATCACGTGGGTGGGTGAAATTTCGTTGATTATATTTTCAATTTTATCGTGGGTTTTTTCAGCAACCCAGCCATTTATTGTAGCTAAAGCTTCGCCGGTTGCATTAAAATCAAGCGGTGTAACTTCAGCATCGTAATATTCCCTGTTTAACGAAACAAAGTTTTTCTCCACATCAAAATTATCCCGGTAATAAATGGCATTGGCAATTTCGAGAATAACTTTACTGTCAAGCGATATCAACGCATTGACCAGTGTTTTGTAGGATGCATTGATTTCATCCGCAGTCAGTCCGTGCTTTTTCAGCGTTTTTTCCATCGCTGTTTTTGTTTCGCCTTCAGCGCCGTTGTAGGTCATTGCCAGCGCCAGCGCAACACTCAGCGGCGAAATCATGATGTTTTCAGCTTCTGTTTCTGATGCTGAAATTTTTTGAAACAGTTCAAGCCCGAATTGATTGTCAGCTTCAACCACCTGTGTCGATTTTTCATCAAGTTTGATGGTTTTTATTTCTTCAATATTTTCATCCTGCTGCTGACAGGCACTGAAAAAACAGGTTGCAACGAAAACGGCAATCAGCAAACGTATCTTCATGACTGATGATTTAAGTATTATTCTGAAATGACGGATTTTGACTGAAAATGGTTGCTTTTGAAAATAATATTTATTGACGCAACCAAACAGTTTTATGTTTCATCTATCAGTTGTCCGGAAATGAAAACAGGCAGTTTTTCGGGGAGAGATTCGGTTACAATAAACATTAAATTTGAGCGGACATTGCAAAACTGAATTTGGAAGAAATTAGAAATATCGTTGAACAATGTGTTTCAGGTAATGTTCGCGCGCAGGAAACATTGTACCGCATGCTCGCTCCAAAAATGTTCGGGGTGTGTCTTCGTTATTCGAAAGACGTTACCGAGGCCGAAGATAATTTGCAGGAGGGTTTTGTGAAGGTATTCACCTACCTCAAAAATTTCAGGCACGAAGGTTCTTTGGAAGGTTGGGTCAGAAAAATTATGGTGAATGTTTCGCTCGAAAAATTCAGAAAGCAACAGATTATGTATCCTGTTGATGACATGAAGGCATTTGAAGGCAGGCATTTCCAGGAAGATATTATTGAAAAAATATCGGCCGATGAATTGGTTGCACTGATCAGGGAACTGCCGCCACGATACAGAATGGTTTTTAACCTGTATGTAATGGAAGGGATGAACCACAAAGAAATTGGCGAAGCAATGCAGATTACCGAGGGAACTTCGAAATCGAACCTTGCACGCGCAAGAGAGATTTTAAAACAAAAAGTAATTAGTCTTTACGGAGAAAATGATTTTGCCAGAAATTTTTCGGCCTGAAACCAGGAACAAAAAGAGAGAAAGATGAAGGAAACAAAAAATACAGACGAACAGATACGGGCAAAACTCGAAAACTATTCGGTTACGCCACCGCCACATGTCTGGCAGCAGGTTCAGCAGCAACTGGCCGCGCAGAACAGGCGTACCCGTATAATTTGGTTCAGGGTGGCAGCAGTTGCCGCTGTTGTTGTGTTTGCATTTATGGCTGGCTGGTATTTTAACGATAATACCCGGGAAAGTCTGGTAACAAATAACAAGATTGAAAACAAAACAGAACAGCAGAATAACGGTACTCTGAAAGAGCCTTCAGTTATTACAGAAACAACAGAAATTTCGGAAATCAAAGCAATTTCTGCCGAAAGAAAAGAGAAAACAGGAAACAGAAAAATTACTGCCACAAAGCATGAAAACATTGCCTCTGCTGAAATGCAGACAAGAAACGAAATGATTTACGGGAAAATTGGCTACAGAAATATTCGCCTTGAACCCAAACAACCGGAACTTGTTCTGGCGGAAAATAAAAGGTTAGATGAACTTTCCGAAACAGACTTGTTGGTGATTGCGGCCAATCTTGAAATGGAGCAGGCAAAGAAAAAGGAAACCGATAATAAATGGAAAATGGGGATGTTTCTTTCGCCGGGCTATTCTTCGTATTCAGCCAGTTATGCCGATGAGTACTCAAATAACATGACTTATTCAGGCAGTGATGGCAATTCAAACTTGGGAGGAGGATTTTCTGTGCAGTACAAAACCGGTAAACGCTGGGCTGTTGAAAGCGGAGTTTATTATGCACAAAACGGTCAGAAATCAGAAAACTCTTTGAATCTTTTCGCCAATAAAGGCGAGGCCGATTATATGTTTTCGCCGGGAAGTACAGATAAATATTTTGCGAATAATGTGAGAATCGAAAACGGAAATATGGCCATGAACAGTTCTGCCGGGGTGATTCAATTCACGTCAACACCCAAAGGTGCTGAGCTTTCGGGTGATTTTGAAAGCTCGCTGAATGGCTCCACCAACCTGATGGTTCCAAACGGGGAATTTTCACAGGTTTTCGAATTTGTTGAAATTCCGCTTTTGGTGCGTTATCAATTAATTGATTCGCGTGTTGGAATTGAGTTGATTACCGGGTTGAATACTTCGATGGTGGTGGGAAACAATGCGTATATCGATAATCAGTATGGGATGCAGAATGTTGGTAAAACTGTCGATATCAATACATTTAACATAGCCGGAACTGCTGGGTTAGGAGCAAGTTACGATTTGTCAAAACATTTCTCTCTGGCTTTGGAACCCCGTTTCAGTTACTATTTGAATTCAATCAATAAAAATCCCGACGTAGATTTCAGACCCTACAGACTGGGTGTTTTTGCAGGTATGACCTATACTTTCTGAGTATATATTTTAAGTTTTGCCCTGACCGGTTTCTGATCTTCAGAAACCGGTTTTTTTTGTCAGCGGATTGTGTTTCCAAAGAACACCGAATTGATGAAAAGCTTGTTGGTTGCCAGCCAAAATCCCCTGAAAACCATGTCCTCGTGATAACTGATCACTTTTCCTCTGCCAAAAGATTCAACAGTAACAACCGGTGCATTTTTGATCCGATCCAGATTTTTATCAGAAACAAAACCGCTTAAATATGGATTTTCGGAAAATGTAACAGGTTCCGCAAATTTTACATTCAGTTTTTCAGCTACCGAGGCTCCTTCTTTAAAAATTGGCAATTCACGGTTTTGGTATCCGTAACAAAGTGGGTGTGTTAAATCGATATCAGCCTGAAAAATAGCACCGCTGATGTCATTCAGGTTTCTTTCTTTTTGACGCTCGCTGTACAAATTGTATTGTAAAGAATCGGGTGTCACCTGTTTTTTGAATCTGATTTTACTCAAATCGTTTTTTGTGGCCCAGTTGGATGCGCTTGTATTTACTATCAAAGTTCCGCCAGCCTGCACCCACGATTTTATTTTTTGTGTCGGTTCGCCCGTCAGGTCAGGGTAAAAGCCACCCGGCATTATGATAACATTGTACCTGTTGAGTTCTGTTGTTGAAATGGTATTGCCGTCTGTCAGGCAAAGAGGAATTTTATAACGCTGGTCAAAAAGATGCCAGATTTCGCCGGCGTCAAGGCTGTTTACTCCATTTCCTGTGAGCATCAAAGTTTCGGGTTTATTTAACCTGATGAAACTGTTGCTTCCGAGATCAATCCCCGATTTTGTGAGCGATGTTTCAACGCCATAAAATATGATACCGGTTTTTACAGCTATATCTTTGATCAAAGCGTGAATCTGGGTTCGGGAAAAAGGTTGGTCAAAAACCGGAATAAGGATCGTCCCCGGCACAAATTCCTCATTTTTTCCTTCAATTTCAAACGAGAACGATTCGCCTGCAACTTTTGTAATCAGCCCGGCATTTTGCAATTGAAACAAAGCAGTGGGTGCCGAATATTCATTCCATCTGAAAAGAAAAGCAATGCTGTTTTCTCCCGATTTTACCAATCCGGCGGGTTTTATGGAAGAATCAAATTTTTCGCCTGTTATGATCTTGTTTTCAGCATTTATTTTTGCAAACTGTACATCGCAGGCAAATGGCATTGTCCAGGTTGAAACATCGTAAAAAGTTGTATCTGCAAAAGTGGTGGCTGTTTCAAATATTGTTTTAATCAGCCTGTATTGTTTCTGCTGCATGGGTACAAAAAAACTGCTTCCGGGTTTGAATGTTTTTCCGTCAACTGAGAATTCCCTGGTAATCTGAAGAACATCAACCTGGTGACGGGTAAGTAGTTCTGCAAAATAGAAAGTTTTTACTCGATCATTTTCATGGCCAAAAATGTAGCCTTTCGTGGCATCCTGTTTTGCTGTTTTCAATGCTTCAGAATAGAAATCTTTCTGGTATTCCAGTAGTTTGTTTTTCATATTTAAAGCAGCTTCGAGGGTTGAAAGTGTAACAGTAAACTGGTTTCTGATGCCGTATGAAAGTTTGCGCAGTCCGTTTGATGTTTCCCTGATCCGGCCTCGGAACCCGGCCTGTTCAAACAGAATTCCCACGCTGCCGTTCACATCGGGATACGAAGAACCTTTGCCAAAATAAAAATCATCAAACTGTTCCTCCGAAAAATAGGATGCGCCTGTTTTATCCAAAAACCGGGCATGGTAAGTAGCGATTTCGCTTGTGAGTGTATAATTTTCTTCGGGTGTCAGCGGGTTGTTTCTTTTGGCTACACCGGGCTGAAAAAAGAATGTTGAATTTGCGTCCATTTCATGATGATCGGTAACAATATTGGGTTTCCATTCATGAAAATTCTCAACCCTGCCGCGGCTTTCAGGATGTACAAGCGGTAAGTAATCGCGATTTAAATCGAACCAGTAATGATTCGATCTGCCCCCGGGCCACATTTCCCTGAATTGACGTGAATCCGGTTTTCCGTTTGCAGTAATACTCTGGTTCATGTTTGCCCAGGTGCTGTGTCGTGTAAAACCATCGGGGTTTAAACACGGATCAACCAGAATGATGGTTTGATTCAGCAATTTATCCATTTTTTCTCCCTGTGCCGCGGCTAAGTAGTAAGCTGTAATAACCGATGAATTGGTGGCACTCGATTCGTTTCCATGAACTCCATAACCTAAAGTAACAACCAGAGGTACTTCATCAGGTTCGATTGTACTTCCCGGCTCGCTGAAATTAAAATGAAGTTTTTTCAATTCCTCCAGCTTTTTCATGTTTTCCTCAGAACTGAAAATCAGGTGTACCAATGGCCGGTTTTCATAGGTTCTGGCATATTCAGCGAGAATTGCCCTGTCAGAGAGTCTGTCGAGTTCTTTCAGATAACTTAAAACCTGGTCGTAAGTAAGATGCCATTCACCCATCTGCATTTTAAAATAAGCTTCAGGGGTGGGGATGTTTTTATTGTAAGTAATATCCTGTGGCAGGTAATAATTCATACTTTCCTGTGAAAAAGACATTTGCGCGAAAAAAACAAAAACAAAAAGTGTAATTATTTTTGACATCTTTTTACTGTTTATAAGTTCTGTTATTGTAAATCCAATGTTTCCGAAGATTGGAAAAAAAACGAAACGAACAAAAAAATCGATAACCGATTTAACACGAATTCTCTAATTAATGATTTTCTTTGTGTAACTGTTACTAAACTGTTTGAAACCAACTCATCCATACATATTTCTATTTCTTGTGGTATTGTTATTATCATTTAACAACCTTTCAGCACAAAAAGCCGGAGAAATCAAGATAAACAGGTCGTTTTCCAATCAGCCTTTAACCGATTTTTTTGTAGTTCTTGAAAAAGAATACGGGATGAAAGTATTTTATAAGGAAAGTTGGGTTGCGTCGTCCAAAATTAATGCTCAATTTGATGAAACTCCTCTTGCTCAGGCTCTAAACAGTGTTTTATCTGAAAATAGCCTTGCGTGGCGTTTTTTTCAGGATGATGCTATCCTGATTTATAAAAAGGAGTTTGAAATGCAGGAGAAAAGCACAAACTCGGAACTATTCAAAGTAATCGGGAATCCGATCAATATTGGAAGATTTAAAACAGCAAAATTAACCGGTCGGGTAACTGATGGTGCAACCGGTGAGCCGTTGCCCGGAGCTGTGGTACTCGACCCCAAAACACAAAAGGGAACCTCAACCAATTCTTCGGGACAGTTTGAAATTGAGTTGCCAACTGGCGATTATCAACTCCAGTTTTCATTTATAGGTTTTGAAAACACTTTTGCCAATATAAAATTGATTGAGGATGGAGAAGCTGATTTTCAGATTTTTGAAGAATCGCATAATATTGGTGAGGTAACTGTATTGGGTTTGCAGAATGATTTACCACGTGCCCAAATGAGTATTGTACAAATGACTTCGGCTGAAATTAAAAACCTGCCGGCTTTGATGGGCGAAGTTGATGTTTTAAAAGGAATGACGATGCGTGCCGGCGTACAGATGGTTAGTGAACTTTCGCCGGGGTACAATGTGCGGGGAGGAAATTCAGACCAAAACCTTTTGCTGGTGGATGGTGCTCCGGTTTTTAATGCTTCGCACCTGTTTGGATTTTTGTCGCTGATTAACCCTGACGTGGTTAGCGATGTGCGTTTGTTTAAAGGTGGAATACCTTTACAATTTGGCGAACGAACATCGTCGGTGATGGAAGTTGATTTTAAAGAGGGAAACACCAGCAATGTAAGAATTTACGGCGGAATCGGGCTGATTAACTCGCGGCTTGCGGTGGAAGGGCCAATAACCAAAAATAAAAAAATCACATTTGTGGCTGGTGGTCGCAGTTCTTACACCGACTGGATTCTGAAGAAAATTCCGGATGTAAACATATCGCAAAGCGTGGCCCGTTTTTATGATGTAACAGGAAAAGTTACCTGGAAATTTGATGCTCATAACAAACTCAGTATTATGGGTTACATCAGTAACGACGAGTATAGTACGAGCATTCAGAGTGTAAATAAATATGGCAGCATTCTCGGAAATCTTGATTTGAATTCGAAATTTTCAGAATCACTTTTTGGCGAATTGAATTTATCACACAGTCAATACAGTTATCAGCTTTCCGATTTTGCCAACAATAGCCCGCTGGAAGCTTATTACCTTCGAAACAGTTTGAAATACACTTCGGCTGGATATAACTTTAAGTGGCATATTACGCCCCGCCACATTGCTGATATCGGTTTTAAAGCTGTTTTCAGCGAGGTGAGTCCCGGTGAAATTGCCCCCATACAAAACCCGACTTTGATTAATTACCAGAAACTTGACAACGAGAATTTACTGGAATGGGCTGTTTACGCAGGAGATGAATTTGAGGTTCTTCCCAATTTTTCGGTTTCTGCCGGACTTCGATATTCCTGGGCAGGAAATATCGGCCAACCGGAGGTTTATTTGTACGAGACTGACAAACCACTCGACCAGGCAAATGTCACCGACTCGCTTGTGTTTGAAAGTAACGGGATTTCGGCTAAATATGCAGGTTTCGAACCCAGAATGATGCTTCGTTTTGATATTAATGATAATAACACCCTGAAATTTAATTATCAACGGGTGAGGCAAAATATTTTTCAGTTTAGCAATTCGGCAGTTATTTCTCCGGCAGAAACCTGGAAAAGCATCGATTATTACCTGAAACCATTAATCAGCGACCAGGTGGCCTTTGTGTATGAAAATAAATCACTTGTCAAAAGCACTGCGTTGGCGGCTGAATTGTATTTCAAATATCTTCAGAATCTGATTGAATATAAAAACGGTGTTCAACTTTTAATGAACGAAAATATTGAAACAGCTCTTATCCCGACAGTTGGCTACTCTGCTGGTATTGAGCTGAGTGCCACAAAAAGTTTCGGAAGACTGACCGGTTATGCAGGATATGTATTTTCGGTTACACGACAAAAAAATACGAGCCGCTTTCCGGAAGAAAATCTTTGGAATGGAAAGTACTACAAAAGTTTGTACGACAGACCGCACGATCTCACAACAACAATGACTTACAACATCAGCCGGCGCTGGCGTTTTTCTGCCAATTTTGTTTTCATTTCGGGGCGCCCGGTAACATTGCCTGAAATAAAATATGAATTTGCCGGCAAACAATTGGTCTATTATTCTGAACGAAATAAATACAGAATGCCACCATATCATCGTGCCGATGTTTCCATTACTTTCGACGAAAACCTGCGCAAAAAAAGAATGTGGAAGGGAAGCTGGACACTGTCGGTTTATAACCTGTACGGACGTAAAAACCCTTATTCGGTTTATTACAAAAAATCGGTACCCACCGAAGAAAACAATTTCAGATCATACTCGCTATACAAACTTTCGGTTATCGGAATTCCGGTGCCATCGTTAACCTATAATTTTAAATTTTGACATGAACCGGCAGTTAATATATTGTATTTTACTTTTCGCAATACTGCAAAGTTGCGAGCAAATCTATACACCTGATATTGATGAGACTGGTGGTGCTATTGTTGTGGATGCACGAATTGTATCGGGAAGCACAGGAAATTATGTTATTCTTTACAAATCAATAGGTTATAATGATGAAAGCCGGATTTATCCACCGGTTACGGGTGCTTCGGTGTCGATTATTTCAGATGCAGGAGAAGAACAGAAACTGACTGAATATACACCCGGCAGATTTCCGGCCGATGTCAGGTTAAATTCTGAAAATCAATACAAATTGAAAATTTTGTATGAGGGAAATGTTTACGAATCATCTTTTGAACCAGTCCCGACAATTCCTTCAATCGATACGGTTTATGGCGAGGGCGGCACAAAACTTATTGCACCTGAAGGAAGCAACAATGTGGATGATTTTTTTGAAACGGTTGGGGTACAATTGTATTCTGATATTTTAGACAAGGATGAGTTGCCCTATTTCAGGTTTACAGCGCGTTTGGTTTTGCAATACGTTTATACAGTAATGGTTCCATCACAGGTAGGACCTCCTGTGGAAGTACCCACCTTTGCCTGGACTTCATCCTACCCCAGTGATACTTATAACATTGCAGCTCCTGACAGATTTACATCATCAGGTAATATTTTAAGACACCCGCTTTATTTTCTTGTGAAAAAACCTTATCTGGGAAAGGAAGCCTTTATGGTAAACGGGCCGTATTTTGACGGCTGGATTCTGATTATTAATCAACATCGTTTGTCGAAACCCGCTTTTGATTTTTACGACGATTTAAACAAACAACTTGAAGCAAACGGAAAAATGTTTGATCCGATGTATATTCAGGCCCGCAATAATCTGAAATGCATTAACAATCCCGACGCAGTAGTACTGGGTAACTTTGAGATTTCAACCGTATCCGAAGCCCGGTATTTTGTAATTTTCATGTCCGAAAAAGAGGGATACCTGGTGAAGAAAATCCCTTATTTTTACGAAATACCACTTTCAGGAGAATCACTTGGTTCTCAACCCGATTTTTGGGAAAAAGCCTATAAAGAATATCCCAAAGAATGAAAAAGCGGCTGAAAATATTATTGCTGGTTTGGCATGTTTTTGCAAGCTTTTCAACATTTGCTTCAGGAAGCGATGAAAAAAATCCTTTGCTTTTTACCGACCGCGGATTTTGTGTCTCGGGCGATACTGTCAGTTTAATGTTGAAACTTCCGGCGGCAATGGCAAAAGAAGGGTTGGTCGTGAGATTTCAACTCGAATCCATCAATGGGAATATAATTGAAAGTGTTGCTGTTGTCAGCAGTAAAGGTTGGGCGGATGGATATCTGCCGATAGCCGATTCGCTGGGTTCGGGACAATATTTTATTACAGCATTCCTGTTGAATAAAGGAAATTCTTATGTTGCGCCCGTCACAAAGTCATTGTTGGTTTACAATCGTTTCGAAGATGAAATTTCAAAACTGAATATTATTAACGGAGAGCAAATTGTTCCGGTTAATTCCGATGGTGTTTTAAAAATTATTACCGGTAAAGATGACTATAAAACCCGGGAAGAAGTTACTGTGAATTTCGATTTGCCTGAAGGTTTTAATTTATCGGAAGCTGTTATTAAAGCTGCTCTTGTTGACCCGCTTGAAAAGCTGACCAAAAATTATCATTTTGAATACAGTGTTTCAGGTTTGCCTGAAGCTGATTTTGTTGAAAGTAACGGATTTTTGTTAAGTGGAAAGGTAAGCGATATTGACGGTAAACTTCAGCCCGGTGTTTTGGTTGTGATTTCATTGCCTGCTTCAGAAGCATATTTCGATTATTGTGTGACCGATAGTACTGGTGCTTTTCATTTTTATCTGAAAAATGCTTTTGGTGCAACCGATGCTGTATTCCAGGTTTTTTCAAACTCTGAGAAAAAATATCAGCTCTGGCTTGAAAATGGCGCTTTGCAAAGACCCGGGAAGCTGGAAGCCGAACAAATTGTGCTGACACCTGAACAATCGGATTTTATTAAAAATACGTTGAACAGTAGTTTTGCCCGCCATGTGTTTTATCCGGTCAAGCTAATGCAATCCGGCTTCTTTTCAATGGAACCACCTGACAGTATTCCGTTTTATGGCATACCCACATATCGTGTTTATCCCGGATTATTTATTGATTTGCCTGATTTCAGGGAAATATCCCGCGAATTATTACCTGGTTTCCAGTATCGGATTCGAAATAGTGAAACTGTATTCAGAATACACAACAGAACAAGGGATGAATATTTCAGGGAAGAACCATTGCGACTGCTAAACGGAATACCGGTATTCGATAATCAATTATTTGTATCGCTAAAATCAACTGATATCAAATATGTTGATTTAGTTTTGGCCGAACGTATTTATGGCGATATGATTTTCAATGGAGTAATTGCTGTTTCGTTGAAGAATAAATCAAATATGTGGCTGGGAAATCAATCCAATTTATTCAGGCAGAAAATCACGTTGCTACAAGCCGCAAAAAGCAGGAGTGAAAGCATTCGATGGAGCGAAAAAACAAATGAACCTGATACACGCCAGGTTTTTATCTGGGAAAAACTTATAAAAAACCCGGAAAATATCAGCTTTGAATTATCCGACAGAAAGGGAAGTCTGGAGATTTCGGTGGAAGGTTTTACCAACGATAATCGTTATTTTAAATCTGTTAAAACCATTGAAGTTAAATGAGGATTATTTTCAAATATCTGATGCTGTGTTATTTTGTGCTGAGTGTTGTGGTTTCTTCAGGACAACCAGCAGGATTGTATGACTCAAAGTTGAATCAGTCATCAAATAATCTTTACGGAAAAATTATAGGCGAGGTTTATTACCTGCCACCCGGAGCAAATTCGAATTATTTCCTGCATAAAGAATGGGTGAATGGTACAGTGGTATTTAGAACGGGTGAAGTATTCAATAATATAAAATTACGTTATAATGCTTTTAAGGATGAATTAATAGCATTCAACGAAAATAACAGGTTATTGGTGCTGATCGATAAAGAAAAAGTAAAAGAGTTCACGCTGGATTTCAGCAAATCAGAAACAAAAATTGCCGATATAACTTTTGTAAATATCGATTCAGTAAGTTTATTGGTGAATACCAACTATTTCGAATGTTTGTACAGGGGGAATGTAATGTTGTTGATTTCCAATCGGATAACAGAATTGAAAGTTTCGCCTTATAATGATAGTTCTGGCAAGTTGAGGGATACAGAGTTTGTGCAACGGAAAGCCAATTTTATTTATTCGCCCGAAATTGGATTAATAAAGGTCAGGTTATCAAATCGGTCAATAGCAAAGGCATTCCCCGAAAAAAAACATGAGATATTAAAATTGCTCAGAAAGAGTAAAATCAGAATTTCAGATGCTGAGACTGCGACGCTGGCTTTTCAAACGCTCGACAAGGATGGACTTCTGAATTGATCTTTTTATTTTTCTTTTATTACGCAACCCTTCCCGACGGAGCAACATCTTTCGAGAAAACTAAAACTATGAGAAAATTGCGTTTCCTGGTTGTACTCTTTGTCCTGCCTGTCTTTCTTGCAGCCCAACCTCAGAAGGGATATGTTTATCTGAAAAACGGTTCGATTTTAAAAGGGAAATATCAATACACAGAAGATTTTTCAAAATTAAAAGTTGAGTCTGCCGGAAATATCTGGATTTTTCGTGCTGACGAAGTTGAAAAGGTGACGGAGAAAAATGAACACCTGAGCAATGCGTTTCATGACGAAGAAAAAACCTCGGTATTATTTGCAAGAACAGAAATGGGCGTTTTGGCGGGGAATTCAAACAACAGTCAGTCGGCTCCATTTAGTTTAACCGGCTCTTTGAATTACAAATTAATCCCGAAACTTTCGGCTGGCCTGGGTTTTGGAATTGAGTTTCTGAAAGAATCTTACATGCCGGCATTTTTAAATATTGAATATAAAATCAGGGATGCTTATTCAACGCCCTACTTTTTTCTGAAAACAGGCTACCAGGTTCCGTTGGAAGAATCGCGGGATGTTTATGGCGGAGTGCAGCCGGTTTATTACGATTACTGGCCCGGTAACTGGAACAGCTATAATAACAGCACACTTGAGACAAAAGGGGGCTTTCTGATTAATCCCGGTGTGGGCTATCAGCGGATGTTTTCAACCGGATTTGGAATGTCGTTTGCTTTTGGTTACCAGTTTCATCGTCTCGGTTACACCGGCGAAAACGATTATCAATTAAATATTGATTATAACCGGCTAACGATCAAATTAGGTTTCATTTTTAATTAATCAGCTATGAAAACAATCAGATATACATTCATCATTTCATTGTTTGCGGTACTATTGGCAGGTTGTATGGACGAATACACCGAGGTTTTTACAGCCAATTCGCCTGTTTATATGAGTTACGAAGATTTGCGGGAATCGGTGAAGGCAACCAGTCCCACCGACCTTGTGAATCCGGGGAAAATCTATTTTAAGGACGGGTACATTTTTATTGTGGAGGAAATGAAGGGAATTCACATAATCGACAACCGGAATCCTTCAAATCCGCAGAACATCAAATTCATCGAAATTCCCGGGAATGTTGATTTGGCGATTAAGAACAATACTCTTTATGCTGACAGTTACATTGATATGGTTGCCATTGATATTTCCGATATTTCGAACCCGAAAGAAGTAAACCGGGTAAAAGATGTATTTCCATATATGACGCCGGCACCCAAAGATTCTGCTTTAAGAATTGCATCAGTTGACAAGGAAAAAGGAGTTGTAATTGATTGGGAAATCAAAAAGGTTAAACAGGAAATAGAATACTATTATTATCCGTATATTTTTTACGGCAAAGCTGAATATGCTATGGATGCGTCAAATGGCGGAGGTTATTCAGCGGGAGGTGGAAATTCTTTCGGTGTTGGTGGAAGTATGGCCCGTTTTGGTTTGTACGACGACTATCTTTATACTGTCGATAACTCCACCGTTTATATGTTCGATGTAAAAGATGCAGCCAAACCTGTCAGCATCGGCAAACAAAGCGTTGGCTGGAATATTGAAACCATGTTTATTTATGATCAACACATGTTTTTCGGAACCCAGAGCGGGATGCAGATTTTCAGCCTGAAAGTACCCACCGCTTTAAATTATGTCGGAAGTTTCTGGCATGTTACAAGTTGCGATCCGGTTGTGATTTCAGATGGTTACGCCTACATCACACTTCGCGGGGGCAATGTCTGCGGGAGTAATGTCAACCGGCTGGATGTGGTAAAACTTTCATCAGATTACAAAACAAGTACCCTTGAAGCGTCTTATCCAATGACAGGACCCTACGGTTTGGGCATTGATGACGAAATTCTTTTTGTATGCGATGGCAGCGATGGCCTGAAAGTTTACAATGTTGCCGACAAACTGAACATTGACGACCACCAGATTGCCCGTTTCCCGTCAATTAAAACATACGACGTAATTCCATTTGAAAATTATTTATTCATGATTGGGGATGGCGGATTTTATCAGTACGACTATTCCGATTTGCAGAATATCCATCAAATCAGCCTGATTCCTGTAAAGAAATAATTGAAAGAATAGAAATAAACAGAAAAGCCCGGAAAAGTTCCGGGCTTTTCTGTTTGCTCTCAACGATTAAAGAGTTGAAGTAGGGATAATTCTAATAAGAGTATTGTGTCTATTACTTTTTTAAGATCAATTCTATTTTGAATTTATTGGTTCTCAGATTGATTTTTCAGGAGTAATTTTTCAATGTTAATAAAAAAAATAAATTTCAATAATTAAAAACTCCTTGTTGTTTGCATTTAATGCATTTTTTTTATATATGTTTGTCTCAGCTTTTTGAAGAAAAATACAGGACGCATTATTTATTAGGTAAAATTAAGGTAATTGGAGCCTTTGATTTTTAATTTGTTAGCTTTCAAAATTGTTTGAAGGTTTAATTTGTGAAAATGATTTTGAAGTTTGAGAAAAAGTTTTTTTAGCAAAATTTAGGTTTCAATGAAATTTTATGCTGTATTGTCAGTAAGGGGCAATTGAAAAATTGAATCTTTAGCGGTATGTACAGATAAGAAAATGTTCCTTGAATGTTGTTTTGAGATAAATTTTAAATAATTAAAATTATTGAGATCAGATCAGGTTTGAGATGTGAACATTCAGGTTATAGTTTGGGAAAGTAATTTTATGTATAAATTTAATTTAGAATGTGTTCCATGTAGTTTTATTGAATAATTCGAAAGCTTGTTGTGGAATTGTGGTGTTGATGAATTGGCAATAAATTAAAAATGGAAGGTTATGAAAGACAAGAAAGATTTAATTAAGAGAATTTTTTCATTTGCCGAAGTAGAAACCGGCAATAAAAGTAAAATCAGCAGGAATGATTTACTGAATTGTCCGATTGCGGAAATGATGTGCAAGTTTCATCTTTCTGTTGTCGACACAAATATTTTAGAATCAGAGAAACTTAAGGAAGAAAAAAATTATATAAAGTCGATCGAAAAATTGAAAAGTGCATTTGCAAAATCAACAGAACTTAATAATCATCCATGTTCACGATGCACGCAGAGTTATCAGATGATAATTATTGATATGCTTGAAAATACACAAAAAGAATTATCAGATTTGACTTCTGGAATCTTTGGAAACAAAAAACACAAAAAAACTTTGTTATATGCCGAAGATGTTTTGAGGGAACTTAAATCTACCGGCATGAACAAAGGGTATTATTTAAATGAATCAAAAGAACGATATTTAGGAAATTTTCTGAATTAAGATAGAATAATTTTAAGGTTAATTTATTGATTGCCCGGAAAACCACCGGGCTTTTTCGTTGTTATCCAGAATGTAAAAGTGTATTTTTGGAGTTTTAAATTTTGGAAAACAGAATGATTGACAAACTGAAAAGTAAAGGCTGGTGGAAGTATGTTCTTTCGCTTGTTATTGTTGCAAAAATTGTATTTGTTGTTTTTGCTCTGAGTGCTTTGAAAACAGATAATTCAGATAACAAGGAGGTTGTGACAGAGCTGAAATATGCACCGGTGAAATTACCTCAAAGTGTAACTTTCGCCGGAGAAAGAATGCCGCTTGAACTTTATGATGTCAGAGAGTCGCTTGACCGCGAATTGCAATCCAACGCATTTTTTCACTCACAAACAATTCGTTATATCAAACTGGCTCCCCGTTATTTTCCCATCATTGAACCGATTTTAAAAAGAGAAGGAATTCCCGATGATTTCAAATACCTGGCAGTTGCCGAAAGCGGACTGAATCCCCGTGCTGTTTCTCCGGCCAATGCAGTGGGTTTCTGGCAAATTCTGGAAGGTACAGCCAAAGATTATGGTCTTGAAATAAACAGCGAAATAGACGAGCGTTATCATATTGAAAAATCGACTATGGTTTTTTGCAAATACCTGAAAGATTCTTATCGCAGATTTGGTACCTGGACAATGGCTGCGGCTGCTTACAATGGTGGTAATGCAAGAGTTGAAAGGCAAATCGAACGGCAGAAACTCAGTAACTTTTATGATTTGCTGTTTGCAGAGGAAACCCGTCGGTATATTTTCAGAATTACAGCATTGAAACTGATTCTGGAAGAACCTGAAAAATACAATTTTGAAGTGATGGATGACGAGAAATACCCGTTTATCAAAACCCGGGATGTTGAAATTAGCGGAGCTGTCACTGATTTGGGAACGTATGCAATCAACCAGGGAATCAACTACAAATACCTGAAAGACTTTAATCCCTGGTTACGCGATGATAAACTCACCAATGCAAAAGGGAAAAAATATACAGTAAAAATCCCGATACTCAATTAAAAAACCTGGTTTTCAGAAATAACAGCCATTTAAGCTGAATTGATTATGCAGTTTTATAAGCAGGAAGTTACAGAATTAGCCACACCCGAGATTGAAGAATCAGACGAAAAAGTTGTTGTTTTCGGCGCCCGTGAACACAATCTTCGAAATATAAATGTCGAAATTCCGAGAAATAAATTAACAGTTATTACCGGACTCAGCGGGAGCGGAAAGTCATCGCTGGCATTCGATACAATTTATGCTGAAGGCCAGCGTCGTTACATCGAAACATTTTCGGCATACGCACGCTCGTTTCTGGGAAATATGGAGCGCCCCGATGTGGATAAAATCACCGGTCTCAGTCCCGTAATTTCCATTGAGCAGAAAGTAACCACACGAAATCCGCGTTCAACCGTTGGAACAGTAACCGAAATTTACGATTTTCTGCGCCTTTTATTTGCCCGTGCTGCCGAAGCTTTTTCGTACAATACCGGCGAAAAAATGGTGAAATACACCGAAGAAAAGATACTTCAGTTGATCAATTCCGATTTTGCCGGAAAAAGAATTATCATTCTTGCCCCGGTAGTAAAAGGCAGAAAAGGACATTACCGCGAATTGTTTGAACAGATTCTCCGCAAAGGTTTTCTTTCCGCCCGCATTGATGGTGAAATCACAGAATTGAAGCACAATTTTAAAGTTGACAGGTATAAAAATCACTTTATCGAAATTGTGATCGATAAAATGAAAATTGAAGAAGGCGGCGATCATACCCGGTTAAAAGGCAGCGTGCAAACTGCCATGAAACACGGGCAGGGAGTTTTGATGATTTTTGATCCCGACAACAAAAAAGTAAAATATTACAGTCGCCTTTTAATGTGCCCGACGACCGGGATCTCTTACAGTGAGCCGGCGCCACACAATTTTTCCTTTAATTCGCCCCAGGGCGCCTGTCCTCATTGTAACGGTCTGGGAAGAATCACCGAAACTGATATGGAGAAGATTATTCCCGACAAAAAGCTCAGTATTTCAAAAGGTGGAATTGCGCCGTTGGGTTCCTATAAAAACACGCTTATTTTCTGGCAAATTGAGGCATTGGGCGAAAAGTTCGATTTTAACCTGAATACGCCTGTTGGTGAAATATCGGAAGAAGGATTGCAGGCCGTTTTATTCGGAACAAATGAAAGGATTCAGTTGAAAAACACGCCGCTCGGTAACAGTATGAGTTACCAGATGAGTTATGAAGGCGTTGTGAAATACATCGACAGCCAGCGCGATGATAATCCGTCGAAAACAGCACAGAAATGGGCCAACCAGTTTGTGAAAACCACAGTTTGTCCGGAATGTAACGGAATGCGGCTGAAAAAGGAATCCCTTCATTTTAAAATTGATGGGAAAAATATTTCAGAATTAGCACAACTTGATCTGAAAGAACTGGGTGAATGGTTCGATGGTTTGGAAAGCCGGATCAATGAACGTCAGCGCATAATTGGTACCGAGGTTATCAAGGAAATCCGCGACAGGCTGGGTTTTATGCTGGGCGTGGGGCTCGATTATCTGGCACTCGATCGCACGGCGCAGACACTTTCCGGTGGCGAATCACAACGTATCAGGCTGGCAACACAAATTGGTTCTCAATTGGTGAATGTGCTGTATATTTTAGACGAACCCAGTATCGGTCTTCATCACCGCGATAACCTGAAACTGATTCACGCATTGCAGCAATTACGTGATTCAGGAAATTCGGTAATTGTGGTTGAACACGATAAAGAAACCATGTTGAATGCTGATTATCTGATTGATATGGGGCCACGGGCCGGCGTTCACGGTGGTGAAATTGTGGCAGCCGGAAAACCTGCAGATGTACTTAAATCGCACTCCCTGACGGCTGACTACCTGAATGGCAAACTAAAAATTGAGGTGCCCACGGTTCGTCGTCCAGGCAACGGTAAATTCTTCGAATTAAAAGGTTGCACGGGCCACAATCTGAAAAATGTGGATTTGTCGATTCCTCTTGGCAAATTTATCTGTATTACAGGTGTTTCGGGAAGTGGAAAATCAACCTTGATTAACGAAACATTGCAGCCGGTTTTAAGCCAGAATTTGTACAATTCGGTGCAGGATCCGCTTCCCTATAAATCAGTGAAAGGGCTTGAACTGATTGACAAAGTAATCAGGGTTGATCAGTCACCCATTGGCCGCACGCCACGCTCAAATCCGGTAACCTACACAAATGTGTTTTCAGAAATACGCGAGTTGTTTGCCCAGTTGCCCGAGTCGAAAATACGCGGTTACAAGCCAGGACGCTATTCGTTTAATGTAACAGGCGGGCGTTGTGAAGAGTGCCAGGGTGGGGGATTGAAACTCATTGAAATGAATTTCCTGCCAGATGTTTATGTGCATTGCGATAAATGCAACGGCAAACGGTACAATCGCGAAACGCTGGAAGTCCGTTACAAAGGTAAATCCATCAGCGACGTACTGGAAATGACCATCGAGCAGGGAGTGGAATTTTTTGAAGCTATCCCTTCGATTGCCCAAAAGTTACGCACATTGCAGGATGTGGGGCTGGGGTATATTACGCTGGGACAGTCGTCAACCACACTTTCGGGCGGTGAATCGCAGCGGGTGAAACTGGCAGCAGAATTGGCCAAACGCGACACCGGCCAAACTGTTTATATTCTGGATGAACCAACCACCGGACTGCATTTCGAAGATATCCGCGTTTTGCTGGAAGTATTGAACAAACTGGTTGACCGGGGAAATACTGTGATTGTAATCGAACACAATATGGATGTCATCAAGGTTGCCGACCATATTATCGATATCGGGCCCGAAGGTGGTAAAAATGGCGGCGAAATTTTATGCACCGGAACTCCCGAAGAAATCATCAAAAACAAAAAATCATTCACAGCTAAATTTCTGAGAGAAGAATTGTAATTGGGTGTCGTGTTTGCCAATCGCGTGCTTGTATTAATTTTTTTAAATACTGAATCCGGGAATTACGGAAGTAGTTAACAGCGAAATAAATCAGCAAATCATTATTACCCGGATGCTTACTTTTTATTTTTAGTATTTTTACCTGAAACAATTCAAAAGAAATGAAACAGGTCGAAATATTTTGTAAAAACACACAATCTTCTCACCAATATCCTTTGGGAACCTCTTTGCTCGAAATCAGTTACGATCTGAATATCAAACTCGAAAGCCGGATTTGCGGAGCAATTGTCAATAACCAGGTGCGTGAATTATCGTTTTGTATTGTTAAACCAAAACAAATCGAGTTTTTTGATAATTCGCACCCCGACGGTAACCGATTTTATATCCGAAGTCTAGTTTTTGTTTTATATGCGGCTGTAAAAGAGGTATTTCCTGAAGTTAGCCTGCGTATTCAGAACGGAATTTCAAACGGGTATTTTTTCGATATGAACGGACTGGACAGGCCTGTTACTGAATCGGATGTTTTTACAATCAGCCAGGAAATGAAATCGATAATCAGCCGCGATATTCATTTTGTAAAACGCAGTATGCTTACAACCGAAGCGGTGGCCTTGCTCGAACAACAGGGACTAAAAGATAAAGCGCTGTTATTCAGTCAACAGGGGCAACTTTATTCTGAACTCTATTTTCTGAACGATCTTGCCAATTATTTTTACGGGAATCTTCTTCCTTCAACGGGTTATCTTTCCAACTTTGGCTTAATTCCTTATTACGATGGCATTTTACTGCAAACTCCAAAGCCAAAAAACCTCGATAAACTACACAAAGTAACCGAGCGGAAAAAGCTGTTTGGAATCTTCCAGGAACAAAAAGAGTGGGCTGAAATTATGAAAATTTCGACAATCGGGAGGCTCAATAAATTTACAATGAAACAGCGAAGCGGTGATGTGATCAAAGTTTCGGAAGCGCTGCACGAAAAGAAAATTGCTGAAATCGCCAACATGATTCACGCACGAAACGGAGACCTGAAAATTGTGCTTGTTTCTGGCCCTTCATCATCCGGAAAAACAACATTCAGTAAAAGGCTGGGTGTGCAATTAATTGTAAACGGATTGATTCCGCACCAGATTTCGCTTGACGATTATTTTGTTGACCGTGAACATACTCCGGTTGACGAATTTGGCGAATACGATTTCGAAGCACTTGAGGCTATTGATGTTGAGTTTTTTAATCAGCAATTAAATGAATTGCTGGAAGGAAAAGAAATTGAAATCCCCGGCTTTGATTTTCAAACCGGCAAAAGAAAAAAATCAGGCAAAAAACTGAAGCTGGGTTCGAATGATGTGGTGGTGGTGGAAGGTATTCACGGAATGAATCCCGGATTGCTTCCACACATCGAACGGAAATATACTTTCAGCATTTTTATTTCCGCACTCACCCAAATTGCTTTTGATGAGCAAACCCATATTTCGACTGCCGACAACCGGTTGATCAGGCGAATTATCCGCGACAGTAAATACCGCGGCTACCCGGCCTGGGAAACGATTAAACGATGGCCGTCGGTGCGGCGCGGTGAAGAAAAAAATATATTCCCGCACCAGGAAAATGCTGATGTGATGATTAATTCAGCCACACTTTATGAGTTGGCTGTTCTGAAAAAGTATGCCGAACCGGTTTTAAAACATGTTGAGGAAAACCGGCCGGAATATGTGGAGGCCAGCCGTTTGCTGAAATTTCTTTCATGGTTTAAACAAATCGACGATAAGGAAATTCCTCCTACATCGCTGTTACGCGAGTTTTTGGGTGGCAGCAGTTTCACTTACTAAATAGCTGTTGGCAACTGGCTGCTGGTTTCTTGCAAGTGGTCAGCAGCCAATTACTGTTTCATCAAGTATCTAAATTATCCAGTATCCAGTATCAAAATAATCGAGTATCCAGCATCCAGTATCGAGTCCAGTATCACTAAATCAACCACTATGAAAAGATCATTTATTCTTCTGATTGCGCTCCTCGTAACCCAGTTGCTTTCTGCTCAGCAATTTGAACCAAATTATGATGAAAGCAAAGTTCCAAAGTATATTTTACCGGATGTTTTGACAACCTTCAATGGTAAAAAGGTAAAATCAGTGAAAGTTTGGGAAAATAAACGAAGACCCGAGTTGCTGAATTATTTTACCGAAAATATGTTCGGAAAAGTACCGGGTGAATTAAAAATATCATCGGTTGAGATTCTGGAACAATCTGATAATGCGTATGATGGGAAAGCCATCCGGAAACAGGTTGCCCTTCATTTTGAAAAAAACGGGAAAAAACTCAGTTTCACAATCCTGATTTATCTGCCCAAAAATGTGGAAAAAGCGCCACTGATTCTGGGATATAACTTTTATGGCAATCATACAGTTACCACCGACGTGAATGTGATTATTTCCGATGCCTGGGTTGATAACAATCCTTCCTTTGGAATCATTAATAACCAGTTGACGGAGCAGTCGCGTGGTGTAAGAACCAACCGCTGGGATATTGAAAAAATGCTGGAAGCCGGGATTGGACTTGCTACAATCTATTATGGCGAGGTTGATCCGGATAAAAACGATTTTTCCGATGGAATTCACCCGCTTTTGTACAAAAAAAATCAGGAAAAGCCGGAAGTAAATGAATGGGGCAGTATTGCTGCGTGGGCCTGGGGGCTGAGCCGGGCCATGGATTACTTTGAAACCGATAAAGATATTGATGCTTCGAAAGTGATTGTTTTCGGGCATTCACGTTTAGGCAAAACTTCATTGTGGGCGGGTGCCACCGACAGGCGTTTTGCTGCAGTGATTTCGAATAATTCGGGTTGTGGCGGAGCTGCACTTTCGAAAAGGGCTTTCGGAGAAACTGTAGGGAGGATTAACAATGCATTCCCGCACTGGTTTTGCGGAAACTTTAAAAATTATAACAATAACGAAACGATGATGCCTTTTGATCAGCACGAACTGCTTGCTTTAATTGCTCCGCGCCCGTTATATGTTGCCAGCGCCGAAGAGGATAAATGGGCCGATCCGAAAGGTGAGTTTTTGGGTGCCTATTTTGCTTCTCCTGTATATAAATTGTACGGTAAAAAGGGGATTGTTTCTGATGAAATGCCAGCGGTAAATAAACCTGTGCAAAATACAGTTGCCTATCACATCCGAACCGGAGTTCACGACGTTACAAGCTACGACTGGGAACAGTACATTAGTTGGGCAAAAGAGCAGTTGAACATTGAATAATTATTTACTAATTACGGATTTATTATTTACGATTTGAAAACAGAAATAATCGTAAATCGTTAAATGGTAAATTGTAAATTCAAATGATTGATCGTTCAAATAGTAAATCGTTAATCGTTAAATCGTAAATAAATAAGTAGTTTATGAAAAACCTGGCTTTAACAATCGTATTGATGGCAATAGTTTTTGCCTGCACAAAAATCGAAGTTCCAAAAACCGTTTCGTTGTTTAACGGAGTTGATTTAGCTGGCTGGCACATGGATGTCCCGGCTTTTGACCAGAATCCGGACACTGTAAAACCATTTATAGTCCGCGATTCGGTGCTGGTGAGTCTGGGTACACCCGGAGGACATCTGATTACCGATTCAGTTTACAGCAATTATCGCCTTGATATTGAATACCGTTTTGCCGGAGTACCCGGGAATTGTGGTGTTCTGGTTCATGCATCCACTCCACGTGCATTGTACGGAATGTTTCCAAAATCACTCGAAGTGCAGATGATGCACGAAAATGCAGGTGATTTCTGGTGTATCGTTGAAGACATTGTTGTGCCTGACATGGAAGCCCGCCGTGGCCCGAAAGAAGAATGGGGGATTACGGAAGGGAAACAACGCCGGATTCCAAACCTGACCGATGGTACAGAAAAACCCGTGGGCGACTGGAATAAGATGGTGGTTGAATGTGTGGCCGATACGATTAAAGTCTGGGTGAACGACACCCTGGTTAATTTTGGTTACAACTGTACCGCTAAAAGCGGCCAGGTTGCGGTTCAGGCTGAAGGTTCGGAAGTGGAATTCAGAAAAATTGAACTGACTCCGATAAACCGGATTACCAAAGATTAAAATCGGATACTTTTTTAAGTGCTTCATTAGTAGTGTTTTTACAGAATAAAACACCTGGAGATTTGTTGATTCTCATCAGGAAATATATTTCTTAGTCTGACAAATAAGAACCAATCTGTTTGTTAGCTGTTTTATTAATTGAAACAGAAAACAGCATCTTAAAATGAAAGCAAATAATGAATTGACACCCGAACAGATTGAAACCCTGTTAAAGACTTTAAAATCACGATTTGAGAAAAACATCAACAGACATCCTGGTTTGGATTGGTCAGCCGTGCAAAAAAGGCTGGAAGGCAATCATGAGAAAATCTGGTCGCTTGCCGGAATGGAAGATACAGGAGGTGAACCGGATGTTGTAAGTTTTGATACAAGTACCGGCGAGTACATATTTTATGATTGTACCCCTGAAACTCCAAAGGGCAGAAGAAGTATCTGTTATGATCCTGAAGCCCTTGAATCAAGAAAAGAGTTTAAACCTGCCAACAGTGCAATTGGGATGGCATCTGAAATGGGTGTCGATATTTTATCAGAAGATCAATACAGGTTTCTCCAGACACTCGGCAAGTTTGATACAAAAACATCAAGCTGGATCAAAACACCACCCGAAATCAGGGAACTGGGTGGCGCCCTTTTTTGTGACCGCCGATACAACCATGTTTTTGTGTATCACAATGGTGCCGAATCTTATTATGCAGTCAGGGGTTTTCGGGGATCACTCAAAGTATGATCTTTAAGGCAGTATTCCTGTAATTTTTTACAACATCCTGTCTGTTCTAAGTTCCGCTTTTTATTTCTGTCAAAACCCATTTAAATCATACAAAGCCAATGTACACGGGTTTTTGGTTGTTAAGTACCCGGGAATAATTGAGAACAAAAGGTCCGTTAATCGTGTTTAGTATTTATTTAAATCAGAATTTTTATGAAAAGGATTTTTACACTTTTATTTTTTGCTTTGGGTGTATCTGCCATTTCTGCACAAAACAATAGCGAGGCAGATGCAACCGAAATAACAGTAACCACAGGTGCCAACTATGCAGATGAGGTATATTGGGGATTTGGCAATAAAAATCATACAGTATCCCGCAATACCTGGGATATTGCCTTCACCACCGCTAAAATGGATATCAGTATTCTTGCCAACAACGGAAATTCGCTGATGCTTTATACTTATCCGAAAGGAACAATTGCCGATTGGGCTGCTGTTGATACTACCGGAATGGTCTGGAAAGCCTTGTACAATTCAGTTGAAAACTGGGAAACAGGCGCTTTTGTTCAGAACCAGAACACGGCCAACCAATTTGATTACGGGTGGGGTGTGTACAATATGAATTCGCATAATATTGTTGGCGATAGTATTTTCATTATCAAATTAAGTGAAAGTGATTATCGGAAACTGGCCATAATTCAGAAAAACTCAATCCAGAATCAGTGGAGTTTCAAATATGCAAAATTGGATGGTAGTGATGAAAAGACAGTGAACTTTGATGCGGATGATTATGCTGACAAAAAATTTATCCATTATTCAATTGTCAACAATGCCTTTGTGGTTCAGGAGCCTAAATCACCTGACTGGCAACTGCTTTTCACCAGGTACTACGATTACACAATTCCTTACTACGTAACAGGCGTTTTAACCAAACAGGGCGTCGGAGTACAGGAAGTGCGGCAGTCTGGTTTAGAACAGGAAACTTTTACAGCTTTTAATGAAAAAGGGTTTACTGAAAACATCGGAACCATTGGCAGCGACTGGAAATCGTTCAGCATGTCAACTTTCAGTTATGTTACGGTTGACACAGTTGTTTATTTTGTGCGCGAATTGCCCGATGGCGATGTGTGGAAATTGTATTTTACCGGTTTCAGCGGATCGTCAACCGGCGAGTATAAATTTATGCAGGAAAACCTTACCACGACCGGCGTCAGGGATTTAACAAAAGGATTTTCATCGGTTTATCCCAATCCGGCTGCTTCCGTTATCAATGTTCTCCACGATTTCGAGGGTGAAAGCCTGCTATCGGTTTATAACATGTCGGGGCAGTTGGTTTATACCGAAAATGCTTTTGGTAACGAGTCTTTAAACAAGCAGGTAATCAATGTGCAGCATTTACCCGATGGGATTTACAACCTGGTGATAAAAGGAGCCCATAAAATCAGTTCTTCAAAATTTATAAAACGATAAAGTAATTAAACACTCCGGGAATTCTGTTTTCGGAGTGTTAATGCAAACGAAATCAAAGTATTACTGCTGTCCGATGTTTCCGATTCAAAAGTATTTTCTTACATTTTTATTCTTTCTTTTTATGGCTGATTTGTGGGCACAACAGGCGCAAATTGCTCTTCGTGTGATCGGAAACGATGATGGGCAACCTGTTCCGTATGCACATATATGCACCGAAAATGTAAAAACAGGTGCAAAAAACTATCTGACATCGGACAAAGATGGAAACGCACAGATAAGTATTTCCGGAGAAACAATTTTGTCCATCAGTTTTGTTGGGTACAGCACCATTACCGATACAATTACCGAGGCCGATAAATCACTGGAATACAAGCTTGCTCAATCGGTTTTTGGCATTAACGAAGTAGTTGTAACCGGGCAGCACAAACCGGTTCCGGTTGACAAGTCGATATATAAAATCGATTTAATCGGACAAACGGAAATCAAACAAAAGGCTGCCAATAACCTGGCTGAACTGCTCTCAAACGAACTAAGTATCAATGTTTCCACCGATCCGGCAACTGGTTCGAGTCTGAAAATGCAGGGAATATCGGGGCAGAATATCAAAATACTCATCGACGGTGTACCGGTTATCGGGAGACTGGATGGTGATATCGATATTTCGCAGCTTGATTTATCGAATGTTGACCACATTGAAATTGTGGAAGGCCCCATGTCAGTGATTTACGGCAGCAATGCGCTGGGTGGTGTTATCAATCTCATTTCCAAAGACAACCGATATGCAAAATTCAAATCTGCGATCAATTTGTATTACGAAACAGTCGGGGTTTACAATACCGATTTAAACCTGGCATTCAGAAATAAAAAACATTCCTTTATTCTTTCAGGTGGACGTGACTTTTTTGATGGTTTCGACAGCGATACGAGCACAAGGTCTTCGGAATACAAACCCAAGGAACAATACAATGTTTCAGCAACCTATCATTTCACCGGCAAAAAATCAGAAGTAAAACTGAAAAACGATTTTTTTAAGGAGAATCTGCTGGACCGCAGCAATGTAATGGCTACACCATACAGCATAAAGGGTTATGATACATGGTTTTATACAACCCGAAACACAACTTCGGGGCAGTTTGACAAAAAACTGGCTGTCAATTCATCGTTTAATATGCTGGGAGCCTATTCCTATTACAACCGGACAAAACAGCAATACCTGAAAGACCTTACCACGCTTGAAAAACAGCTTTCACCCAACGCTGCCGATCATGATACCACAAAATTCGATGGAATTATGGCACGCGGCGTTTATAACTGGAATTCACTCACCGAAGTAATCAGCATTCAGGCAGGTTTCGATATTAATTATGAACAGGGAGCCGGGAAAAGAATGGTCAACAACCGGGAAATGATTGCTGATTATGCCGTTTTTGCAGGCCTTGTCTGGAATATTACTCCTGATTTTACTTTTCAGCCTGGGCTGCGGGTTGCCTATAACACAAAGTACGATGCTCCGCTTGTACCATCGCTGAACCTGAAATATTCACCGGGAAACATAAGTTTCAGGGGATCATATGCCCGTGGTTTCAGGGCGCCATCGTTAAAAGAACTGTATCTCCATTTTTACGACAGCAATCACGAGATTGAAGGGAACAAAGATCTTGTTGCCGAAGATTCGCACAACTTCAATTTTTCGGCTGGTTATAAACTCGATGCCGGAAAAAGTAATTTCAATTTTACCCTGAAAGCTTTTTACAACAACATCAACAACATGATCGCGCTTGTACAGGTTGACCCCGAAAACAGCCTGCATTACAGCAACCAGAACATCGGACATTTTGAATCATACGGTGGAGATTTCAATGCTGAATACCAGTATTTTCCCTATTTTAAAATGCAGGCCGGCGTTTCAAGGTTAGGCAGAACAGATGTTTACGACGATTCAAAGTTTGTTTTTAATAACAATTTTGTGTCGAACCTTACGGTTAACCTGCTGAAAAATACGGCGCACTTTTCGGTGTATTACAAACTGTTTGGGAAGTACCCGTATTATACCAACTTCGATCAGCTTCAACTGAGCTACATGGATGGCTACCAGGATTTGGATATTACTGTCTCAAAAAGTTTTTTGAATAAGTCGCTGGAACTTTCTGGAGGGATAAAAAATGTCTTCAACAACATTATCATCAGCGGAACTGCCGGAACGGGAGGCGCACACGGCAGTTCATCGGGCGTTTCTTCTCTGGCAGGGTGGGGAAGAACCTGGTTTCTGGGGTTGAAATACAATTTTGTAAAATATTGATTATGTTGAAATTAAAATATATTGTTTTCTTCATTGGTCTTACGATTTTTATTTCATCCTGTTTTCAGGAAGAAGACGCGATGACGCTACCACCCACCAGTGGCGATCTGGAGGTTGGCGTTGCCGAAATGACGGATGATTACAGGTACCATATTTATTATGATCTGGCGACCAATACTGCCGCAAAATCGGTTCTGAATACTGCCTGGGATCTGGGTTTTGCCTGTTCCGACACCACCTGGCAGATAGTTCTGAACAATTCAAAGGCTATGTTTGCAGGAAACACGGGAATTAAGGATTTTTCAGCGGTTACCTCTGCCTCGGACGTAAAATTTGAATTCGATGCTGCTTCAGGAAACAAGGACAGTCTTGCAATCAGGCAATGGCTTGATATTTCGGGTGAAAATCCGGTTGCAACGGGATTTGTTTATATTATCGACCGCGGAACTGATGAGAATTTCTTACATATCGGATACAAAAAAGTTGTGTTTGAAACACCCGGGAAAGACAATTATAAAATCAGGTTTGCCAACCTGGATGGTTCCGGTGAGCAGGTTGTTACTCTAAAAAAAGATTCAGTGAAAAATTTTGTCTGTTTTTCGTTTGACAACGGAATTGTGGATGTGGAACCTCCCAAAAAAGAATGGACTTTGCTATTTACAACGTATCAAACTGTATTATATACAAATCAGGGTGAGGCAGTGCCTTATCTGGTACGCGGTGCTTTGCTGAATCCTTATTTAACAGCGGCCGGAGTGGATTCTTCGCTTGTTTTTTCAGAAATCAATCTCACTGATACTGTTAAATTTAATCTTACAACACGGCGCGATGTGATTGGCCACGAATGGAAATATTACGATTTCGATGAGGGCATTTATAGGGTGGAGCCTGACAAAAACTATATTATTCGCGGACAGGACAGCTACTATTACAAATTACGATTTATTTCATATTATAATAATCTGAACCAGAAAGGCTACCCGTCTTTTGAATTTATGCGGATGTAAGCAAATAGTAAAATCATTTAATTACACAAATCGAGTATAACAGGCACGATTAGCAGATTCACCGTCGGATTAATTTTTTATTTTTGAACCTGACCAAATTAAAACTGACTAAAATGAAAAACCTGATTCTGCTTTTATCACTTTTTTGTCTTTTATCATGCCAAAACCATCAGAAATTGAACTTGAAAACAGAGGGTGAACTCCGGCAATGGCACAAAATCACGCTTGTAATCAACGGCCCCGAAACATCGGAATGGGCAAAGGAAAATCCGTTTCTCGATTACAAACTGGAGGCCACGTTTACCAACGGAAACAAATCGTACACAGTACTCGGCTTTTTTGCTGCCGATGGCAATGCCGCTGAAACTTCAGCAGATGAAGGTAATGTTTGGAAAATCAACTTCAGACCTGATGTTGCCGGAACATGGAACTATAAAATTTCTTTCAGGAAAGGGAAAGACATTGTGGTGAAAGAGGGTGAAAATCTTGGTGAACCGGCTGCGGGCGATGGTTTGGAAGGGAGTTTCGAAGTGGGTGAATCTGATAAAACCGGCAGCGATTTTCGCGCAAAAGGAAGGATTATAAACGGCGGTAAAGGATATTTCCGGTTTCAGGATTCAAATGAAATCTGGATAAAAAACGGCGCCGACAGTCCGGAGAATTTTCTGGCTTATTTTGATTTCGACCAGACTTCCCGTTTTAGCCTGAAAACCGAAGTGCGCGAGGGCGAAGCCGACCCGAAAAAGGATTTGCACAAATACGAACCACATGTTGCCGACTGGAAATCCGGCGACCCAACCTGGCAAAATGACAAAGGAAAAGGAATCATCGGCGCACTCAACTACCTGAATTCGGTGGGCGTAAATTCGGTGTACATGCTCACCCTGAATATTTTGGGCGATGGGAAAGACGTTTGGCCTTACACCGGCCACAACGAGCGTTACCGTTTCGATTGCAGCAAACTCGACCAGTGGGAAGTGGTTTTTGAACATGCCGAAAAGCTGGGAATGATGCTCCATTTTGTATTGCAGGAAACAGAAAACGAATGTCTTCTTGATAATGGTTACACCGATGTTCAACGGAAACTCTACCTGCGCGAACTGGTGGCGCGGTTTGGGCATCACCTGGCAGTTACCTGGAACATTGGCGAAGAAAATGGCCCTGCAGACTGGACTCCAATTGGTCAAACCAATGCCCAGAAAAAAGATATGATGAATTATCTGAAAATGATAAATCCGTATCCTTCTGTGGTGGTGGTTCATACCCATGCTGATGATGAACACCAGGATATGTTTCTGAATCCGATGCTGGGTTTTGAAAATATAGACGGGCCGAGCATGCAAATCGGCAATCCGGCACGGGTTAACGAACGGATTTCAAAATGGGTGAAAGAATCAGCAAATTCAGGAAAGCGCTGGCTGGTGAACCTTGATGAAATAGGTCCGCACTGGAAAGGTGTGATGCCCGAC
>DAINOH010000026.1:0-51867 GCA_036735485.1 Draconibacterium sp. | reverse complement strand
AGAAGTGGAATACGAAGTGGTGCGCGATAAATACGACAACTGCATCACGGTTTGTAACATGGAAAACTTCGACCCGCTGGGTATTCACACCGGCGAAAGTATCGTGGTGGCACCATCGCAAACGCTTTCCAATTCTGAATACCATAAACTCCGTGCGATTTCCATCAAAATTATCCGCCGCGTGGGTGTGGTTGGCGAATGCAATGTTCAGTTTGCACTCGACCCTCATTCCGAAGATTACCGTGTTATCGAAGTAAACGCCCGTCTGTCGCGTTCTTCGGCGCTGGCATCAAAAGCAACCGGCTACCCGCTGGCGTTTGTGGCTGCCAAACTGGGTCTGGGATACGGATTGCACGAACTGAAAAACTCGGTTACCAAAGTTACCACGGCAGCATTTGAACCTGCACTCGACTATTGCGTGGTGAAAATTCCGCGCTGGGATTTGAGCAAATTTGTGGGTGTATCGAAAAACCTCGGAAGCTCGATGAAAAGTGTAGGCGAAATTATGGCCATCGGCCGCAGTTTCGAGGAAGCCATTCAGAAGGGAATCCGCATGGTGGGCCTCGGAATGCACGGTTTTGTGGGCAACAAGGAAGAAATCAGTATTGAAGCGATTGATGAGGAACTGACCAATCCGACCGACCGCCGTATTTTTGCCATCACCGAAGCCTTCAACAAAAATTATTCGATTGACGAAATTTACAGCAAAACAAAAATCGACCGCTGGTTTTTGCAGAAGCTCAAAAATATTTTCAACCTGAAACTGGAACTGGAGAAGCTGAACTCGCTGGAAGAGCTCAAACCAGAACTTCTGTTAATGGTTAAACAGGCAGGTTTTTCCGATTTTCAGATTGCACGGCTGATTTTGAAAAGTTCCAATAAAAACATCAACGACGATTTGATTAAGGTGAGAAATTACCGCAAAGCCGCGGGAATTCTGCCTTCGGTAAAACAAATCGACACGCTGGCTGGAGAATATCCTGCACAAACCAACTATTTGTATCTCACTTACAACGGCAACGAACACGACATCGATTTCAACAACGACGACAAATCGGTGATTGTGCTTGGTTCGGGCGCTTACCGGATTGGCAGCTCGGTGGAATTCGACTGGTGCAGCGTGAATTCGGTAAACACCATTCACGAACAGGGCTATCGTTCGATAATGATAAACTACAACCCCGAAACTGTAAGTACCGATTACGATACCTGCGACAGGCTCTATTTTGACGAATTGACTTTTGAGCGTGTGATGGATATCATCGACCTCGAAAACCCGCACGGCGTGGTGGTTTCGATGGGCGGACAGATTCCGAACAACCTCGCTATGAAGTTGCACCGGATGAACGCGCCGATTCTGGGAACTTCGCCCATTAAAATTGATAATGCCGAAGACCGCGATAAATTTTCGTCACTGCTCGATGAACTGAAAATCGACCAGCCCCGCTGGGCCAAACTGACATCAGTTGACGACATTCACCAGTTTGCCGCAAAAGTGGGATTTCCACTGTTAATCCGCCCGTCGTACGTGCTTTCGGGAGCCGCCATGAATGTGGTTTCGAACCCCGACCAGCTCGAACATTTCCTCGAAATGGCCGCTAACGTTTCAAAAGAACACCCGGTGGTTGTGAGCGAATTTATTGAGGAAGCCAAGGAAATTGAAATTGACGCCGTGGCCAACAAAGGAGAAATGATTGCGTATGCCATTTCTGAACACGTTGAATTTGCCGGGGTTCACTCGGGCGATGCCACCATCGTTTTTCCGCCGCAAAAACTCTATATCGAAACCATCCGCCGAATCAAGAAAATTGCACGCCAGCTGGCCAAAGGACTTGAAATTACAGGGCCTTTCAACATTCAGTTCCTGGCAAAAGACAACGATATCAAAGTAATTGAGTGCAACCTCCGTGCCTCACGCAGTTTCCCGTTTGTTTCGAAAGTAATGAAACTGAACCTCATCGAAATTGCCACCAAAGTAATGCTGGGCATCGATGTACCGAAACCCGACAAATCGCTTTTCGAACTCGATTATGTGGGTGTGAAAGCGCCGCAATTCTCGTTTGCCCGTCTGCTGAATGCCGACCCGGTTCTGGGTGTTGACATGGCATCGACCGGCGAAGTGGCTTGTATTGGTGAGAATTATTACGAAGCCATTCTGAAATCGATGTTGTCGGTAGGTTACCGGTTGCCGGTAAAAAATGTACTGATTTCTTCTGGTCCGTCGCGTGGCAAAATTGAGTTGCTGAACAGCGCCAAAATGCTGAAACAAAGGGGCATCAACATTTTTGCCACCGAGGGAACGCACCGTTTCTTTCACGAAAATGGCGTTGAGAACACGCTGTTACACTGGCCCGACGAAAGCGACCGCTCACCCAATACCATCGATTTTATCAAGGAAAAGAAAATTGATTTGGTAATCAATATCCCAAAAAACCTTACTAACAGGGAGTTGAAAAACGGCTACCAGATTCGCCGCAGCGCCATCGATTACAATATTCCGCTGATAACTAACTCACGGGTGGCAAGCGCATTTATTTATGCGATTTGTCGTTACGAAATCGGCGATCTGACCATCAAAGCATGGAATGAATATAAATAGTCCCGCTTCATCGTAATGTTGTATTTCAATCATAATAAACCGGTGACCGGTTTATTATGATTATTATATTTGTAACGGAACAATACCAGCATTAACTTTAATTCAATAGATTTCAGTTGGTTAGAATGCAAAAAGCGGCGAATATTATCAGCATTGAAAAGGTAACAAAATCTTTTGGCGACAAGACAGTACTTGACTATGTAACTCTGAATGTAAAAAAAGGCGAATTTGTAACTTTTCTGGGACCGTCGGGTTGCGGAAAAACCACACTGTTGCGCATTATTGCAGGTTTTCTAAAGGCCGATGAAGGTGAAATAGTTATCTCCGGAAACGACATGACCGAGGTTCCACCGCATCGCCGACCGGTAAATACAGTATTTCAAAAATATGCCCTTTTCCCGCATCTCAATGTTTTCAACAACATTGCATTCGGGCTGAATCTGAAAAAACTTCCGAAAGAAGTAATTGAGGGGAAAGTACGTAAAGTACTGAAAATGGTGAGCATGACCGACTACGAAGAGCGCGATGTAGATTCACTTTCGGGCGGACAGCAGCAACGTGTTGCCATTGCCCGTGCGATTGTAAACGAACCCGAAGTTTTGCTCCTTGATGAACCACTTGCCGCACTCGACCTGAAAATGCGCAAGGACATGCAAATGGAAATAAAGGCCATGCACAAGTCGCTGGGAATCACCTTTATTTATGTAACCCACGACCAGGAAGAAGCATTGACCCTGAGCGATACCATTGTAGTGATGAGCGAAGGCCGGATTCAGCAAATTGGCACTCCCACCGAAATTTATAACGAACCTCAGAATGCGTTTGTGGCCGATTTTATTGGTGAGAGCAACATCCTGAACGGGACCATGATAAAAGACAGCCTTGTTGAATTTGCCGGGCACCAGTTTGAGTGTGTTGACAAAGGTTTCAGGCTGAATGAACCGATTGATGTGGTTGTCAGGCCCGAAGACATTTATATTTTCGAAATGTCGGAAGCAGCCCAGTTTTCAGGACAGGTAACTTCCAGTATTTTCAAAGGTGTTCATTACGAAATGATGGTTACAACTCCCGAAGGATTTGAGTTTATGATTCAGGATTACCATCATTTTGAAGTCGGAGAAACGGTTGGCCTGCGCATAAAACCTTTCGACATTCATGTCATGAAAAAAGAAAGGCCGAACAATGTTTTTGAGGGGACACTGGTTGACAAGAACCATGTGAAATTTCTGGGAACAAGCTTCGAATGTGCCGAAGTAAACGATATTGAACCAGGCTCGGATGTTGTTGTAACCATTGATTTCAATAACGTGAATCTGCAGGATAACGAGGAAGATGGAATCATCAGTGGCGATGTGAGTTTTATCCTTTACAAGGGAAATCACTACCATCTGACAGTTCTCACCGACGAGGAAGAAAACATTTTTGCCAACACAAACGACGTGTGGGATGTGGGCGATCGCGTGGGAATAACAATTCCTCCCGATGCAATCGTGGTTGAAAAAAGATAAAAATTACGGAGGTGAAACAAAGTTTTTTATCATTTGCAGGCAAACGCAGGAACTGGTCAATTCCGTACATTTTATTTCTCGGATTTTTTGTGATTACTCCGCTGGTATTAATTGTTTTTTACGCATTTACAAGTCAAACCGGGGCATTTACCTTCGATAACTTTATAAAATTCTGGCAACAGCCGGAAGCCATGCACACCTTTGTTTTTTCGGTGGGTGTGGCGTTGATTACCACCATTATCTGCCTGCTTTTGGGTTATCCGGCAGCCTATATTCTAAGTCGTATGGAATTGAAACAATCACGCCTGCTGGTTTTACTGTTTATCCTTCCCATGTGGGTTAACTTTCTCATTCGCACACTGGCAACCGTGGCGCTTTTCGATTTTCTGAAAATTCCGCTCGGATTGGGTTCTTTGTATTTTGGGATGGTTTACAACTTTTTACCGTTCATGATCTACCCGATTTATAATATTCTGATTAAAACCGACAGGAGTCTGGTTGAGGCCGCGCAAGATCTTGGCGCCAATCCGCGGCAGGTTTTTATAAAAACAATTCTTCCGCTTTCGGCTCCCGGAATTGCCAGTGGTGTAATGATGGTTTTCATGCCGGTTATTTCCACTTTTGCCATTGCCGAGTTGCTGACCATCAACAATATTAAACTTTTCGGAACCACCCTGCAGGAAAATATTTACAATGGAATGTGGAATTACGGCGCCGCTCTGTCGCTGATAATGTTGTTGCTAATTGCCGCAACCACACTGCTAAACGGAAAAGGCAATGCCAAAACTGCCAGCGAAGGAGGGCTGATCTGATGAAAAAGATTTTAGCCAATTCCTACATCGGTCTTTTGCTGACACTTTTGTACGCACCCATTCTGATTATCATTATTTTTTCGTTTACCGAAGCAAAAGTTTTGGGCAATTGGACAGGTTTTTCACTCAAATTATATGCATCGCTTTTTCATGTTGGGGTGCACCATTCGCTTTCAGCAGCTTTGTGGAACACACTGATTATCGGGCTGATCTCGGCTTTTGTTTCCATGATTCTGGGCACCATTGCCGCCATCGGAATATTTAACCTGAAACCGCGCGCCCGGAGTGCCATTCAGCTTGCCAACAGCATCCCGATTCTCAATCCCGATATCATCACTGCTATTTCGCTGTTCCTGCTTTTTGTAAGTTTGGGAATCTCTCAGGGATATACAACCGTTATCCTGGCACACATTACGTTTTGCACACCGTATGTTGTTTTGAGTGTTTTTCCGCGTTTACAAAGGATGAACGAAAATTTGTATGAAGCAGCACTCGATTTGGGAGCCACGCCATTTTATGCACTCCGGAAAATTCTTTTGCCAGAACTGCGCCCCGGAATGATCAGCGGTTTTGTACTTGCTTTTACCCTTTCCATCGACGACTTTGTGGTGACACTTTTCACCATCGGAAACGAAGGATTGGAAACACTTTCTACTTATATTTATGCCGATGCAAGAAAGGGAGGCCTCACACCCGAATTGCGCCCGCTTTCAGCCATCATATTTATCACCGTGCTTGTGTTGCTGTTAATAATCAACCAGCGCACAGCTAAAAAAAGATTGTAAAATGAAAAAACTCAACCTGAAAAACCTGTTTCAGCTTTCATTGCTGATTGCTCTGTTTGTAACGGGAACAATTTTACCTGAGTCAATTTTTGCTGCTGATGACGACCGTCAGAAAGTGCTGAAAATTTATAACTGGGCTGATTATATCGATGAGGATTTGCTGAAGGAATTCCCGGTGTGGTACAAAGAACAGACAGGCGAAGATATTAAGATTGTCTATCAGATTTTTGATATGGCAGAAGTAATGTACACAAAAATCGAAAAAGGTCAGGAAGATTTTGACCTCGCCTGCCCTACCCAGGCACTTATTCAGCGAATGCTGGCCAACGACCTGATTTTACCTATTAACCGTGAGTTTGGCACAACACCAAATTACCTGCCCAATCTTTCGCCATACATTTTAAGCCAGGTGTCTCATTTCGATATGAACGGGAAAAAAGCTTCTGACTATTTGGTTCCTTACATGTGGGGAACTTCAGGAATACTATACAATACAAACAAGATTTCTGCCAACGAAGCCAGCTCGTGGGGTTGTATGTGGGACCCGAAAAACAAAGGCAAAATGCTGATGAAGGACAGTTACTGGGATGCCTACCACATGGCGGCAGTGTGGGGTTACAGAAACGAAATTGCATCGGGACAACGCACAGTTTACAGTGTTACCAACGACCACACCGAAGCTGATATTGCGATGGTGGAGGAACAACTGAAAGCACTGAAACCCAACCTCGCCGGATGGGAAGCTGATTTTGGCAAGGAGTTGATGACAAAAGGCGAAATCTGGTTTTGCTATGCCTGGGGCGGTGACGCTGTGTGGGCAATTGAAGAAGCTGCCGAAGTGGGTGTTTCGCTGGCATACACAGTGCCGAAAGAAGGTAGCAATGTTTGGTTTGATGGCTGGGTGATTCCGAAATACGCCAAAAATGTGAAAGCTGCCAGCTTTTTTCTGAATTATCTCTGTCAGCCCGAAGTGGCGCTGCGAAACATGGATGTAAGCGGTTATTCAAGCGCTGTGGCAACACCCGAAATTCTTGAAACACTGATTGATTCAACAATTACAGAAACCGTTAATGCAAGCTACTTTTTTGGCCCCGGAAACGACAGTCTGAAAATCAACCCGATTCAATACCCGGACAGTACTGTAATTGCCCGTTGTGCCTTGATCAACGACTACCTTGATAAAAACGAAGAAGTGCTCGACATGTGGAGCCGCGCCAAAGGCGACAGCCTGAACAGCGGAATGAGCGTGATGATTGGAATTGTGGTTATTTTGCTGATCGTTTTAATTGTAATGCGTTTTGTAACAAAAGCCAGAAGCAAAGCAAAAAGAAGAATCAAACCAAGAAGAAGTTAAACAAGGTAAACCTCAGCAGCTTCGTAACGCGATGTTAATCTGAAATCATATTTTGAATGCAGTTCCGACATTGCCTGCAGGGCAATGTCGGAAGTGTTATTTTCTTTGGAAAGATGGCTGAGAAAAATACATTTCAGGTTTTCGCCTGAGTGGTTTTGCAGTAATTGAAAAGCCTGCAGGTTTGAAAGATGGCCCACCTCAGACGAAACTCTTTTTTTCAGAAACCATGGATAACTGCCTTCCCATAGCATTTTCTCATCGTAATTCGATTCAAGAAAAAGTGCATCGCAGGCATTCAGGTGTTGTTTCACATTTTCGCAGGGTTCGCCGATATCGGTAAAAACACCCACATTTTTTTCGCCATACTGAATCCTGAATGAACAGGGTTCTGAAGCATCGTGGTTTTTCAGAAAAGTGTGAACAACAAATCCACCAACATTTACTGAATTTCCCGGCTCGAAAAAAGCGGGATTGTCGGGTCGCTGATTTTTATACGCACCATACCACGTTCGCGCGGTGAGATAAACCGGAACCCGAAGTCGTTTTCCCAGAACCCGCGCTCCGCTGATATGGTCGCTGTGTTCGTGCGAAATAAAAAGAGCTTTGATTTTTGCAGGATTCAGATTCCGTTCATTCATCCGCAGCAAAATCTGTTTTAACGAAATTCCGGCGTCCACAAGAACTGCCTCGTGTTGGTTTCCCACATAATAACAATTGCCATTACTACCCGAGGCTATTGCACAGATTTCCAGAATTTCGCCATTCATATATCAAAAATAACTTGATCCGTCCCAACAATGGGTACATACTTTTTCCTTGGGTAGCCCGATGGCATCCATCAAATCATTCAACCGCTGAAATTTCAGTGTTGTTAATCCCAGGTTTTGCCCAATTTTATTTACCATCATTTTATATTCTTCTGATTCCGGGTCAGAATATTTTTTCAGGTTGACTTCTTCGGTCCCGTTAATCTGGCTGATTGCCGTTCTTGTTGCCAGTTCAAGGGATTTCCGCGATCGCGAGAAATTAAGAAATTCGCAGGGGTAAGTAAGCGGCGGACACGCAATGCGCATGTGCACTTCCCTGATACCAGCTTTGTACAAATCGAGTGTATTGTCTTTCAGTTGTGTTCCCCTCACAATTGAATCATCGAGAAAAACTCCCTTCTTCCCTGCAATCAGCGCCGGATTGGGAATCAGCTTCATTTTGGCAACCAGGTCGCGTTGTTCCTGGCTTTGTGGCATAAAACTCCGTGGCCAGGTGGGTGTGTATTTGGCATACGGACGCTTGTACGGAATCTTACTCTCGTTGCTGTAACCAATGGCATGACCAATGCCGGAATCTGGTATTCCTGCCACAAAATCGGCCTGCAGGCTAACATCATCTTTGGCAAGTGCCGCACCGCAGCGGTAACGCGTTTCCTCAACATTAATTCCTTCATAATAAGAAGGAGGATAACCATAATAAACCCACAAAAATGCGCAAACCTGCATTTTCGCGTTTGGTTTTCGTAACTGCTCATAACCGTCGGCAGTTATTTTTACAATTTCACCCGGGCCCAGATAATTTTCTATTTCGAAGGCAAGGTTGGCAAACGAACAGGTTTCGGATGCAACCGCAAATCCGTGACTGTTTTTCCCGATAATTACCGGCGTTCGACCCAGTATATCGCGGGCTGCAATGATTGAATCATTCGTGAGAATGATCATTGAGCAGGAACCTTTTACTTTGTTAAAAACATTTTCGATACCCGAAACAAAATCATCACCTTCAGCAATCAGTTTCGAAACAAGTTCTGTCGGGTTGACACTTCCCTGGCTTGTTTCGGAAAATGTGCGGTGGTTGGCCAGAAAATGCTGCTCCAGTTCTTCGGCATTGCTCACTTTACTAACAGTACAAATAGCAAATTTTCCCAGATGCGTGTTGGCCACAATAGGCTGTGCTTCTGTATCGCTGATTACACCAATGCCGGCATTTCCGCTGAATTTGGCAATATCTCCTTCAAATTTTGTTCTGAAATAGCCGTCTTCGAGGCTGTGAATGGCTCGCTGAAAACCATCCTCCGGATTGTAAAATGCCAACCCTGCGCGCTTTGTTCCCAGGTGCGAATGATAATCAGTTCCGTAAAAAACGGATGAAACACTGTCATGCTTTGAAATACTGCCGAAAAACCCGCTCATTCTTTGGTTCTTTTTTTAGGTTAATTTAAGGCAATGAAATTATTGGAATCCTTAATAAAAACCAGCAATCGGGGATTGTGTTTATTAACATTCTTCAAACACCGGTCTGTTAGGCTATTTCACCAGTTTCGATATAACTTTGAATTCAGGTGCAGCAGCCGATCGGGTCAGTTCAAAAAGAATCGATTCGTAAGAAGTCATCATAATTCCTTCAAACCGGAATCTTTCTTTGGCAATTTCGATACTTTCAGAAATGCGGGATGAAACACAGTCCATCACCACAACCGGATTGTAGCCCGCTGCTTTTAAATCGACGGCTGTCTGCAAAACACAAACATGTGATTCAATTCCGCAGATAATGATGTTTTCAGCTTTTGCTGCTTTCAGTCTTTCTGTAAAAACAGGTTCATCGCAGCAGCTGAAATCACGCTTTTCGATATAATTAAAATCCGGAATAATGTCTCTGATCTCTTCGGCAGTGTCACCAAGACCTTTTGTATATTGCTGTGTTACAATTAGCTGAATACCAAGTTCGTTAAGTCCGTTTATCAAAACCTTGCAGTTTTTCAAAAGAGTTTCCTTTTCAAACATTGCCGGTACCAGTCGTTCCTGGATATCGATAATTAATCCGATTGTATTTTCTTTTGTAATTCTCATCAAATTATCCTTTTACTTTTTTTCTGCCTGTGCCCGCGATTTATCTCCCAGGTAACCACCGTGGTGTCTTTTTGCATAATCTTCGGCAGTAAATCCGATTTTTTCCATCATCGAAACCACCAGCGCATCTCCAATTACAGTCATAATCGTAGTTGAAGTGGTGGGTGTGAGCCCAAGCGGACAAACTTCCTGTGGATTTCCGGTATAAATGAATGCATCGGCTTTTTGCACAAGTTCACCGTCTTTGTTGCTTGAAATCAGGATCAGTGGCAAACCCGGGTGCAGCCGGTTGGCAAGTTCCACCAATTCAATTATCTCGCGGGTTTTTCCGGAGTTAGAGATAAAAAGCAGGACGTCATTTTCCTGTACAACGCCAAGGTCGCCATGCTGCGAGTCGCTTGGATGTAAAAAAACTGCCGGGGTTCCGGTTGAACTGAAAGTGGTGGCAATATTGGCGGCAATTTGCCCGGCTTTTCCCATTCCACTGGCCACAAGTTTTCCTTTTTTCTGATGAACACTCTTGTAAATCAGGTCGATTGCTTTTACAAAACCCTCTTCAACCGGAATATTTAACACTGCTTTTGCTTCGTGCTCAATAACTTTTCTGATAGTTTCCTTCATTTCAGGCTAAAATTGAACCGCAAATCTAATTGAAAAAACAGCCCGTCAAAACAGGTTTTTGTTGATTGATTTTATAAGTTTAACATTTCGGGGAAAATGTTCCCTGAATATGTAAAATATCATGAAATAAGCAGAACATATTGACAATTTTAGATGTTTATATATCGGTTATTTTGAAAACCGGAATCAACTTATTTTCAACATAAAAACTATTATTAAACAGTAATGAAAATTCATGAATATCAAGCCCGAAATTTATTCAGGAAGTACGGGATTCCTGTGCCGGATGGTGTAGTTTGCCATACCGTGGAAGAAGTGAAAGAAAAAGTGCCGAATGACGACAAACTCAGGGTGGTAAAAGCCCAGGTTCACGTTGGCGGCCGGGGTAAAGCAGGTGGTGTGAAACTTGCCAAATCGAAAGAAGAAGCCATTGAAAAAGCAGGGCAGATTCTGGGCATGGACATCAAAGGACTGATTGTTGAAAAAGTGCTGGTAGCCGAGGCTGTTGACATTGAAAAGGAATTCTATGTTGGCCTGATCAACGACCGCAACTCCAAATCAGTCACACTGATGGCCAGCGCCGAAGGTGGTGTTGAAATTGAAGAAGTGGCAAGGACCAATCCTGAAAAAATTATCAAAATGCCCATCGACCCAACAATGGGGTTAATGGACTGGGAAGCCCGCAAAATTGCACTTCAATTAGTCAGCGATCCGGCTCAGATTCGCCAGGTGGCTGCAATTCTGGTGAAACTTTATAAATTGTATGTCGAATCAGATGCTTCGCTGGCAGAAATCAATCCGCTCGTGGTAACACCCGATAAAAGAGTTCTCGCCATTGATGGGAAAATGAATTTCGATGATAATGCACTTTTCCGTCAGCCTGAAGTTTTAGCCATGCGCGAAGTAACTCCGGATGAGCAAAAAGAAATTGACGCGAATGAGAAAGGTCTTTCGTACATCAAGCTCGATGGAAACATCGGGTGCATGGTAAACGGTGCCGGGCTGGCTATGGCAACTATGGATATGATAAAACTTTATGGCGGCGAACCGGCTAATTTTCTTGATATTGGTGGTTCATCCAATCCGCAAAAAGTAATTGACGCCATGAATATTCTCCTGGGTGACACAAACGTAAAGGCAGTGATGATCAACATTTTTGGCGGCATCACCCGTTGCGATGATGTTGCGCGTGGCCTGGTGGCTGCACTTACCACTATTAAAACCGAAGTACCGATTGTGATCCGTTTATCAGGAACCAACGCAAAAGAAGGTTTGGCAATCATCAGGGAATTCGGGCTGCCAACAGTTTCAACCATGAGTGAAGCTGCCAAAAAAGCCATTGAACTGAGTAAAAAGAAGTAACCGGAGTATTTATCGTAAAAAATTAAAAAATGAGCATATTAATCAATAAAGACACAAAAGTTATTGTTCAGGGAATTACCGGACGCGATGGAGCATTCCACACTTCGAAAATGAAAGACTACGGAACCAATGTTGTTGGTGGCATTTCTCCTGGAAAAGGTGGCAGCGATGTAGGTGGAATCCCGGTTTTCAATACGGTTGAAGAAGCAGTGAAAGCCACGGGAGCCAATGCTTCGGTGATTTTTGTCCCCGCACCTTTCGCAGGCGATGCCATCCTTGAGGCAAGTTATGCCGGTGTTGAGCTGGTAATTTGCATTACCGAAGGTGTTCCGGTTCAGGATATGATAAAAGTGACACCGGTTTTGAAGAAAAACGGGACTAAACTAATTGGCGCTAATTGCCCGGGATTAATAACTCCGGGAGAATGCCTCATTGGAATTTTGCCTGGCGGAATTTTTACACCCGGAAACATTGGTTTTATTTCACGCTCGGGCACATTAACCTATGAAGTCGTGAATATGCTGACCGAAGCCGGATTGGGGCAAACAACCTGTGTGGGAATCGGTGGCGACCCGGTTTCGGGTTTATATTTTATAGATTTGCTGGAGATGTTTGAAAACGATCCGGCCACCAAAGCGGTTGTTTTGATTGGAGAAATAGGGGGAGATGCTGAAGAAAAAGCGGCAAACTTCATCAAAGAAAAAATGACAAAACCTGTGGTGGCATTTATCGCAGGCCAGTCGGCTCCTCCCGGAAAACGAATGGGCCATGCCGGGGCAATCATTTCAAGCGGGGCGGGTACAGCTGAAGAAAAAATCAAGGCATTTGCCGAAGCCGGTGTTCCGGTTGCCAAAGAACCAGGCGAAATTCCGGGACTTGTAAAAGCAAAATTGGGATTGAAATAAATTCAGAACATAAACAAAGCGGGCGGAAAAATCTGATTTTCCGCCCGCTTCTTTAATTCAGTATCACCTTCACTTTCCAACGCTTTTCCTGAATATTTCTGATTCTGAATCCATCAGCCAAGTAACTGTAAACGCCCACTTTGACATTCCATACAGGTCCCCTTTCCCTGATGACAAAATCCTGTTCGTTTTCCTTTTTGTTCATTGTTTTTCTGTTTTGTTTCTGAAATCCGACACAAATTTACCGAAGTTGGATAACCTAATTGACAAAAATTCTGCCAAACCATTGTTTTTACCGGTAAAATAACAATCTGTCAACAAAAAGAGATTATCAGCTACTTCTTTACTGTAAATCCCCTGCCTTCAATTGCTTTGCCAATCTTATCAACATCCACCTTTGCCGGATCGAACAAAACAACTGCGGTTGAATCGGTTAAACTTACTGCCACAGAATCAATTCCATCAAGTTCTTTGATACCTTTCTCAATTGAGGCAACACAGTTTTCACAATGCATTCCGCTGATATTAATCGTTGCCTGTGTTGTTTGTGTTTGCTCCAATGCCTGACTTTCCCGGTTGTTTTTGTTTCCCTGCTGACATGCTGCCAGTGTAATTACAAAAAGAACAATTATTAGATTTTTCATTTTCTGACAATTTTCTGGTTCCTGATTTTTCGTTTTCACAAAAGAAATCAATTTATTTGGTCATAAAAAATCAGGCGTTATTTAACGATTTGCCTGATTACCACTTCAAGTTCAGCTCCAACCTGTCCCATCACAGGTTTTACTTTTTTACTCATTATATTCGACAAAAATCCTGCGTTCAGGTAGGAAATGTAGGTTTTCCCACCTTTCTCATAAACTGCAATCCTGCAGGGTAAAATGGCCGAAATATGCCGTTCGCTGTCCAGGCTTAAAACCTGGTTGGCATGATTTGGTTTGCAAAGCGAAATAACCTGCACTGGTTTTACCTCGAAACCTTTCCCTTTTAAAGTAGCCTGAAGATCATATTTGTGGGGCATTCCCCAATTTAAATCAGATGCTGATTTCTCAACAGCCTCTACAGTTTCATGAAAGCTAAGTTTGCTTTCTTTTACCACAAACATTTTTGAAGGCACGATTACCATCAAAACAAGCAGGGTAACCACCACTCCGACAACTACTCCGATTATGAACATTTTTATACTATTTTTCATGTTAAACAATTAATTAACTGATGAAAACAACAATACAGGATTTTAATTGTTCGTCAGATTCCGATGAAAAAGAAAAAGGGATTTTACCCTGACATGGATAAAATCCCCATTAATATGATTTCAATTAAACTGCAATTTCTTATACTTTCTACAAATCAAATTTTCAGAATAACCCATCTACCGACAAATACCGTTCGCCATGGTCGTAAGAAAAAGTAAGAATACGCGAGCCGGCAGGCAGTTCAGGTAATTTTTTGGCAACGGCAGCCAATGAAGCGCCCGACGAAATCCCGACAAACAAACCTTCGAGTTTGGCTGCTTTTTGTGTAAACTCAAATGCTTCATCCCTGCTGATTTGTATTGTTCCATCCAGCAACTCAGTTTTCAGGTTTTTTGGAATAAACCCTGCACCAATTCCCTGGATCGGGTGCGGGCCTGGTTGTCCGCCACTGATAACCGGGCTGGCTTCGGGTTCCACTGCAAACACCTTCAGATTCGGAAATTTCTGTTTTAAAACTTCGGCAACACCTGAAATATGTCCACCTGTACCCACTCCGGTAATCAGGTAATCAAATCCATCGGGAAAGTCTGCTAAAATTTCCTGTGCTGTAAAATCGCGGTGAACTTCAAAGTTTGCCGGATTATCAAATTGCAGCGGAATCCAGGCACCGGGAATTTCGGCAGCCAGCTCCTGGGCTTTGGCGATGGCACCTTTCATGCCCTTTTCGCGTGGTGTGAGTTCGAGTTCGGCTCCCAACGCGGTTAAAACTTTGCGCCGTTCAATACTCATCGATTCAGGCATGGTTAAAATCAGCCTGTACCCTTTTACCGCAGCCACCAGAGCTAACCCGATTCCGGTATTTCCCGATGTTGGTTCAATAATCACTGAGCCATTTTTCAAAATACCCTTTTTTTCGGCATCCTCCACCATCGACAACGCAATACGGTCTTTGATACTGCCACCCGGGTTCGTTTTTTCAACCTTCACCCAAACTTCATAATCTGACGGAAACAAGCGGTTTACCTTTACATGTGGCGTGTTGCCAATCGTCTCCAAAATGTTTTTAGCTTTCATAATCAATTTTTAAAACCGGTTAAATAAAAAAGGCTTTCCTGTTACCGGGAAAGCCTTGATTCATATCTCTTTTTGAATATTTTTTCAGGTTAGAATATGAAAAACACTTTCCTGCCATTTGATATGACAGCAACACATGCTATTGTATTTCATTGTGCTTTTCATTTTCGTTCCCAAATGTAACAAGTATTCACAAAAAATGTTTGTTCAGTATTAATTTTTATACCGAAGCCATTTAATCAACTCTTTCAGGTTCACTTTTTTGCCATACATGAGCAAACCAACACGATAAATTTTTGCCGCTGCTGCAATAGCACCCACTACTGTAATTACCAGTAAAAACATGGAAAGCAAAAGCTCCCAGGCCGGCACTCCGTATGGAACCCTCGCCAGCATAACTACCGGCGAAGTAAACGGGATGATGGAAAACCAGAATGCCACCGAACCCTCGGGATTGCGGGCGATTGAAAAAAGAACCATAATTGAAAGTATCAGCGGGAAAGTAACCGGAAAAATCATTTGCTGTGAATCTTCGTCGTTATCAACTGCTGCACCGATTGCCCCCATGAGTGAACTGTAAAGCAGATATCCGGCGAGAAAATAAAACACAAAACTAAACAGGATCAAAGGAATGTTCAGGTTACTGATCATCTCCATCATCTGCATTACCTCGTTCGGTTGGGCTGCCTGAGTCATCGCAGGATTCATCTGTCCCTGGTTTTCCATGATGCTTTGTCCCATTTGCTGGGCTGATTCAGGGCTGAAGAAACTCTGCACCCCAATCATTACAACGGTGCCAAGCACGACCCAAATAGCAACTTGCGTTAACCCAACCAAAGCAGTGCCAATGATTTTTCCAGCCATCAGTTCAACCGGCTTTACCGACGAAATAATCACTTCGATAATGCGGCTTTTCTTTTCTTCCATTACACTCCGCATTACTGCAGCTCCGTACATAAACACAAAAAAGTAGATGATAAAGCCCATTGCATAACTGGCAATAAAAGCCACCGTTGAAGAACTCGATTTTGCCTCACCGCTTTCCGATATTTTCAGTGTTTTCAGCGAAACATTTGTTTTTGTGGCAGCCAGCTTTTCTTCGAGATCCGGGATTTGTGTTTCTGCAATGATTTTCTGCCGTTTATCATTCTCAATAAAACGACTAAGCTTGCGCTCAATTTGCTCGTTCAGTTCCATCGGAACCTGTTTTTCAGAGACAAGCTGTGCCGAGTTGTTGGTGTAAATGTCGGCAGGAATGTATAGCAAAGCATAATATTCAGCATCTTTCAGCCCACCTTTCAGTTGATCATATTTCTGCTTGTCAATAAAAAGATACTTGGTGTATGTTTCGCTTTTAAATTCGCCTAAAAACAAACCCGATTCATCGTAAACACCAATTGTTCTTTCCTTTTTATCGTTATTGATCGTCAGAAAAATAATCAGTGCAAACATGCCAACCATCAGAAATGGCACGAGCAGGGTAAGTACAATAAACGATTTCTTTTTTACCCTTTTCAGGTACTCCTGTTTCAGAATGAGAAATGTTTTATTCATGTTAATTTTATTAATGATTTAAACAGGTATTACTTATTCATCGGGTTTTCTGAAGGTTGTTTTCCGGCTGCTGCTTTTCGGTTGGCTTCCTCCACAGCCTGAATAAACACATCGTTCATTCCCGGAATTTTTTCCTCGAACGACAGAATTTCAGCCACCGGAATTAAAACCTTGATGAGTTCGTTGTTTGATTGTCCTCCCAGGTGCTGAACCGTAATCAGGTTTTCATTCTTCTGCTCGGTGTGGCTTAAAACCCTGAAATGAGTTCCAAGCGTATTGCTAACTTTTTCGAAATCGCCCTTGTATTTTACTTCGAAAATATTCTGTTTGAAACGTTCCCTGATTTCGTTGGTTTCACCGTCAACAATTTTGTGCGATTTGTTGATGAGTGCAATATGATCGCACAATTCCTCCACCGAACCCATGTTGTGAGTCGAAAAAATAATGGTGGCGCCTTCTTCCTTTAGCTGCAGAATTTCCTGTTTCAACAGGTTGGCATTTATTGGATCGAAACCGCTGAAAGGTTCATCAAAAATCAGGAGTTTAGGTTTGTGCACCACGGTGGTGATAAACTGAACTTTCTGTTGCATCCCTTTAGAAAGCTCTTCGATGTTTTTGTTCCACCAACTCATAATTTCAAATTTCTCGAACCACTTTTTCAGGTTAACGGCGGCATCGTGCCGGCTCATTCCTTTTAACTGGGCCAGGTAAATAGCCTGCTCGCTGATTTTCATTTTTTTATACAACCCACGTTCTTCGGGCAAATATCCGATCCGACTGATATCAGCACGGGTCATGTGCCGTCCCTCCAAAAAAACTTCGCCGCTGTCGGGGGCAGTAATCTGGTTGATGATGCGGATGAGCGTGGTTTTGCCTGCTCCGTTCGGGCCAAGTAACCCGAAAATGCTTTGTTGTTTAACAGAAATGCTCACATTGGTTAAAGCCTGTGTGTCGGCAAAAACCTTGTTTACATTTTTTGCGCTGAAAAATTCCATAGATGTTTGTTTTGCAATTTGTCTGATTTATGGGCCTCAAATTACGATGAAAAAATCAATCTTCAACATAAAAAAACCGGCCTCCTGCATGAGAAAGCCGGTAAATGTAATTTTTGAACAGGATTAAATGCGAATCAAAGCCATGCAGTTGATCTGCATTTCAGTTTACTTTTTTTCTGTTGGTTCTTTTTCTGCCGGTTTTGCTTCCGGAATATTGGTTCCCTTCAGGTAATTGGGCAATTCAAGCCCGGCCGATTTAAACACATCGTCGAGCGGAGGAATTGAACCCAGCATTCCCTGCAGAAAGTTGGCTGTGGATGTTTTCCCATCCTTGCCATTTCCGGTTTCCCAAACAGTAACTTTATCAATTTTAATATTTTTGATGGCTTCCACCTGGGTTTTCACCAGCTCAGGCAATTTGTCGGCAATCATCATCATTACTGCTTTCTGCGGGTCATTTCCGGCAGCCTTTACCAACTGATCGAAACCTTCGGCCTGTTTGCTGAGAATTTCATAAATCCCTTTACCTTCTGCAGCCATTTTCATAAAAATAGCATCAGCCTCACCCTTCGCGATACGCCGGGTTTGTTCAGCAACCGCTTCGGCAGCAATTTCCACCTTCTGTTTATCAATTTCAGCCGGAACCACAATGTTGGCAGTTTGTGTGGCTTTATCCCTTTCTGCACGAACCTGTTCCGCCAGTTTCTGGGCAGCATAGGCTTCTTCGAGTGCGCGGGCTTCGGTAACTTTTTCAGCGGCCACAGCGCGGCGGTTGGCTTCGGCTTCACGCTCGCGACGGTCGGCATCGGAGTTGGCAATGGTTACTTTTGCCACGTTTTCACCTTCAACGGCGGTGGCATCGGCGCTTGCCACCTGAACACGCTGTTCGCGGTGTGCCATGGCCTGCCCGATTTCTCCGTCGCGGTTCTTTTCAGCCACGCTCTTTTTGGCATCGTTGATGGCTTTGGCAGCAGCTTCTTTTCCCAAAGCATCAATATAACCCGATTCATCGTTGATGTCGGTTACATTGACGTTGATGAGTTTTAAACCGATTTTTTTGAGTTCAGCTTCCACGTTCGACGAAACAGCCGCCAGGAAAAGGTCGCGGTTGCTGTTGATTTCCTCGATTTCCATGGTGGCTACCACCAGACGCAACTGACCGAAAATAATGTCTTTCGCCAGGTTGCTGATCGATTCCTGGGTAAGCCCGAGCAAACGTTCAGCCGCGTTATTCATGATATTGGGTTCGGTGGAAATTCCCACGGTAAACCTTGATGGAACATCCACCCTGATATTCTGTTTACTCAGTGCGCTTGTCAGGTTAATTTCGATGGAAAGCGGAGTAAGATCGAGAAAAGAGTACGACTGGATAACCGGCCAGATAAAAGCTGCTCCCCCGTGAATACATTTGGCGGAGCGGGTTTCCTTATCGCTGCCCTTTCCGATTTTTCCATAAACCACAAGAATGCGGTCGGACGGACAACGCTTGTACCTTCGCATCATGGCCACAATGATGATAAACAGAAACAATGCGGCGATGCTGATTAGAATTACAAAAAAGTCATTCATAAAAGCTGATTTAAAGTGTTATAAATTGGTCGTTAATTTCCCTGTTTTTTTACAAGCAGAATTTGCTCGTCGATTACACCGAGCACCTCGATGATAGAATTGGTGGGGATTGGATTGGCATCATCGGTAATGGCATCCAGTGTCCGGAGCGAACCCTGCACATTCAGTTGTACTTTTCCCATTCCACGCCGGCTGGCCGGAATCACCAGGTAAACCTCCCCCAGCTTACCTACTGCATTGCTCATTTTTAAAGTGCCGTTCTCTGCCAGTTTCGACATAAAGTAAAACAGGGCCGCCATCAGAAACATCATGATCAGGCCGCAAATTACCGACAGCAAGACCACCAGCCATGGTGCCAGTCCGGCATGAATAAAACCAATACCCGACCACCCCATTACGGTAAAAAAGGCGATGATATTTTTCAGCGATAAAAACTGAAAAGGAATGGAATCGCCATCGGCAAGACCGGCATCCACATTGGTACTCACATCCACATGGTCGCTTGCATCGCCGCCAAAAATTGTCATCCCCAATAACACAAGGAAAACAACGGTTGAAGGAAGTGCGATAAACCAGAAAATCTGTTCGAAAACGCCCGTTTCTGCCCAGTTTGGAAGAATAGAAATCACAGTCATTGGAATAGTATTTTAAGTTGACACTTTAAATATAACCCAATCAGTAGTGAAATCAAAATTGAAATTACAGCCTGATCTCCAAATTCTTCAATTCATGTTGTATAACATAAAATCAGAAGTTTATTTGTCCTTCGTTTGCCGCAAAGGGTGGGCTGTTTGGCATTTGTAATGCATAAATCACTTTGCCGGTGCTACAAGGAATCGTCCCTATTCCAAAAGGAATTGCCTTGCTTCCACATGGAATCAGTTTCCAGTGAACGATCATCGTGTCCTGCTTGTGAGGATGGCTCCCTGCCGGAAATTTTGGTTCCCAGCCGCCGGATAACGGCTTCCAGCCGCAGGTTTTCTTATCCTGCCGAAGGGGGAGGCTTCCCAGCGGGTAGATTTCACCGTCCAGCGACAGGTGGTACCTTCCCAGCGGATGGAAATTGCCGTCCAGCTTAGCTGGGAAGCAATTTCCAGTAGCTGGACGGGTCAACTCCCGGCTGGGCGGCAAAATGCCTGGCAGGACGGGGCAACTTCTGGCTGGGAGGGTCAATTATCAGCAGGACGGCAGAATCTCCGGCTGGGAGGGTGGAACCCCGGCAGGGACAAAAATGCTTTTCCGGGCAATAGGTTTGGCACCATACTATTCTGGTTGTAAACCCCGGGATTTTCATGGAATGATTTCTGGTATAAATGTGATTTAATCTGCCCCCCGATATCGGGACAAGCTTTTCAGGGCGGGGAGGTGGGGTTTCGTCATTAACCCGGGGCGCCTGCCTTCCGGTAGACAGGTTGCCGCCGGGCTGAAGTAAGTTGCCCCTCCGGGGTGTTGATCTGGCTTTTTTGTTTCTGATTCCTTATTTCTTATTCGATATTTTACATTAACAATCTGCAATCATTAATCTTTAAAATAATTGTCCTTGCTGGCTCAGCGATTTTAAAACCTTATTTCCATTCCTTAAAACCTTAGTAGAAGAAATCCTCCCAACAACCATTAACCTTATTCATAATGTAAATAAGGTTTTGTATTGGGTGGCGCAAACCGGCTACTAAGGTTGGTGAAAGAAATAATAAGGTAAAACATTTTCAGGGAAAATCTGCAACAGCAAAGCGCAGCCCTTCAGTATTTTATTAGATTTGGAAAAAATTAACCTGGCATGAACAAACAGCCACCAAAAATAAATCAATGGATACAGTTTTTACCCGGCAAAAGGAGGATGTTGGCGGAGTATAAAAAGGGATATGGTAACGTTCAACAGAAATTTAAACTATGGAGATGAATGCAATGGGTTGCAAACCCGGGAACAGCTTACCCCTCGGCACAAATTAGGGGAAGGTGGAGCTTATGAAAACCTACTAAAGAAATCTATAAAATAGACATGAGAAATATAATTATTATACTATCCTTCGTGGTTGTTGTGTTAAGTGCAGCTTGTCAAAATGCAGATATCAGAAAAAAAATGCAGAAAGACTATAAACAAAGTATACAGTTTTTTGGAAATGATCTGGCCGGTCATTTTCCTGATGAATTACCTGACAGTTGCAGCTTTGGTGCTACAGTCCCTAAAAAGGATAATTTGAAAATGTTTGGTTTTGAAGTAGATGGAATGTTGCTATGGAAAACATATTCTTCCTCTCAATACAAAGCATTGGTCTCAAAATTTATAAACTTATCAAATACTGCTTATGAAGCAAATGACAGTAGCTTACTGTTGGTTTTTTCCTATTGCGATGAAATCAAAATTGAAGGCGATATTTACAGAGACCAAGAGCTACCGGAACGCCAGGCACTGGCTAAGCATAATGTAACTAAAGCAAGCAGTTTGCCTGTACCACTTTTTGAAATAGACGAGTATAAAGGCAACACCATAAGCGGTTTACCAGAGGATTTTGAATTGTACATACTCGATGCTAGTCCGAGCAAATACATTGATGATAAATATTTACAGGAATGTAATTGCTTACCAGAGAAGTGGAAACATGGTTATTCTAAGGGTGTTGCCCTAAGTGATAAAAAGCAGGTTGTAATTTATTGGGTGACCGTTTGGTGAAAATAATACTAAGAATTAAGTGAAAGCCTCCCCGGCTGGAGCAGGTCTGTGACCTGTGCCTTGCTTTGAAAAAGCAATAAATATATTTGCCCTTGTGGGGCAAGACACGGTTTGCAAAACCGCGCCAGCAGAGGCTATTGAAAAAATATCAATCTCATTGAATTTAAATAAAAAATGAAGAATAGAGAGATCAAGAAAATATTCATGTTTCTAATTTTACCTTTATTAGTTTTTTCAATCCCAATTACTTATTTAACAATTGACCATTTAAAACTAAAAGAAGTTAAAAGGAATCCTTTTATAACTATAGGAAAAGTAGTTGATTCAAGGCAAAAAAGATTTGATAATATTGTGATTTTTGAATATAAAGTTCAAGATAAAACATTACACACCAGTAAACATGAATTTAGGGGAGATAAAATGTTACCATTGGGATTACCTATAATAATTAAAACATCAATAAAACATCCTGAAACCTATATTCTATTGAGGGATTCAGTTATTGACATAGGGAATAATCATTTTGTAAAATATTTTCATAAAATCAATGGAGGTTGGAGTTATGAGATTGTTAATGATGAATAAATTAACCTTGCTGGCGCAGGTCTGCGTCCAACTACCCCTCGTCTGCCCGACGAGGGGTAAGTTGTCAATCGATTGTATCGACTTTCTGAACCAGCATTTTCTTTAACGATGAAAGCACTTTTAGCCTTTCGCGCCCAAAGCGAGAGAACAGGAAGCGAACTACTGGAATATCAGAAATGATGATCCAAACTTTCTTTGAGATAAGGATGGTTTTTGGGTACAAGACTGGCTTTTGACAACCAGGTTGCCACCACCAACGCAAATATTCCGGCAAACCCGATAAATGTGCCGATTTCGAGCAACCCGAATTTTGCATCGTGCACCACCGCCGGCCAGATGATGTAGTATAATTCGGTGTATTGACCAATCATGAGCAAGACCACCACCGGGAAAATAAACATTTTACTCCGCGAGGTTTTCCGTGGCATCAGCACAATAAACGGGATAAACCAGTTGAGAATAATATTCACAAAGAAAAGCACTTTGTAAGCGCCCTCCCACCGGTGAACAAACCAGGCGGTTTCCTCGGGAATATTGCCGTACCAGATGAGCATAAATTCGGCAAAATTGAAATATCCCCAAACTATGCTGCTCATAAAAATATAACGTGTGAAATCGTGCAGGTGACTGCGGTTCAGAAATGGCAGTTTGCCCATCCTGAAAAGCACTATAACAATGAGTGCAATAATAGAACTGCCATGCATAAAAGCCGCAATAAAACTTTTGGCGGCAAAAATGGTGCTGTACCAGTGTGGTTCGAGGCTCATCAGTAAATCGACAGCAAAAAGTGTAAACGAAAGGGCAATTACAAAAATAAAGATGCGGGAATAAAGTTCCGATTTCAGGAAGTATTCCATGTTGCCGGTTTCGTCTTCTTTGAGTGAAAATTTGCGGAGCAGTTTCGAAAAAACAATCCAGGCGCCAAAGAACAAAATAATCCGTGCAAAGAAGAAAGGAATATTCAGGTACGCCGATTTGTGCTGCAGCAAATGATCTTCGGCAACTACTTCCTCGTGTGTCCATTCGTAAATGGAATGCATTCCGAAAAAGAGGATCAGAAAAAACACAGCCGCAAAGGGAATATAGGCAACCATCGCCTCCGGAATTCTTTTAAAAGCTGCCGACCAGCCCGATTGTGTAATGTACTGAATGGCCCCGAAAAAGGCGGCCCCGATTGCCAGCGACAAAAAATAATAATTCACAAGCAGGTAGTTGGCCCAGGTTCTTTTGGCATCGAATGCAAAACCCAATGCAAACGAAACAACCCCGATGCCAATTAGAATCATGGCAATTGTCTTAAACTTCTTTGATATAGTCAGCCGGTATTCCATACTTCCAGTTATTTTGCGTTAGCCGTCAATTCGGTTTTTTGCAGTTCGTGTTTTATATACATCGCAATTTTCCAGCGGTCATCCGGTGAAAGCATCGATCCATGTTCACCCATAATTCCCCAGCCCACCGTAATTACGTGGTAAATATCTGCCTCAGGGTTTGCCCTCATTTTTTCACTCAACAGGTTCCCGGGAGGATAGTTATATTTTTTACTGACGAACAAACGCCCCTGTCCATCGCCTTTTTCACCATGACATTGGGCACAATAAATATTATAAGCCACCTTTCCGCGTTCAAGATTGTCCGTCGTATTTTCAACCGGATTTACGAGGTTTTGTGCAGCCAGTGCGCGGTCTTCATCGGTTTTTTTGTATTGATAGGGTATTGTGCCACGCGGAATGGTTCCCGGAACCGGTGGCTGCATGGTTCTTCCATTGGCAAAATTCGGGTTGGGAGAATAGGTTTCGTAGGCATTCGAGTTGATCATGTCGCCGGCAAAATCCCAGCCGGTTGTTTTCCGGTTGTAATCGCAGGACACTATCAATGTTCCGGCCAAAATCGACACCAGAAAAAACACGGTTTTCACTGAATACTTCCGATCTGTTTTCAATTCCTTCTTAGTCTCAATACTCATATCTGAAAATCGAATGGTCTGTTTATTATTCAATTTCGCCATGTTCAGTAATAATTTGATGAATTGAATCGGCATTTTCGCCCAGTTTATTTTTATCGAGAACCATCACAAAACGGTCGTTGGTGGCTCGTTCATGTACAATATCAGGAACTTTCCCCGGAAAAATTTTCGCCCTTGCCGAAAAGGTAAAAAGCGTGAGCAGCGTGATCGAAAGAATAGTGGCCACAATGGTTACCACAATAAACGATGGGAAAGAATTGGTGGGTTTTCCGCCATAATTCAGCGGCCAGCTAATAGTGGCAGCCCAGGTTAAAAAAGTAAGAATACCGGCTGCCGAAAACAATCCGAAAAAGAATGCCGCGTGAGAAATACGCGTTTTGTTACCCATTCCTTCGAGGATTTCATGCACCGGGTAAGGTGTATAAACTTCGAGCGGTAAAATGCCCTTTTGTTTCACTTTTTCAAAAGCCTCAACCAGACTTTCCTCATCTTTAAAAACACCCAGTATGTATTCTTTATTCATGATTTGCGTGTTTTTTATTTTTCAACTGTTTATCGAATTTTGCCACACTTTTTAATTCCGAGATGGCAATCATCGGGATAAAGCGGAAGAACAACAGCACACCGGTTACAAACAAACCGATAGTTCCTAAAAAGAATCCGATTTCAATAATTGTGGGTGAATAGGAAACCCAGCTTGATGGCAGATAGTCGCGGCTCAGCGAGGTAACAATGATGTTATAGCGCTCAAACCACATACCGATATTTATAACAATTGAAACAAGAAAAACGACCAGAATGCTCCGGCGCATTTTCTTAATCCAGAACAATTGTGGTACAACGGCATTCGAAATAAACATGATCCAGAACTCAACGGCATACTCACCTGTGAGACGATTTTTAAAGAACATGTACATTTCGTATGGATTGCCGGAATACCAGGCCACAAAAATTTCGGTGATATAAGCGGTTCCCATGATGAGCGATATAAAAATGAGCACACGGCAAACCGCATCAATATGCGAATCGGTGATAAAATCGTTCATATTATACAAACCCCGCATGATAACAACCAGTGTAAGTACCATGGCAAAACCCGAGAAAATGGCGCCCACCACAAAATAAGGCGGGAAAATGGTGGTGTGCCAGCCCACTTCCACCGAAACGGCAAAGTCGGTGGATACGATGGAATGCACCGAAACCACCAGCACTGCAGCAATTCCGCCCAGCACAAAACTCAATCCTTCAAAACGCATCCATTCACGACTAGAGCCTGTCCAGCCAAAAGCCATGATTCCGTAAACCGTTTTTTTGATTTTCGACTTTGCTGTATCACGCAGTGTTGCCAGGTCGGGCAGCATTCCGAAATACCAGAAACTGGCTGAAATCAGCAGGTAAGCCGAAATGGCCACAAAATCCCAGAACAACGGGGAATTGAAATTCACCCACAATGGGCCACGGGTATTCGGATACGGAAAAATATAAAAGAACAGCCAGGGACGTCCCATGTGCAACAGCGGAAACAGTGCTGCTGCCAAAACAGCCACTACTGTCATGGCTTCGGCAGCACGGTTAATGGCTGTACGCCACTTCTGGCGGAGAATCAGCAAAAAGATGGAAAAAGCGGTTCCGGCATGACCAATACCAATCCACCACACAAAGTTGATGATGTCCCAGCCCCAGGCAACCGAACTGTTCAATCCCCAGGTTCCTAATCCTTTGGTTAACGTGATGTAAATGGCATAGGCTCCGAAGCCCAGCATTCCGAGTCCTGCAACCAGGGCAGCATACCACCACAAAGGAGTTTTGGCATGAATCGGGGCCAAAATCTCTTCCGAAATCTGCCCGAGTGTTTTGTCTCCTTCAATTAATCTGCCCCTGACTTCTGAATTATACATAAGCGGTTATGCTTTTATATTTCTGATTTTGGTTAAGTATCCCACCGAAGGCAGCGTGTGCAGTTCTTCCAGCAGGTGATAATTTCTTTCGTTTTTCAGGTATTTCGAGATTTTGCTTTCCGGGTCATTCATGTCACCAAAAACCAACGCATTGGCCGGGCACGATTGCACACAGGCAGGCTGAACTTCGCCGTCGGAGAGTTTTTTGCCCGCCACTTTTGCTTCGGCTTTTTTCTCCTGGATACGCTGCACACAGAACGAACACTTTTCAACCACACCCCGCGAACGCACTGTTACATCAGGGTTGAGCACCATCCGGCCAAGATCGCTGTTGGAAGCAAAATCAAAATCGTCATTTTTTACATACTGAAACCAGTTGAACCGGCGTACTTTGTACGGACAGTTGTTTACACAATATTTTGTCCCCACACAACGGTTGTAAGCCATCTGGTTCAAACCCTCCTCGCTGTGCGGTGTTGCCGAAACCGGGCAAACATTTTCACACGGGGCATTATCGCAGTGCTGACACATTACCGGCTGATGGAAAACTTCCGGATTTTCGGCATTGTTGGAATAATACCGGTCGATACGGATCCAGTGCATGATTCTGCGGTTGCGAACCTGTTCCTTGCCAATAACCGGAATGTTATTTTCGGCCTGGCAGGACACTGAACAGTTGCTGCAACCTGTGCACGAAGTAAGATCAACGGCCATTCCCCAGTGATGTCCTTTAAATTCCACTTCAGGATAAAGCGTGTGAGCGTGCGCTTCGTGCTCTTTTTTCAGCGCATTTCCGGCAGCCGGGTCAATTTTCCATTCGTCAAAAGTTGCCTCACGAACAATCGGCCGGCCCTCCATCGAATGATGCGTCTGCGAAATAGCGAGGTCAAAAGTTTTACCTGTTGTTTTTACATCCGCTCCTGCAAGCCAGTATTTCCGGTTATTGTTTTCAAACTGAACCAGTGGGAAAACATTCTTTCCCACACCGTTTCCAACTTTTCCGGCAATTTCGCGCCCGTAACCCAGCGCCACCGAAATCGTTCCTTCGGCCTGACCGGGTTGCACAATCACCGGCAATTCCATCCCGTTTACTGTAATCACCGATTCATCTTTCAAACCATTTTCCCCGGCCCATTTCACAGGAACCGCGGCAAAATTATCCCAGCTTACCTTCGCAACAGGATCGGGTAATTCGTGCAGCCACGGGTTATTGGCATGAAGCCCGCCACCCAGCGCCACACTTTCGTAAAAAACAACTTCCCAGCCTGTTTTTGTTGAAGGTTTTAACGATGAAACTGCCTGCGCCAGACCATTGTCAGAATAGGTAAGTTCTGAGTTTGTAACAGATGATTCAAAAACCCCTTTTTGGAGCGAATCGTTCCAGAAATCACGGGGATTTCTCAATTCAGATTGAATACCGGTGAAATTATCCTCCCAGTTTTTTCGCAGAAAATCGTAATAATTGGTTGCGGTTTCGCCACTCCATTTCAGCAATAATTCCTGAACCTGCCGCCCATCAAACAATTTTGAGATGGCAGGTTGCGCCAGGCTGAAAGAACCAGTCACCGGCTCTGCATCATTCCATGATTCAAGATAATGTGGTTCGGGACAAACCCAGTGACAGGCGGCCGTTGTTTCATCGGGTCTGTCGGCAAAAGCCACCGAAAGTTCCAGCCCTTCCAAAGCCGCTTTTATCTCTTTTCCTGCCGGATGATTGTAAACCGGGTTTACGCCCCAGCACAAAACACCCGCAATATTTTTGTTTTTTAACCCAGCCAGAAACGATTCAAACTCTGCATCAATTCCCTGTTTTGTATTCAGCGTCCGGCTTGTGATGATGGTGTTTCCGTAATTTCCGAGCAACTGGTTGATGGCATTAACAACCAGTTGAACCTGCGTATCATTACTCCCAGAAATTACCAGTGATTTTCCTTCATTTTCAATTAAATCGGCCACCAAACCACCCAAATCAACCGGTGTTTGTGTATCAGCAGAACCAGCCAGTCCTTTTGCTTTCAACAGATGATTGTATAAACCTGAAATCAGCACAGCTTCTTCTGAAGGTTTTACCGGAACTCTCACATCGGCGTTTGAACCAGTCAGCGTCATTCCGCTTTCGAACTGGTAGTGTCGGCTCATCGAATCAGTTTTTTCCAGTAGTTTCCGTCCTGCCGAGTAACCTTTTGTGTATTCCACCGGCGAAAGCCAGCTTCCCAGAAAATCGGCACCAAAACTTACAATCACTTTTGCCTTTTCGAAACGGTAAACCGGAATAAAAGGCTTACCAAAACTCTGCTGGTTGGCGGTCAGGATTCCCGATGCCGGAACTGCATCGTATTGCAGCCATTCCACATTCGGGTAATTTTCCCTGAAAATTCCGATTACTTTTTTGGTTGACGGAGAAATAATAGTGGATGAAAGCAATACCACCTTTTTATTTTCACTATTCAGCTGCTCCAGCTTTTTACCGATATAATCTTCCGCTTCTTGCCAGGTAGTTGCAGCGCCTCTTTTTAAAGGTGATTTCAGTCTGGCATCGTCATAAAGATTTAAAACCGAAGCCTGAACACGCGCCGATGTACCTTGTTTTGAAATCGGGGAAAGATTATTTCCTTCAATTTTAATAGGCCGTCCGTCGCGCACTTTAACCAGAACACTGCAATATTCATTTTCCTCGAAATAGGTTGAAGCGTAATAATTAGCCATTCCGGGTTTTACCTCTTCGGGTTTTACCAGATACGGAATTGCCTTGTTAACCGGCTTTTTGCAACTGGCCACCACTGCCGCTGTTGCCACACTGAATCCCATAAATTTCAGAAAATCGCGCCGTGATGAGCCTGCCTGATTTTTATGAAAATCGCGTTTTGCTTCCACTTCCAGTCTGAGCTCGGCCTTTTTAAATGCAGCCGGATCTTTCAATTCCTCAATACTTCTCCAGTATTTTGTCATATCGATATTTCGGTTTTTATACGCTACGTTTTAACAAACTTCAATCTCCAAATTCCAAATCATAAATACCAAGCACCAAATTCCAAACGCTGAACTTTGAACTCTGAATTCTGAACTAATAATGGCATTTCATACAATCGTTCGCCCCGATTTTTTCGGCGGTTATCGAATCGGTTTTGCCATTTTTCAGCTCTTCGTGCAGTTTTATGTAAGTTTCGTAATACGGATTTTCGACAAACTGAACTTTTGTTTCGCGGTGACAATTGATACACCATCCCATCGAAAGGTCATTCTGTTGTTTCATCACATCCATGGTTTCAACCGGGCCGTGACAGGAAGCACAATCAATTTTCCCAGACCCCACATGAACCGCATGACTAAAGAAAACATGTTCAGGCAGATTATGAATTCTGATCCATTCAATGGGAGTACCAGTTTCGGAAGCATTCACCACTTTCGCAATTTCAAATTTCCCGCTGTTGGTACCTTCCCTGATGATAACATGGCAATTCATACACAGATTGGTGGCCGGAATTCCGGCTGACTTCCCCTGTTCAACCGTGGTGTGGCAATATTTGCAATCAATTCCATTATCACCCACATGAACTTTATGCGAAAATTTCACTGGTTGATCAGGCGCATAATCTTGCTGCCGTCCCAGTTTGATGGCATCGGTTGCAATCATTTTTGCCTGCCACCCAAAAGCCCCGAGGAAAATTATCAGCGGAACAATCTTCCATTTTACTTTTCTGATAAAAATTAATTCGATGAGCGCCCAGGTAATCAACAAACCCAGGATCAGAAACAAAATCAGGTTGTAAAAACTTGGCTTTTCAGGATGAACGCCTGTTGTGGCCAGATTATCAAGATAAACCTTCACGGTTTTGAGGTCTTCTTCCGAGAGATTGAAATCAACATGAGAGGCCGACATTTTTATGCCTGAGGGTTGCATGACTGCTGCCTGAAAACCGGCGAAATCCTTGGAAACATATTTCTGAGCGATATCAATTGCTGAAGGATTCCAGTTCAAAGTGTCAGATTGGGTGAGATTGTGGCACGAAACGCACGACTCACCCGTCCGGTTAAAAGGGAGTAAACCTTTGAAAAATCTTTCACCCCGCTTAATATCGTCTTTTGAATGACCGGCAACAACCGGCTCGTCGCTGGCGGCTGCCAACCTGAAAAACATCGAAAAAATAAAAAAGAACAGAAACCGATTTGAACTGTTGATTCCTATATTTCCCGGCAATTGTTTTCTCATTCCGATCAGTTTAGTTAAATACAAAAAGGTACTTTTCTGTTAAACGATATTGTAACAACGTTTGGTTAAAAAAGGTTTCTGATTTTTCTGAAAAAAACCGGCTTTTTATTTTTCTGCCTGGTTTCCCTTCTGAAAAGGTTTCAGAAAGAGCACTGTGCGAATCAAAACGCAAACAATTTTCGGGAGTATAAAATCAGGTTTCCAGGTTTTCGGTGAGCTTCTTTACAATCTTCAAGTTATCAAAAAACTCTTTGGCAATCACCCTCAATATTGTATAAACCGGAATGGCGAGAAACATTCCCAAAACACCGGCTATACTTCCGGCTGCCAGAAAAACAAGAAAAATTTCGAGCGGGTGTGCTTTCACACTGCTGGAGTAAATCATTGGCTGAAAAAGAATATTGTCGATCAGGTGTACGGTTCCGAAAACAATGGTCATTAAACCCAGCAAAGGCAGCGTTTGTGTGGTAAAATCGGCATCAATATTCAGTGAAGTTATAATGAGTAAACCCAATAAACTGCTCATCCAGGGCCCGAGATAAGGCACAATGTTAAATGAACCGCAAATCAGTCCGATTATAATGGAGTGATTAAATGCCACACCCACCATTGAGAGCCCCAGTGTAATTAATGTTCCCACCATAAAAATATCGAACAACAACCCGATAAAATAACGTCTTAACAAACGGGCAATTGAACTCAGAATGTGGGCAACCCTGACTTCCAGATCGGTTGGAACAAGCAGCAAAATTCCATCGCGAAACAAATGGTCGTCTTTCAGAAAGAAAAAAGTGATAAACGAAACCGAAAAAAAACCAATCAGAAATTCACCCAAAATTCCGGCAATCACCGTAAAAACATTGGTGAGTTTTGATAAATCCACCTCTCCGCCTAATCTTTTAGCAAGAATTTCGAGAAAACTCTGGTCTTCGAAACTAATCGGACGGGTGTTAAATCTTTGCAGCAACCTGATTACCGGGTCGCCGATCGTGTTGATTACCTGTCCGAAGTTGATTTGGGAAAAAGTATCGAGTTCACTCAAAATCAGCGGAATCATAAACTTCAGAAAAGTAAAAAACACAAACCAGATGATCAGTAAGGTGGCAAAAGCAGCAATTCCGCGGGGAATGTAAAAGCGTTTGTATTTAAGTGATGTCAGAAAATGAACCAATGGTTTACCTGTGAATGCAAGGACCACAGAAATCAGGATATAAGTGATGATTGTGCTGAAATACCAAATCAGAAAAAGAATAAACAGAAATCCCAGGCCAAATAAAATATTGCGGGTCCTGTTTTTGAATTGTATCTTCATTATTGCTGATTTTCTAACAAATATAACTGAATCCGGCGCTATAAACTATATTTTTAAACATCAAATCAAGGGATTTCAGCTATTTATACAAGTATTAAATTCATTCAGAAAACAGGTCAATTTTTTTAAATTTACAGCCATTTATTAAACAGGTGAAAATTAAAATCAATACCATTTCTGCATTTCAGTTTAACCAACTGGCCAGATACACCACCCTGATTCTGACGGGAATTGTATTGACCAAAACAACAATCACCCAAACCGAAATCGGGCAATACGAAACTTTTACCTTCCTGGCCGGGGCAGTCAGTTTTTTCTGGCTGAACGGACTGCAAAAAGCTTTGCTGCCACTTACCGGAAATAATAATGGAAAGACTTCGGGCATTTTCAGTTCGTTTGTGGTACTGCAGCTTTTAAGCCTGCTGGCTGCTGCATTTCTCATTTTACTTCAACCTGTTATTTCTGATTTTCTTTTAAACGGCAAGGAAATTCCGGTGGCCGGGCTACTGATTTTATACATCATTTTTGGTGTCCCTTCGGGTCTGGTGGAATATTACTACCTCATCGAACAAAGAAACAAATCCAGTATTATTTATTCCGTAGTTTCATTTACGGCTCAGTTGATACTGGTTGCAATGCCTGCAGTTTTGGGCTGGGGAATAAAAGCTGTTTTCGGAGGGCTTGTGATTTCTGCCTTGTTGCGCTACCTCTGGCTTTGGATCATTTTTATCACAGCAAAAAAAATCAGCTATTCGCATTCGTTTGTAAAAGAGTTTCTTCAACTTGGAGGACCGCTTGTTTTGGCCACTTTACTGAGTGGTTCGGCGCAATTTGTGGATGGTTTTATTATAACCTCGAATTTCGACGAAGAAACTTTTGCCATTTTCAGATACGGAGCCCGTGAATTGCCGCTTGCCTTATTGCTTGCCAATGCACTAAGTAACGCCATGCTGCCCGGTTTTGCCAACCCGGCAATCCTGAAAGAAAATCTTTTACAACTAAAGAAAAGCGTTTCCCGGCTGATGCACTTTCTGTTCCCGGTTACGCTGGTACTTTTGCTGCTGGCACACCCGGTTTTTCCGGTAATTTTTAACCCGGCTTTTGCGCAAAGTGCCACTATCTTCAATATTTATCTTTTACTGGTAATCAGCAGATTATTATTACCACAAACCATTCTGAACGGGATGAAAATTACCAATCCTATTATGATTGCAGCCCTGCTTGAATTAACCGTTAATGTGAGTCTCAGTCTGATTTTTGTGCGTTTCTGGGGAATTGGGGGTGTGGCAATTGCCACCTTTATTGCCTACCTTTTTGAAAAAGTTTACCTGTCGGCGGTTACTTACAAAAAATTGAAAATCAGTCCTGCTGATTATATCCCGATAAAACCTTTTCTAATTTATTCAGTTTTAACACTGGCAGTTTTTGCCATTACCGAAGGTTACCTGAAATTCTTATTTTAGCCATCAGAAAAATATTGAAAATGGATTTTTTATTGGACAACCAGGAAAGTGAACAGAAATACCAGCAAATTATTGCACAGGTGAAATCGCACAAAAACGGCGAAGTTGCTGCCATGCTGAAACAGAAAGGACTGGGGTACAAGCAAATCTGGGGAGCCTCGGTAATCGATCTTCGCGAAATTGCCCGGCATTTTGAACCCGACCACTTGCTGGCACTGAAACTTTGGAACAAACAATGGCGCGAAACCATGATTCTTGCAACTTTGCTTGATGAGCCGGGAAAAGTTACCGAGGAACAGATGGATTTCTGGACAAAAACATTTGACAATACCGAAATTGCAGAACAAGCCTCAGCCAATCTTTGGGTGAAAAGCAAATTCGCCTTTGTTAAATCGCTCGAATGGTGCCGCGGTAAAAAACACCTCATCCGGTACACCGGTATTCACCTGATGGGACGTCTTGCCATGAACCAGCAGGTTATCGATGAAATGTTTGAACCTTTTTTTGGCGAAATACAGACTTTGGCCAAAGATCCGCAACTGAATACGGTTTTGTACCGCTCGCTCCTGACACTCGGAACCCGCTCTGAATTACTCAATAAACAAACCATCGATCTGGCCCGGAACCTGGAAACCGGGGAGTCGGAAAATGCAGCCGGACTGGCAAAGGAACTTCTTGCCGAACTTACTTCAGAATATGTCCGGGATATTTTTAAAAATAGAATCCGGAACTGACAATCCCGTACTTTGTCAACAGTTTAAAGCAATTCAGCAGGTAAATACATCCTGTTTTGTTGAATTTCCATGCAATTTTGGCAGCATCAAACCTGTCGGCAGAATTTTTGTTTTATTTGCAGGGTGAATAACAATTAACAATGAATTTAAAATTATTGAGCTATGTTTAATATTTCAAGATCATCAAATCCTGTACTCAAAGAGAATGTTTTCAGCAGAGATTACAGGTCGTCAGCCGAGGTAATGACCATAAACGGCACGATGAATAAAACAGCGATCATGCTTTTACTCGTGATTGCTGCCGCAATTTTTACCTGGAACAAATTTTTCCAGGCTGCCGTAACCAGCCCAGAAGCGGCTTCTGCTGCCGTAATGCCGTGGCTGATAATTGGTGGAATCGGAGGTTTGATAACCGCGTTGGTTACTTCTTTCAGACCCAAAAGTGCAGCCATTTCCGCACCAATTTATGCAGTTTTCGAAGGATTGTTGCTGGGCGGACTTTCAGCGCTTTTCGAAAGTATGTACGGTGGAATTGTAATGCGTGCCGTGATGTTGACACTGGCTGTTTTCTTTGCCATGCTTTTCCTCTACCGTTCAGGAATTATTAAGGTGACTCAAAAACTGAAAATGGGAATTTTTGCCGCCACAGCAGGTATCGCAGTAGTTTACCTGGTAAGTTTTATCGGCAGTTTCTTTGGAATGGAATTCTCATTCCTTCATGGAAACAGCAATCTGAGCATTGGAATCAGTCTTTTAATAGTAGCCGTTGCAGCACTGAATCTTGTGCTCGACTTTTCGTTTATTGAAGAAGCAGCCGGAAGCGGTGCTCCGAAATATATGGAGTGGTACGGTGCTTTCGGACTGATGGTGACACTAATCTGGTTGTACATCGAAATTCTCAGACTCTTATCGAAATTCGCCAGCAGGGATTAAAGTATTTTATAATGATATTTCAAAAAGGGTTTTGGTTTTTCAAAACCCTTTTTGTTTGGTGATTAATTATATTTGTTTATCAAAAAACCGATAGAAATGAAAATCATCGAAATCACAAATAAATCCAGCAGACAACTTTTTCACAAAGTTCCGCACCTGATTTATAAAAACGACCCCAACTGGGCGTGTCCGCTGGAAATGATGGTGGATGAGGTTTTTGATCCCAATAAAAACAAAGCCTTTAAACACGGAAAAGCAACACGGTGGGTTTTAACGGATGACAATAACCAGCCAATAGGAAGAATCGGGGCTTTTATCAATTTCAACCTGGCAAAAACTTACGATCAGCCAACCGGCGGTTGTGGTTTTTTTGAATGCATCGACAACCAGGATGCAGCCAACCTGCTTTTTTCAACCGCTGCCAACTGGAACAAGGCAAACGGAATGGAAGCCATGGACGGCCCCATCAATTTTGGCGAGAATTATATCAACTGGGGATTATTAGCCGATGGTTATATGCCACAAGGTTTCGGTATGCCTTACAATCCGCCCTATTATGTGAAACTTTTTGAGAACTTCGGGTTCCAGGTTTATTTTAAGCAATTCTGCTACCACCTCGATATTACCATGCCCGAGTTGCCCGACCGTTTCTGGAAAGTGGCGGAGTGGGTTTCGAAAAAACCACAATATAGTTTTAGGCATTTCGAGTGGAAACAATCTGAAAAATTTGTCGATGATTTTGTCAGGGTTTACGACAATGCCTGGCGTTTTCACGAGCATTACAAACCGATCGACAAAGACGATCTGCGCGACTTTCTGAAAAATTCCAAAATGCTGATCGATGAAGAATTTATCTGGTTTGCCTATCACGAGGAAGAACCAATTGCTTTGTTCGTGATGGTTCCCGATCTGAACCAGATATTATTACATCTGAAAGGGAAACTCGATTTCTTATCAATTATCAAATTGCTGTGGCTGAAAAAACGCAAAACGATGACACGTGCCCGGGCTTTGATTATTGGAATTTCGCCTAAATACCAGAAATCGGGAATTGAATCGGCTATTTTTTACAACCTTCGGCCGGTATTGTACCGCAAACCCTGGTACAAGGAAATGGAACTTTCGTGGGCCGGTGATTTCAACCCGAAAATTATTGCCCTTTATGAATCGGTGGGCGGTAAACGCATGAAAACCCATTATACGATGCGCTACCTGTTCGACAGAAACAAACCATTTAAACGGGCACCTATTATCGGTCTGGCTGAATAGAATACGGAGAAAATAATTAATAAAGCTTGTTTTGTATAATACAGAACTATTTCTATCTTTGCAGCCCTGATAAAAAATAAGAATATTAATTAAGAATGGATTGCAGGTTTGGTGAAATGCAACCATTCGGCTAAAAACAAAATACAATGAAAAAAGGAATACATCCGAAAGAATACCGCCTGGTGGCTTTCAAAGACATGTCGAACGGAACTACATGGTTTACAAAATCAACGGTTAATACCCGCGAAACTGAGGTAATCGACGGTGTTGAGTACCCGGTATTTAAAGTTGAAATTTCGAGCACATCACACCCGTTTTATACAGGTAAGGTGAAACTGGTTGACAGCGCAGGACGTGTTGACAAGTTTATGAACCGTTATGCCAAACACATGGAAAACAGAAAAAAATAATTTATTTTGTGATATAAAATAAAGCTCCGTATTTCGGGGCTTTTTTTTTGCCAACACTGTAAATATGTCAGTTAAAACTTTGTTTTCAACTGAACATTTCAGCTTAAAAATGTCTTTCATGTAATGGCATACCAATTGTTCAGAATAAGCCTTCTTAAATAAAGAAATCGGAGAATAACATGGAAAACCAGAAAAATAAGGGAAAACAGCATATTATCAGGTTAGGTTCGATGAACCAGGAAAATGAATTTATCCCCATCATGATGGATGGCGACGACCAGGAGCTTAAAAATACCCAGGTTCCTGAAATGCTGCCCATTTTACCATTACGAAATACGGTGCTTTTCCCCGGAGTTGTTTTACCCATTACAGTGGGCCGCGAAGCTTCATTGGAACTGATTCGCGATGTACAAAAAGGGAATAAATTGCTCGGAACAATCGCACAGAAAGATTATACCATCGACCAGCCCGGAATCGCTGACATTTATGCCGTGGGAACAGTAGCCGAAGTGCTGAAAGTACTTGAAATGCCCGACGGATCTACTTCGGTAATAATTCAGGGAAAACGCAGGTACCATATTTCAGAATTTGTAACCGAAACGCCCTATTTTGTGGCCAAAGTTGAGCCGCTCCACGATATTATCCCCGCAAACGACAAAGAATTTTCTGCCATTGTCGGGACATTGAAAGACCTTTCCATAAAAATTGCCCAGTTCTCGGCCAATGTTCCGCAGGAAGCAACTTTTGCCTTAAAGAATATCGAGAATGCATCGTTCCTGATCAATTTTATATGTTCAAATACCGATATCAAGGTTGAGGAAAAACAGAAATTACTTGAAATTGAAAATCTGAAAGACAGAGGAATTCAGGCGGTGAGTTTTCTGATTCGGGAAGTTCAGATGCTTGAACTGAAACATGATATACAGAAAAAAGTGAAAGCCGACATGGATCGCCAGCAACGCGAGTTCATGCTGAACATGCAGATGAAAACCATCCAGGATGAACTTGGGGGAAATCCGGTTGAGCAGGAAACCAAAGCTTTGAAAGAAAAAGCCAAGTCGAAAAAATGGAGCGAAGATGTGGCAAAATTCTTTAAAAAAGAGGTTGACAAATTAAGCAGGTTAAATCCGGCTGCCGGCGAATATTCGGTGCAATTTACCTTTTGCCAGACTTTGCTCGACCTGCCCTGGAACGAATACTCCATCGACAATTTCGATTTGAAAAATGCTGAAAAGGTGCTGGAAGAAGATCATTATGGGTTGGAAAAAGTGAAGGAACGAATCCTGGAACATCTTGCCGTACTGAAACTAAAAAACGATATGAAGTCGCCCATTCTGTGTTTGTACGGCCCTCCCGGTGTTGGCAAAACTTCGCTCGGGAAATCGGTGGCACGGGCACTTGGCCGCAGTTATGTCCGTGTCAGCCTTGGTGGGTTGAATGATGAATCGGAAATCCGTGGTCACAGAAAAACTTACATCGGTGCCATGCCGGGCCGGATCATTCAAAACATAAAAAAGGCAAAATCATCAAACCCTGTTTTTATTCTCGATGAAATCGACAAGGTTTCCAAACATTTTCATGGCGATCCGGCTTCAGCATTACTCGAAGTGCTTGACCCGGAACAAAACTCTGAATTTCATGACAATTACCTCGAAGTGGACTACGACCTTTCGAAAGTGATGTTTATTGCCACTGCCAACACGCTGAATACCATTGCCCCGCCGCTGCGCGACAGGCTCGAACTGATTGAAGTGAGCGGTTATCTTGTGGAGGAAAAAATTGAAATTGCCCGTCGGCACCTGATTCCAAAGCAACTTGAAAACCATGGGTTAGAAAAAAATTCAATTACATTCCCCAAAGATGTGATTGAACTGATAATTGACGGTTACACACGTGAATCGGGCGTTCGCGAACTGGATAAAAAAATCGCCAAAGTAGTTCGGAGAACCGCTAAAAAAATCGCCTTTGAAGAAGCCTATAATAAAAAACTTACAAAGGCCGATATCAGAGAGTACCTGGGCGTTATTGAATTTTCGAAAGAAAAATACCAGGGAAATGATTTTGCCGGCGTAGTTACAGGTCTTGCCTGGACTGCAGTTGGCGGTGAAATTCTGTTTGTGGAAACCAGCCTGAGCAAAGGCAAAGGAGCACTGACCCTGACCGGGAATCTGGGCGATGTAATGAAGGAATCGGCAGTTCTGGCGCACGAATACCTGAAATCACACTCGGACAAACTTGATCTGGACCCTGAAGTATTTGCCAATTGGAATGTGCACGTTCATGTTCCGGAAGGAGCCATTCCGAAAGACGGGCCATCAGCCGGCGTTACAATGGTAACTTCCATGGCTTCGGCGTTTACCCAGCGAAAAGTAAAAAAGAACCTGGCTATGACCGGCGAAATCACACTCCGTGGAAAAGTACTTCCGGTTGGCGGAATTAAGGAAAAAATACTGGCGGCCAAAAGAGCCGGAATTACTGAGATTATTCTTTCTGCAGAAAACAAAAAACATTTGGAAGAAATCAAGGAAGAATACCTGAAAGGGATCGACTTTCATTTTGTAAACACAATAATGGATGTTCTCGATATTGCACTTTTAAAAACAAAAGTTGATAAACCCATAAAAATTGCATGATTTTTGCTAAAAAATCCTCGTTAAATTATTAAACCAAAATTATCCGATGAAAAAGCTATTTCCGATTATCTTATTAATGCTGACAGCCACTATTTTGTCGGCACAGAATGCCAAAGAGTTTTATAACACAGGAAATTCCAAACTCGACAAAGGCCAATACAAAGAGGCAATCAAAGATTTCGATCAGGCAATACATCTTGACAAGACATTTGCCGCAGCATATTACAACAGGGCGGTTGCCAAAAACAGTCTGAAAGATTATAAAGGCGCCATTGAGGATTACACAAAAACCATTGAATTTGATCCGGAAAATGTAAGAGCTTATAACAACCGTGGCTTAATTAAAAAGACGCTGAAAGATTATGATGGCGCTTATGAAGATTATACAAAGGCCATTGAGTTGAAACCTGATTTTGCTTCAGCCTATTTTAACCGTGGAAATATTAAAGTACTTGCTGAACGCCCACAAGAAGGCTGCGATGATTTTAACAAAGCGCTGGATTTGGGGATGAACAAGGCACTGGAATATATCTCGAAGTATTGCAAAACAAGCCAGGAATAAAATTTGGAAACGGCTTTTTTAATGGGCTCCCGATTTTTTCCTGATTTTCATATTGATGAACTCCACCATCACCGAGAAGAACAGGGCAAAATAGATATATCCTTTGGGTACTTCGAAGTGGAAACCATCGATTACAAGCATAAATCCGATCAGTATTAAAAACGAAAGCGCCAATACTTGCAGCGTTGGGTGTTTTTTAATGAAACGACTGATCATTTCAACAAAATAGATCATCACAATCATGGCCAAGACAACAGCAGTTATCATGATTTCGAGGTGCTTTGACAGTCCGACAGCAGTTAAAATGGAATCGAATGAGAAAACAATATCAAGCACAATGATTTGCAGAATAATACTGGCAACTGTATTCTTTTTCTTCGAAACCTGCTGTTCGTGGCCGCCTTCAATTTTTTCGTGAATTTCGGAAACACTTTTGGCAAGCAGGAACATACCACCTGCGACAAGAATTAAATCGCGAACCGAAAAATTAAATTCAGAAATTGTAAAGAGAGGTTCCTTTAACTGAATAATCACAGTAATAAGCGATAAAAGAATAATTCTCATCACCAGCGCCAGCAATAACCCGATGGTCCTGATTCGTTTCTGATTCTCTTCGGGCAGCCGGTCGGTAATAATTGATATGAAAATGATGTTGTCTATTCCGAGCACGATTTCGAGAAAAGTAAGCGTGATGAGCGAAATATAGGTTTCGGGCTGAAGCAGAAATTCCATAACATTTGTTTTAAGAATTCGAAATTAAATCAAATTAAGCGGATGCAAAATTTTTTTGTTCTGATTTTAAAATCAGCTTAATTTTAATTAATCTTATATTTAATTGCAGTCAGAAAATATCCTGCTTACCAAAGTTATGAGAGCCGCTGTTATCGACCTGGGAACCAACACCTGCAACCTGTTGATTGCTGAAACCAGCGAAACAGGTTATAAGATTTTGCACCAAAGTAAAAATTTGGTAAGGTTGGGTGATAACAAAATAAAAGAAGGTGAAATCAGCCGGGAAGCCACTCAACGAACCATCGAATCGTTCCTTCAACACAAAGAAATCATCGACAAATTTCAGCCTGAAAAAATACGGGTGGTGGCAACATCGGCCGTCAGAACTGCACAAAACAAAATCGGGTTTCTGGAAACAGTGGGCAATGCTTCTGGCTGGCTTATAAAAGTTATTTCAGGGGAAAAAGAGGCCGAACTTATTTTTGATGGAGTAATGCTTGCTTTTCAGAACCTTGAAAATCCATCGTTAATTCTGGATATCGGCGGTGGAAGCAACGAACTGATTCTTGCCAGAGTGAATAAAATAATCTGGAAAGAAAGTCAGCCAACCGGAATGGCACGAATCATCAACCAATTCAACCTCTCCAATCCGATCAAAACGGAAGAGGTTGATAAACTCAGAGCCCATTTTGCCAGGTTTCATGAAGCCGCCATCGAGCATTGTAAAACCTGGAAAGTAGAGACACTCATTGGTTGTTCAGGAGCTTTTGATACCATTGCTGATATGATTGATGGTGTGAATCCGGGTGAAAAACTACGAAAGACCCAGGAAATTTCACTCGATTCGTTTTACAATGTTTACAACACTCTGCTGCAATCGACCCGCGAAGAAAGGTTGCAAATGAAAGGAATGGATTTCGTGCGTGTTGACCTGATTGTTCCGGCCGTGATCCTTATTGAATTCCTGATTTCAGTAAATCAGATAAAACAGATTATTCAAACCGATTTTGCTCTTCGCGAAGGAGTATTTTATGAACTGATAAATCAAAACAGAATCTAAATATTTGCCATCAGCGAAACATTCCGGAGCAGCGAATCGGCAATCAATAAAAACATCATAAACAAATACAACATATTCAGCCTGAAAAAAGCCGGCCGCACCCTGAATTTATCTACCGAAAAAACTGCCACCGACAGGGAATAAAGCAGGTACAAAGAATACAAAAGCAGCAGGAACATTATTAACTGGCTTTTCACCACAAAGAAAATCACCAGCAACCCGGCAGCCAGCGTGGTCAAAACCCATGTAAACGTGATTCTTTTTATCTGTTCTTCGTTAAAAACCTGGTTCAAACTGGGCAATCCGGCCAATTTGTACTGATCGCCAAACATGAGGAGCAGCAGCCAGAAATGCGGTATCTGCCCGATAAAAAAGAACATGCTCACCAATAAAATATCCTGGGTAAATAAATCTCCTCCGGCACCAGCCCAACCAATAACAGGTGGCAAAGCTCCGACAAGCGAACCCGGAATCACAGCAAAAGCGGTAAACTTTTTTAATGGCGTATAAACCAGATTGTAGGAAAAAAGCGTGGCCCAGCTTAAAATGGTTGCCATCGGCGGATTTGTCATTAAAAAAATAACAGTACCTGAAAATGCAAAAGCTGCAGCAATGACAAAAGCACCACTCCGGCTGATTTTACCCGAAGGAATCGGTCTGTTTTGTGTCCGGGGCATTTTTGCATCAATATTACTTTCCTGCCAGTGATTCAGGGCACCCGAGCTGCACGACATCAGAAAAACGCCCAGTGCAAGCCACCATCCCTGAACTCCGATAGTACCTGTAAACAGCACATAACCTGTTAAGGCAGACAAAGCCACCGGCAAAGAAATCCTTGCTTTGCCCAGCTCAAGTACTATTTTCAGTGTCTCTTTCATATCTCTTTCGCTCTGACCTTCCGGTTTTTTTCTTCCGACTCCGGTCTCCCGCTTCCGGCTTTTTCTACTTCACTGTTTTCAGGTATTCAATTATTTCAGCAATGTCTTCATCTTTTAGTTGACCCTGGTAAGAAACCATCAAACCTTTCATGTAACCATCCACCACATCAGCATTGGGATCGTAAATCGATTTTTTGATGTATTCTTCATCAACGGTAACAGTTCGCTTTTGCCCACCAGTGATAACTGTGACTTCATGCCCCCAGATTCCTTTAAAACTTGGGCCCACGAGTTTTGTTCCATCAATTGTATGGCAGGCAAAACAACCAATATTCTGCATGATTTTCTTTCCTGTTGCACCGGGCGCTGTGCTTGTTACAGCAGCCACTTGTGTTGTGTCAGTCATCCATTTATCAAACTCGGCACTTTCAATCACTTTAACGGTTGAATACATATATGAATGCTGCAAGCCACAGTATTCGGCACAAAATATTTCATACGAGCCCACTCTTTGCGGCTGAAACCACATAAAATTATCATTCAGCCCGGGTACCATATCCTGTTTTACCCTGAATGCCGGGATATAAAAACTGTGCAGTACATCCATCGCTTTCAGGTTCAGTTTCACGGGTTTGTCTTTCGGAACATACAAGGTATCGGTCATCCGGCCATTTGCATATTCATAACTAAAATTCCACATTCGTCCGTAAACCGTAATTTCCATGGCGTCTTTGGGAGCTTTGGTCATCGGTTTCCATCCGGCCCAGCCGTAGTAAAACATTACCATTGTAATAATAAATGGTACGACAGTCCAAATGATTTCAAGTTTTGCACTACCATGAATCTGCGTGGCGACAGGATTTCTCTTCCGGTTATACCGATATAAAAACCAAATCATTACAACGGTTAATCCGATCAGAAAAATAAATGAAATGGCAAGAATTATCACGAAAGCCTGATCAACTCCCTTGACAAAATTCGAGGCCTGAGTTATTTCCGGACTGTACATATCAAGCTCTGTATAAATAGTCTAAAAATGTAATAATTATCACTACAAAAAAGATGGCAAATACAAAACCCACCATTGCTTTTATATATGGTTTGTCGTATTTCAGATGCATAAAATAGGTAAGCACAAGGAACGATTTGATAGTGGCAAAAATAAGAGCTGCCGCCACTGTATATTTCCCAAGTTCGATGCTCACAATACCAATTGATGCAAAAGTTAATGCCAGCAATGAAATCAGAACCAGTATATAAACCTTGAAAGGTACGATATGATGTTTTTCGTTCGACATAAGTAACTGATTTTAATGGATTAGATAAAACAATGGGAACAGGAAAATCCAGATTAAATCGACAAGGTGCCAGTAAAGACCTGCATTTTCGAGCAAAGCTGCCCTGTTTTCATTTACAGTTCCCCTGTTAACCCTGTGGATAGCAAAAAATATGATTATCAGACCAATAATAATGTGCAAGGCATGCAAACCGGTCATCACATAATACAAACCAAAAAACAGGATTTCTCCCTGGCTGAATGCAGTTTTCAGGTGTTCAGAACCCGGCCAGATACCGTGGTCAAATTTTGCACCCCATTCAAAATACTTGTTTACAAGAAAAACAAGGCCTAAAACCACTGTAACACCGAGAAGGAAAAGTGTTGCCCCTTTTTTCCGCATTTGCAGGGTTGAAGTTGACATGGCTATTGTCATACTGCTGACCAGCAGAATAACCGTATTAATCGCACCAATTGTTGTATTTAACTCCTCAGCCGCCAGATGAAATGCGTCAGGATTCAGAAATCTGTAAACTGAATACACAATAAACAAACCTCCGAAAAGCAGCAATTCGGTAAAAATAAACAGCCACATTCCGATTTTTGATGCCTCTGCATCGTAATGTTCATGCTCCTGATGTAAAGTATTTTCCATATCAGCGAGGTTATTTATAATTGTAAGGTCCGTCGTTTTCAGCAATCACAGGTGTTTCATCAAAATTTTCAAGCGACGGGGGCGATGAAACTGTCCACTCAAGTGTTTTGCCGTTCCATGGATTCGCCTCTGCCGGTGCACCTTTCCGGGCCGATCTTACCAGGTTAATAATGATGATGATTAATCCGGTAGCCAGTACCCACGATCCGAATGTACTGAGGATATTTCCACCGTGAAATTCCTTCATATAATCGTAATAACGACGGGGCATTCCCATCATTCCCAGGTAAAACATGGGTGTGTAAAGTGCCAGGAATCCGATAAAAAAGATGAGCCATCCGGCATTTGCCCAGCCTTTATCATACATCCTTCCGTATATTTTCGGAAACCAATAATGAATGGCTGCCATAAAAGCAAAACCGGTTCCGCCAAAAACAATGTAATGGAAATGTGCCACTACAAACGCTGTATCGTGAACATGTACATCGGTTGCCAGAGAACCAAGAACAAGACCGCTCAAACCACCCACCATGAAAACGAAAATAAAGGATGCAGCCCAATAAAGTGGTGTCTGCACATTTATCGATCCTTTGTACATGGTCGAAATCCAGTTAAAAACCTTGATGGCACTTGGAATGGCTACTATAAATGTGAGCAGTGAAAAATAGTATTGGGCAGTTCCGCTCATCCCGGCAGTAAACATGTGGTGCCCCCAAACCAGGTAACCCACAAACGCAATAGCCATCGTAGAAGCGATAATTGCCTTGTATCCGAAAACCTGTTTTTGTGAAAATGTTGGGATGATTTCAGATACAGCACCCATTGCAGGCAAGATCATAATATAAACAGCCGGATGCGAATAAATCCAGAAAAGATGCTGGTATAAAATAGGATCTCCGCCCAGAGCAGGATCAAAAACCCCCACTCCGAATATTCTTTCCAACGCAATTAAAACAAGCGTGATTCCCACAACCGGAGTAGCCAGTAACTGAATCCACGCGGTTCCGTAAAGTGTCCAGACAAATAGCGGTAATTTGGACCATTTCATTCCCGGGCAACGAAGTCTGTGAATAGTTACCAGAAAATTCAAACCTGTTAAAATGGAGGAGAAACCCAGTACAAATGCTCCAAAAACAGCGGGTAAAAGATTGGTACCGGTTTTAAAACTGTAAGGTGCATAAAATGTCCAGCCTGTGTCAGGTGCACCATTTCCGAAAAACAGGGCTCCAAGTACCAGGAAAACGCCGGCAACATACAGCCACCACGAAAGCAGGTTGAGTTTCGGGAATGCCACGTCTTTTGCCCCAATCATAATCGGCATCAGAAAGTTTCCAAAAACAGCCGGCAAACCCGGAATCACCACCATAAAAATCATGATAACTCCGTGCACGGTAAATGTTGAATTGTAAGTCTGTGCTTCCATGATGGTTTTCCCCGGAGCCAGCAATTCAAGTTTCATTGCAAGACCGAGCAGCACCCCGACCGAGAACATGGTTAAAATGGAATACAGATACAACAAACCGATTCGTTTGTGGTCGGTGGAAAGTATCCATCCCAGCAAACCCCTGTGTTTGCCCTTGTAGGTCAGATAATTTGATGCATTTGCCAGATGTTCGCTTTGCATGTTCAATTTAAATTTAATTTCCTTTTAGGTTTCAGTACTAATATCAGAATTAAAACAACGGCAAAAAATAAAATTAGTGTGCCGCTGATTTTGGTAATATTCATCACATAAGTTTGTGCTACCGGATCGTATGAATAACAATAACGCAGCACTTTGTTGAGTGTTGGTCCCGATTGACCTTTCGAAGCTTCAACAATTGCCATTTTCCATTCAAATGGTAAAAAATACATGCCATTTAAATAGCGTGTTATTTTTCCATCATTACTCACAACAGTTAATGAAGCAGCATGTAAATAATCGTTGCCGGTTCTTTTGTATTTGAACCCGGTTGCCTGGGTGGCACGGGCAATGCTGGCGCTGTCGGATGTAAAAAATAACCAGCCTGTTTTTGCTTCTTCTTTTTTTACGTCCATCAGGTTTAAATAATTGGCCTTTTTCCTGATTCCCAGATCAATGGTTTCAGTGGGGTCGAAACTGATGGTTAAAACCTGATAATCTTTTCCCGGAACCAGATCCGATTTGTCCATTACTCCTGCAACAGCTTCCATCAGCGGGCTGCAGATACCGGGACAGCGGTAGTAAACAAAGTTGATAACCGTGGGTTTATCAATCACATCATTCAGCCAAACCTTTTTTCCTTCTTCATTAATAAGCAGAATACTGTCGGGCAGGTAGGTATCGAGATGCTCAACAACCCCTATTTCAGGATCAGTTTGCGATCCGGCAGGATTTATAACTTCCTGTGAAAAAGTTTCCACAAAGAGGAAAATAAAAACCGCAAAAAATGAATATTTGAGTAACTCAATTCTGACTAAAGTTTTCAAAACGGTTGCAGATTAAAATGATATTTATTTTAGTTCCGACACTAAAAACTTCAAATACGCCTTATTTGTTTACAAAAAGTCGATTTTTTTATCTTTTATTCCTGATAATTATCTTTCAAAAAGGTTTTTTGTATTGATCCAACAAAAGGTGAAAATTAAAAAAGTATGTTTTATAACATTTTTTTTAAAGGAATATTCAGAGAAAAAATCAGGTAGATTTTTAAAGTTTAACCTGATTAAAACAACCATATCTGATATTTGTTGACCGACAGGAAAAAAAAATTTTACCCGATTTTTCGTTGCAGTTTAGAATCAACGATTTAAGCAAAAGTAATTTTTAACCTATTTTTCAACATATTGTAAATATCTCATTATGAATAATTAAACCCCTTTTTGTCTTTTAATATTTCAGTTTACAGAATATTTGCAACTTCCAACTGAATCACTATTTTCGTAAGGATATTAAATTTTTCCTGACTAAAAGTTCTTCAAAAATCGGATTATATGGAGAAAAATTCACGCCGTAGTTTTATGAAAACACTGGGCGCCTCGATTGGAGTGGCTGGTGTTGCAGCGGGTTCGGGATTGCTGCAATCGTGTGCCCGTGTAGAGTCAAATACCGGGGATAAAATTAAGCTGCTGACTTCAAGCGGAGAATTGGTTGAAGTGGATAAGGCGCAATTAAAACCTGCTGACATGCCTTCACTTGCAGATAACCAGAAACGTGGAAGGGCAGGTATTCCCGGAAAAAGCTGGGTGATGGTAATTGATTTGTCGAAATGCCGCAATGCACGCGAGTGCATGAAAGCTTGTCAGAACCACCACCAACTGAGACCCGAACAGCATCATATTAACGTGTTACAGATGCAGGATGCCGAGCACACCGCGCCGTATTATATGCCCAAACCCTGCCAGCATTGCGACAACCCGCCGTGTACAAAGGTTTGTCCGGTTAATGCAACTTTTAAACGTGATGATGGCATTGTACTGATTGATAATGAGCGCTGTATCGGTTGCAGGTTTTGTATTGCCGCCTGTCCTTATTCGGCGCGTGTTTTCAACTGGTTCGAACCGCGTGATGCCGAAAAATATGCCGGTGTTACCTATAATATAGAAGCCAATGTTCCGCAAAAAAAAGGTACTATTTCGAAATGTCTTTTCAGTGCCGACCGTTTGCGCGACGGAAAACTCCCGTCATGTGTTTCGGCTTGTCCGAACGGAGTTTACTGGTTCGGCGACCGCAACGAAGATGCCGTAACAAACGGAACAACCAAAGAAACCGTCAGTTTCAGCGAGCTCATTAAAAAGAATGCTGCTTATACTTTGATGGAGGAATTGGGCACAAAACCAAGGGTTTACTACCTACCACCCAAAGACAGGGCTTTTCCGTTCCAGGGCGAAATTGAAAATCAGCATAAATCATAACCTGAAAAACCGGAGCTATGAATAAAATTGAATCACCTGCCGAATCGCGGAAATTACGCGATAAAATATTGGCCGATCTTACCCGGTCGATTACCAAAAAAGATGAACTTACCCGTTTCTGGTTCTTCCTGCTCATAATGTTTTTTATTGTCGGGCTTTGGGGCTGGATTATCCAAATCAGGACCGGACTGGGAGTTACCGGTATGCGCGACTATGTTTCATGGGGTATGTACATTGCCAACTTTGTGTTTTTTGTGGCTGTCAGTTTAATCGGGTTCCTGATCAGTTCGGCTCTTACATTGCTAAAAATCAGCTGGTCGAAACCTATTTCAAGGGTTGCTGAGCAAGTGGCCATTGCAGCCGTTGCACTCGCGGGAGTCATTATTATTATGGACATGGGGCGCCCCGACAGATTTCTGAACGTATTTCTGCATGGCAGGTTTGCTTCACCCATCATCTGGGATGTTACCGTGGTAACAACCTACCTCACAATTTCAGTATTACTGTTCTACCTGCCATTAATCCCCGATCTGGCGCTGATGCGCGACCACATGGCCGATAAATTACCGAAATGGAAAATCAAACTTTACACCATCATGGCATTGGGCTGGAAAGGAAATCCGGAACAATACAAAATCATCTACCATTCGATGAGAATCCTGATGTTGCTGATTATACCGGTTGGGTTGTCCATTCATACGGTAACTTCATGGCTATTTGCTGCCACACTGCGTTCGGGCTGGGATACAACCATTTTGGGGCCCTACTTTGTGGCCGGAGCTTTTGTGGCTGGCACTGCGGCCGTTATTATTGTAATGTTTATTTACAGAGTCAGGTACAAGCTGAAAGATTATTTCGAAGATCTGCATTTTGATTATATGGGAAAACTGCTGGTTTTTGTCTGCCTGGTTTACCTGTATTTCAACATTAACGAATATCTCGTTCCGGGTTACAAAATGAAACTGGGAGAAGGAATCCATCTGCGCGAACTTTTTGTAGGAAATTATTCAGTAATGTTCTGGTTTGTGCAGCTGACCGGGTTGGTACTGCCCATTGTGTTATTGCTTTTCCGTTATTTCAGAAAACCATTCCCGATTATGGTTATTTCATTTGTGGTTTTGATCGCATCGTGGTTAAAAAGATACATCATTGTGATTCCCACACTTGAACACCCGTTTTTGCCGGTTCAGAATGTGCCTGATCATTTCAAACACTATTCACCCACCAGTACCGAAATCATGATCACACTTTTCTCTTTTGTATCAGCCATGCTGATTATTACAATTCTGGCCAAACTTTTCCCGGTGATTACCATTTGGGAATATGCCGAAGAAAAGGGTATCGATAAAAAATATTTATCTGAAAAACCATAAAAATCAGGGATTATGAAAATAAAAAGCTTAAAAATTACAGCAATCATGATTCTCCTGAGTTTGGCGGTATCGGCTCAGGACTGGATTGTTCCGGATGACCAGAAAAACCTGGCAAATCCGCTTCCTTACAACCTCGAAAATGTAAAAAAAGGGAAAGAACTTTTTTTGAAAAACTGTAAATCCTGTCACGGAGATCCCGGCAAAAATAACGTTTTGCCATTGGTTCCTCCACCAGTTGACATCACTTCTGAAAAAATGCAGAAAAACACCGAGGGTGAAATGTTCTACAAAATCACCCACGGTCGTGGTGCGATGCCACAGTTTGTTGCAACTATTTCTGACGACGATCGCTGGCGGATTGTAAATTATATTCAGAATTTCAATCCGGCGAAACAGCCAATGCTTGTGAATGCTCCTGCTACTAAAGCCAAGTTACTGGCATCGGTAAATGAACAGGAAAAGAAAGTTGAAATATTTGCCGAATATCTGGCGGCTGACGGATTTACACGATTGCCCAATGCCGAAATTACCATCAGTGCCAAAAAGAATTTCGGGAATATTGAAATAGGTAAAGTAAGAACCAGCGAAAGCGGGCGTGCCATTTTTACAATTCCTGAAACACTGATCGGCGACGAAGAAGGGTATGTAAATATTGTAGTTGCGCTCGATGAAAGCTTTATAGCCGATGAGGTTACGCTCGACAAGGCAAAAGTCGGTCAATTAAAACAGGTGCAGAAACTCATCAGGCCCGGTGTGCTTTGGTCAACCAACGAAAACATTCAGATCTGGCTTTTGATTTCTTATATCTGTGTAACTGGTGCTGCCTGGCTGACTATCGGTTACGTGGTATTCCAGCTTTTCAGGATTAAGAAAACAAGCAAAACCGAATCGTCAAATATCAGTTAATGAATATCTTTTATCTGTTAATCGGGGTTAGTTTACTGGCTGCACTTATTTTTCTGGCAGCTTTCATCTGGGCTGTAAAAAACGGACAGTTCGATGATGAAAAAACACCTTCGTACCGGATTCTTTTCGACGATGAACCCGAAGAGTTGCCGGAAGCAGAAAACAACATAAAAAAAACGAACTAAGATTGAATTTATGGAAAATCAGAGATTTTATTACGACAACAAGATAGTAAGGCTTTTTATCCTGGCCACCTTAGTCTGGGGAATTGTGGGTGTGATTGTGGGCGTTCTGATTGCGCTTCAGCTTGCAATGCCGGTTTTTAACCTGGGGCTTGAATTCACAACATTTGGCAGGATGAGGCCGCTGCATACAAACGCCATCATTTTTGCATTTGTTGGGAACGCCATTTATGCCGGTGTTTACTATTCGATGCAAAAGCTGCTGAAAACACGCATGTTTAACGACACTTTAAGCCAGGTTAACTTTTGGGGATGGCAGTTGATTATTGTACTTGCTGCCCTTTCATTTGTTTTTGGAATTACAACCGGAAAAGAGTATGCCGAACTTGAATGGCCGATCGATATTCTGATTACGCTGGTTTGGGTGGCTTTTGGTGCCAACATGATCGGGACAATAATTGTAAGACGCGTACAGCATATTTATGCAGCCATCTGGTGGTATCTGGCCACTTTCCTGGGAGTTGCCATTCTGCATGTTGTCAATTCATTTGAGATTCCGGTGTCGCTGCTGAAGAGCTACCCGATTTATGCCGGGGCGCAGGATGCCGTGGTGCAATGGTGGTACGGACACAATGCCGTGGCTTTCTTTCTGACCACGCCATTCCTCGGTTTGATGTACTATTATCTCCCGAAAGCGGCCAACCGCCCGATTTATTCTTATAAACTTTCGATCATCCATTTCTGGTCGCTCATCTTTCTGTATATGTGGGCGGGCCCTCACCATTTACTCTATCAGGCGTTACCTGAATGGGCACAGGCGCTGGGAGTAACCTTTTCGATTATGCTGATTGCGCCGTCGTGGGGCGGGATGATAAACGGTTTGCTTACACTCCGCGGTGCCTGGGACAGGGTTCGCGACAGCGCAGCACTGAAATTCCTGGTTGTGGGAGTTACAGCTTACGGAATGTCAACCTTCGAAGGGCCGATGATGTCGCTGAAATCGGTTAACCAGATTACGCATTTCACCGACTGGACAATCGGGCACGTTCATATTGCCGCGATGGGCTGGAATGGCGGTATTGTTTTCGGGATGTTTTACTGGCTGGTTCCCAAAC
>DAINOH010000025.1:0-52490 GCA_036735485.1 Draconibacterium sp. | reverse complement strand
AATATTGATAAAATATGTCTGAAAGAACAAAATTTTTACTGCCCGCGAAATTCAGGTTCGTGGGCAGTATTTTTTTTATTGCAGGAGTCATTACAGGAATTTTTCGCTTTTATCTTGGAATAAAGCCAAAAATTCTGGATGCCCGGGTTTTTGCTGTTTATTCTGAATATCTTGATGAAAAATACATGAAGCTGGTGAACAATAATCTGGGTGAAGAAATTACGCTTTTTCTTGTTTTATCGGGGTTATTTTTAATTGCATTTTCGAAAGAGAAGACTGAAAATGAAATAATCAGCAATATCAGGTATCAATCACTCATTATCAGTTTCTACATTAGTTTTATCTTTTTATTGGCAGCCACATTTTTTACCTATGGATTTGCCTTTTTGTACATGCTTATACTTTTTTCGGCCATTCCAATGGCTTCTTATATTGTTATTTTCCGGTTTCATTTGTATCTGTACCAAAAAAACCTGAAATCGAATAACACATTTGACCACCAGGAACAGGAACCATGAAAAAATTCCATTTTTATCTTCTTCTCATTATTATCATTGTTCTTCTGTTTTCCGGAATGACCCGAAAAGAAATTCACACTGCAGAGAATAATCTGAAAATATTAACCGAAAGCGACTCATTTGATCTGAAAGAAGGGGATATTCTGGTAAGACCCAATTGGAGCTGGCTGCCGGGTAGTAGTCCGATAGCTGACGGACGCAAATACGGACATGTTGCCGTGGTTACAAAAGGTGCACGGGGGGCTTCTATTAGCGAAACTCTTGAAAATGCCACCGTAGTGGAAGCTTTATTTTTTGACCAGGCTACCAAAGAATTTCAGTTTAAAAAAGAAAACCAGATTCGAGAAGGAAAATCCATTGTCTCGTTCGGGAGTAAATTCACAGGAATCCGTTACAGGTTGCGAATTCCGCTTACTGAAGAACAGAAAAAAAAGATCATCGTATTTGCACGTTCTCAACTCGATGGTGGGTACAATATTCTTTCGGTGAAAAAAAGACAGAAAGAGAACAGGAAAATGGAAAATTGCGACTGGCATTGTGCAACACTGGTTTGGCAGGCTTATTACCTGGCCACCGGACTCGATATTGATGCCAATGACGGAATGTTTATCTATCCTTCTGATATTATTGCAAGCCGTGTTTTTGATAATTCCGGTGGAATTGTGCGTTTCTGAAATTCCGGCTACAATGCGTCTCCCGGAAACTCTGTTTCAATAAACCGGTTGTGAATTTTTCTGAGAAATGCCAGTGTGAATAATCCACCCAAAGCAGCCGCCAGCATGTCGGTTTGCGAATCCCAGATATCTCCCTGGGTTCCTAAAAAAGCCGACGGGTCTTTTCCGGCAATCTGAAATGCAATGTATTCTATCAGTTCGTAAACCGAGGTGGTGGCCATTACGATGCAAAAAGAGAGAAAGTTGATAAGTTTTGGACCTGAAACATATTTCCGGCGGATAAAAAGCTCGCGACTAATGAGCGCCGGCACGATGCCCTGGATAAAATGACCAAACTTGTCAAAGTTATTTCGCGAATGCCCGAAATGGTTCTGAATCCACTCAAATACCGGTACTTTTGAAAAAGTATAATGTGCCCCGATAAACATCAGATAACAGGAGAAAAGAATAGCAGAATAGGTAAAAACGGTAAATCTGAATTTCGGAAAAGTAAAATACAAAATAGCCAGGCCAACAATTGTAGGTGACACTTCGCCAATCCAATGGCCGTAATTACGGGGTTGAATGGCAGACAAAATCAGTCCTGTGAAAAACAGAACAAGCAGTATCCGGTACTTTTTCATCTCAGATAATCGACTATTGGTTTTTTCTGATCAGCTGGCACAAAATAACCATATTTCATTAAATCGCGGACCTTAAAAAGATTGTTTTAATAATGTTTTGAAATTCTTACATATTTTTCTGTCAAAATGATTTCACGAACAATTCTTGCCAACAAATCATTAATTTTAGGGCTTTCAAAGTTCACAATAACTAAATCGATAAAATCATGGAAAGAAGAAATTTTCTCAGAAATGCCGCAGTCAGCGGAATTGCTTTAACCGGAATTACAAGTGCGATGAATGCTACTGGAGCTGAAAATGTTACTTCCAATTCAGTAAAGTTTAAACTTAAATACGCACCGGGTTTGGGAACCTTTAAAGAACATGCCGGACCCGATCCGATTGATAACATTAAATTTATGGCCGACCAGGGTTTCAGAGCAATTTTTGATAATGGACTAATGAATAAGGAACCTGCACTTCAGGAAAAAATTGCAAACGAACTGGCACGGTTAGGAATGGATCTCGGGCCTTTTGTTTTGTATGCCGATTTCAGCGTCCGCTCGATGGTACTTGACAACGCAGAAGTACGCGATATGCTGAAAAAGAAAATGGAAGATGCCCTGGAAGTACAAAAACGTACCGGCGTGAAAACTGCATTGGTGGTTCCGGGCAGATATGACGAAAAACTGCACTGGGATTACCAGACTGCCAACGTAATAAAAAACATGCGGATGTGTTGTGATATTGTGGGTAAAACCGGCCTTGTACTGGTAATGGAACCACTGAATGCACATACCGATCACCCCGGACTTTTCCTCACCGGAATGCCGCAGGCAAACATGATTTGCACAGCCGTAAACCACCCAAGTTGCAAAATTGTGGACGATATGTACCACCAGCAAATTACCGAAGGAAACATCATTCCGAATATCGACATGTGCTGGGAAAATATCGGTGCATTCCATATAGGCGATAATCCGGGACGAAAAGAGCCCACCACCGGCGAAATCAATTACAAAAATGTTTTCAAACACATCTACAGCAAAGGTTACGATGGAGTTTTGTGTTGTGAACATGGTATGAGCAAAAAAGGCAAAGAAGGAGAATTAGCCTTTATTAATGCATATCGCGAATGCGATTCATTTGAAGTATAACCTGTACAAGATAATCATAATGAGGGTGGCTGACAACCACCCTTTTTTATGAAAGGAATTGAACCTAAATGACAGGATATTGCATTTTTAATTTTGATTTTCTGAAGGAAACTTGAGAACTATTCCTGATACTTTTCTGAGTTCTTATTAAGATTCATTTTGTAAAATCAATTATCAAATTGTAAATTACGCCCGATAAAAACAACGGAAACCAGGTTTATAAAAGGGATCATAAAATGCTGCAGGATATTATTATTTATACACCCATGTATCTTACCCTTTTCTGGACAGTTGTATTGTTGTTGACAAAATGGGAGAAAAACAGGGCGAAGTTTTTTCTGGGTATTTTTATGTTTTCAACCTTTTTGGTTTACCTCTCACATGCTCATTTTTTCCAGAAAATCGAAGCAGGTTATATATATTTCAATTCGATATACAATTTTGCATCGCTTGCCGTTTATCCGCTTTTTTATTGGTATGTCAGGCTACTCACAGTTGAATCAGATTACAAAACCAGGAACCTGGTCCACCTGATTCCGGGATTTCTTGCAGGAATTTCCACTTTTGTTGTTTTCCGGATGATGAGTATTGATGAACAGAAATCCTATTTTCAATACCTGACCAACAGAAACAGTGATATTGAAAATTTCTCTTTGTTAATGCAGGTGCAGAAATCCATTTTTTATGTTTCCAGGGCTGTTTTCCTTGTTCAGGTAATATATTATGTATTCAGGGGACAAAGTCTTATCCGACGATATAATAAAAGAGTGGCCAACTTTTATTCAAACCTCCAGAGCCGTTCAATTCTCTGGGTTAAAGTTTTATTATACTCCCTGGTCGTTACATCGGTTATGAGTATCATTTTTAATTTTATCGGACGAAGCGTTTTTGTCGATTCGGCTGGATTATTAATAATACCATCTTCTATATTCAGTGTTTTGATGTTTATTATCGGCATGGAAGGATTGATGCAGAACCACTCAGTGGCCGAGATTGAAATCGATGAAAAAGGGGCGCCTGAAATAGCCCTGAAAAACGAAAACTCAGCCAAACTAAAAGAAAAATTGTTGAATTTATTCGCTGAAGAAGAAGTTTTCAAAAATCCTGACCTCAAAATCACCGATGTTTCAGAAAAACTGAATACCAACCGAACCTATATTTCAAAACTGATCAATACAGAATTCTCCTGTACTTTCAGCGAGTTTGTCAACCGTTACAGAGTTATAGAAGCAAAAAAACTGCTGCAGGAGGAATCGTCAAAAAATTACTCGCTTGATTACATTTCAGAAAAATCCGGGTTTGGTTCAATGGTGAATTTTATGCGGGTTTTCAGAGATATTGAAGGCACGACTCCCGGTAAATACCGCGAATCGTCATTGATCAGGAAAAAAGTATCATAAATTGAAACTTCTCGCAGCAAGCTTACAAGAAATCCCTGTCTGACGGCAGGCAGGCGATTCCGTCAAGGACTTTTTTAAGTGTTTTGTTCGCTTACCCGGTCTCGTCTCAGGCGAGAGAAAATGCGTTAGCCGGAATTCAGGTTGTACTATAAAAATCGGGAAAAAAGAAAAGGAAGCGGGGAACTTCCTTTTTTACCTTTGCCTGTTGCTGTTAACAATCTTGCTGAGGGCCGGAATATGAAACTAATGCCCAGTAAGTTTATACTCCGAATTCATTTGTCAGTATTTTGAATCCTCAATCACAAACTGTAAAATTCAGAACGAATTCTCAATTAAGCAACTGACAATTTCTTTCTCAATAAACTTGTGCAAAGTTGCCCCTTGTTTCCAATACTAAGGTGTCAGATAATAAAAAGAATACTCAAATAGTAAAAACAGAGACAGAAATCACCTGCAATACAAATAATTCCTTCACAAAAAAAAATTTATTAAATCATTAATCAATACCGTTTAGTCAGGTAATCCCTCATTTTTACCCCATGCCCCTAAAGGGGAGCTTGACAAGTCCCCATTTAGGGGCCTGATTTCTTAATAGGGGCATTTCGATGGTGGAAATATCTAAACATATGACATTGGATCATAAACCCAATGACGAAAGAAGCAGCAACTGAAAAAATCAATTGCTGCCTCTTTCCTGAAAAACAAATATTTGTTTACTGTTTCAATTTAAAAATCAAGGAAAGATCCATCGGGTATTTTCCTGATTCGGCGCCATACACAGAAAGTCCGCCGCGATTGCTTCCTGCCTCATCAACAAACAACCGGATTACAATTTTGCCTGTTTCAAAAGCCGATTTTTTTGCAACCTCATCCAGTGATGCGGTAACAATGTAACCATATGAACCGGCTTCTTCGAGCATCCATGGTTTATTGCTGTCTTCGTCACCCCATTCCCAGCCCGGAACCTGGTTCATCCAAGAAAGTAAACCATTGTGATCGGCCGGATCGTCAGTTAACTCAACCTGTGTAATTTTCTGATTATTAGCAGCAATGGTAACCAATGAACCATGCGTCTTTTCATCGGTCTGTGGAAAACTGTTTTTACCATAACCCGGAATCGTTCCTTTTTCAGAAACAATGGTCATCCCGATTCCTTCGGCTTCACCGTCTTCGAGGTATTTTTCCTGTGGATATCTTGATGCCAGCTCGGCCCTGAATTCAATATTATCAATGTTTTCTGCCGAAACTCCTTCCGGAACAGCAAATTCATATTCAAAATAACCCGATCCCATTCCCCACACTTTCTTTCCATCGAAAACCTGTTTATATTTCACGCTCCATTCGGCAGCCGTAAATTCTGATGGTTTTCGTGTTACAACCCTTTTATCTGTAATATTTCCTTTTACCCTGAATGGTACAAAATTCCGCTGAAGAACTTTACCATTCCCGTCTTCAAGCGTGGTTGCCAAAATCATTACCATTGTTTCGGCAGGCATTGTTACAGGCACCGGGGTTTGTGGTAAAAATGCAAAAGCTTCGGCATTGGCAGCCATTTCTCCTTGTGCATGATCTACCTTTTCGCCCAGGCTATTCCATCCGTAAACTGCATATTTTAATTTCAGGTTCTCCGGTATATTTGAGGTGACCGCATTGATTCCCAACGGAATCTGAACAGTTTCGCCACCCGGATATTCCCTGTAGAAATCGTCGCCCGGAATAACATACAAATCAGCATGAAAATCATTCATGGTCATTCCGGGAACCAGTTCATCGAGCCCGAACATTTTTTTCGACCTGTCGAACCGGTAATAACCGTTCCATTCGTTAATCACATCATGAAATTCGGTAAACAGAAAACCTGCCACTTTGGGCCGTTTGCGGAACTCGTTCATCATAATATGGTATTCCCAGGTCAGGTCGATATCGCCTGTGCTTCCGGCATAACCCCAAACTGCACCGCATTCGGAGTTAAACATGGGTTCGTTACCCTGTTTGTTGCCGCCAATGTAGTTGAAAGTGGAACCCGGGTAAGTGTTTGCCACCACATTATCGAGAAACCCGGCCCAGTGACGGGCAGGCAAATAGCTGTGCCAAGTGTTGATGTCGGTAACAACATGATCCCAGTTGCAGGGCGAATTGTCTTCCACCAGGCGGCTCTGGTCAAATGCTTTTGCTTTGTGATACCAGCTTCTCACCCACTCCTGTGTTTCGGGCGTGTAGCTTCGTTTCCCCGAAACTGAATCTTTGCTGAAAAGCCCCCAGGTTTCGTTAAACAGTACCCATGAGAAAATAGATGGATGATTATAATCGCGTTCCATTTCCTGTTCAGCAATGTACTCCCAGTTGGCTTTGGCAACAGAATCGGGTTCGCCCCAGAAATTCGGGATATCTTCCATAATCAGCAATCCTAACTTGTCAGCCCAATACAGTTTCCGGGGGACTTCGGCTTTGATGTGAATTCTCAATCCATTCAGGCCGAGATCCTTTGCCCGCTGAATTTCTTCTTTCATGAACTGGTCGGAAGGGAAAGTGTAAAATCCTTCAGGATGATAACTCTGATCGAGTGTCAGTTTCATGTATATGGGTTCGTTGTTCAGGGCCACGTATTTAAAATCCTTTCCGGGGATATCGACTGCCGAAATCTTACGCATTCCAAAGTAGGTTGAAACTTCATCGCTGGTTTTCTCACCGTTCACCGAAGCTATAACTTCGTATAAGAACGGATCATCCAGACTCCACAATTTCATTTCAGTAACCGGAATCGTAAAAGTGGCTGACTGGCTTCCGGCTGCCACTTCGCCGTTAAAATCAATCGGATTATTTTTCCCTTTCAACCCGAATTTTACTGTCTGAAGGGCAGGCGCTGCCAGGTTAACTTCAGCCGTTACAATTTGTTTGTCGATATCGGGAGTGAAACGAATATTACGAATATAATTTTCTGATCTGGCTTCGAGATAAACAGTCTGCCAGATTCCTTTGGCGTTGCCATAATATTGTTTTCCCGAAGGCCGGTTTTCCAGTTCTTCGTCTTCCACGCGAACAGTCAGCCGGTTTTCACCATCAACCAGTAAATCAGAAATATTAAAACTGAATGGTACATAACCGCCTGAATGATTTCCGGCTTCTTTGCCATTTACCCACACCGTGGTATTAAAATCGCTGGCACAGAAAACAAGCCAGATGTTCTTCCCCTTCCAGCTTTCTGCATTCACGATGGTAAAAGTGCGGGAGTACCAGCCATAATTTACTTTTGGCATCTTTACACCGCTTAATTGGCTGGCCCACGAAAACGGAACCACAATTTTGCTTTCAAAAGTTTCGGGTTTGTTCTGCCAGTTTTCGGCAAGCCCCACATTTAATGAATCGGGTTTAAATTGCCACGTTCCGTTCAGGTTTTGCCAGACAGCTCTTTCAAAATCGGGTCGCGGGTGTTCTGCCAACGGGATAATTTCCTTTTCTCCGGAACAGGAAATCAGAAAGATACCCAGCATCAGTAATATAAAATATTGCGGTTTCATGCAGTTTTCAATTGACTTTCAAAACTATTCATTCACTCAAAAATCACTGTCATTATCGAATGGCCAAGGCTTTTCATATCGGCAGCTTTTTCCTGGCACCAGAGTTTGAAATCCATGTCGGTGTCGGTTGTATTCAGAATCACCACCACAATTTTACCATCAGGATTCAGAAAAGCGGTTGTTTGCAGCACATCGCGCGACGAAGACGACGAAATTCTTTTTGCTCCGGGCTGGATAAACTTTGAAAAATGACCGATGTAATAATAACTGTTGGTATAAATCAGTTCGCCGGTGGCAGTGTTGGCGTGTACCGGTGCAAAACAGAAATTCTGAACATGGTTTGGGCCTCCCTGTTCGTCGAGCAGAATATTCCAGTCGGTCCAGGCCACGGTGCCGTTGTTAAAATCGTTCAGCATCGAGTAGCCGTAACGTTCTCCCAGCCTCCATTCATAAATGGCGTCGGTGGCAAACGATTCAGCACAACCTTCGGTAAAAACAAGGTGTTTATCCGGAAAAGTTTCGTGAACCGCTTTCAGATTCTGAAACTGCATGTCGCTGCCGGTCCAGGTTTCGTACCAGTGAAACCCGATTCCCCAGATATATTTTGCCGCTTCGGGATCATTAAAAATAGTGGAAGCACGCTGGTAAATCAGGTCGCGGTTGTGGTCCCACACAATCAGTTTTTTGTCGCTCATTCCCGAGTTTTGTAAAGTGGGGCCAAGGTATTGTTTTACAAAATCGCGTTCTTCGGTGGCTGTATAAACACACGACTCCCATTTTTGCACCGCCATCGGTTCATTTTGCACTGAAAGTCCCCAAACCGGAATTCCCTCAGCTTCATAAGCCTGGATAAATTTGATATAATGGTTGGCCCATGCCTGTTTGTATTTTTCGAGCAGTTTACCACCATGCAAACGGTCGTTGTTGTCTTTCATCCAGGCGGGCGGGCTCCACGGACTGACAAACAATTTCATGTTTTCGCCCGATGCTTTAAACACCTCTTTTATCAGGGGAATTTTAAACTGTTTATCATGATCGATGGAGAAAGTGGAAAGCGTTGAATCGTTTTCAGCCACATAATCATAACTGCCGCTCGAAAAATCGCAGCTGGCAATGTTGGTGCGCGAAAAATTGTACCCGATTCCCTTTTCCTGATCGTAATAAGCTGCAATCAGTTCCTGTTTTTTTGCATCGGGCAGTTTGGCAAAAACTTCAGCCGAAGCATCGGTCAAAGCGCCGCCAATTCCCACCATTTCCTGGAAAGTATTCAGCGGGTCGATAAAAACACAGGGCTGCCTTTCTGTTGGCTGGCCAAATTCGGCAAAAGTTAATGTTTCAGCCTGTGCCAGCTTTTCGCCGGTTGATTTGGCAGTGCGATAAACAACTGCTTTTTCAATACTGAAAGTTTTTGGCTGCGGAGCCGCTTTTTGTTCTTCCACCTGTGGTTTTGGCGCACAGGCAAAAAGCAGGGATAACAAAACAAATCCGGTGATTTTGGTTTTCATGTTCAATTTAATTATGATGAATTATGTCTTTTTTAGCTTAATCAGTGATGAAAATATTGCTTTCAAAAATACATTTTATTTCAGCAAAATCGGGATTACCTGACTGTTCGTTGAGGCCGGATATTTATAACCGCTGCCTGATTAACTCAAAACTGATTTTAGAAAAATGATATTTAATTTTGAATACTTCAAGCTGAATTAAAATTGTAAACTTGTAAAACTGACGATCAGAATATGAGAACGAACGAATCAAACCAGTATCTGCAGGAAATTTATAACCGGTATTCTTCTATTTTCCGTGTAAAACTACTTTCGTTCCTTCTTTTACTGAGCAGTTTTTCAGTTTTTGCTGAAGTGCGTTTGCCAAAACTAATCAGCGACGGAATGGTGCTGCAACGCGATACGCCGCTGAAAATCTGGGGTTGGGCAAATGCTGGTGAAAAAGTGACACTGAATTTCAATAACCAGTTTTTCGAAACCAATACTTCTGCTGAAGGGAAATGGACAATCACTCTTCCTCCGCAAAAAGCCGGAGGTCCGTTTATTTTGGAAATTTCGGGTGAAAACCTGATTACTTTGAAAAATATTCTTTTTGGCGATGTCTGGCTTTGTTCCGGGCAATCGAACATGGAAACCCCGATGAGCCGTGTTGCCCCGCTTTATGAAAATGAGATTGCCACGAGTGCCAATTCCGGAATCAGACTTTTCCAGGTTCCGGTGAGGTGGAATTTCAGGCATCCGCAAAATGATATTCAGGGTGGAAAATGGGAGGAAGCCAACCCGCAAAATATTCTGAAATACACGGCTGTGGGTTATTTCTTTGCCCGCGGACTTTACGAAAAATACAAAATCCCGGTCGGAATTATTCAGTGCGCCGCCGGTGGTTCGGCTGCCGAAAGCTGGCTGAGTGAAGAATCACTGAAAGCTTTTCCTGAACAATTTGCCATTGCAAAACAGTTGTCCGACAGCCTTTATCTGGCCAATCTGCTTGCAACAGAACAGGCGGCCAGCCAGCAATGGTTTGGCGAACTGAATAAAAACGACAAGGGTCACCAGGGAATTTCGTGGACAAATCCGGGTTTTGATGATGCTAACTGGCAGAAGTTCCAGCTTCCCGCAAATTTCAGGGAGGCCATCAATTTTGAAAGTGGTGTTGTCTGGTTTCGTAAAGAAATTGACCTGCCGGAAAACTTTGCCGGCAAACCGGCTTACCTTGAAATGGGCCGCATTGTTGACAGCGACTCGGTTTTTGTAAACGGCCTCTTTGTGGGGAGTGTGGGTTACCAGTATCCTCCTCGCCGATACAATATTGCCGCCGGATTCCTGCAACCGGGGAAAAATCTTATCGCAGTGCGGGTGGTCAGCCAGTCAGGCAGTGGCGGTTTTATCAAAGACAAACCGTATCAGCTCACAATTGACGGGCAAAAATATGATCTGAAAGGAAGCTGGAAATACAACATCGGGGCACGAACTGGCTCAGCACCGGTTTCCACTTTTCTGCCTTCCAAACCGCTCGGACTTTTTAATGCCATGTTCAAACCAATCAGTAATTACACTTTTAAAGGTGTAATCTGGTACCAGGGTGAAACCAATGCCGAACGTCCGGTCGGGTATGCAAATGTACTTTCGGCTTTGATTACAGAATGGCGTGGCTTGTTGAATAACAAAGATTTGCCTTTTTTGTGTGTCCAATTGCCCAACTACCTGGAAGAAAAAACCGAACCCTCGGAAAGCGACTGGGCGATCTTGCGCAACGAACAACTGAAAATCCTTTCGGTACCCTACACTTCGCTGGTAATAACGCTGGGTTTGGGTGAATGGAACGACATTCATCCGCTGCGCAAAAAAGAAGTAAGTGAAAGGTTGCTTTTGGCTGCCCGCAAAAATGTTTATGGCGAAAAAAACGTGGTAGCTTCGGGACCCTTGTATCAATCGATGACAATCAAAAACAACAAAATCGAAATCACATTTTCTGAATGTGGCAGCGGCCTGACCACTTCAAATGGAAAAGAACCCGGATATTTTGCCATTTCGGGAACTGACAAAAAGTTTGTGTGGGCAAAAGCTGAAATCAAAAACAACAAGGTGATTGTCTGGCATGAAAACATTAAAAATCCTGCGGTTGTGCGTTATGCCTGGGCCGATAATCCCAATGGTGCCAACCTTTGCAACAAGGAAGGTTTGCCGGCTTCTCCATTTACAACCGAAATTCAGAAGTAAAATTCAACTTAAAAAGATAACCGGGAAATTATTATACCAATAACTAAAAAACCATCAATATGAAACTTAAAACTTATTTGCTTTTGCTGAATTTATTCCTCGGCATCAGTTTATTTGCCCAGCAGGTTCCGTTTGTTTACGGAGCTGAAAATACGGGTGCCGGTTTTGCCAAACCGGTTTTACCGTCACTGAATGAACTTCCGGCTATTGCACCTCTGACTGATCCTTTTGCGTGGTCAGACGGAAGTGGCCGCTCGGTTGATTTTAAAGACTGGGAGCGTCGCAGGAACGAAATCGGAGCTGAAATTCAACACTACGAAATCGGGGAAAAACCTTCCCGCCCTGATACAATCACAGCAACTTATGTAGATGGTTTGCTTACTGTGAACGTGACTGAAAACGGACAGACCCTGACAATTACCTCCAAAATTATTCTTCCTGAAGGAACCGGCCCGTTTCCGGCTGTCATCGGAATTGGCCGCGGATCGGGCAGTTTGCCGGCCGATATTTTTGCCAGCCGCGGAATCGCACAAATTCCTTTCAACTATGGCAATGTGATGGCGTGGCAACAAAAACGGGGCAACGAACCCATCAACAAACTCTACCCAAACCTCGTGCACATGGGCGCTTACGCAGCCTGGTCGTGGGGTGTGAGCCGGCTGATTGACGGGATGGAACTGGTAGCCAAAGACCTGCCCATCGATTTTAAAAGATTAGCGATTACCGGCTGTTCCTTTGCCGGAAAAATGGCGCTTTTTGCTGCCGCTTTTGACGAGCGGATTGCACTTTGCATTGCACAGGAATCGGGTGGCGGCGGCGCTGCTGCCTGGCGTGTTTCCGAAACACTGGGTAATGTGGAAACTTTGGGCAAAACCAGTCACGAGTGGTTTATGGAATCATTGTTTCAGTTTTCAAATGATGTTCCAAAACTACCTTACGATCATCATGAACTGATGGCGATGGTGGCGCCGCGTGCATTGCTGGTTCTTGGAAACCCCGATTACGAGTGGTTAGCCGATGAATCGGGTTATGTTTCATGCAAAGCCGCCAAAAAAGTTTGGGAAACTTTTGGCATCGCCGACAGATTTGGATACTCCATTGTTGCAGGACACGGACATTGCCAGTTGCCCGATGTACAACGACCGGAAGTGATTGCTTTTGTCGAAAAATTCCTGTTGGGCAATACCACTGCCAATACAAATGTGGAGGTTCACCCTTACCCAAATGTTGATTTTGCACGCTGGACAAACTGGTGGGGTACCGGAAACCCTGTTTTGCCTGAAAAGAAATAATATTAAAACGGATTCAGACTTTATGCAGAAAAGTATCTTTACAAACTTTCTGAAAATTTTAATAATTAACGATTTAGCCAATTAAATGAAAATTTCAACCTTTTTAAAAGCATCATTTCTGGTTGTTACGCTCTTGTTATCGAACCGTGGTTTCTCTCAGGACCCGAATTTTTACATCTTCCTTTGTTTTGGGCAATCGAATATGGAAGGTCAAGGCACCGTTGAAGCCCAGGATAAAAAAGTTAACAGCCGTTTCCAGGTTTTGCAGTCTGTAAACTGTTCCAGTCTCAACCGCACAAAAGGAAAATGGTATCCGGCTGTTCCTCCTTTAACACGTTGCTGGAGCGGTCTCTCGCCTGCCGATTATTTTGGAAGGACGATGGTTGAAAATCTTCCTGACAGTATCCGGATCGGGATTATTAACGTTTCGGTAGCAGGCTGTAAAATCGAATTGTACGACAAAGAAGGTTACACAACTTATGTTGCTTCCATTACCGAAACCTGGCTGAAAAACATTATTGCGGAGTACAACGGAAATCCTTACGGTTATTTGGTTGACATGGCCAAACTGGCTCAAAAAGATGGCGTTATCAAAGGAATCCTGTTACATCAGGGCGAATCGAATACCGGCGATACACAGTGGCCGGCAAAAGTGAAAAAGATTTACAACGATCTGCTCAACGACCTGAATCTTAAATCCGATTCGGTTCCGCTGCTGGCAGGTGAAGTGGTTCATGCCGACCAGGGCGGAATTTGCGCCAGCATGAATACCATTATCAACAGGCTGCCACAATCAATCCCAACATCGTATGTTATTTCATCAAGCAAATGCACCGACGCAAATGATAATCTTCATTTTAATTCAGCCGGATACAGAGAATTAGGAAAACGTTATGCCAAAAAAATGCTGCAGATTATGGGTTACAACGGACCACTTGTGGGAACAGAAGAATTGATGGTTGCAAAGGATTTTTCGCTGGAACAAAACTATCCGAATCCGGTTTCCGGAGAAACGGTAATTCCTTTCGAAATCCCAACAGAAACATTTGTTTCGCTGAAAGTATTTAATAATGCCGGTCTCGAAATTAAAGAACTGGCCGGGAAAAAATACCCTGCCGGGAAACATACGGCAACATTTAATGCACGCGAACTCCTGGAAGGAATTTATATTTATACCTTAAAAACTGATGATTACACCGGCAGCCGGAAAATGATCATCGAAAAATAATTTCACCATGAAAAGAATTTTTATTCTCATCCCGTTTTTAATCGCTTTTGTTATTTCCGGAGCCCAGTCACCTTCGTTTAAAACTTACATGAATCCGGTTATTCCGGGTGATCATCCCGATTGTACAGTAACCCGGGTTGGCGATGATTTTTACACCACCGGGTCCTCATTCAATATTACACCGGTAATTTATCATTCAACCGACCTGGTTCACTGGCGTGCAATTGCACAACCGGTAAGTGCTTCATGGTCTGTTTTTGGCGATTCGCCGGGTGCAGGATGTTGGGGCGGACATATTGTTTTTTATAACGGAAAATGGTGGGACTTTTTTTCGCGTGGAGGTTCCATGTATTTCGCCAAAGCCGACAATCCCGAAGGCCCGTGGGCAACACCTGTAAAAGTGAATGATCCCGCATCACTGCCTTACACTTTGGGATACGACAATTCGATTTTTATTGATGATGATAACAAATGGTATTTAGTGGTGAAAAACTTACAACCCAATAGTGGTATTGTTGAACTGAACGCTAACGGTCAGCCAACCGGTGTTGTTTATAACCTCGCCTGGCTGAATCCATCTCCTTCCTATCCTTATAGTTGGGCCGAAGGTCCGGTGATGTGGAAATACGGCGGCTACTATTATTACTCATTTGCACGCGACCTTGCCGGCGGACAGAAAGTGATGCGTAGCAAAACCCTCACTGCCGACCAGGCTTCGTGGGAAATGCTGGGCGATTTTTTTAACGAAACTGATCCGCTGAAAAGCGGTTCACTTTTTACAAGTCCGAACCATGCCTCTCCGGCTGTAATGCTCAACGACAGCACTTCGTGGGTCGTTCACCCGCTGTATGCCAAAGGCGAATGGAAAGGACAGGGCCGCCAGGGACTACTGAACCAGGTAAAATACAATGCAAACGGCAAACCCACGGCTGACTACCCGATCAACCAGTTTTTTACAGCACCAAAACTTTCGAGTAGCGGAATTCCTTGGATGGTACCCAAATCCGATTTTTTTGATACAGAAAAACTAAATCCCGAATGGTCGTATTTGGGGCAAACAGCTACCAACAAATCTTCGCTGACTGAACGCCCGGGCTGGTTGCGGCTCACTCCCAAAACCACTTCCCGCTGGACTTATGTTTCGAAAAACGACGGAGAACACAACTATTCACTGATAACAAGAGTTGATTTTAAACCGAAATCGGCTAACGAACAGGCCGGGCTGATGATCATGCGCGGCGACGAAACAAAATATGTGAAACTGGTCAGTACACAAACATCAACCGGGAAAAAGGGAGTGGTTTTCAGCTTTGAAAACACAGTTTATGAAGCTGAAAATGAAAGCGACACACTTTGGTTAAAAATAGTTCGCGTAAACCACATCATCACAGGATTTTTCAGTGAAGATGGCATCACCTGGAACCAAGTCGGTCAAAATTTTAACATTTCGATTGTTGATTCCTACTCCGATTTTACCACCTGGATCGGCACACGGCAGGGATTGTTTGTGCAGGGAGCCACCGCTGCCTGGTTCGATTTGTACATTTACCGCGATGCTTTTACCCCGATTTTAGCCGAATGCCCTGCCAACCAGTTTGGCACCACCAAAACCGCGGCAGGTTCCGGAATCAGTACGCTTGATAATATTCATAACAACGACTGGGCCTTGTATGCCGGTGTTGAGTTTGGCGACGGCAGTTATTATCCGGTACCCGATTCGGTGGAATTTTCGGCTGCGTGTAACACAACCGGCGGAACGATTGAAGTCTGGCTCGACTCCATCGATACAGGCAACAAAATAGCAGAATGTGCCATTTCCGCTACCGGAAACCTGAATACTTACAAATCTTTTAAAACTGCGATTTCTGCGGTTTCGGGCAGACACGATGTTTACCTGAAATTTACAGGCACCGGAACCGGGAAATTATTCCTGTTAAAATGGATTACTTTTTCACGAAAAGCCGGAAACACAACCCCAGCAACAGATATTTCAAAAACCGGGACAACAAGCGTTTTTCCGAACCCGGCCGACAATGAGCTGAATATTCATGCCGGATTTGATTTTGAAAAGGTGGAAATTCTGTCAATCAGCGGAAATCTGGTTTACAGCGAAAAACTGAAAATGACTGACAACCGGAAAGTTATTCATCCCAACCTGCCTTCCGGCGTTTATTTGCTGAAAATTACAGGTGAAAAACAATCGGAAACGGTGAAAATTATTATCAACTGAAATTGACCTGAAAATTAATAATCCTTCAGTTCGTTTATTTTCAGGTTACAATTTTCTCTGAAACAATAAGTTCGTTTAATTTTGCAGTTTGTATTGAATTTAACGATGAAGAAATTTTATCAGACTGCAATTGTAACTTTCATGGTATTGATATCGATAATGGGCTCTGCACAGCCAGTTTCGTACAATGCACTGCAACATGAATTGCAAACACTGCAAAAGCAACTTGTCCCCGACAAACGGGTGGCCATTCTTGAAATTACTTTCAAAGACACACTGCAGCCTGTGGTTGTGGTAAAAGGAGAAACCGATATTCCGGATGCAAAAAGCCGGGTTCTCAGTTTTCTGAAAGAAAGAAATCTGCAATTTGCCGACTCAGTAAGAGTTTTGCCTGATGAAGCAGTGGGCGAAAAAACGTGGGCACTGGGAACTTTATCGGTTTCGAACCTGCGCGCCCAACCCGACGATGCTTCGGAACTTGTTTCGCAGGTTTTGATGGGAACGCCTCTGAAAGTGCTCGATGCCGGCAACAAATGGTACCGCGTTCAGACGCCCGAAAAATATATCGGGTGGATGGATGCAGCCGGGTTGCAGCGTTTAACCACCAAAGAATTCAACCACTGGAAAAAATCGGAGCGTGCTGTTTTTAACGATCTTTTCGGACTATCATTCGAAACTCCTGATGAAAACAGCGACGTGGTTTCAGACCTTACTCTGGGTGATTTGTTTGAGATCACCGGCAGAAAAGGAGGATTTCTGAAAATCAGAACGCCCGACGGACGCGAAGCTTTTGTAAAAAAAACCGATTGCCTTTCTTTCAACGAGTGGGTGAATATAGTTCCTGATGCACAGTCGCTGTTGAAAGTTGCCCGTAAAATGACGGGACTGCCCTATCTCTGGGGAGGTACTTCGGGCAAGGGCGCCGACTGTTCAGGATTTACAAAAACAGTATTTTATTCCAAAGGTGTGATTCTGGCCCGAGACGCCTCGCAGCAGGCAAAATATGGTCAACCACTCGAAATCAGCGACTGGCAAAACTTCCAGCCCGGCGACCTGTTGTTTTTCGGCCGCTCTGCCGAAAGAATTACGCATGTGGGTATTTACACAGGCGACAGCTACTTTATTCATGCTTCGGGGAAAGTGCATGTCAGCAGCCTCAATCCCGATGATCCGAAATTTGTCCCTGAAAGAAAGCTGGTGGCTGCCCGCCGGATTTTGGGATCAACCGGAACCGAAGGAATTGTGAATGTTAAAGATCATCCGTGGTACAACTGAGATTTGAGTACAGAGTAATGAGTATTGAGTAAAGAATACATCGTTAATGGTTCAAAATGAAAATATTTAAATTGAGCAGCGACCGGAAGCAAGTAGCCAGAAGCATTCGACAAGCGGCTGACAGTTGCTTTAAAATTTCTGTTCGCATTCTTTTCGTAATGATATTGTCCCCGGTCGTTTTTCTGCTTACCGAATCGTGTACCAGCAAAAATTCCAAAGATAATACTGGGGGCACACAAGACTCAGTAATTGTGGAAAATGCAACGGATCCGGCAGATTATAATCCGGAGCCGGTTTTGTTGGTAACTCCCCGAAATCCTGCGCCGGGAGAAGCTTTTCGCATTTTTGCCGCCGGTGGAAAAAGCATTCTGAAAGCTGAAATTTTTGTAATGGGTCCCAACGGAAAGATTCAGCCAATCGCGAACAAAAAAGGAACTGAAATTCCGTATTGGCGGATGGATGATTTTGCAGCGGCAGAAGCCGGAAAATACAATGTAATCCTGAATATTGAAGGAAAAGAAACTGCACTCGGATTTGAAATTGCTCCTAATAAAACAGTGCCACAAAAAGGAGTCTGGACAACCACCCGAAGCTGGGACAATGGCACTGAACTGCTTTATTCAGCCTGGATCAACGCGCTTTTTGGCAACAGCAATGAACAAACTTCGTGGGCAGCGTTGCACGAAGTAACCCGCGACAAAGAGAGAAACCTTTTATACAACCATCTTTCGCTGGGTGAGGATGATGCAAACAGCAAAATAAAAGTAGCCATGGAACCTGACTGTGCCGACAACCCGTTTTTCCTGCGTGCCTACTTTGCATGGAAACTGGGACTGCCGTTTGGTTATCACCTTTGCGACAGGGGTTACATCGGAAAAAATCCGCAGGCCGGTGAATGGATCACCAACGAAACATCGCCTTCGAAAAGCAACCCGGTGCAATCATTTAATATTTTTCTGAGAATCCTGATGAATGGTGTGCACTCGGGAACCGGCCGCACTGCATTGGACAACGAAAAATCGGATTATTATCCGGTGGCGCTTGAACGCACTTCGCTGCTGCCGGGAACCGTTTTTGCCGATCCGTACGGACACACTTTTACGCTGGTGAGCTGGCTGCAGCAAACAAAAAAAGAACCCGGTGTTTTGCTGGCTGTTGATGCTCAACCCGATGGAACTGTCGCCATCAAACGTTTCTGGAAAGGCAATTTTCTGTTTACCACTGCTGAAGTGGTGGGAGAACCGGGTTTTAAAATGTTCAGACCGATTGTTTGGGAGAATGGCAAAACAAAACTTCTTTCGAACCAGGAACTGACAAAATCTTCAGGATTTGTTCCTTTTTCGATGCAACAAAAAAACATGGACAGTGAAACTTTTTACCGCGCCATGGAACGCCTCATCAATCCAAAACCCCTTGACCCCGAGGATGCTTTGCTCGATTTAATCAGCGCCTTACATGAGCAGTTGCAAATGCGGGTGAAATCGGTCGATAACGGAGAAGCCTACATGAAAGCCCACCCGGGTGCTGTAATTCCGATGCCATCGAATGCCAAAGGTGTATTTCTGACCGGCGGACAATGGGAAGATTTTTCAACTCCGAACCGCGATTTGCGGTTGCTGATTGCCATGGACGCTGTAACAGGTTTCACGGAAAGAGTGGTTAAATATCCCGGAGATTTTGATATTCCGGCATTGAGTTCGCCCGAAAAAATGAAGGAAAAACTGCAAACGCTACTCGAAGAAAAAACAAATGCGTTAACCATCAGTTACACCCGCACCGACGGATCGAAACAGGAACTCACGCTTGCTGAAATTCTGAAAAGAAAAGACGCCTTTGAGATGGCTTACAATCCTAACGATTGTGTGGAAGTGCGCTGGGGTGCGCCGGAAAACAGCGCCGAACGATCAACCGGCAAAAGAAGGGCGCCTGCCTCACAGCAAAAAACCATGGAAAAAGTACGGGATTGGTTTGGGAAAAGACTTCATCCTCCCACCTGATTTTTGCATTGTATCGTCTAATTTTTAGTTGCTTCAATTTTATGTGAGCCGTCAGGAAGAAATTCTACTGAAGGAGGGATTTTTTTCAGGCTGAAAAGGTCATAACTTTTTTTCAGATCGGCCCAAAGACTTGTCTTGTCTTTATTTTTACTGTTAGCCGAGGTCAGTTTTGAATAGGTTTTGTCATCGAGTTTTGCCGGGAAAATGGTCAGGTCAACCTTTTTTTGCCCGCTGTTGCAGGCTTCAATATAATAAACATACAATTCCTTGATCTTTTCGTCGGTAATGGAAATGCAACCCGACGATTCGCAGGCACCGTGAATAAAAATGAGGTTGCCCAGACGTCCTTTCACTCCGCGGATACTGTCGGATGCATTCGGGTAATTAATTTGCATCGACAAATAATATTTACTAAACGGGTTCAGGTCGGAAATATGATAAAAACCTTCGGGAACCTGCAAATCGCCCGAACGCCTTTTGGGTCCGATATCGCCGGAAATCTCACAAATCGGAAATTCTTTGATCAGCTTAAACTGTTTGTCGCCGATATTTTTAGCCCACAATTCGATGATTTTTTCGGTTTTAAATGCCCGGAGATAAATCTGCAGACTATCACGCGAAATTGAGTTGGCTGCCAGGTTTTTCAGCACAGTTTTCTCCTTGCCTGAATATGCCTCGCGGACACGTGTAAAATTCATCTGTTCCGAACGGAAAGAACGCGGTGGATTGTCGGTAAAAAGTAATATCAGTGGAAATATGATGATTAATAGCCTCATTGCTTAAAAGTTTTCACGGGCAAAAATAATCTAAACCTTGAACCGGCAAAACCTCAGCGGAATGTTTAACAAAAGTTTCGCTCCTTCGGAGCTTGTATTTGATTTGTCAACTCTTGCTACAAATATTGCGGGACGCTGTCGCTGAAGATTTTCTGCCTTTAATTGAAGTTTCAAAATTGCTCCGGAGGAGCAAAATATTTGTAGAAAAATGGAGACAAAAGAACTACCGTCCGCCAAAAATATCGTTTGAAAAATGATGTCTTTGCGGACGAAAAAAAGCCTGATGAAATTTAAAAGGGAACAGACATATTTTCAGATAATCATTTCAATTTTTCAGCTTATACCGAAGAAAATAAAAAACCGGAATACCCGCCAGAATAAGGATCAATCCCATAATTGCCTCGCGCGGACGGGTAAAAATGGTATTGAACAGCAAAACAATACAGAAAAGAATATAAAAAGCGGGAATAACCGGATATCCCCAAACTTTATACGGACGGTGTGCATCGGGCATCCGTCGTCGGAGAATAAAAACACCCAATGTAGTGGCTCCGTAAAAAATAAAAACGGCAAAAATTACCATGTCCGTCAGTTGGTCGAAAGTTCCTGACAGGACAAGGACCGATGCCCAGATTCCCTGCCAGAGCAGTGAGTTGCCGGGAACATTGGCTTTGTTCAGTTTACCGACTGAGGTAAAAAACTGCCTGTCGCGTGCCATGGCAAAATACGGCCGCGCTCCGGTGAGAATGCTGGCATTGGTACACCCCAGTGTGGTTAGCAAAATCAATAATGAAATAAACAGAACACCTGCATTTCCCCAGTAGCTTTTTACAGCTTCAACTGCAGCAATCTGGTTTCCGGCATTGTGAATATTCTCCAGCTCGGGTACCGAAAGAACCGACAGATAGGTAAAATTAACCAGCAGGTAAATGGCGATAACCACAAAAACACCAATGACAACTCCGCGGGGAATATTGCGGTTGGCATCTTTAATCTCGCCGCCGATAAACCCCACCGAAACCCATCCCTGGTAAGCCCAGAAAGCAGCCAGCATTGCCGCAAAAAAAGAAGAAAAGGAGACATCCCCGGAAGTAAGATCTGCAAAATTCAGGATTCTTTCCGGACTTTCGCCACCTTTGATGAGCCCGGAAATAACAATCAGCGATAAACCTGCAATTACCAGCCAGAGAATGGCATTGCTGGTGCGGGCGCCACTTTTCAAACCAGAAATATTGAGCAGGGTCAGCAACATAATTAGCAAAATGGCCGTGAGTTTTACCCCAAAATCGCGAAACGGGAAAAACACTCCGCCGAACGAGAAATCCTGTAACGAGGTAAGTAAATCGGGTAGCGGAATAATGCTGTTGAGCGATTGTACAAAAATATAGGCAAGCGACGAAATGGTGGCAGTTTGAATGACTGTGAAAAGCGACCAGCCATACATAAAAGCAAAAAACTTGTTATAGATTTTCCGGTGATAAGCATATTCTCCGCCGGTATCGGCCAGCAAACCTGCCACTTCGGCATTGCTCAATGCCCCGAAAATAGTTATGATTCCGGCTGCAATCCACGCCAGTAAAATCCAGGTTGAGGAATGAAGTTCGGCAGCCATCGGCGCCACCTTTTTATAAACTCCTGAGCCGATAATGTTGGCAATCACAAAAATAATGACATAACCCAGGCCGAATGTTCTGACAAGATTTCTTTGCTGATTCATAAATCGATTTATCTGATTATTGCAACTCCAAAATTAATGATCCGGCAGATATATTTCAGCCTGCCGGACGAAAAGCACATCCATTTCACTTTTAATGATTTATCCGGTTTTCAGTGCTGAAGTTCTTCGTATAAAACGAAATTACAGGAGACAAAAATTGTTGTGTCCATTATGACGCTTTTCCTTTAAAACAAAACAGGAGAAAGATTACTCTCCCTCCTGTTTACCATACATGTTTCTGAACATCATCCAACGACTATCCACAACCAGAAACCATGCTTTGTTTTGCGACTTATAAAGCCCCTGAGTTACTTTTTAGTCTCGACAATTACATATTTTGAAAGTTTCCAGAATTCACGAGGATTCTCAATTTCGAGATATGCGATTTTGTCATTTTCTTCAACCAGCTTGTAAGAGTTGGCCGGATGCTCGGTAATCAGTTTTGCTTTTTTTGCATTCAGCGGAAACTGGTTTGTATTTCTGATATCAAGCTGTGTAAAATACCGTTCGTTGAGATCATCTTTTATCGATACGTTTTTCCCGATACCCAAAAATCCGCCTTCTTTTGTTAACACACCTTTTTCAATGAGTTCGCGGTGAGTTCCGGCGGCAAAATAAGCTTTGTTCATTTCATTTTCTTTTTCGACAATTACCTGCGATTTTTCAGCAATGATTTCCGATTTTTTCAAAAGGCTGTCCTTTTTTGAAAGGATGTCTTCATTCAGTTTTGCCAGTTGTACATCCTTTTCGGCAATTGTAAAATCACGCTGGTCTAATTCAGCCTGCAATTGTTTAATACTTTCGTCCTGCTCGCCGATTGTTTTTGTAAGTTGGGCAATTTTGTTTTTGTAAGATTTAATATCAATGCCCGACGATTTCAGCTTTTTTTCAAGGTCTTCAATTTTTTTGCTGCTTTCCGCCAACATTTCGTTCATCAGTTTAATGTCGGCAACCAGCGTTTCCTTCCTGCTTTTATTTCCTTCTTTTTGGGCAAGAACAAGCTGTCCGCGTTTTTCCTTAATAAAGGTCAGGTTTTGTTCAATTTCATCGAAAGTACCTGCCATGTCATTCACAAGCGAATCGCGCGTTTCAATAACGGCGTTAAGATTTCTGTTTTCCTGGTTCAGCGATTCTATTTGGTTTTTATCGTTTACCAGAACCACTCCGCCAATCAATACAACCAGTACTAAAACTGCCAATGTTGACCAGCTTACAATTGTTTTAACTTTAGTTTCCATAACTTTTCCTCCTGTTTAATTTTTTGCTTTGTTTTTTTTTGATCTGAAATAGGTAGTCTAATTATGTACCAACTTGCCAGATTGATTTATTATTTTGATAATCTGATCATTAATCAAATATCAAAAACTAACAATTGCTATCAATTTGATTGGATGTAATCAAATTGATAAAACATAATAACAGGAAATACCAATTTGTGGAATTAATTTTCCGAATCTTCTTTCAACATCCGGTAGATAGTGGCAACGCCAATATCAAGTTTATCGGCCACCAGTTTGATGTTGTTTTCGTACTTTTCGAGGTACTTTTTTACGATTTTAATATTGTATTCACGAAGTGTAATTTCTTTTTCAATATTTTCATCAATCATCACTCTTTTCCCCAGGTAAATATCTTCGGTCGTAATTTCATCGGCATCTGAAATAGTAATCGCCAGTTCAATCACTGATTTTAACTCTCTGATATTTCCGGGAAAAGGATAAGAAAGCAGTTTGTCGATAGCAGGTTGTGTAATTGTTTTTATGGAAAGATTGTTCTCGTTACAGAATGATTTATTAAAATGTTTTGCCAGTATTATAGTATCATTTCCTCTTTCGCGCAGGGGCGGCAGTTCCACCGGAAATCCATAGAGCCGGTAATATAAATCCTGTCTGAATTTACCGGAAATAACACTTTCCTGCAGATTCTGGTTTGAAGCAACAATAATCCGGCAATCAGTTTTTACCGGTTTGTTATTTCCCACCCTCACAATCTCTTTTTCCTGCAAGGCACGCAACAATTTGGCTTGTAGTGAAACATCCATTTCGGTTATTTCGTCGAGAAAAAGTGTGCCACCGTTTGCCTCTTCAAATTTTCCGATCCGCCTGGAATTGGCACCTGTAAATGCGCCTTTCTCGTGCCCGAAAAGTTCGCTTTCAGCAAGGTCTTTGGGAATTGCAGCCATGTTAACCGCTACAAATGGCATGGATGCTCTTGATGAATTATAATGAATAGCTTTTGCCACAAGTTCTTTACCTGTGCCTGTTTCGCCTGTAATTGCCACCGAAATGTTGGTACGAGTGGCCTTTTCAATCTGATCGTATATTTTTTTTGTTGCCTGACTGTTCCCGATAATTGTATTCTGGTAGCTGTATTTTTTCTTTATTTCGTTGCGCAACGAAACTATTTCCTTTTTCAGGCTTACTCCGTTGCGGATGTTTTGCACGGTGTTGAGCAACCGTTCCCTGATGTCGCGTGATTTTACAATATAATCGTATGCACCAAATTTCAACAATTCAACCACCACATCAATTTCATCCTGTTCAGAAATAAGGATCACCTGAATTTCTTCGTTTTCGGCTTTTATTCTTTTCAGTATCTCAAGTCCCTGCATATCGGGCAACCTGTAATCGAGTGTTACCACATCAGGATTTTTATCCAGGTTGTTGAGGCAATCTTTTCCGTTGGTAAACGATTCTATTACATAATCAGGATTGAGCGACAGATTATGCACCAGCAGCCTGTTGTACCACTCGTCATCCTCGACAACAAATATTTTAAATGGTTTTTCATCCATAGCCGAAAGTTTTTACCAAATACGGTTTAAAATTATTACTGTTCCAAAATATTATAACCTTTCAATTCTCAGGTTGAACGATCTTCAATTCCTGTATTCTTCGGGATGCGATTTTAAAAATGACAATAATTCTTCAATTGCAGGTTTTAATTCTGAATACGCAGATACAACCAAAGCCGCTTCTTTTTGTTGTGCCGATTTCTCAATTTGTTTGATCTGGCTGTAAAGTTCGCTCGCTGCAATGTGTTTTAAAGGGGCAGCCATCCGGTGGGCGCTGTTGTAAACCACATCCCATTTTTCTTTGTTAACTGCATCATCGATTTCGGAAATGCCGGTTTCCATCGATTTTATAAAAAGCAGAATCATTTCTTCCAGAAATTTCTGATCTCCTCCGGCAAGATTCAAAAAACGTTTAATGTATTCTGAATTAGCGAATTGACTTTTTTTATCAGGCAAATCGGGTTTTGCAATTGAAAGCAACAAATCAAAAAGCTCTTTTTCAGAAAATGGTTTAAAAAGAAATTCACTCATTCCGGCATTAATACAGGCTTTTCGTTCTTTTTCGTCAACTGTTGCCGAAACAGCAACAATTTTTATTTCAGGATTTTTTTGTCTGATTTGCAGGGCAGCATCAATTCCGTTGGTTAACGGCATGTGCAGGTCCATCAGAATTAAATCGAACCGGTTTTTTTCTGCCGCCTGAATGGCTTCATTCCCATCTTTTACCTCGTTAAAACTGATTCCCCACTTATCAAAAATATTTCTTATCAAAAACCGGTTATAATCTTCATCATCAGCAATTAAAACCGACATTTTTTTAAGCGCTTCCGGAATTTCAGCTACGTTATCATCTATATTTTCCGATTTCTGCTCCGCTCCCACATCATATTTTAAATTCAGGGTAACACAGGTTCCTTTTCCGGGAGTACTTTCAAATTTAATTTGTCCTTCGTGCAATTCAACAAGTTTTTTAACGATCGAAAGTCCCAGCCCGGTTCCTTTGTATTTTTTGCCCGCCGGGTTGTCGATTTGCACATATTCATCAAAAATAAGCCCGATTTTATCGGCTTCAATACCGATTCCTGTATCAATCACCTGAATAATCAATTCAATTTTTTTATCTGCAAAATTTTGGGTGTTTACTTTCAATGTTACTTCCCCTGTATCGGTGAATTTTATTGCATTGCCCACCAGGTTGATTATCATCTGCTTTAAACGAAATGCGTCTCCGACAAGAACAGCAGGTTTATCTCCTTCCCATTGAAAATCTAATGTAATTCCTTTTCTGATTGCTTCATTTTTAAAGAGCGAAATTACCTCGGAAAGAACAATTTCCGGTGAAAATCCGGATTTGCCGAGAACCAGCTTTTGTGATTGAATTTTTGAAAAGTCAAGCGTATCATTTACAATATTTCGCAAATGGTTGGCCGAGTTAAAAATAACCGAAACCATTTCAGTTGTGTTTTCATCAAGTTTCTTATGATGTAATTGTTCTGCCAGCCCATATATTGAATTTACCGGTGTGCGGAGTTCGTGAGTAACATTAGCCGCAAACTGTTCTTTGGCTGCAGCCAGTGCTTCCGCCTTTTCGCGGGCATTGATCAAAACCCGGCTCATGGTTCTTGACTTTCTGAGATAAATAAAAAGTACGAAAAAAGTCAGAATCAAAAGTGCAACTGCCGACGAGGTATAAACCGTGAGCCTTACAATAGTCTGCTCAGCCAGTCTGTCTGCTTCTTCTGTTCTCTTTACCAGATCTTTTGCCTTCTTATTTTCAACTTCCCTGATAAGACTGGTAATAAGGCCATTAATTTTCGTATCTTCTTCAAAAAGTTTTGATTCAATAACATTTTTCCGTTTTTGATTTTTATACATCTCCCACTCCATCTGCCTGATTTTTCTTCTTAAATCAATTTCCACCCGGCTCATTTGTGGCGATGAATCGGTTTCTGTTTTTAAACTTCCTGAAAAATAACCAGGTACCCGGCTGTTTTTTTTACCTGATAATGTATCGGCTTGTCGTTCGCTGACTTCGTTAAAAAATTGGGAATAGGATGGGAAAAAACTTTGTTTCGGAAGTTGGGTTGTCAGTATTTTATCCCAAAGATTCAGTTTATTATTCGAAAGTATGATAAATGAATCGATCAGAATTTTATCTGTTTCATCATCAATTCCGGGTTTACCCAAAGATTCAATTTGCCGGTTAATACTGTCTTCCAACTGATAATACTGTTCAATATCGTCGTTACTGCCGGTTAGTAAATAAAACCTGACAGTATGTTCGAGATTTGTAAGGTCAGCGGCAATATCTTTAATAATAAAAACTTTATTGTCGGGCTGAATTCCTTCCCTGATTTCTAATACAATATCTTTCAGACTTTTATATGCTAAATACCCTATTGTGGCAACAACAAGTCCAATTGAAATTGTAAGTACTGATATTAATATTTCAATTCTGAATTTTCGCATTTCGAAGTACAGCGATTGTACCGGTAATTTTAACGAAAAAAACTTCTGATTGTTTTTTATGGATACAGGAGATTCTAAAACTGGCTACAACTGAAATCAATTACAAGAAATATTTACATCAATAATTTTTACTTATTCATCCGGGCCATTACAGCTTTTGTAATCTAACTTTCGTTGATAATTTTTGAATCCTGGTCGCCCGATTTCACAAAATCTTTGGGCAAAACCCCGAACTGTTTCTGGAAACATTTGGCAAAATAAGAGCCACTGTTAAAACCTACGATGTAGCAAATCTCGTTGATACGGTAATCTTCCTTCATCATCAGGTCGGCAGCCTTTTTCAGCCGGTAAACCCTGATATAATCGTTGGGCGCCATCCCTGAAATCCCCTTGATTTTCCGTTGCAAATTCGAGCGGCTCATCGAAAGATTATTGGCTAATTTTTCAATCGAAAAATCAACATCAAGAATGTTCTTTTCAATTTCAGCATTAATTCGTTGTATAAACTCCTCATCTCTTTTATTATTGGCAATGGTTCCGTACGAAATAAACGGCGATTTCGAAAATTTATCGAGCACCCGCATTCTGTTTTCAATCAAACTGCTGATTTGCGCTTTCAGGTAAACCAGTGAAAATGGCTTTTCGATGTAAATATCAGCGCCATGTTCGAGCCCCTCGATTTTTGTGCTGATATTTGTTTTTGCCGACAACAGAATCACCGGAATATGGCTGTACTGTTCATTTTGCTTAATAAGTCGTGTGAGTTCAAGCCCGTCGATTCCCGGCATCACAATATCACTCACAACCAGATCGATGAGTGATTCTTCTAGAATTTTCAAGGCTTCCCCGCCGTTATTTGCCACAAATACATTGAAATCTTTTTTCAGGTTTTTCTCGATGAAATTCTGCAATTCTTCGTTGTCTTCAACCACAAGAAGATACATTTTGTCGGGGTGATGATGATTTTGATGGATTGATTTTATAGTTGCAGCCGGTTCGTCTTCAATTACCAACTCTTCAGGTGAAACAGGTAAATTGGTGGGAATCTGAACAACAAAGCAGCAATTTTCGGTTTTATCATCAATAAGGATTTTGCCCGAGTGGCGGTCAACCAATTGCCGGGCAAGTGAAAGTCCAATTCCTGTTCCATTAGTTTTCGACAATTTTTCACTATTTGCAATCTGAAAAAATGGTTCGAATACTTTTTCTCTCATTGCTTCTTCAATCCCCGGACCATCGTCTGTAATCCTGATTTCAAGCATTCCCGCTTTTTTATTTTCAGAAAGATGGATTTCGATTTTTTGTGCAGCGAATTTCAATGCGTTCGACAGCAGGTTGCTGATTACTTTGTTCAGCGCATCTTTATCGATGTTGGCAATTACAGGTTTTGAAGGTAAAAACAGCGTGAGAGCAATGTTGTTTCTGTTGCCGGTTGCCTTAAAACTCATATAAATGTCATTCAGAAAATCGTTGACATTTGTCTCCATAAAACTCAGCCGGTACTGGTTTTCCTCAATTTTTCTGAAATCGAGTAATTGGTTGACAAGCACCAACAGTTTCTCTGTGTTTCTTTCAATTACCGAAAGATTTTCCTTTGCTTCGGGTGGGCATTGTTCGCTGTTCACAATGTTGTCGAGTGGTGTGTTGATCAGGCTCACAGGCGTTCTGATTTCGTGCGCGATGTTGGTGAAAAAACTGATCTTCGAATTGTACAACTCTTTCTCCTTCTCTATTTTAATCTCTTCAATTTTCTGTTTGTGGCGCTTTTGCGAATTGCGCACAATAGTTCTGATCACCAAAAACAGTCCCGAAAGAAAAAGCAAGCCATAAAACATAAAAGCCACGTTACTTTTCCAGAAAGGCGGAAGAATTTCGATTTGCAAATAATCACCAGTCTCATTCCACACTCCATCGTTATTGGAGCCTTTTACCCTGAAAGTATATTCTCCCGGCTCAAGGTTGCTGAAAATAAGCGAATTCTGATTGCCAACCGATCTCCATTTATCTTCGAGACCTTCCATAATGCACGAATACTGGTTTTTCTCCACCGCCTGGTAACTCATGCTAACAAATCCAATCCTGAAAGAAGCCTGGTTGTATTTCAGAATAATTTTTTTATTACGGTTAATGGCTGTTTTCAGCAGCGAATCGGGTTCAAAAGGGTTTTCCTCATCAAGTACTTCAAATGCAGAAATGACAACAGGAGGTACATAATTATTCTCTTTCAGATTATCGGGATGAAATGCGTTAAATCCGTTAATTCCTCCAAAATAAAACATACCGTTACGTGCTTTATAGCTTGACCTGTAATTAAACTGGTTGCTTTGCAGCCCATCTTCTTTGGTGTAGGTTTTCATTTCAAATGTTTCGGGGTTGATTTTTGTAATTCCCATATTTGTGCTCACCCAGATATTCCCGTATTTGTCGTCAAGAATTCCGTAAGCCACATTGTTGGGCAGCCCGTTTGATTCGTCGATGGTCGTGAAATCGTCAGTTTCGTAATTGTATTTGCAAATTCCACGGCCTTCGGTGGCAAACCAAAGTCTTTGCTTATCGTCCACAAAAACATCGATTACTTTATTGAAATTCAGTGATTTTGCTGATTTATCATCATGCACATAATTTTTCCACTGCTTGGTAACCGGGTTGTACTGAAAAACACCATCGCCATAAGTAGTTACCCAAAACAGTCCGTGACTGTCTTCCTGCATGTCGTAAACAAAACCGCGCACTTCCGCAATTCTTTCAAAGTTATTATCAGATCGGTTGTATTTGCTGAGGCCAAAAGGTGTTCCCACAAAAATGTCGGTGTTCTTCTTTTTATAAATCGAAAAAACACAGTTGTCGTCAATTGTGTTTTTGTTATTTGAATCAAAACGATAGTTTCTGAACTTGTTGGTTTTAACGTTCAGCACATCTATTCCACTCGAAAAAGTTCCAATCCACAGATTATCTCCATCCAAAACCAGTGAATGCAGGTTATGATAACTCAACCCATTTCCTGTTTTTTGCGGTTTTATTTTTCTGAATTGTTTTTTCTGAACATCAAAATAATTGAGCCCGCCATCTTCGGTGGCAATCCACAAATTTCCTTTATCATCTTCACAAAACTGGCTCACAGCCTTTCCTGATAAATACGAATCGGAATAGCCCGGATAGTGATGTTCAATGGCATTGCGGTTAGCCGACAAATAATTTACACCGCCGAAATAGGTACCAATCCAAATTCCACCTTCCCTGTCATTGTAAATCGAATAAACATTCTGGTCACTCAAACTACTGGGGTCTCCGGGGTCATCAACCCGCTGAATGGCGCCGGTCGATTTTTCCATCAGGTACAAACCATCGTCAGACCCGATTAGCAGTCTGTTTTTTTCATAACCACTAATAGCCCTGATTTTGGTTATATAAGGTGTTTTGTTTTTATCAAAAAAACTGGTAAAAGTCTGGGTTTGTTTGTCCATTTTAAATAATCCGCCCGACCAGGTTCCAAGCCACAGCTCTCCGTCAGCATCTTCGTAAATAGAAAGAATTTCATTGTCACCCGCAACATACAAACTTCCTGAAGGAGTGTATTTCTGAAAGTTACGGGTTTCACGGTTAAAACGGCTCAATCCACCGCGTGTCCCGATCCATATTGTTTCCGACAAATCTTTGTAAATCCTCCAAACGAGGTTCGAGTTCAGCGAATTAAAATCATCATTTTCGGTAAACTGCTCGAGCTTGCCCGAATCTTTTGTGTAACAAAATGCGCCTTGTGTCATTGTACCAAACCAGATGATGTTCTCGTTTTCGGCACAAATCGCTGTAACAGCTGAGTTTATCGAAACTCCACCGGCCGTTTTTACTTCGAAAGGAGAAAAATGCTCAGTTACCGGATTGTAAATAAATATCCTGTTGTCGGTGCCAATCCATAGTTTGCCGTTTGTGTCCTCGTGGATTGACCGAACAAAATTATTCCCGATTGAACCCGGATTCCGAGGATTGTTTCTGAAAATCCTGTACTCTTTTCCGTCGAACCGGTTTAAGCCATCTTTTGTGCCAAACCACAAAAACCCCTGCCTGTCCTGCAAAATGGCCTGCACCGTATTTTCCGACAGCCCATTATTTACCTGGTACTTTCTGAAAGTAAGATTATTTCCGGGCGACTGCAATGAAATCATGAAAAGGTTTGCGAGTATATAAACAGCCAATTTCAGAAACCTTTTCATATCCGAACAAATAAATTGTAAATCATTCAAAAATCAAAATAAAACACATTTCTGATTGAATGATCGGACAATGGATAAAATCGATGAAACAATTTATTCATAAAATGAAACAGATTGGTACAATCTCTTTGAAAAAGCTATTTCCTGCATTAATTGATTAAATGATGTTATTTCTTGCCTAAAGATTTTTATAAAAAGCAACGGATTGCCATTTACTTTACTTTCCAGCGGAACTACATCAAAAAACCGTCTGATAATAAATGCATGTTTTATGAACTGGAAAGGAGGTGCAACTAAACAGCAAACTATTAGCATTAATTGACGTCCAAAGCTGTTAATCAGCGTACTCGGGATAAAATAAAATCAATAAAAAAATTTCACAATTAACTTATGAATAATGAAAAAAATTCTGTTTTTTATGCTTATCGTGATTCCATTCTGGGGAATCGCACAAACCACATCGCTTAGCGGGAAGGTGACCGACACAGGTAACAATCCGCTTCCGGGTGTTACAGTAATGGTAAAAGGAACACAAAATGGGACTGTTACCAATAACGAAGGAAGTTTCATGCTTGCTGATGTACCAGTAAACGGAACTGTTGTTTTTTCTTTTGTAGGAATGAAATCTCAGGAAGTTCCGGTTCAGGGAAAAACTACTTTGGAAGTTACTATGGTGGAAGAATCCATCGGACTCGATGAGGTAGTGGCCATCGGTTACGGAACTGTAAAAAAATCGGATTTAACTGGCGCTGTTTCGGTAGTAAAATCTGATGACATGAAAAAATCAAATGCCGGAACCATCGGAACCCAATTACAGGGTTTGGCTACCGGAGTAAACGTAAGAAGCACTGGCCGTGCCGGTTCGGATGCTTTTATCGAAATCCGCGGTGTGGGAACCCTGAGCAACAGGACTCCGCTTTGGATTATCGATGGTATGATTTCAACTCCTGGTGCCGAATTTAACCCGGCAGATGTTGAATCCATCCAGATTCTGAAAGACGCTTCAACCGCTGCTATTTACGGTTCGCGCGCTGCTAACGGCGTTATTATTGTTACAACAAAAAGTGGCAAGGAAGGCCCCATGAAAGTGAGCCTGAATGTTAAAGAATCCTGGGAATGGTCGCCAAGCTATCCTTTAATGGGAGCTGAAGACTACAAATTTTACAATGATCTGGCTTACGATGAAGGAATAAAAGACGGCGTGTGGACTTCAAGTAAACAGGATCACTGGAATAACGATACCGACTGGCAGGACGAAGTGCTTCAGACCGCACTTGTTCAGGATTATAACCTTTCGTTGTCGGGTGGCAGCAAAGATGCCAAATACCTGATCGGAGCCGGATATCACAATAATGAAGGCGTTGTATATGGTAACTCTTTCGACCGCTTTTCATTCAGAATTAACAGTGAAGGTAGAAAAGGCAGACTAAAATTTGGTGAGAACATGTTTTTCACTTATACCGATACTGACCCGCTTCAGACCAATCCATACAACGATTTTCTGAGAATGATGCCAACAATACCAGTTTATGATGCCAACAACCTCGGTGGTTATGGTTATGGAAGTGAACAAAATGCACGTACTTTCGGTACAAATCCGATTGCCCGTGAAGATCTGGAATATCAGAATATTGTGCAGCACAGATTTAACGGAACTTTTTGGGCAGAACTGGAATTATTCAAAGGATTAACCTACAAACTGAACGCTGGTATCGATTATTTCTGGTACCAGAGAAACTGGTTCCGCGGTGTTGGAAACTGGACTTTAAACCAGGAATATCGTGACTCTGAAAGCCAGAAACAAATGGTTCATACATATAACAGACTGGTTGAAAATACTTTAAACTTCAATCGCGACTTTGGCAAACATCATGTCGATGCTTTTGGAGGTATCACCTATCAAACATTCATGAGTGAAAGTTTATATGGTGCACGACTCAAATTCCCGAAAGTAGGTGATGATTATCTGACTGTTCTTGATGCAGGTCAGACCAACCAGACTAACTCAAACAATATTGCTGAAAATGCACTGATTTCATACCTGGGCAGAGTGAATTACAGCTACGACAATAAATATCTCTTCTCAGCAACTCTCAGAAGGGACGGTACTTCAAGATTGTCAACCAATAACAGGTGGCAGAATTTCCCTTCTGTTTCAGGTGCATGGAGAATCTCAAACGAAAGTTTCTTTGGCGTAAACTGGATTGATGACCTCAAAATAAGGGGGAACTGGGGTATTCTTGGTATTGCCGATATTGGAAACTGGGCATATCTGGGAACTATCAACCAAACCATTGTAACTGTTTTCGGCGCTTCACAGGCTTTACAATCAGGTGCTACACAAGTAAGAATTGTGAATTCAGATTTAAGATGGGAAACCAAAGAAACCTATAACATTGGTTTTGATGCAGCTTTCCTTGACCAACGTTTAGGTGTTAGCATGGAATATTACAATGCAACTTCGAAAGATGTACTGACCGGAATGCCCATTGCCCTTGCAACCGGAAACGAAGGTGGAGCACCTGTTGCCAATGCAGCCAGCTTGAAAAACACTGGATTTGAAGGTACATTTACCTGGAGAGATCAGGTTAACGATTTTAAATACAGTGTAACCGCGAATTTCACCACGTTGAAAAACGAAGTACTTGAGTTGGGTTACGGAAAAGATGTTTATTACACAGGTACAACAAAATCGATGGTAGGTGAACCTTTGTCGATGTTTTACATGTTGAAAACTGATGATTTATTCAGAACACAGGCCGACATTGATAATTATGTCACATCAAACGGAGCTCCTATTTATATTAATGGTAAACGTCCGAAACTTGGCGACGTCCGCTATATCGATACCGACGACAATGGCCAGATTACACAAAACGACAGGCAGATTGTCGGAAATCCATGGCCAGGAATGCAAATGTCATTGTTATTCAATGCTTCCTGGAAAAATTTCGACGCATCGATGATGTGGAATGGCCAGTTCGGAAACGATGTTTACAACGTAGCTTACTGGCAAGGCCGTTATTTTGCTGATAACTCGAACTATTTTGCCTTCGAGGCAGGAGAAGAACCTTACCAGGTAAACCCGAATTCAAGCTTCCCGAGAATTATTTATAACGACACGCGAAATACGCAAACCAGCGATCGTTATCTCGAAAGTGGCTCTTACCTCAGGATGAAAAATTTCCAGATTGGTTACACTTTCCCATCTGAAACACTGAAAAAAACCGGTATTGATGCTCTGAGACTTTATATTAGCGGAAACAACCTTATTACGCTGACTGAGTACAGAGGTTTAGATCCTGATTTTATCAATACCGATGTTTGGAACAGGGGAACCGATAGCTTCTCTTTCCCAAATACCCGCTCGTTTATGGCAGGATTGGATATCACATTTTAAAAACTTATGACAATGAAAAATATAAAATACACTTCAATTTTATTGCTCCTGATTCTGCTGGGCTATTCATGTAATCAGGATCTGCTGGATATTGACAACCCGAATGAAGCAACCACAGCGTCATTCTGGAAAACACAGGACGACGCCATTGCCGGAGTGAACGCCTGCTACAGTCAATTGTACAAAGAAGGTACCTGGATGCGTTGGTTGTCGTTCAGATATGACCTTACTTCTGACGAAGGCTGGAGTTCATCACCCTGGAACGAACTCGCCGACTGGGTAAAATTCAGGTATAACAACTACAATTTTTACGAAGGCAACAATGTTCATATGGAGCATTTTTACAGAGGGATTTTCCGCTGTAACCAGGTGTTGAAATTTGTTCCTGAAATTGAATTTACCACGAATGCAACCCGAAAGGAATCTGCTCTTGCAGAAGCCAAATTTCTGCGTGCACTTTGGTATTTCCAGGTTGTTTTGCTTTGGGAAAAAGGCTCGCTGGTGCTCGAACCAGTTGATGCAGGTTATACTCCTGTACAATCAACAGATGCACAGATTTATGCCCAAATTGAAAAAGACCTGAAAGAAGCCGCTGATGTTTTACCTGAAACATGGGATACAGCCAATAAAGGAAGAGCAACTAAAGGTGCGGCAAAAGCTCTGCTTGCAAAAGTTTACATGCAGCAGAACAAATACGATGTTGCCAAAACCGAATTACAGTGGTTAATCAGCAAAGAAGGTTCGCTATATGGTCTTGTAACCAACTGGGTCGATAACTTTACCCACCTGAACGAAAACAACAGCGAAGGTGTTTTCGAAATTCAGTTTAACGATGCCAACAAAGGCGGAACCGGAAACAATGCCAGTATGGCAACTGGTTTTCAGCGTACACAGTTTTATGCTCCCGGCGGTATAGGCTGGGGCGACGGAAAAGCCCGCCAGTGGCTTGTTGATGAGTACAAAAAGGAGAAACGTGTGGATGGCAAAAACGATATCCGTTTGTACCACAGTATTCTGTATGAACAGTATCTCGAAGATTTCCCGGATGGCGACCCGATGTATTATTACATTGACACCCGAACTGCCTGGGAACCAAGAGGCTGGAGAGGAAGTTGCTTTATCAGGAAATATAACACTTCGTATTTCCGTCAGCGCGAAGATTATTTTGCACCCAACAACTATCGTGTAATCAGGTATGCCGATGTGTTACTGAATTATGCTGAATGTATCATCAAAACAGGCGGAGCACCTGCTGAAGCAGTTCTCTACGTTAATAAAGTAAGAGAGAGGGTCAATCTCAGCAAACTCGAAGACAGCGCCTTCAAGGATGCAATGAACTCGCCGGAAGCATTTATGAAACGTTTGCAAATGGAACGTACACTCGAACTTTGTTTCGAAGGATGGAGATGGGCCGACCTCAAACGTTGGGGTTTACTGGATACCCAGGCTGGCATCGACGAACTCAAATCACGTGATGCAGATTTTAACAACTTTGTGATTGGCAAACACAAACGACTGCCGATTCCACAGATTGAAATAGATAACAGCGTAGGCGGATTAACACAAAATCCGGGTTATTAGTTTAGTTAGATTAAATTTCAGGGGTCATTCATTTGCGTATTAAAACAATCATGAATGACCCCGTTCCCCAAATATTCGAAATGCTCTTCATGTATATTTGTAAACCAGCATATTTTAAATACCAGTTAAACATGAAAACGAAAAACTTATTCTTTCAGGCGGTAATCTTACTGATGTTTTCAGCTTTATCCTGCTCAAGTCAGTCAGTCGTACCCGATGAAACACCCATTGCCAAAGTTCCGCTTGGCGACCCTTTTATTATGCTTTGGAACAACACCTATTATGCTTACGGAACACAATCGCCCGATGGAATTGTGGTGTACACTTCCGACGATATGCTCAACTGGAGTATTTCTGAAAAGGCCAACGGACTGGCACTGAATAAAGCCGATGTGTGGGCCGATCGCTGGTTTTGGGCGCCTGAAGTATATTACGTGAAAGGAAAGTTTTATATGTATTACTCGGCTGACGAACATATTTGTGTGGCAACCAGCGATTCACCGCTCGGCCCGTTCAAACAGGAGGTTCAACAGCCAATGATTGCCGGTGAAAAATGCATCGATAACTCGCTTTATATTGATGACGACGGTAAACCATATTTATACTTCGATCGTTTTGATGACGGTTTAAACATTTGCGTTGCTGAACTTGAAGATGACCTTATTACCATCAAACCCGGAACCATTAAAAAATGCATCAACGTTTCGCAACAGTGGGAGCAGGTCTGGCCCCGCGTAAACGAAGGTTCGTTCGTGTTAAAACACAACGGAACCTATTACATGACCTATTCGGCCAACAGTTACGAAAGCCCTTTTTACGGAGTGGGTTTTGCAACAGCTCCCTCAGTAACAGGCCCCTGGACAAAATATGAAAACAACCCCATTCTGCAGAAACCAGGCGAATTGGTGGGCGTTGGCCACAGCGCCATGTTTACCGACAAGGAAGGCAATCTGAAAATCGTTTTTCATGCCCACGCCAGCACAACAAAAATTCATCCCCGCCACATGTACATCAGTTCGGTTAAATTCGAAAATAAAAACGGAAATGAAATCATGGTCATCGACCCAAATTATATAACACCTGTTCAGAAATAAGACTAAATCAACCCAAAATGAAAAATACAAATCTGATTTTCAATAGCCTGTTGCTTTCGTTGTGTTTACTAAGTTTTACAACCTATTCACAGCAGCCTAATCCACCCGGACAGGTAAAAGCAGGCGAAAAACCAGTGAACGAAGCCTACCTTTTTGCCCACATGACGCACCAGGATTACGGAAAGCTCTATTATTCGGTAAGCCTCGACGGATTGCACTGGAAAGCGCTGAACAACAGAAAACGGGTTTTCGAAGATTACAAAGGTCACCCCGATATCACCAAAGGGCACGACGGACGTTATTATATTGCAGGAAACAGAAGCGACGCCTCGCCCGACATTAACATCTGGGTTTCTGAAAATCTGATTGAATGGACATTGCACACAGTTTATACCCCTAATCTCAAAAACACACCGGGCTATGCGGAGGCATTGCAACGCATCGGCGCACCTAAAATTTATTTCGACGAAAACACAAAAAATTATATCCTCACCTGGCACACGCCACACAAAGAAGGAACAAAAGAAGACCCCGAACGTTACTGGGCCAGCCAGCGCACGTTGTATGTACTCTCAAAAGATTTGAAAACTTTTTCGGAACATCCTGAAAAGCTTTTCGATTTGAACATGGGAACCATCGATGTTTTTATCCGCAAAATCGGTAACCAGTATTTTGCTGTTTTAAAAGATGAGACTTATCCGACATTGTATTGGCCAACCGGAAAAACCATCCGGATTTCGAGGGCTCCTTCATTAACCGGACCGTATTCAGAACCATCGGTACCCATCAGTCCGAATTTCAGGGAAGCGCCGATGCTGATTCCTTCTCCCGACGGAAAAATCTGGTACATGTATTACGAGCAGTACCCGGGAGTTTCTTACGGTTTGTCGATTGCCGACAACCTGAATGGCCCCTGGTACCAGGCTTCAGGGTACACATTTTTCAGCGATTGGGACAAATACAGCTTGCCCGATTCGGTGCGTCATGGTTGTATGATAACTATTTCGCGCAAGGAATATGATAATTTGGTTAATAAATTCGGGATCGTGGACAAATAAAAGTTTGTATTTGGACTTGAAATTTACAATCAATAGTTTTATTCAGAAAACGAAAATATTGCAACAATGAACTTTAAAATAAACCTGATAATATTTTTCATCCTGGCAGCGGCCGGATGCAGCAAAGGCGAAAGCCAGATACCGGAACAACCCGTAAAAACAACCTTTACAAACCCGGTTTGGGATGGCGCTGATCCATGGCTCATAAAACAAAACGACGATTATATCTATTGTTTTTCGGCCAATAACGGAATTACTGTTTCGCGCTCAAAATTCATGACCAAAAAAGGCGAAGTCAAACAAATCTGGAAAGCGCCGGTGGAAGGCTGGAACAAAGCTTGCATTTGGGCTCCCGAGATTCATTTTATCGGAAACCGCTGGTACGTTTATTACGCTGCCGGCGAATCGGGCCCGCCATTTATTCACCAGCGTACCGGTGTTTTGCGCTCCAAAACCGAAGATGTTTTCAGCGAATACGAAGACATGGGAATGTTGAACACAGGTGATAACCCCGATGATATTTCAAAAAATATCTGGGCCATCGACATGACAGTTCTTGAACACAACGGAAAATTGTATGCAGTTTGGTCGGGTTGGCTGCAGCAAATGGACACCGACGCGACCCCGCAACACTTGTATATCCAGGAAATGGAAAATCCGTACACTTTGAAGGGAAAACGTGTTTTGTTGTCATCGCCTGTCGAAAGCTGGGAAACCGGCGGCCCGCTGAATTTGAATGAAGGTGCCGAGGTTTTGAAAAACGGCGACAAGGTTTTTATCATTTATTCCTGCCGCGAGTCGTGGCTGAAGGAATATCGCCAGGGAATGCTGCAACTGAACAGTCCCGGAGCCGACCCGCTGGTTCCTTCAAACTGGACAAAAAAAGGCCCTGTTTTCGAGGGAAATAATTTAGTCTTTGGCGTGGGGCACGTTTCGTTTGTAAAATCGCCCGACAACTCGGAAGACTGGATTATTTATCATTCGAAAAAAAGCACAACACCCGGCTGGGAGCGCGATGTGAGGATGCAGCCCTTTCAATGGAAAACCGATGGTACACCTGATTTTGGTGAGGCTGTACCTGTCGGAAAAGCAATCAACCGGCCATCGGGCGAAGTTGAAATAGAAGAATTGATATTAAAAAAAGAATAACGCAAATTATGAAGACACGATTTTTTATTTATCTGCTGGCTGCTGTTGCAGCATTTTCAGCGTGTAAACCAACTACAAAAGAACCTGCGAAAGCAGTACCGGTAGAAGCAAAATGGACTGTTGAACAGGCCAATGCCTGGAGTGCCGAAAACGGATGGCTGCGGGGTAGCAATTTTAATCCGAGTACCGCCATCAACCAGTTGGAAACCTGGCAGGCCGAAACTTTTGATACGCTCACCATCGACCGCGAACTGGGCTGGGCACAGGAAATCGGGATGAATTGTATGCGCGTTTACCTGCACCACGTTGCCTGGGAAGTTGACAAAGACGGATTTAAAAGCCGGATGGACAAATACCTCGGCATTGCCGACAGCCACGGAATTAGAACCATTTTTGTTTTTTTCGACGACTGCTGGAACCCGACTTACCAGGCCGGCAAACAACCTGATCCGAAACCCGGCGTTCACAACTCTGGCTGGGTGCGCGACCCCGGTGAATTGCTTTTTACCGATTCAACATTGATTATTACGCTCGAAGAATATGTAAAAGATGTTCTTACCACATTCAAAGATGACAAAAGAATTGTGTTGTGGGATTTGTACAACGAACCTGGAAACAATAATTACGGAACCCGTTCGATGCCTTTACTCCAAAAAGTATTTGAATGGGGCTGGCAAATCCGTCCTTCGCAGCCTTTGTCGGCCGGTTTGTGGAATCCGAATTTAACAGATTTGAATGTTTACCAGCTCGAAAATTCCGATATCATAACTTACCACAATTACAACGGACCTGAAGAGCATCAGTCGGTAATTGATTCACTTCGTAAATACAACCGCCCTCTGGTTTGTACCGAATATATGGCTCGTCGCAACAACAGTCTGTTCACCAACATAATGCCTATTCTGAAAAATGAAAATGTGGGTGCTATCAACTGGGGTTTGGTTGCCGGAAAATCGAATACAAAATATGCCTGGGATGAGCCGATTCCGGATGGTTCGGAGCCACCGCTCTGGTTTCACGAGATTTTTCACCCCGATGGTAAACCCTACAAACAGGAAGAAGTTGACATGATTAAAAGCCTTACTTTAAATAACTAAGTTCCCGAAAAATATTAAAAAAAGAGATTACCTGACTTGGTCACAAATCCCCCCTTGAGGGGGCCGGGGGTGAATATTTACATAAACAATTAATAGTCTCAAATAAATCTATTAAACCCAATAAAATGAATAAAATAATTTCAACACTTGCGCTGATTTCGTTATTAGGAAGTGCTGTTTTTGCACAAACCTGGAAGCCTGCCGGCGATAAAATCAAAACTCCGTGGGCTGAAAAAATAAACCCCGAAAGTCCGCTGCCTGAATACCCGAGGCCGCAAATGACCCGCCCCGACTGGCAAAACCTGAATGGTTTGTGGGATTACGCTATCGTGCAAAAAGGTGGCTGGCTGCCCGAAAAATTCGATGGGAAAATTCTGGTTCCGTTTGCAGTTGAATCAAATTTGTCTGGAGTGCAGAAAACGGTAGGTTCGGCAAACGAACTTTGGTACCAACGCACCTTTACTGTTCCTGCAGCATGGAAAAACAACGATATTCTCTTGCATTTTGGCGCGGTTGACTGGGAAGCCGAGGTTTGGGTGAACAACATTAAAGCCGGCAGTCATAAAGGCGGGTACACACCTTTTTCATTCAACATTACAAATTTGCTGAATAAAAACGGTGCACAAACCATAACTGTAAAAGTCTGGGACCCGTCGGACGAAGGTTACCAGCCACGCGGCAAACAGGTAAAAAATCCGCAGGGAATCTGGTACACACCGGTTACCGGAATCTGGCAAACGGTTTGGATGGAACCCGTAAAAACTGCATTTGTTTCGGCGGTGAAAACAGTACCCAACATCGATGGCGGAACAGTTTCGGTTTTGGCTGAAACTTGCGGAACTACTACTTCTGACCTTGTTTTGGTGAAAGTTCTCGAAGCCGGAAAAGTTGTAGCCGAAGGAAAAGCAGTTGCCGGCGAAAAGGTTTTGCTTCCGGTAAAAAATGCAAAACTCTGGAGCCCCGAATCGCCGTTTTTATACGACCTCGAAGTTTCGGTAATCCGGAAAGAGGAAGTGCTCGATAAAGTGGGTAGCTATTTTGGTATGCGGAAAATCTCGACGAACAGGGATAAAAACGGCATTTTCAGGATGCAACTGAACAACAAAGATTATTTCCAGTTTGGCCCGCTCGACCAGGGCTGGTGGCCCGATGGTTTGTACACGGCTCCCACCGATGAGGCGCTGAAATACGACATCGTGAAAACCAAAGATTTCGGGTTTAACATGATTCGCAAACACGTAAAAGTGGAGCCGGCACGCTGGTATTACCATTGCGACAAGGAAGGAATCCTCGTGTGGCAGGACATGCCCAGCGGCGACCGCTCTCCACAATGGCAGCAACGCAACTATTTCGATGGGAAGGAACTGCAGCGCAGTGCTGTTTCTGAACAGAACTTCAGACAAGAGTGGAAGGAAATCATGGATTTGTGTTATCCGTTCCCAAGTGTTGTGGTTTGGGTTCCGTTTAACGAAGCCTGGGGTCAGTTTAAAACCGCAGAAATTGCTGAATGGACCAAAAATTACGACCCCTCACGTTTGGTAAACCCGGCCAGTGGTGGTAACCATTATGATGTGGGCGACATGCTCGATATGCACCATTATCCCGACCCGACAATGGGGATTTTTGATTCGAAACGTGTGAATGTTTTGGGTGAATATGGAGGAATCGGGCTGGTGTTTGAGGACCATATATGGGAGAAAAACCGCAATTGGGGATACGTTCAGTACAAAACCACCGGCGAGGCCACCAAAGTATATGTGGAGTTTGCCGAAAAACTGAAAAAGCTGATTCCGTTTGGTTACTCAGCGGCTGTTTACACACAAACCACCGATGTTGAAATTGAAGTAAACGGGCTGATGACTTACGACCGTAAAATCATTAAACTGAACGAAACTGAAATCAGAAAAGTGAATAGCGAAATATGTAATTCACTGAATAATAATGAGTAGAATTAAATATTAGGTTTATTCATAGTCAATTTTTATCTAATACGGGCTACTGGAACTGAATTTAAAACAGTTTTGGAGCCCGTAATAGTTATCATCAAAATTTAAATCACGGGATATAACATTGAAATCATTGAACGTAAATATTATATGCCTGATTTTATATTTTAAGATAACTTACAATCATGAGGTAAATGTCGATGAATTACAAAAGGTGGACAAATTTCTGTATCAACATTGACTGAAAAGTGTACCTGTAAAGCTTAATTTATGACATATATTTGGTTGTTAATAAAAAAGATCAACCAAAAATGGGCAAGAGAATATTCACGATACTGATAATTCTGATTTTCGCTGTAATAGTGGCAAAATCACAGGATGCTGAATCAAAAATAAACGATATAAAAATTGCATTGATTGATGGCAATTATGAAGCCGGATTAAAAGCGTGCGAAACATTGCTAAAATCGGGTATCAGTGACTCTACTCAACTGGCCATGGTTTATGGTTATGCCGGATTATCGAGTGAAGCGCTGAAAAACAAAACTGATGCCCTTGCATATTATAAAAAGGCCGTAGAACTTCAAATGCCCCAGCTCGATGTTTACGATAAACTGATTAACTTATCGAAGAAGGAAAAAAATGATTCTATCTACGAATTTGCCTTACTGGAAAAATTGAAAGCATTTCCGGAATATAACGATGAAATTAAAAAAAGTCTTGCCTACCAGTATTTAGATACAAAGCAATACGGGAAATTGTTAATGGTTACCGATGAACTCTTGAAATTATCTCCGAATGACGCTAATTTAGTGTATTTTAAAGGAGTAGCCCTTCAAAACCTGAATCAGGCCGAAGAAGCCAAATTACTTTATACCGAGGTGCTGAAATTAAATCCGGAACATTCGGGAGCCAATATGAGCCTTGGTTTGATTATTTATAACGATGGCAGTGAAATATTCTTAAAAAGAAAACAAGAGTATGAAGCCATTGCAAAACCTGACAGGGTTAATTACTGGGAATATGAAAAAGGTATTGAAAAAGGTAAATCGTTATACCGGCAGGCATTGCCCTATTTGTTAAAGGCATATGAAAGTGGTTTGTACCCCAACCTCAAACCAATTCTTTTTAATACCTATGTGCGACTTGAGCAGAAGGACAAGGCCGAAAAATACAGGTAAATCATTCATAAAAAACTCGTTAATACAATAAAAATCAGAACTGAATCCTGCAAATTATCCGAAGTGAATTGAATTTCGGCCATATAAACCGAATAAACAATTGCTTTTGTACCAATCTTATTCCTCAACAAAAAATGATGCCCCGATAAAAAAATCATATTAAACCAGTTTGTGAGATTGTGACACTTTTTGACGGATTTCAGATTCCTGATTTTTATTGCTGAAACTATTTTAGCATCGTGGAAAATAAGTTTCAGAGCTGACTAATTCTTGCTAAATCAATGAAAAGTATTCAAACGGAGAACTGGTTGAGAAGTGTACTGATAAAAAACGGAATGAAAAAGTCCGTTGAGAATATATCAGGCTTGTCAGGCGACAGTCATTGCCGGTTCTTATTGACAAAGCTTTGTTTAGCCTCAATAATTTCCTCATCCATAAAAAAAATCAATACGTTTAAACAAGTTGCAAATCAATTTCTTTTTTGCAAACAAAATTACCGATATAACTACAGGCTAATCACCATAGCAATTGACGGTTATTCAAATCTTTGCTATAAGATTAGCCCGGAAAATCCCTTCACTCCCATTTATTTATTAAACGAGTTTTTTCATAATGCTTTAAAAATCAACACGAACTATGAAAATAGCGGTTCAGAAACAGTTTAGGAAATATCTTTTAATAGAGACGATTCTGTTGATTGGGATATTGTTGACAGTTTCATGTAAAGATGAATATTTATACGACAACAACGAGCCGGAATGGCTTGGGGAAAGTATTTATGATTATCTGAAATCAGGTGAAAATTTTACTTATTACACGCGATTGGTGGAAGAAGTGGAAGATTTCAAAGAAGTATTGGCAAAAACAGGCAGCAAAACTCTTTTTGTTGCCGACGATGCTGCTTTTGAAGATTTTTTCAGAAATAACCCCTGGAATGTAAAACGCTATGAAGATCTGAGTCTTACCCAGAAAAAGCTGATCATCAAGTTTTCGATGATCGATAATGCTTACCTCATCGAAACATTATCGAATTATTACAATGGCACACTACAGGAAGGCGCTGCATTAAGGCGTTCTACTTCGGTTTCTGTACTCGATACCGTACCTTTCGAATCGGGCGATATGCTGCCAAAATCGTCGTATTGGAACTGGTACCGCAGCAAGGGTCTGAACCTGTTAAAAGATGCCACTTCATGGCCATTGGTTCATTTTCTGGAGAGTTCTTTAAAAAGTGCAGGGATCAGTGATGATGATTTTACCTTGATTACAGGTGTTACGCGAACTTCAAATGATGCTCATGTTTTTAATATAAAAGTCAGGGAAAGAGACATCACCTGTAAAAACGGATATATACATGTACTGGAAAAAGTACTTTTACCCCCGGTAAATGTTGCAGAATATTTGAAAACTAATCCCGATACACGTATATTCTCCGATTTGCTCGACCGGTTTTGTGCACCTTATTACAATTCTTCACAAACAAGTGCCTACAACCAGATTCATCCGGAAAATCCAATTGATTCAATTTTTGAAAAAATCTATTTTTCGAATTACCAGGGACAAACACGCTATCCTAACGGAAGTCAGATCAGAACCGAGCTTTTGCTGCCATTCAATCCGGGCAGAAATACATATGTTTCAACGGCAGCCGGTAGCTCCATGCAATCGGACATGTCAGCCGTTTTTGCACCCACCGACGAAGCCTTGACAAAATATTTTGAATCAGGCTCGGGCGTAATATTGAAAAACCGTTTTGGCAGTTGGGAAAACACACCCGATAACATAATTATAAAACTTTTAAAAAGACACCTTCGTGAATCGTTTCTTGAAACAGTGCCCGGCCGTTTCGCAAAATTGGTTGACGGGAACAATTCACCAATCCCGATTAAACCCGACGATATTGTCAGCTCATTTGTCGGGCTGAACGGCATTGTTTACAATACAAACCAGGTATATCCGCCCGATGACTATATTTCGGTTTATGCTCCGGTTTTATTAAGCGAGGAAACCAAGGTATTTAACTGGGCAGTATCGCAAAACGAATTTGATTTATACCTGAACGCTTTAAAAAGTACTTATAGTTTTTTTGTACCCACTGATAAGTATTTCACGAATTATATTGATCCTGTTTCATATGCCAAAGATGTAAAAGGGGTAATGAAATACTGGTATAATACCAAAACCTCCACCGTAAACGCAACGGTTTACAAGTTCGATCCGATTACGGGTGCAGTGGGCGATTCGGTAAACACAATAACCAATGCTGATTTTATCAGACGACGTTTGCTCGATTTGCTGGATACACATGTTGTGGTTGGGAATGTTGAGTCGGGCGCAAAATATTATTTTACCAAAAACGGAAACATTTTACTGATTGAAGGCTCTGGCACCGGTCTTAAAATTCAGGCCGGTTACGATGTTAAATCAGGAACCAAAATTAATGTTGTGCCTAATGGATTATACAGACAGCAAAACGGATCGACTTATTTTATTGATAAACCCCTTCAAACTCCGTTACAGTCGGTTTATAAAGTTCTGAGCGAAACTCCTTCGTTTAGTGAGTTCTTTGCATTACTTAACGGATTTCCATCTTCAAAAGAAATATTTGTGAAAAAGACCAATTATTATGGAATCGATTTCAACATCAGATTCTTTAACACTTTTAACTACACAGTGTATGTACCTACAAACGAAGCTATCCTGAAAGCCATCGACGAAGGGGTAATCAAGAATTGGACCCAGATAAACGCAATTGCTGACAATCAGCAAAAAACGCTGGAAATAGAAAAGCTTGAACGTTTTCTGCGTTATCATTTTCAGGATAATTCGCTATTCATTGATGGTGAGGCATTTCACAGGCTTTACCAAACTGCAACAATCAAACTCAATGATGAAGAAACGCAATTCAGGACTTACAAAGACAAATATTACAGGCTGGGGATAACCAGTGATGGTTTTAACATAAAACTTGATACCGAAAACTGGGGATCGGCCAACATGATCAGAACTAACGGGCTTTATAATATTCTTACAAGAGATTACATTTTCAGCGGTAATCCGCAGGCATACAAAGAAATTGATGGCACCGGTGCCGGGTCCGATTTTTCGAACTCATCCATTGTTACCTCTTCCACAGCCATAATCCACCAGATTGATAATATTTTGAGGTTTGAATAAAATGACAACAGATATGAAATTTAAAATTGTTGGAATAATACTGTTTTTTTACTTACTCATTCCCTTTATTTCTTCGGGGCAGAGTCCGGAAGCGCAGCGGGTGGTAAGAGGAACAGTTAGCTCTGCCACTGATGGTGAGACCCTCGTGGGCGCCACGGTAATTGAGGCTGACGATAAAAAAAGAATTATCAGCGCAACTGTAACCGATATAAACGGACAATATGTTCTGAAAATTAAAAATCCGCAAAATAATATCGCCTTTAGTTTTGTCGGATTCACTACACAGGGACAGAAAATCGGGGACAAAACTGTTATCAATGTTGCACTGAAGGAAGATTTGAAGGTAATTGAAGATATTGTTGTTACAGCCACAAAGAAAGTGTCCGACGGGTCATTTGAAGTTCCTCAGAGAGAGATTACCACAGCGGTTCAAACCATCAGCTCAAAAGAATATGAAGGGATTCAGGTAACTTCAATTGATGAAGCCATGCAGGGACGTATTGCCGGATTGGATATCGTATCCAACTCAGGTGACCTGGGTTCCGGGGCAACAATGCGGATAAGGGGAACTTCTTCAATAAATGCCAACACACAACCTTTGATTGTTGTAAATGGTATTCCTTACGAAGTGAATATCGATCCTTCTTTTGATTTTGCGGCTGCAAACCAGGAGCAATATGCCAATATGCTAAGTATAAATCCCGATGATATTGAGGAAATTACAGTATTGAAAGATGCTGCTTCGACTGCTGTCTGGGGATCAAAAGGGGCCAATGGTGTTTTAGTTATTAAAACCAAAAAAGGAGCACAGGGGCCAACACGCGTTCAGTATTCGTACAGGTTTACAGCAGCAAAACAGCCAAAAGGACTAAACATGCTGAATGGCGACGACTACACAATGATGGTAAAACAAGCCTATTTTAATCCTCAACAGGACGAAAATGCGGCAAATGTGCGCGAATTTCTTTACGATCAGACCTTTTCGGAATACGAGAATTTTAACAATAACACCGACTGGGTTGATGAAGTAACCCAAATTGGTTTTAAACATGACCACTATCTGAATGTTTCGGGTGGTGGTGAAAGGGCAAGATATAGGGTTTCAAGCGGATTTCTGAATCAGACGGGTATTGTGATCGGGCAGCAAATGAACAGGATAACTTCAACAGCTTACCTCGATTATTCAGTTTCTGATCGAATAAAATTTATTTCTGAGCTTTCGTTTTTTTATACTGACAACGACAGAAATTATGATAATATTCTGGGTATTGCTTATCGTAAAATGCCCAATGTCAGCGTATATCAACAGGATTTAAACGGAAACAATACCGATGTCTTTTATAATATTTCGCGGTCATCGAGTCTCCACGGTTCTCAGCGCGATCTCAGGAATCCGGTAGCATTGGCCGAACTTGCCACCAACAATCTGAAAAACTACCGTATCAGGCCAATATTCAGGCTGCAATACGATCTCCTTGATCCCGAAAAACAAACACTTAGGTATAACCTCGATGTTTCGTTTGATGTAAATAACGATAAAGTAAGCCGGTTTCTTCCGGCCGAAGTCTCAAATGCGCCCTGGAATGACGGTGCAATAAACTCGGCAGATAGTTACGATTCGGAAAGTACAACTGTTTTAGCCGAAAACAGCATTAACTGGCAACCGAGATTCACCAATCCTGCGCATTTTCTTCAGCTACAGGGATCATTTCAGATAATAACCGGAAACAGCACTTCACAGGGAATGGCAGTTACAAACCTTCCTTCAGGCGATATTGTTGACGCATCAGCATACGGATATCCCACCGGGATTTCCTCGAGCAGATACGCCTACCGTTCAAATGCACTTACTTTCAGGAGCCATTATACTTATAAAAACCGGTACATTCTGGGTGCCACTTTCCGAAGAGACGGCAGTACAAAATTTGGTGAAAAATATAAATACGGAAACTTTCCGGGTATTTCGGCAAAATGGATCATCAGCGATGAAAATTTTATGCAATCCACCAAAAACTGGTTAAGCATGCTGGCCATTCGCCCCAGTTGGGGAATCACCGGCAACCAACCTACCGAGGAATATCTTCATTTCAGCCGTTACTCACCTTACGGAAGTTATATTGATATGCCGGCAACCCGTCCGACAACCCTTCGTTTGGCCGATCTGAGATGGGAAAAATCAACCTCATTCAATTTTGGATTCGACCTTGGTTTTTTTAAAGATCGTTTGGTTTTCGATATAAACTTTTATAATAAACGGACAGAAGATTTATTGTTTTCCAACTTAAGTGTTCCAAGTTCATCAGGATTCAGCAGTGTGCCGGTTCAAAATGTAGGAACTATGGACAACAACGGATGGGAAATGAATTTTTACAGTTCACGGGCAATCAAAAGAAACGACTTTTCTGTTGACTTTAACTTCAACCTCTCGAATTATGTGAATACGATTGTTGAGTTGCGCGATGACATACTTGCCAACTACAATGCCGATTATGACTATACAAACGGTACCTATTTATCACGTATCCAGGAAGGAAACTCCTATGGTTCGATTTATGGTTTCAGATATAAAGGAGTTTATCAATACAACAAATATATACCCGGTGTTCAGGAAAATGCTCCTGTGGCAAGAGATGAAAATGGTTATGTATTTACCGACGAAGAAGGGACCCCGCTTCCGATGTATTTTGCATACGGCAGGAGCAATGAATATCAGTTCAGAGGTGGCGATGCCATATACGAAGATATCAACAAAGACGGATCGATTGATGAACTTGACATTGTTTACCTGGGCAACTCAAATCCAAAGATTAACGGAGGTTTTGGCTCAACCATCCGATATAAAAACTTATCGGTAACCGCATTTTTCAATTTCCGTTATGGAAGCAAAATTGTAAATATGGCCCGCATGAATGCCGAAAACATGTATTATCTGAACAACCAAAGCGTTTCGGTGAACTGGCGATGGAGAAAAGATGGCGATGTGACAGAAATGCCACGCGCTTTGTACAACTATGGATACAACTGGCTGGGCAGCGACCGTTATGTTGAAGATGGCTCGTTTTTACGCATGAAATACCTGACATTCAACTATTCAATCCCAAAAGCTAAACTTGAAAGATATAAATTACAACAGGTAAGTTTTTACCTTACTATAAACAACCTGTTTGTGTTGACAAAATATACCGGTGTTGATCCGGAAGTAGGTTACGGCTCGTTTGGGGTGAGTACAGACAACTCTCCGACTCCCCGCTCAAAAGATGCTACTTTAGGAATTTCGGTTACTTTTTAATTGAATGAACATGAAAAAGCTAATTTCAATATTATCAATAGCAGGCCTTATAATTGTTTTGCCAGGATGTGGCGATTGGCTCGATATAAGGCCCGAGAGTGAAATTGTTCTTGACGATTTCTGGCAAAACGAAAGCCAGGTTAACCAGGTGCTGTCAGCTTGTTACCGCTCAATTACCGAAGGCGATGTAATGAGCAGAATGCTGGTTTGGGGTGAACTCCGTTCTGACAATGTAACTTTTGGCAGAAATATGCCAACTGACATGTATAAAATGCTCAATGTTGATATTTCGGCCGATAATGGTTACTGCCATTGGGGAGCTTTTTACACAGTTATAAATAACTGCAATAACTTTTTACATTACGCACCTGGAGTTGTTGATCTGGATGCCAACTTTACCGAATCGAAACTCCATTCGATGGAAGCAGAAGTACTTACCCTGCGTGCATTAATGTACTTTTACCTGGTACGTACATTCGAAAATGTACCGTGGGTGGATGAACCCAGTGTTGACGATGCCCAGGATTACAAGATTACACAATCGCCCGAAGATTTTATTCTCGACAAGCTTGTTGCCGATTTACAAACTGCTTTGAAATATTCGCGCGACAATTACGAAACCAACATATATTCAAAGGGAAGGATTACCACAAATGCTGTCAGGGCTTTGCTGGCCGACATTTACCTTTGGCGCGAAGAATACAGCAAATGTTCAGAGATGTGTGATCAAATCCTCAATGATAAAAACCTGGAGCTTGAAGAGGGAGAAAATGTCATCTCAAAGGTTTTCTATCAGGGCAATTCAAAAGAAAGCATTTTTGAATTACAATTCGATGATGATTTGATGTTCAACTGGGTAGTGCGGGATTATTTTGGTGCATATGGCAATGAATCAGGCCAGTGGAGTTTCCCGGGGATTTTTGTAACCGGAAAATTCAGCCCGTTCAATTTTAATGCAGGGAGCAGCAAGGAAAGCACCGAAGACCTCCGTGAAAAAGATTTTCTGCGACAGGAGACTGGTGGCGACCGATATTACGTATTTAAATATGCCGGTGCCCTCCGTCAGGAAAATGCCACAACAAAAGTCAGTACCTATTATTACCGAAATGTAACAGCCAACTGGATTGTTTACCGTCTTTCTGAAATTTACCTGATGAAAGCTGAAGCACTGATTCAGCTTGAGGCGAATCCGGCAGAAGCCATTGAACTGATAAACACGGTTTATATGAGATCAAACACCGAAGAAGGTGAAAAAGATTTATCAGCCGATAACTATACTTCGAAACTTAAACTCGACGAACTATACATGAGAGAACGCCAGCGCGAACTTATGTTTGAAGGAAAACGCTGGTTCGACCTGATGCGGTTGGCGCGACGTGTTGATTCACCCGCTCCGTTGCTTAGCTATGTTACACGAAAGTTCACCGGCGGTGGTTCAAACCAGTCAACAAAAATGTCGGTAATGGATGCGTTGTATTTACCGGTACATACCGATGAATTAAAGGCCAACTCAGCACTTGTACAAAATGAGTTCTATAAGGTTACCGGCGAGGGTGCGAATAATTAGTAAAAGCTTGAAAATGAAAAATTTTAATATGAAAATATCAACAGGCAAAAACAGGTTTGAAAAATTTCATTTCAAACACCTGAGAATAAGGTTGGCAGCAATACTGGTTACTGCAATAATATTCTTGATGCCATCGTGTAACAGTGATGATATTGGCGATAACTTTTACACGTTTACCGGCGAAACTGTTGGACAGTATATAAAGAACCGTCCTGAAACCTACTCCGAATTCAAACATGTCCTTGATACAACAGGCGTAATGGGATTGCTGAATGCCTATGGAGATTACACGTGTTTCCTTCCCAACAACGAGGCAATGATCGAGTTTTATAAAAGCAAAGGCAAAAATTCATACAAGGAATTTTCAG
>DAINOH010000024.1:0-54812 GCA_036735485.1 Draconibacterium sp. | reverse complement strand
TTACTTTTTGAGAACATCACAAAAGATTTTGTTAAAAAAGAATTTAAACATTCCATTTATGCCAGCGATATTTCGGCAACAGCGCTTTTGAATGCACAAACAAATGCCAGAAGAGCGTTGGTTTTCAACAAAATAAAATTCCAGAAATCCGACTTTCGTGATCTAAATGTCGGATTAAAGAATGGCACAATTATAATGAATCCTCCTTACGGAGAACGGTTAAAAGAAAAGGACCTGAATGATTTGTATAATATGATTGGCGAGCGCCTGAAACACCAGTTTACAGGAAACAGGGCGTTAATATTATCCTCCTCTGTTGAAGCAATGAAAAATATCGGATTACGACCATCGAAAAAAACCGAACTTTACAATGGCTCGTTAAAATGCCAGTATAATTTGTACGAACTATTTGAAGGTAAACGTATTGATATAAATAATAAAAGGGATTAAATTTACTTTAATCCCTGCCAAAATATTTTTTAAGTTATTGGCTTCTGAATGTAACGAAACACGTGTTTCAATTTTTACCCAACCAATTTTTTAACCACTCCACCCAATCAAAAGCCTCATCTTTTTGAGAAGCCGTTGATAATGAATATGATTGAGCCTTTTCGTCATCATAATCCTCTCGAGGTCTTGTAATCGGCTTAATTGGTCCTGCCCCACCTCGAATATTGAATAACTCCTGATTATTCAGAACATGAATAGGCATCTTATTAAATTTATCAAATAATAATTGATTTAATTTTCATCATCATAATCTTCGCGAGGCCGAGTTATTGGCTTAACTGGTTCAGCACCTCCACGAATGTTCAGCAATTCAGTTAGATTTAAAGTTTCGAAACTATTGCTATTTGACTCACTTGCAACGAAGAAACCAACTAAATTTTTCATGATAAATAAAATAAATTGTAAAACTTAATAAACACACATTCACTTATTAATTCTAAAAACTGAAAAAAGGTAACCCCATTCAAGATGATTTTTTTTTTCTTATTAAATTGCCAAAAGAAACAACCATATTTAATGGCAAATAAATTTTACTATATAATATTTATAATCAACATCTTATCCTCATTTTTTTGTTTTGGCAATGAAACTGATTTTCAATCGGATAGTGTAAAAGCAATTGAGTTAAACAGAAAGGGAAACGAGTTGTTAAGACAGGGATACTATCTTGAAGCAAAGAATATTCACATTGAATCATTGGATTTAAGAGAAAAAATTTATGGAAATAAAGAAGGTAAACTTGGGCCCGCATTAATGGGTATCGGCTTGGCTTTTAGAAATCTTGGGCAATTAGATTTGGCTTTGAAATATTATAATTTGGCAGAAGAAAATTACGGTTTGCAAAAATCAAGACCACTTATTATTAATTTAGGGGTTGTTTACAGAGAAAAACTAGATTATTCAAGTGCATTAAGGTATTTTGAACAAGCCTTGGGATTTGAAACAAAGGGAAAATTAAACTCACAAGCGAATAAAGCATATATAACTTACAACATAGCTGAAATCAATTATAATTTAAACAAATATGATGTAGCTCTATCGATGGCTTTAGAAAATGTGAAATTCGCTTATTTGGAGGATCAAATATTGTTTTATGATCTTATTGCTTCTGTATATCAAGTATATGAAGATATTAATAATGCAAAAAAATATTTCACCAAAAGTATTCAGACAACACGGGATTTATATGGAAATTCAAGCAACAATTTAGTTATTTCATTAAATAAATATGCAAATTTTCTAATTGAGAACGATCAGTATAGTGAAGCAAAAAAGATTTTAAAAGAAATTGAGAATATTGTTACACAACCTGAATTCTCAAGTAGAAAAACATTATCAGACTATTATAAATCAGAAGGTTATTGGATAGAAAATTTTCCGGTTGCATCCAATGACATCAATTTATTTAAAAAACAAAAGGCTCAAAATATCGGAACTGCTATTGACTGGTATCTTAAAAGCCTTGATGCACTGAACTTTAAAACTGATTTCAAAAATTTTGAAGTTTCAGATGCAGAAAAAAGTATATCACTAAAAAATTCCATCGAACTATTAAAATTCATCGCCGATGCTTATTTTGAACTTGATGAACTAAAAAATGAAACAACTGCAATAATTGTTTCTGAAAATCTGAAGAAAGCGCTTGATATATATCAGATTGCAGGAACACTCATTCAAAAAGCCAGAAAAGAAATTGTTAACGAGGAAAGTAAAATAGAGCTTACAAATCTGGAATCTGAAACTTTTAACCAGATCATAAAAATTGCTTATAAAGCGTATTCATTAAAAAAAGAATTGAAATATTTTGAATTGGCTTTTCAAAATGCGGAAAAATTAAAAAGCAGTTCACTTTTCGACAAAATATCAGGACAATTGGCACTTGAAAACAGTCTTGTGCCCGATAGTATTACAATGAAGGAAAGTCAGCTAAACAGTAGCATTACATATTACAACGAAAAATTGCTGGAAGAAAAAAGCAAATCGCTGCCTGACACAGCAATAATTAAAGAGTATGACAACGAAATTTTTAATCTTTCACGCCAGCGCGATGAATTGAACCGGTTTATAGAAACTGAATATAAAGATTATTACAATCTTAAATATGCGAATAATCAACTAACTGTTAACGAAATACAGAATAAAATTAAACCAGAACAAACATTACTGGAATACCACATTCATCAAACTGACAGTTTAATTGATTTATATACTTTTATAATTACAAAAACTGAAATCAATATCAGAAAACAGGAACTAACATCCACGTTTCAGAAATCAATCGATCAGATTTTTCAGTTTATGTCCAACTCTGATTTTCTGTTTACCACCGGTGAGGAATCAAAAATATATTGTTCTTCTGCCTGGTATTTGTACAACACGCTATTAAAACCACATGAAGATCTGTTTAAAAACAGTAAAATAACCATTGTTCCGGATGGGTTAATTAGCTATGTTCCTTTTGATGCACTATTAAAATCGTTACCTGACACATCAAAAAACATAGAATTTAATCAGTTGGATTACCTGATCAAAAAATACACTTTTAATTATGCTAATTCAATAAACCTGCTCTTTCAGAAACAAAAAACTGAAAACAGGCATTCTGTTAAAGCAATTGCGTTTGCGCCTGAATACCAAATTGGTGATATAATTGAATATGCCGGCCAAAAAATTACCTTGGTTCCATTGGCAGGAACACTAAAAGAAGTTTCTAAAATTTCACGATTAATCAATACAAATGTTTTTACAGGGGCAGAAGCAACTGAAGAAAACTTCAGAAAAAACGCAGAAAAATTTGACATTCTCCATTTGGCGATGCATGCCTTCATCAATGATTCATTGCCTGCATTTTCGAGTCTGGCATTTGCACAAAAAGACAGTTCAGATGTTTTGAATAATGGATTACTGAATACATCGGATATTTATAACCTGAAATTAAAAGCCGCTTTAACCGTTTTAAGTGCCTGTAATACAGGCATGGGGAAACTCAGAAAAGGAGAAGGAATTATGAGTCTTGCCCGAGGTTTTCTTTATGCAGGATGTCCTTCAATAATTATGTCGCTTTGGGAAGTTGAAGATAACAGTGGTACAGAAATCATTTCTTCGTTTTATAAAAATCTGAAGAAAGGCAAAGCAAAAGATGAATCCCTGAGAATGGCAAAACTGGAATACCTGGAAAATGCGGGGTCAAGAATGGCACACCCACATTATTGGTTAGGATTTGTAAGTATCGGAGATGAATCGCCAATTTATAAAAGTTATGATTTTTATTTTTTCATTGTTTTAATTCTTGCATTAACCGGAGTCGGAATTGATCAGATTATCAGAATAAAAAAAGCCCGCAGAAAACGGGCTTCATGAATGTGTGTGTATTTACAATAATTTTATTTTATCGTGTATTTTAACCTCCTGAGTACTGCTTTAGCATCTTTTTCGAAATGTCCCTTTCTTTCAATAACAGCAAGAAGCTCATTTTTAGCTTTTTCTTTGTCCGCAATTTTTAAATAGCACAAACTTCTGTACCATTCAGCTTCCTCAACAAAAAGATTGTCACCTTCTTTGATAACTTTTGTGTATTCGGTAATCGCTTCATTAAATCTTCCAAGATTCTGATAGCTTGCACCTTTATAAAAACTGAAGACTGGTTTTTCATTGACATTTTCCAGTTTGTTAAGTAATTGAATTACCTGACCATATTCAGAATTAACGAAATGAAAATTGGCTTCCTGTAATAAGGTAATTTCGTTGGTTACCGACCTTTCAGGAGACCAGGATGGTGTATAGTAGAAATGTTTATAGGTGCCATCCAACGAGAGAAATCCGTTGTGTAAAATACCTCCGAATCCTAATAAAACAATCAATATTGCAACACTGGTTCTTATAAACCGGAAATAATCGGATTTAGAATGAGGAATCAGCATTTTTACTTTTTGCGAATCTGCCTCGTTTCTTGCGTCTTTCAGTTTCGCCCTTAATGCAATAATTTCATTTTCATTTACTGCCTGATTAACCTGCCTTCTTAATTCAACTTCGGCCTGAAGATCTAAATTTTCGTTGTATTCGGCATTAAATTCAGCCAATAATTCACCCGAAAGTTCATTATCAATAAAATCTTCAATTGTTTCTTCAGAAACACTCCATGATGTTTCTGACTTAACAATATTTTGCAATTGATTTCTTAAATTCAGAATATCACTTTCCATCAGCGCTTCATCGATTTCTTTATGAAGCTTCAATTCATTCTGTAAAGTTTTGTTTTGTATTATGTCGCTTTCAAAATCAATCAATTCTGATCCCATCAGATTCCCGTTCAGATATTCGTCAATTTCCTCAACAGAATGTTGAGGTTCAACTACTTTCGAAACCTGATTCAATTTCTGCCTGAGTTGAAGAATATCCTTTTCCAGAATCGCTTCCTCAAGACCTTCGAATTCAGATAAATCTATGTCAAAATTATCCTCATCCGATAGGATTGCGTTCAAGTTATTCTGACTTTTATAAAAATGATGAATATTCTCGTTTGAATTTTTTTCGTGATGATAAGCATGAACTTTGGGCAACGATTCAAAATAATTTATGAGCTCTTCCGAGGTCAAATTATCTGTAAGTTCATTGAAATCATCGAGTTCGTTCAGGAATTCAAAGGCATTTTCACCATCAGTAACCAAAGTATTTTGGGTGGCCACTTTTTTAAGTTTGTCTCTGAATATTAATATTTCCTTTTCTTCAATTGCTTCCTGGATGTCTTTCCAAAGTTGCAGTTCCGATCTGAGTTCCGGGTTTGTTTGTAACTCAGCTTCAAATTCGAGTTTTAAGTCTTCACTCAGGTGATTCTGACAATAATCCTCGATTTGTTCGAAAAAATTAGTGTTATGTGTCATCTTCAAGTATTTTTTTAAATTCTGCGTCCTGTTTTATTCTGCTTATTAGTAGCTCTTTACACTTAAATTTTCTTTTCTTGGCATATTTTTCACTTTTATACCCCATAATCATTGCGATGTCTTTCAACGAAACTTTTTCAAAAAACAACTGGAGTAATTTCTGACAATCAGTACTTAGTGATCCAAAATGCCTTTGGTACAAACCATATTTTTCATTTTTCAATACCAGCTCGTTAAAACTGTCATCGTATAAATCGTCCTGATACGGCAAAGAATCATTCAGTTTTTCCTTTTCAATTCGTCTTTTTTCTAATTGCTTTAACCACAAAAAACGACAGACTGAGAATAAATAGCCTTTAAAAGAACTTTTTTCGAAAATCAAATCGTTCTCTTTTATCTTCCGATAAATTATGATGATCGCCTCCTGAAAGATGTCGTTTGCATCATCTTCGCTACCCTGATTTTTTCTGATAAAATAATTTATACTGTAATAATACTGCTTGTATATGTACTGCAAAATCAGATTATCATGCCTTAAAATTCCTTTCAGAATTTGTTCATCACTGTAACCAATCATTTTCTTAATATTATTCGATTATTATAAAAAAGGTAACCCTTAATTAAGATCTATTCTCTCTATTTTACTCACAACTTATAAACAAAAATCAGTAATAAAGCTTGTAAACAATCAATTAGCTGTAAATATATAAAGTATATTCTTTATTTTATAAAAAGTGGTGAAATGATTTTATGTTGATTATTAATGGGATTAAAAACAAAAAGGACGGGTTCAACAACCCATCCTTTTCTCATTAAACTAACTAACCTAACTAAACCTAAACTTATGAAAATAAACGTAGTGCAAATATAATACTGCGTATTAAATTGCAAAAAAGAATGTTGTTAAATCTTGTTAAAGCAATCCTGAAACCTGATTACTGACTTTTAAAATTATAATGAATGGTACCTTTTTGTTGTGCCGGAGCAGACTGATCGGCGTTAAATTTGGTCCTTTCCGCTGCAACCTGTGCATAAAGATAGATCATTTCATCCTTAATTTTACTATCGTTTCTGGGTGTTGCTTTAATTACATTTCCACTTCTGTCAACAATAACATCAACAATGATTTTTCCCCCTCCCTGTGTTAAATATATTGGTATCGGGAGACTTGTATGATACCGGTTTTCGAGATAATAAACAATATTACTTTCACCTGTATAAATAACATTTTTAACCGAATCAGGATTTTTACCTTCTTCAAGAGTTTGAACCGGCATTTTGATATCCTCGATTTTTACCTTTTCTTTTGCCAGTTGCTTGTTAACATTTGCAACCATATTCTGCGCTTCTTTTAATTCATCCTGATAATTGTTATCAAAGAATTTATCATTAGAAACGGTTGATGTCCGTGGGTTGGCTGACAAACGGTTTGAAGCGAGATTGGTAAGGTTATCTGGCGAATTACTATTTTCTTTTACAATATCTTCTTTTAATTCTTTAATATCTTCAACTTCTTCCGGAAATTCAATAATTATTGGTTCTTCTTTTATATTCCTTTTTATGTCAAGATTAGCCAACAGGAATATGCCAAAAAGCAAAATATGAAAAACCAGCGTTCCCATTACACCATAAATATTTTGCCTGTATATTTCAACCATGGTTTTCATAAAGCAAAAATAAAAATTAAGCCATTAAAAAAATTCCGGGGCACATTAAAACTCCTGATTTCATCGGCAATTGCTTTAACTATATTTAACTATCACGTGAGATTAGTTGGTATTTATAATTTACTAAATTTCAAAATCACAAAGCAGTTAATCTGTTTTTCTGATAGTATCAAAGGTAAAAACGAATGAAGAAAATATTACTTTCATTACATTTCATTTCCTTTTTCATTTTGCTGATCGGTTTAACAAATGGTCAAACCGCAAAGAATGATACTATCAATATTGAAAACAACAGCTTATTAAAACAAGAGATTTTCTATGACAGCTTAAAATATAAAGCAAGCAAGAGAAAATTTACCCACATGATTTATGATGCATTAATTTCACCACCAAGACCTTATGTTGACAAAGAAGCATTGGCTATTAATTACTACAGCCAGATGAAAGGAAAGATAATTTCAGAAATAAAAATTATTCCTCTTGAAGTTTTCGGACCTACTTTTCTGGATACCACACGAAAGGCAAAAAGCTGGATTGAAAAATCGGCCAATAAAATTCATACAAAATCGAACCTGAATACCATTCAAAAAATGTTGCTGTTTAAAATTGGTGATGAAGTTGATCCGGATATAATTTATGAAAATGAGCGCATTATCAGAAGTCTTCCATACATTAAGGAAATAAACATCATTTTAACACAAGATTCTATTTATCCGGCGTTTGTAAAAGTCATTATTTTAACAAAAGACAGGTTTTCGTTTGGTGTTACCGGAAATGTAAACGGAATACAATCGGCAGCACTTGAGATTTACGACAATAATATTTTTGGTGTGGGTCACGAAGTTGGCGTAATATTCGCCGGTCATGTAATTAAACAGCCATATTTAGGCACCGAAACATATTATAAAATCAATAACATCAGGGGAAAATTTGTGAACATTTCATTTGCTTACCTGAATACATATAAAAACGAAGGCTTCAGATTTATTTTAAATAAACCGTTTATAACCACTTCGGTAAAGTGGGGTTACGGTGCAACAGCATTAAGAATGTATCGCAGCAACTGGATTTTTTCGAATGATGTTATTCAGCCTGAATATCCGATGGATCTATTGTATCATGGTGTGTGGGGTGGCCGAAGTTTTCAGGTAAAAAAAGACCCTGATGAAAATGCCCAGATTGTGATTTCAACCGGATATAATTCTCAGAAATTCTATAATTTAAACGAATTCGAACCAAAATATAATAACTACTTCAGAAACCGAACATTCTTAATTTCGGGAATTACATTTACACAACGCAGATACATCCAGGATGATCTTGTTTTTAGTTACGGAATTACTGAAGATATTCCGGAAGGATTTAAAAACGAATTTATTTACGGGTATGAGTTTAACGACTCAATCAGCAGACATTATGCACATATTTTGTTATCAAACGGAAACCTGTTGCAGAATAAGAAGGGATATTTATACATGGCGGCGGATATTGGCGGATATTTTAACAAATCGGGATATGAACAAGGGCAGATAGATGCGCATATTTCGTTCATTTCCAAAAAATTAAAAGTAAACAATACAATATCAAGGCTCTTCATAAAAAGTGATTACACAATTGGAATAAACCGCCTGGAAATTGAAAATCTGACACTTAACAGGGACAACCTGATAAGGGGTTTTTCAAGCATGGAAACTTTTGGAAAACAGCGACTCAACCTGAATCTTGAATATGTACTTTTCCTGAAAAAGGAATTCTATAAATTTAACATGGCTCTTTTTATGTTTACTGATTTGGGGATAATCGGATCAAACCAGGAATTGATTTTTGCACAACAATATTATAGTGGAATTGGTGCGGGAATAAGGCTTCATAACGAAAGCCTTGTTTTCAAAACATTCCAGTTGCGTCTCGCTTTTTATCCCTTTCATCCTTCCGACATGAATTTTGTACAATTTGTTCTTAATGAGCAATCAAAACGACAGTTCTATAGTTTCGAGCCAACACAACCGCAACCTTTGCGATTTGAATAAAATGACCCTGGAATTGATCATTAAAAACTACAATTTTATTATCTCATAATTACAAATTCATCAGGGATTTGCCCAATTTAAAATCGAAATAGAAACTATATTTTCAAGATTTTAATGAAAATAAAAAATCCTGGAAAACTTTTCAGCCCCAGGATCTATATTCTAAGAACTTTAGTTTAAAGTTTTGAATCCGTTCAGAAATCGTTTAAGTATTGCAACTTTTTAATACGCAAACAACGGGAAGTCCTTCATTAGTGAGTGAACTTTCTCGCCCACACTTTTCAGCAACTGTTCGTTTTCGATATCAGAAATCACATCGTCGATTAACTGAACAATTACCGGCATCAGGTCTTCTTTCACACCACGGGTTGTAATGGCAGGTGTGCCAACTCTGATCCCCGAAGTCTGGAAAGGAGAGCGGCTGTCGAAAGGAACCATATTTTTATTCACCGTAATTTCGGCTTTCACCAGTGTGTTTTCCACCTGTTTGCCGGTTACCTGCGGGAATTTGGAACGAAGATCGATCAGCATGGAATGATTTTCAGTTCCGCCGGAAACCACTTGATAACCCAGGTCGGTAAATGCTTTTGCCATCGCAGCTGCATTGATTTTCACCTGTTTCTGGTATTCGATGAAAGATGGATCGAGTGCTTCACCAAAAGCCACAGCTTTGGCAGCAATCACATGCTCCAGCGGTCCTCCCTGCTGACCGGGAAAAACAGCTGAATCCAGCAATGCCGACATCATTTTCACTTCTCCTTTTGGAGTGGTCAATCCCCACGGATTTTCAAAATCCTTACCCATCAGGATGATACCACCACGTGGCCCACGAAGGGTTTTATGGGTGGTTGATGTTACAATGTGTGCATATTCCAGCGGATTATTCAGCAGGCTTGCAGCAATCAGACCCGCCGGGTGAGCCATATCGATCATGAGCAATGCACCGATTTTATCGGCAATTTCGCGCATCCGTTTGTAATCCCAATCGCGACTATATGCCGAGGCACCACCAATAATCAGTTTTGGTTTGTGATCAATCGCCTGTGCTTCCATCTGGTCGTAGTCCACACGACCTGTATCTTCTTTTACATTGTATGCAATTGGCTGATATAAAATTCCTGAAGAGTTAACTGGTGAGCCGTGAGAAAGATGCCCGCCATGAGAAAGGTCAAGGCCGAGAAATTTATCACCGGGTTTCAGAATCACACTCAGAACTGCTGCGTTTGCCTGTGCACCTGAGTGAGGTTGTACGTTGGCCCATTCGGCACCGTATAATTCTTTTATCCGGTTGATGGCCAATTGCTCGGTCATGTCAACAAACTGGCAGCCGCCATAATACCTTTTGCCGGGATATCCTTCGGCATACTTGTTTGTCATTACCGACCCCATCGCTTCAAGAACCTGTTCGCTCACAAAATTTTCCGATGCAATCAGTTCAATCCCGCCTAACTGACGCTGGCGTTCTTTTTCAATGATATCAAATACCAAATTATCTCTCTTCATGATTACCAAATTGAAATTTTGAAAGGCCAAATGTAATACAATTTCAGGGAGCTACCGGCTCAAATAGCTTACAGTGTACAATTAGTTTTTAACATTTAACCCACAGTTCAGGATTAAAACCGGGTTCGTCCATCCTCTTTAATTTTAAGAAGCAAATTCTTTAATTCATCTAACTTTTCAGGATTTTTTGCTGCCAGATTATTTGTTTCACCCTGATCTTCTTTCAGGTTATATAGCTGAGGCAGCGAATCATTCCCCATCTCGATGTTGGTGAATTCTGATATTTTCCGGCCTTTATTAGGAACAATATATTTCCAGTCGCCCTGAATAATTGCCATGGTTGAAATTCCCTGGTGAACAAAATGAGGTCGCTCAACATCCGATTTTCCCAACAGTTGATCGAGCATTTCAAAACTATCGGGGGCATCTTTTTCCAGCAAAGGCTGATTCAGCATTCTGGCAAATGAAGCCATAAAATCAACCTGCGACACCAACACATCCGATTCTTTGTGTTTGAGTTTCCCTGGCCAGCAAACAATAAACGGCACCTGTGTTCCGGCACTGAATGCACTGTACTTTCCACCTCGCAGCGGACCTGCAGGTTTGTGGTCGCCAAGTAATTTAACTGCCTGATCTTTGTATCCATCATCCACCACAGGACCATTGTCGCTGGTAAAAATAACCAGTGTGCGTTCAGTCAGTTGCAACGATTCCAGTTTATCTAAAATCCTGCCCACACACCAGTCGAGTTCAAGAATAGCATCGCCGCGGGGTCCCATTCCGCTCTTTTCGGCAAACTGAGAATGCGGAACCCGGGGTACATGAATACCGTGTGTGGCAAAATAGAGAAAGAATGGCTTTTCTTTATTTTGATCGATAAAATTTTCCGCTTTCTGGGTAAATGCTTCCGCCATGTATTCATCAACCCACCTGGCTGAATTGCCTCCTGTCATAAAACCAATCCGGCTGACTCCATTCACAATCGTATTATTGTGTCCGTGACTGGGGTGCATTTTTAAAAGTTCAGGGTTTTCAAGTCCGGTAGGCTCGTTTCCGATTTTTTCCTTATAGTTCACCTGAATCGGATCGGCAGGATCAAGTCCCTGAACACGTCCGTTTTCGGTATAAACACAAGGAACACGGTCGCCGGTTGCGGGCATCAGAAATGAGTAATCAAAACCCAGATCCTGTGGTCCGGGTGAAATAAATCCATTCCAGTCAGGACCTCCTTCACCACCGAGGCCTAAATGCCACTTGCCAACCACACCGGTTGCATAACCTGCATTCTGAAAAACATCAGCCAGCGTTTTTGTTTCAGGATCGATAATCATGGCGGCATCACCGGGAGCGATTCCTGTACCCGGCTTTCGGAATGCATAACCGCCTGTGAGCATAGAAAAGCGCGATGGTGTGCAGGAAGCCGATGAACTGTGCCCGTTTGTAAACATAATTCCCAATGCAGCCAATTTATCGATATTGGGAGTTTTAACTTTTGTGGCACCATAACAACTTACATCGCCATACCCCAAATCATCGGTGTAAATTATCACGACATTGGGTTTTGACTCTGTATTACTTTGGGTTGTTTTTTCTTTTGAATTACAACCGGATATCAATACTAAAACTGTGAAGATATAAATCAACAAAGAATTTTTCATACAAATCAGGTTTTACAGGTTACTCAAAAATACAAATAACCGGTAAAAACCAAAATCAAAAAGCCAATGATGTTTCGTATTGTGCCGACTGTTCGAAAATTTTACGAAACATAGCCAATCTGTGTGATTTTGACTGACTGCGTTTTTGCCGCACAAAATCAAAATGGAGCGGAGAATGTTTTTCCATTAAACTGAGATATTCCCGGGAATAACCGGCATAATTCAATCCCACAGATTCGATAATCATAGTTTCAATGCTTTTGTTCATCAGGTTCAGAAAAACGTAGTTATCTTTTATGCCGAAATTCTTCATTTCTTCGAGCGCTGCTCTCCCAAAAAGTACCGTCCGGTTAACAAACCGCTCCATTGATTCGCCAGTCAGTTTTGAACAGGCAGTGGTGGTTTGTGCCGCTGCATCTTCTTTTGCATCCTGAATATCATCGAGCAACTGAAGGTAAATTCCATAACCCATCAAAGCCCTCTCCTGTTGTTGGGTTAATTTCCCGGCAACCAGATATCCGTCTGCTAAAACCGATGTTCCTCCCTTTTCAAAGCAAATCCTTAATATTTCTGATTGATTCAGTGATTGATCTTTTACAAGTTTCAAACTTTCAGTCTGTGCGTTGTGAATCGCCAGTAAACTTTCATATATTTCAGGAAATGATTTTCTGTCGTACTGCTCTTCAAACATACTCACCAGTTTAAAAAGCTGCGATTCGGTAAATGATTTTGGTTCTGTCTTTTCTCCTTTCAGCCTGTTATAAAAACGAATACTGAAATCCTTTTTCTCTTCAGAGGAAATAGCAGGATCATCCAATAAATTGTCGCTGTAAGGGTAAATCATGCTGTATGCAAAAACCGAAGGAGTAATTTCAACAGGCTTACCAAGCATCAGTTGCAATCCATTCATAATCCAGACATTGCGCAAACCCTGGTAAATATTTTCGGGTGTGAGTTCAGGTCCGAATTTCCGGGCAGCATAAAAAAAGTCACGACTGACATGTTTAAACTGGTCGGATAAAATGATACTGAGCTGATCGGGTTCAAAATCAAAAACATCCTGTAAAAACGTCCTGAACATCGGAAAGAACACACTTTCAGGCTTTGTTTGCTTTAGTTTTCTGACATTTGCCTTTTTCTGAAAAGCCTTCATTTGCTGCTGAATCAGCTCAAAACGAGCCTCCCGCTCTTTTTTCTCTCCACTGTCATATTGTTTCGGAAAATAAGGAAGGGACTCGGAACTGTTTTTCCACATCGAAATAAAGAGGCTTGTATAATTCTGGACTTCAATCATTATTTGGCTTTTTACCCGAAAAGTAGTAAAACAACTCCCATTAAAGATATTTTTTAGATAAACAGCCTATTTCCGCCGGACAAACAATTTTTTGCAAACGGCGACCTGCGAAATTTGACATTCAGAATCAACTTTCAAACTGCTGTTTTATTTATCTTAGCAACATGGTAGAAAAAAAGAAACCGGTATTTCAAAAGCGCATTTTCTGGGATGTTGATTTTGAGAAAATCGATTACGATGCAAAAGCCAATTTTGTAATCGAGCGTGTTTTTGAACGTGGCGATGTGGAAGACATCCGCCAGTGCCGCCGGTATTATGGAGATAAGAAAGTCACCGAAGCGCTTTTGAAAGCCAAATATCTTCCGTTACATACCATTCATTTTGCCAGCGCTATTATTGACAGACCATTGGAGGATTTCAGATGTTACACACTCAGACTGTTGAACCCGGAACTTTTTCCCTACTAAAGGAATTGATGAATGTACCATCACTTCAACCATTTGCTTTGGTTGGAGGAACTGCTTTGTCGCTACGTTACGGTCACCGGAGTTCTGTTGATCTTGATTTGTTTCATCACATTAAATTTGAGCATTCGATTGTTGTAAAAGAACTTGAATCAACGTTTGGACAAAGATTTGTTTACAAAGAACAACATACACATTTTGGCATTTTTTGCTTTATCGATGATGTTAAAGTGGATATTGTCTATTATCCGCATTCACCCATTGCACCTTATCTAACTGAGCAAAATATTCGATTTTACAGTGACAATGACATCGCAGCCATGAAAATTCAGGCCATTTTAGGCAGAGGGAAAAAGAAAGATTTCTGGGATTTGCACGAACTATTTAAACACTATTCGCTTCAGCAAATCATGGATTGGCACTAACAAAAATTTCCAAACCAAATGCTGGCGATCAGCATTCCTCATGCAATTACCTATTTTGTTGATGCTGACGAAAGTGAAGCACCTGTCAGTTTTAAAAAGCAAACATGGGAAATGGTAAAAAAAGACATTTCCCGTGTTGTGCGTGAGTATCTCAGTTAAATCAGTGAGTCTTCAAATTTGAGATACAGCATACTGTATCCAGAATCAAATATTCGTTAATTTAAGCGATATTGGTATAAACCGCCTGAACATCATCGTCTTCTTCCAGCTTGTCAATCATCTTTTCAATTTCTTCCAGTTGTTCTTCGGTAAATTCAACCGGGGTATTCGGGAAACGCTTCAACACTGCTTTTGACGGTTCAATTTTCAGGTTTTCAAGGGCTTGCGACATTTCTCCAAACGACGTATAATCGGCATATGCATAAACAACACCTTCGTTTTCCTCAATATCTTCCAAACCTGCATCAATCAGTTCGAGTTCCAGGTCTTCAAGATTCATTCCGGCTGGTTTTTCAAATTCGAAAACAGCTTTGCGCGAAAACATAAATTCAAGCGATCCGGTCGGTCCCAAAATCCCGTGGTGTTTATTGAAATAGCTTTTTACGTTGGCAACTGTGCGGGTGGTATTGTCGGTTGCACATTCAACAAAAATAAGCACGCCGTGAGGTCCTTTTCCTTCGTAATTTACCTCGGTATAATCGGCTGCATCTTTTCCTGATGCACGTTTGATAGCAGCATCGATATTGGCTTTGGGCATATTTTGCGCCTTGGCATTTAAAATGGCTGTTCTGAGTGCGGCATTTGTATCCGGATCGGGTGTTCCTTCTTTGGCTGCAATGGTTATTTTCTTTGCGAGTTTCGGAAATATCCTCGACATCTTGTCCCAGCGTTTTTCTTTTGCTGCACGGCGGTATTCAAATGCTCTTCCCATGAAAAATGTTGTTTTTGATAAATTTCCCGCGAAAATATAAAACTGAATCGAAAAATACCAAAAACACCTATCATAAAATGGCTTTATTCCTGTTTCGATTCAAATCTGAATTGACTTTTCAGAATCAGCTTAAATGCTTTAAGATTTGATTTTGTGCGGTTTGCAAACTTTTTCTTCCTTTTTAACCCTGGCCCCACATCTCGCACATTCGTATTTCGGGCTTTCGCGATCTTCAAATTCTTTATCCTTGCAAGCTTTTTTGCTCATTATTATCCATTCATCTCACGATGATTAACAACAACATTTACCGGGTAATTGTTCCGCAGATATTCTGCCATTTTTTCGGCTGAATATACCGAACGGTGCCTTCCGCCAGTACAGCCAAAACTCAAGGAGAGATTCGTAAACTCGCGTTCGAGATACACTTTCACCGATTGGTCAACAATTTGTTTAACCGCATTCAGAAATACACCAATTTCTGATTTTTGTTCCAGAAACTGCTGAATTTCAATGTCCTTTCCGGTAAATACAGCCAATTCAGGATAACGGCCCGGATTGTTCAGGGCACGACAATCGAAAACATGGCCTCCCCCGTTTCCCGACAAATCAGCCGGATAGCCTTTTTTATACGAAAAACTGTTGACAGTTACAGTCAGATTTGTTTTTATGCGGCCAATTTCCTTCAGTATTTCTGATTGCGTCAACTCATTCAAAACTTTCACCAATTCCGGCAATTCAACCGGCAAATTCAAGTCGGTCAACAAATATTCAAGATTTTTGAGTGCAAACGGAATACTTTTAAGAAAATGCTCTTTTTTCTCGTAAAATCCCCTGAATCCGTATGCACCCATCGCCTGCATAATTCTGATGAGCACAAAACCCTTATAATATGCGGCGAAACGAAAATCGTCAACCGGGATATATTTCTTCAGTTCTTCAACATAAAAATCAAAAAGCTGCTGCCTCACACTTTCCGGAATATCGGCTTTCCCATCGTACAAAAGCGAGGCGAGATCGTATTGCAAAGCTCCACGGCGTCCACCCTGGTAGTCAATAAACCAAACCTCCTGGTTTTTGAGCATCACATTGCGGCTCTGAAAATCACGGTACAGAAAAAAGTCAGATTCAGCACTTAAAAGAAATTCACAAAAAGCCTGATAATCATCCTCCAGCGCCTGTTCATCAAACTGAATTTTGGCTAATTTCAGAAAGTAATATTTGAAATAATTGAGGTCCCACATCATGCTCTGTTTATCGAAAGCAGCACGCGGGTAACAAACGGAATAATCAAGATCTTTACCTGCAAGAATCTGGATTCTTGGTAAAATCTGCAAAACTTTTTTGTATTCTGAAATGATGTTTTCGGAGAAACCTTCTTTTTCGCGTGTGGCACTTAAAAAATCGAAAAGTGTGGTATCGCCGAGGTCTTCGAGCAGGTATTTTTTCAAATCGGCACTCACGGCAAAAACTGCCGGCACCGGTAACCCGTTTTTCTTAAAATGGCTTGTAAATGCAAGAAATGCCGTGTTTTCCTTCACATCAGCATTGCAGGCGCCAATTACTGTCCGTCCGTGTGATTTTATTCTGCAATATTCGCGGTATGATCCCGATGCCGGAAGCATTTCAACGCTTTCCGCCTTTTCGTTAAAATGATTTTCAAAAAGCTGAATCAGCTCGTTTTTATCTGTGGTATTCAAAACTTATTGTTTAATTTTTTAACTTAAAAAACCCTGTCAGCCGGATAATTTTTACATTTAACAGCAAAAATCAAACAATGAAAGGATTCAAATCCAAAAGTATTGTTTTTTTGAGGATACTCCGAAATATTGCTTCGGTTATCGGAATTTTCTTTCTGTTTTGTGTATTGCTGGCCCTTACCGAAAAACCATTCTGGGGCTATTACTGGCTGGGTACCAGCAAATCTGAAATGAAATGGAAGCCCGAAGTAATCATTGTTTTGGGCGGAGGTGGAATGCCCAGCCAAAGTAACCTGATGCGCGGCTGGTATGCCGCTTCGGCTGCCAGGTCATTTCCCGAAGCAAAAGTAATATTGTCAATTCCGGGAGATATTTCTGACAGTCTGAGCACTCCGCAACTGATGAAAAAAGAACTGATTCTCCGGAATGTTTCTGCTGAAAATATTTCTTTTGAAAACCAGGGAACCAACACGCGGGCCCAGGCATTGAATTGTTCGACCGTGCTCTCAATTGAAACCCCGGTATTGCTGGTCACTTCGCCCGAACATATGCGCAGATCAGTGCTTTGTTTCAGGAAAGCAGGATTTCAGAAAGTAAATGGTTTGCCGGCTTTTGAAAATGCTTTGGAAGCCGACCTGAAATTTGATGATGACAAGTTGGGAGGCAACAAAACGCTGGTGCCCGATGTGGGTGAAAGCATCAATGCACGTTACCAACTTTGGAACCACCTGAAATATGAAATTCTGATTGCACGCGAAATAACAGCACTGGCTTATTACAAGTTGCGGGGCTGGATTTGAAACAATTTTTTAAAATACTACCAATAATAACCAACAATGAAACAACTTTTCTATTCAGTTCTTTTTCTTTCCATCGGATGGTCAGCCATCGCGCAGCCAACAGCACAAACTGCCCCAGCCAGTGCGTCTGACAAAGGCATTGTGATTGTTCCTTCGCTCGAAAAACCGAAGAAGGCCAGACAGGCAAATGAAAAAGATTATGCAGGCTATTTACTGGTTTATTTCAAAGACCAAAATCAGTGCGCTTACATGGCCGTCAGCACCGACGGCTACACGTTTACTGATATCAATGGAGGAATGCCATTGTTCGACGGCTCGAAGCTGGCTGAGCAAAAAGGCGTTCGTGATCCACACATCACACGCGGGCCGGATGGTGCGTTCTATCTCGCTATGACCGACCTGCACATCGCTGGTAAACGGGCTGGTTTCCGCGATACCGACTGGGAACGCCCGATTGAGAAATACGGCTGGGGGAACAACAGGGCGCTGGTATTGATGAAATCATACGACCTGATTCACTGGACTCATTCCAATTTCCGAGTTGATAAAGCTTTTCCTGAACTGGGCGACATCGACTGCTCGTGGGCACCCGAAACTATATACGAACCGGCGAAAAAGAAAATGATGATCTATTTCACCATTCGCTATAACAACAAGGAATGCCACCTGTACTACTCATACACCAACGATGAGTTTACCAAACTGGAAACCAAACCGGAACTGATCACCGGCATTAACGGACTGGATGGCGACATCACCAAAGTGGGCGACCAATATCACATGTATTTTGTGTCGGACGCCAAAGTTTTGTATGCAGTTTCGGATAAAATCAATGGCGATTACAAAACAGAAACAAATCGTATTGATCCTGAAAAAGTTTCAACGGAGGCACCCAATGTGTTTAAACGACTGGGCACCGATGTCTGGGTGCTGATGTACGATGTTTATGGTAAACGCCCCAGTAACATGGGTTTCAGTGAAACAACCGATTTCAAAACTTTTAAAAACCTCGGTAATTTTAATGAGGGCTTGATGAAAACCACCAACTTCACCAGTCCCAAACAGGGTGCAGTTACACACCTGACTGCCAAAGAACTGAAAGCCATTGCCGAATACTGGAATGTCGATCTCAAACCGGCAAAATAAAAGAGATTCCGGAAAATTATTCCGGCTAAAAATAAACAGTCAGCTTCGTTTTGAAGATGCTTCTTGCGGTTGGCCGGTTATTTTAAACAAAAAGAACTTGCCTTCCTTATTTCCGTTTAATTGAAATATCAAAAAAACCGATTCATATTGTTGTATTTTTTGCCATTTTTTAGAAGTTCAAAGGTGATTCAATTCTTAATAACCGGCAAACTTTTAGTAAAAATGATTGTTTAAAAATTGTATTTAACCATTAACATAAAAATGAAAACAAAAATAACTGTTGAAACTATTGTTGATACCACTCCCGAAAAAGCCTGGTTTCACTTTGTAAAACCGGCAAGTATAGAGAAATGGAATCATGCCTCAGAAGACTGGCACTGCCCAAAAGCAATTAACGATTTGACTGAAGGAGGCGCATTTAGTTATACAATGTCTTCAACTGATGGATCTATCAGTTTCGATTTTAATGGAATATTTCTAAGGATTATTCCGAATGAATATCTGAAATACAAAATTGCCGATGGAAGAATCGTTGAGGTTCAGTTTATTGCGGTTGGCGAAAAAACAAAAGTGGTTGAAACTTTTGAAGCAGAAAACATGCATTCGGAAGAGATGCAAAGAGCAGGCTGGCAGTCAATCTTAAACAATTACAAGAAATTTGTGGATGAAAGCTGAGTGCAGAATCTCAGCTTTTCGGATATTTTTTGCCCCAGCTTTCACCTTTCAGCAGGTTGTAATTTTCAAGAAATTCTTCAGATCGAAGCAATGTTTTTCTGAAGTATTTTAAACTCACATTGTAGTTAAAAAATCCGTGATCCTGCTTTTTATAAAGCTCAAGTGCTGATTTATTACTTCTTTGTTTCATCAGGTAATTAAACCGGATCACATTTTCAGGCACAACAGTTTTGTCCTCATTGCCGTGCATAATTAAAACAGGCGGAACATGATCTGTAATATGATGAACCGGGCTGATTTCAAACTCTCTACCTTGTGGAATACCTTTGCTGTATCCCTTTTTCCCGGTATCAACAACCGGATTGAATAAAACCAGCGCAAACGGTACCGGCGAAACCGACATTTCGTCGCCCTTTTCATTAATGTCATCTATTAAGGCAGTGCACAATGCGAGATGCCCGCCAGCCGAACCTCCTGATGCCACAATCTTTTCTGTATCAATATTCAGTTCCTTACCATGTAGTTTCAAATACCTGATTGCCGATCGCGCGTCTTTCACACTTTCAAATGGCGTTGTTCCATGTTTCGATTGTGTTCTGTAATCAGCACAAAAAGCAACCATGCCGCGTGATGCAAAATATTCAGCCTGGTGCTGAAACTGAGAAGGATCGCCTTTTATCCAGCCACCACCAAAGAAAAAAACAATTGCAGGTAATTGTTTCAACTCGGTTTCAGGTTTGTACATCACCATTTCAAGTTTAACACCATCAATGGTTTTATAAACAAATGTTGATTTTTCAACCTTGAAATCAGATGCCTGAACCAAAATAAAATATAAAGAAAAAAGGAGGAAAACCGTACCTGAAACGATCTTCTTCGTCATAATTCAACAATTAATACGGTTGGTTTTTCGTCGCGGATAATATCGACCGAAACTCTTTGCCCGGCGCTTAAAGTTTGTAAACGGCTCATGTAGTCGTGAATTCCGCCTACTTTTTTTCCTTCGATGGCAGTGATAATGTCGCCTTTTTTCATCCCTGCTTTTTCAGCCGGTTTTCCGGGTGTGACTGCATCAATCCGTAATCCGCGCTTTTCAAGTCCTGCATAATCAGGCATAACACCAAATGTTACTTTTAGCTTGCCGCCGCGGTTGCGCTGGAATTTTGGCCCCGCTTCCTGGAAAGTCAGTTCCTGCTGGCGATTGGCAACTTCGTTAACCAGCAAGTATGAATAATCAATCACTTTTTTAGCACCTTCGTAGTTGATGCGGTCAGCATCATCAAAAGGTGTGTGATAATCGGGATGAGCTCCGGTTGAAACAAAGAAAACCGGGATATTCTGCAGATAAAATGAAGCGTGGTCAGACGGGCCAACACCTTCGGGCGAAAATGCCAGGTTAAATCCTGTGTTCAGCCTGTTCATCAATTCTTCCGATTCTTTTCCGGTTTGTGAACCGCCAATACTCAAACCATTGCCGGCCGGATCAAGCCTTCCGATCATATCGAAATTAAACATTGCCACCATTTTTTCGGTTTCAACAGGAGGTTTGTTCACAAAAGCCTTTGAACCCACAAGACCCATTTCCTCGGCACCAAAAGCCACAAAAATAATACTCCGTTTGTTGTTTTTTGCAGCACCCAGTTTCTGGGCTAACTGAATTACCGCCGAAACTCCCGAGGCATTGTCGTCGGCACCATTGTGAACTGCGATCGTGTCAAGCTGACGTGAACCTGAACCGGGACCGCCCATTCCCAGATGATCAAAATGGGCTCCCACAACCACATATTCATTTTTCAGAACGGGATCAGTGCCAGGCAACAAGGCTGCCACGTTGCGGGTTTCAGATTCTTTCAGCAAAACATTGACAACGGCTGAAATGACAGCCTGACTTTTTACAACCGGTTTTTGCCCGGCTAAAAGTTCTGTTTCCAACGATTCGATGGTGGTACCACCCAGCATCTGGTTGGCAACATTGCGGGTTACCTGGATTACTGGGATTGCATAGCGACTGCTGTTTTTATCGAAATTCAGGGAACCCAGTTCATCTTTTTCCGAAAATTTGGCTCCGGCAACAAAAATCACCCCGGCAGCCTTTTTGTCGGTTGCCAGCAGGGTTTTTGAACGTTCAGAAGAAAACTCGAGATATGGACTCTGCGGATTTTCAAGATCGGGATCGCCAAGTAAAATAACCACCCATTTTCCTTCAACATCCAGGTTTTTATAGTCGTTCCATTTTAATGTGTCACGATCAACTTCGAGTCCGAAACCGGCAAAAACCACACCTGCCTTCAGCGAAGTATTTGCAGAGAAAGCATAAGGAATAAAATCCTTTTTCAATTCAAATGATGCGCCATTCACGTTTAGTGAATTGCCTTCGCCGGGCTCGGCTGCTGTAACAAGTCCGAACGATTGAAAGCCGTCGTTATAAAGCAATTTCAATCCAGCCTCGCGAAACTGATCCCTGATATATTTTGCGGCTTCCCAATCACCTGCTTCACCCGATTTTCTTCCTTTCAGTTCATCGGAAGCCAAATAACCAATATCCTTTTTTATTTCGTCAACCGTGACTTCAGGATTAAATTTTTGTGACATCGCAGGTGTCGCAACCAGTAAAAAGAAAAAAGCCAAAAGCCTCATCTTAAATATTTTATTATTCATTTTTATCTTATTTTTTAACTTTCCGAATTAACATCATTTAATCAGCAGCAATAATAAACATTAATAGCCATTAAAAAAAGGAGTTGTATATTTACGCCTTCATTGAAAAAAACACAAATTGATCTCATTTGGTTCTAAATACTGGTTTTTATACCTGCTGGCTGTATTGATTGCAGCGGCGGCAGCAACTGCGGTTATTTACTTCAGAAACAGGGAAAACGAAGAACTTACCAGGAAACAATTGTACATTCTGACAGGGTTGCGGTTTTTGTCCTTTTTCCTGGTAGCCGTTTTATTGTTGTCGCCTTTTATTAAAACACTGAAAAAGATTACACGTGAGCCACTGATTATACTTGCCTGGGACAATTCAGCATCACTTACTTCCAGCCCCGATTCGCTTGAAACAACCGCAAAATTGACCTTGTTGAGAGACGAATTAAAAAAGGAACTCCCCGATAATCATGCCGTTCTCGAATACACTTTCGGTGAATCGGCAAAGCCGCTGGAAAACTATAATTTCAGTGAAAAAAAATCAGACTATGGACAACTGCTCCGCACCATCGTCAACAATCATTTTAACGATAATATTGCAGCGGTGATCATTGCTGGTGACGGAATTTACAACCAGGGGAAAAACCCGGTGAACATGCTTGATGAGGTGAATTTTCCGGTTTATACACTGGGCCTGGGCGATTCAACCGAAGTTATCGATTCGCGGATACAGGAAATCAGGGTAAACCGCACCACTTTTGCCGGCAACAAATTTCCGGTTGAAATTGATACCCGGTATAGCAAACTAAAAGGAAAACCACTGAAAATCTCGGTTCTTTCAGGTGAAACGGAAGTTGCCAGCGCCATTGTAACTCCACCAACGCAAAACTTTTTTCATACCCAGGAATTTATTATTGAAGCCGGAACGCCCGGGCTAAAAAGATTTGTTATAAAAACAGAGACCGTTGATAAAGAAAGAAATACAAAAAACAACCAGTCGGTTTTTGTGATCAATGTGCTCGATAAAAAGCAAAAGGTACTGATTCTTTCCGAAGGTCCTCATCCTGATATTGGTGCCATCAGAAACACACTTGATGAACAAACAACTTATGATGTTTCCGTGTTTACAGAAGAACCATATCCGGCCGATCTGAAAAATTTTAACCTTTTAATTCTGAACCAATTGCCCACCAATTCGAAATCGGTTTCCGATATTTTGAGTAAAACTGAAAAAGACCGGATTCCGACCTTATTTATTGTGGGAAACAAAACTTTTATCCCCCAGTTTAATACTTTCAACCTGGGAGCAGGTATAAAACCACTTGCCGGAACTAATGAAGAAGCCCAGGCAGTAATCAATCCCATTTTTGCCTCTTATTCTCTCAGTGAAGAACTGCGCGAAATTATTCCGCGTTTTCCTCCGCTCCAGGTGCCTTTTGCCGATTTTGAGACAGATGCCGGATTGGTCCCGCTGTTTTACCAGCGAATTATGAATATTGAAACCAATAAACCACTTTTGGCAGCAGGAACCATCAACGGCCGGAAAACCGGGTTTATTTTTGGCGAAGGAATCTGGCGCTGGCGATTGTACAATTTTTCCGTCAACCAGTCGCATGTTCTTTTCAATGAGTTTGTAAACCAGCTTGTTCAATACCTCGCATTGCGGCAGAATGAAGCCAATTTTGTACTGAATTTCAATCCCGTGTACTCTGAAACCGATGAGGTCATCATCAATGCCGAAGTTTACAACGACGTATTTGAACGGATTACAACGCCGGAAGTAAAAATGAAAATCACCAATTCAACCGGAGAAGATTTTGATTTTGTATTTGATGTGCGTGGAAAAGACTACTATCTGAACGCCGGCAACCTGCCAACCGGTGATTATTCATTTTCAGCAGAAGTTGAAATTTCGGGGAAAGGCTATACTGAGAAAGGCTCTTTCACAGTTATTCCTGTCAATTTCGAGAATGCCGATCTCAAAGCTAATTTCGAAATGCTGTCGCAGCTAGCAGTTTTGAGCGGAGGGAAATTTTATAATCCGCAACAGATAAAAGAACTTGCTGCTGAAATAAATAACAGCAACCGTTTGGTTGCCACTAATTATTTCCAGGAAATGATCAGTGAAATTCTGAACCTGAAATGGGTTTTTGCTTTAATTTTACTTTTGTTAAGTATGGAATGGTTTTTGAGAAAATTCTGGGGCATTTATTAAGCAGCGCCTGACAATGATTAAAAACATCGGACATATTGCAAAACTGTTGATGTTACTGTTCGCCGGAACAGCTTTGTATTCATGCGTTTCAACGCGCTCTATTACCCTCGAAATACCCGAAAAACCCAGAAAAGAGCTTCCCGAAAATATTCAGAGCCTGTTGATTTTATCAAGAGTGAACAACGAAAAATATAACGACCTTGACACAGACTCGCTTCAATGGATTTTTTACAGGCAGAATTTTGATTACGACACGGTAATCAACGACATCAGTGTTATCGACACAACCTTAAAAGCACTCGGCGACCTGCTTTATGAATCGGGGCGTTTTGATATTGTAATACCCGAAGACCGATTTCTGGAAAACAGAAGTACGTTATCAATGGCGCGAGAACTGACTCAAAATGAAGTAAAAACACTGTGCGATACTTTTAAAACAGATGGCGTTCTATCCATCGATTATTTTAAAACCCGGGTGATGACTTCGTTTGATAAAAGAGTTGATTTCGATCCGTATGCCAATAATTACGTGGATTATGTGAAGGCTGAAATGAAAGTGAATTATGAAGTTTTGTTCCGGATTTATGATCCGCTGAAACAAAATTCAATTCTGCGCCAGATTTTAATGGACACTTTGTCGTGGGAAGGGGCTGATAGAACAGCAACCGATTTGTTTTACCGTTTTACACCTGTAAAAAATGCTTTGTACGAAGCTGGAATTACGGCAGCAATCGACTTCGCCGGAGAAATCAGTCCGATATGGAGGACCGAAACGCGAAAAATTTACATTTCGGGAGATGACTTTTTGAAAAAGGCCGCCATTCTTGTTGACAGCAACCGGTGGGATGAAGCAATAACGCTTTGGAAGAATTCGCTTGAAACAGCAAAATCAGCGTCAGTAAAAAGCAAGACAGAATTTAACCTGGCAGTGGCTTACGAAATTGCGGGAGATGTGGATGCAGCCATTGAGTGGGCATTGAAATCCTACGAAACCATGTTCAGAACAATTACTTATGATTATCTGGAGATATTGAAAAACCGTAAAACTGAACTTCAAAAATATAAGCCATGAACAAACTGTCAACCTTATTTTTAGCCCTGCTGACGTTAGGCTCTTGTACGGTTTATAAAGAATTTCCGGTTGATATTTATAAACCAGGCGAAGCAGAAATCCCCGGCGATGTGAAAAAAGTAGCGCTTGTTTACCGGAATTTCAGGTATGATAACGATACGCTGAAACACTATTACCGGGATAACCACCTGTTGAAAAAAGCAAAAGGCGATCCACGAAATCTCGACAGTTTGCTGGCAACTATTTGCCTGAATGAAGCTGCCATCACATTGAAAAAGAATTACGAAAACAAGGAGTTCCTGATTTTCAGCGATGTTTTCAAACCCCATTCAGCCGCTAAAATTCCTCAACTGAATCCAACAGTATTGGCCGGACTTGCAGAAACCACAAAAACCGATTACATTATTTTGCTCGAAACCCATTCATATTTTTATTCTGAATATAAAGATGACGAGGGTGGACCATCGCCACGCCAGGTGATTACAGCAGATGTCTGGTCGGCATTCGATCCGTCAATACAAAAATTCAGGGATCGCAAAACGATGATCGATACAGTATTCTGGAATGCCTACAAAGATGACGGAACCCTTGACAGAAGCAGTAAACTGCCACCCCGGCTCACTGCTCTGAAAATTGCCTCTCAAATGGCAGGTGAAAAATATGCAAAACGTTATACAGCATCGTGGGCCAACACTAAACGCATTTATTCGGTACCACCACTGCCCGATTTTGAAGCCGCCGAAAAATATGTTCAGAAAGGAGAATGGGACAACGCCATTATGTTGTGGAGAAGATACACCGGTAACAAAGACGGAAAACTGGCCATAAATGCCAGGTACAATATGGCTTTTGCCTACGAAATGAAGGATGATTTCGACAGCGCCCTGCAATGGTTGAGTTCGGCCCGTAAAATGGCCGAAGACTATCACAACCGCGAAAACCTGAAAATGATTGATGAATACAGGAAGATTTTATTGCAACGACAGAAAGATATCGAACGACTGAATCAGGAGCAATGAACCACCCAAAATGCATTGTGTATTGGCTGATAATGCTGTTTTTGCTTCAGGGGTGCAACACACTTTACAACTCAAAAACAATCAATATCGAAGTTCTTGTGCCGGGTGCAGCCAGAATTAAACCCGAATACCGCAAAGTTGCGTTAAAATACAATAATACCAATATTGCCTGGAATCCGGTATTTGCCAAACATTTCGAAGACACAACAACCGTCATCGATCGCACCAATTCTGACAGTGTTGCTTCAAAAATTTATTTCGATGTTTTTACACGTTATTTAAACGAAATTCAGTATTTCGATACCGTCACGATTCTGCCCGAAACAGATTTCACCAGTATTGCAATCAGCGATTCGCTGGTCACTGAAATGTTTGCAGCCCCCGAAGCAATTCTGAATATTTCACGCAATCAGCAGGAAGTGATAAAACTTGCCAGATTAACAAGAAATTTTCAGGGACTGAAACCCGGAAAAAACATTTCCTTATTGATTGATCCCGAATATGGATTTTACACACGAAACAAGATAGAAACTATTGCCCGTCAGACCGGCGCTGATATATTTGTTTCTCTCGATTTCTTTGCAGCCATCGACGCCATATATTCAAGGTCGATTTACCGATATATGAGCGACAGTTTACAAACCGATTTATCCTATTTAACTCAATTCAATGAGGCAAAAGAAGTGGTGATGATACTGGCAAGCTGGTCGTTTTACGATCTGAAAAAAATGGAGTTTACAAATCATTTCCAGAAAATTGACACCATTCAATGGATTGAACCCTCCTATTCGCTACGCGAGGCAAAAAGAACGCTCCCACCGCGAAAAGATGCTGTTTATAACGCTGCCGATCTTGCTGCAACCGAATTTGTAGAATATCTGGTTCCACATTGGATTAATGTGGATAGAATGTACTACAAATCGGGGCACACAGAACTGAAAATGACAAACAAAATGATTGAGCAAAACCGCTGGCTGGAAGCGGCTGAAATCTGGAAAAAAAATGTTAGCAACAAAAACAAAATGATAGCCGCCAAAAGTATGTTTAACCTGGGGCTTGCCTGCGAAATGAATGGCGATATTGATGCTGCCATCGACTGGATAACAAAATCGTTTCTGTTCATCGGTAACCAAAATGAAATTCATGCATTTAATTGCACTAACTATATAAAAGTGCTTGCACAGCGGAAATTGGATATCAAAAGGATGGAGAAAAATACGGATACTTAATACCTGAAAAAAACAAAACAACGATTGCCTAAAAAAAGAATGAGCGGGTTACTGTATTTCACCCGCTCATTCTTTTTCCCAATAATCTTCTTACTGAAGCTCAATCATTACCACCGATTTAGCCGGAATTTTTACAACCGCGGCAGTTCCATTCATTTTTACATCTTTAAAATCTTTCAAACTCACTGCTTCCGTTTTTCCGAAGTCGTTGTAGGAGTTAATTTTTTCGCCTGTAACCACTTGTCCGCGAACAAATGCAATTTTTTCAGTACCGCGTAAATCGCAGGTTACTTCTTTACTGTTTGCCGGGTCAAGATTGGTTATGGTAACGTGAATTTTACCCGACGCATCCTTTGAAGCAGAAGCCGAAAGTGCAGAAATCGATTCGTTACCCAAAGTATATTTATCCGAAATTACATTCGACGGCAACAACGTGGCATCGTGATGCACAGCATACATCTTGAACACATAAAACGAAGGTGTTTTCACAATTTTGTCGTCTTTGGTCAGAATCATTGCCTGCAAAACATTTACGGTTTGGGCAATATTGGCCATTTTTACACGGCGTGCGTAGTTATTAAAAAGGTCGAGGTTGACCGAAGCCACCATGGCATCGCGCAAAGTATTCTGCTGAAACAGAAAACCGGGATTGGTACCGGGTTCCACATCAAACCAGTTGCCCCACTCGTCAACAATTAACCCAACCCTGTTTCGCGGATCGTATTTATCCATGATGGTGATGTGTTTTTCGAGCAGTTCATCCATAAACAAAGTTTTTTTCAAGGTGGTGAAATACTCGTTTTCATCGAATTGTGTAGCCGAACCTTTTTTGCTCCAGTCGTGGCAAATGGTATAATAGTGCAGCGAAATTCCCTGGAAACTTTGCCCCGGGTTCCCATCGCGCATCAGCGTTTCCATCCAGTGGTAATCGTCCACATTCGGGCCGCAGGCTACTTTGTACAACCGGTTATTTCCATAGTTTTTGGTAAATGTTCCGTAACGGCGCATTTCGTTGGCATAATATTCAGCCGTCATGCTGCCGCCACAACCCCAGCTTTCGTTACCCACGCCCCAGTATTTTACACCCCAGGGTTCTTCACGTCCGTTGGCTTTGCGCAGGTCGGTCATCGGGCTGATGTTTGATGAGTTCAGGTATTCCACCCACTGCGACATTTCCTGTACTGAGCCACTGCCAAGGTTTCCGCAGATTACCGGTTCACAATCCAACTGGTTACAAAGCTCAAGAAACTCATGGGTTCCGAAATGGTTGTTTTCGGTAACGCCGCCCCAATGTGTGTTAATCATGGTTGGTCGTTCGTTGCGCGGACCGATACCATCCATCCAGTGATATTCGTCGGCAAAACAGCCGCCCGGCCAACGCAGGTTCGGAATACCGATTTCTTTCAACGCCGAAACAACATCATTCCTGATACCGGCGGTATTCGGAATTTTCGAATCTTCGCCCACCCAGTAACCTCCATAAATGCAGGTGCCAAGATGTTCTGAAAAATGTCCGTAAATATGTTTGCTGATTTTTTCTTTGCCCAAATCAGTATTGATAACGATTTTGTTCTGGGCAAATGCCGGGGCAACCAAAAAGATTGTCAGTAGTAAATGGTAAATTTTCAGTTTCATTTTCAAGGTTCTTTTGATTTAAAATAATAAGTGCCAAAATAACACTTCAAATTGATAATACAAGCTGCAATCTTGATATTTAAATCTGCAGGAGTTTAGGACGGATTGAAAGGATACGGGATATCGGGTAATTGGGTGAATGGGTAATTGAGGTTTTGTAATTTGGATTATGGAATTTGGAATTTGATTATTGATTATTGGATATTGGATTATTAAGTTTACTTCCTTTCCTCCTTTTTTGGGGTAATCAAAACTTTGTCGATCCGGTTTCCATCCAGGTCAACTATCTCAATCCGGTAACCATTATAATCGATAGTTTCGCCTAAACCGGGGATTTTACCCATCAGGTTAAAAATAAACCCCCCCACGGTTGAGTAATCAATCTCTTCATAATCAACGGTAAATCCTTTGATAATTTCGCTTAAAACTTCCACTGAAGCATCACCACTTACAAGCGCCGAATTATCATCGCGCACAAACACATCGGGTTCGTAAATTTCGCCTTCCTCCGGAATATAACCCACAATGTGCTCAATTACATCATTGAGCGTTATCAATCCCTCAAAACCGCCAAATTCATCGACAACACAACAGATGTGCGTTTTATTTTTCCGCATCAGTGCCAGCACTTCCTGCGTGCCCGAGCTTTCCGGAACGATGGAAGGTTCGCTGATCAGTTCACCGATATTTATTTCATTACCTGCCGACATCTGCCTGAAAAAATTATTCAATACCAGGATCCCCACAAAATTATCGAGGCTGCCCCGGCAACAAACTATTTTACTATGACGACATTCCAATATTTCTTCCCTGAGTTCACCGGCAGTTTTATCAATGTTGATCCACTCCACATCGGTACGGTGTGTCATAATGTGTTTGGCTTTTTTATCGGCAAAATAGAAAACCTTTTCGTGGATAATATTCTGCTCTTTTTCGATAACACCTTCATTGGAGGCAATTTTGATCATCTGCCGTAATTCAGCCTCTGTCATCTGATCGGGCTGTTTATTGATCCCGATAATACTGTTTACAAAGTTGGTGGAAAGTGACAACAGCTTCACAAACGGATAAAAAGCCTTGCTGAAATAAAAAACAACCGGCGCAACCTTCACCGCTATTTTTTCAGGATTACTTAATGCGATGGTTTTTGGTACAAGTTCGCCGATGACAATAGAAATGTAAGTAATAATCAATACGGTAAGCGAAAGTGCAATTTCGTGTGCATAAGGTTCAAAAAAACTGATCTTTTCAAAAAACGGTGTTACATCGTCGGCAATGTTCATACCACCATAAACCCCGGTTACGATACCGATTAAAGTAATACCCACCTGTATGGCCGACAGAAAATTTTCCGAGTCGTTCTGCAATTTCAGGGCTGTTGCTGCTCCAATACTCCCCTCCTGCATTTTTTGCTCCAGTCTCGATTTTTTGGCCGAAACCAACGCAATCTCCGACAAGGCAAAAAAACCGTTGATAATAACTAATACTGCGAGAATAAATATTTCCATATCACAAATATCCCAATTTCTATGACTTTTTTATGAAGCGCGTTATAATTTTTGGTTGAATCGTTTTATTTTACCCTACAATGAAATATTCAGGTGAAAAAAGGCTGTATAACCTGATCTCCGAAACCCGTTACCAATTGCTGAAAACAAAAAGAGCGCTGCAGGTTTTGCAACGCTCTTTTTATCTTTTAAAAAGCTGGGGTACCTTTCTCCCGATTTTTGCTATAATCATCAGAACCGGGAATTTAAACCCGTTTTTCCTTAATGCCTGCCTATCTTCCTTCGATTTCCGGATCAATTGCCGCCAGTTACCGGTACTGGCCCCTCCCACTCCCATTCTGGTATATTATTACCAGAAAACAACCACATTCTCATCCTGAAGTATTCTTAAGTTTTAACCTAAATTCATGTAAATCTTTCAATTAAAAATACTTTTTTATACCCCGCATAAAATGATTTTGCCAATACTCTCTGTCGGAAATACGATACACAAAACTCTTAAACATTGTTTTACTTAAAAATAATTCTGGTATTTTTTTAAAAATAAAAATGTTAAGACTTACAAAATTTACATATGTTTTTCGAGCTAAAGGATGATCCAGTAACCAAAATAGCAGTTTGAAATAGTTACTGATTTGTACACTATTAAATTCATTTAATTCAACTGGCACATTTAATAAATATGATTTGCCAGCATAAAATATTCCTGCTTTCTGCTTTTCTTCCACTTCCTGAAAAAAGTCCGTTTTGGGAACCTTTTTTGATAACAAATAAAAATCATACAGATCTCGCAAAGGAATATACTTATACAAATACCCCCGGTTGCTTAACTGACTATGTATAAATGTGTGAACCAGTTTATGAACATCAGACGAAACATAGCAGTTTACTTTATTTAAGACTTTTAACTTATTTGGAAAAATAATTTCAGAATTAAATTTTTTTGCATACTCCTTGTTAACCGGTATATGATGAATTTCAATATCAGCAGGAACATCATCCCTGTATAAACGGGGATAATGTTTCTGATCCTGTGGATCGAAATACAGCTTAACATCATTTTTATACCCTAATTGCATGATCAGGTCTGCTGTTCTCAGATAATCTTCCTTTTGAACCAGAAAATCGATATCACCAATAAATCGATCGCCAGGATTCCGATAAAGATTATCTAATAAATTGGCCGTTCCTTTCAAATAAACCGGTTCGATATTGTTTGTTTGCAGAATATTGCTAATCTCCTCTATTTGCTCAAGTATTTTTGTATTTCTTTGAGTGTTTTTATCATAGATATCACTTAAAAACTCATCATAATCTTCCGGGAAAAGCTCAGTAACCCCTGTTTCTCTGAGTTGACGATATACCAAAGGCAAAACAAGCTGGTTACTGCACAGATATATAAACCGGTAAATATCCAAATCACCTGAAATAATTTTCTCTTTGATAGTTTGGGCCTTTTCTGGATAATCATCCAAAACCAGGCATTGACAAGCAAGTTTGTATAATTCCGAATTTTTCATCAATCGTTTGGCTCCAATAATCCAACCAGGTTAGTTGCCCATATTACTGTCAAGCCCTATAATTTAAAATAGCCTCCACACATCGTTGTGCGGTATTTCCATCCCATAACTCAGGACGCGATGGTTTCCGTTGCAGTTTTAGTGTATCAAGGTATTCCTGTTTGATACGTTCCACATTATTTCCCACCAGAACACTGGCACCGCCATGTTCACGAAGTGTAACAGGCCGCTCGGTATTCCAGCGCAATGTAAGACAGGGCGTTCCCAAAACACAACATTCTTCCTGCAAACCACCTGAATCGGTAAGCATGATTCTGGCTCCCATATTGAGCCGCAACATTTCATGATAACCAACCGGTTCTAATAAAATAACGCCAGGATTATTTTTTACCCTTTCCCATAGGCCAAATGTCTGTAACTGTTTTCGTGCACGCGGATGTATTGGCCAAATGAGCGGATGATCTTTGGACACCTCTCCCAGTAAAAAATTCATCAATGGCTGCAAAACATCGGGGTGATCCACATTCGATGGCCGGTGCAACGTCATTACTGCATAGGCGCCATTCTTTGGTATCTGAGATACTACCCGAGATTCCTCCAACCTGTTTTCTTTAAAAATAGTTTCGAGCTGTAATTGCTCTGCCATAAAACGATTGGCTTCCAGGGTATCAATCATGATATTTCCGACAAATCTGATTTTATCATCGGGAACTCCTTCTGCTTTCAGGTTTTGTACCGAGATGGTGTCGGGTGTTAAAAGCAAATCGCTCAACCGATCGGTTACCAAACGATTAATTTCCTCGGGCATTCCCATATCTCCACTGCGCAAACCAGCTTCGATATGGCAGACCTTTATATTTAGTTTTTTAGCAGCCACCGAGCACGATAACGTCGCATTTACATCGCCTACTACTACCACCCAATTAGGTTTTTCCTGCAATAAAATCTTTTCAAAAGCAATCATGGTATTACCCACCTGTTCGGCATGTGTACCCGAACCGATCTCCAGATTTATATCCGGATCAGGAATTCCCAGTGCTTTAAAAAATGCCTTACTCATACGAACATCATAATGCTGACCAGTATGGACCAGCAAGTGGTTTATCAGGTTGCCATGGTTATCGTTGTTTTCGTTGTTGTCCTTCTTCAATGAATTATTTGAAGTATTACTTATTGATGCTATGTTGTATGATTCAATTGCCTTAATAAACGGGGCAATCTTCATAAAGTTGGGACGGGCACCAACTACAGAGATGATTTTCATTTTTGAATTTATGTTTATTTGAAAGTTATATCCTATTCCATAACAGCAACCATAAAAACCTCACCAGATGAATTTGCCGCTTAATCCGGGAAGGTTGCTTAACCAAACGATATGCCCACTCCAGGTTATTTTTCAACCACCATTCCGGCGCTCTTTCCACATTGCCCACATATACATCAAAACTACCGCCCAAACCCTGATAGATGGCAGGGTGTAACTGTTGCATTTCCTGCATCAGCAACTCTTGTTTAGGAGATCCCATGGCTACAAAAACAACATCCGGTTTTAAGGTGGCAACTGTTTGAAGTAATTGTTGCTGTTCTTCTTCTGTTTTAATATAACCATTGCGGAAACCGGTTATATTGATCCCCGGAAAATCTATTCTGAGTTTTTCAATCGTCTGGTTTATTACCTCCTCTTTGGCACCAACCAGGTAAAAACTTTTTGTTTGGTAAAAATGCCGGACAATATCCAGCCATAACTCACAGCCCGGGATTTTAACTGCCTCTTTGAATCCTTTCTTCTTTAAAGCCCACACTGCCCCGATGCCATCTGCATAGCCAATGTTTTTATTAATCAGCCCGCGGGTTTGTTCTGTCGCATGCAGAATTTTCTCCGCATTAATGGCAATCAGGCTTTTTTTCTCTTGTTCGATGCAGAGAAGAAGTTCTGCACGAGAAGTAAAATAATAAATTCTTAAACCATTAATTATACAATTACTCATTTATTATGATTTAAAATGAAATCTTATTCCCCTTAAAAAGATCAATGTTCAAATACAATGATTTTTCGTGTTCAAACTTTGAAACGACGCAGTCTCCTGTTGCCTTTTCCCAAATATATATAGGTACATCAATTGTTAATATAAGATTCTTGACTTTTAAATTCATATATCTTTGTTTGTCAACTTTTGAATCATCAATTACAAGAGTACTCTCAGTAACTTTACCTATTGAAGTTAATTTTCGAAGTTCATCATAAAGGGCGACTTCATGAAATTTACCTATCCATACTTCATTATCCTGTTCATTTTTTAATTCAGCAAGAAATGAATCAAGTTCTTTAGAAATTACAGGTTGATAGCCACTGCCATCAGCACTATGTCCTGCCAGAATCAACCATTTTTCTTTGTTTTTAAAATTTGAAACGTACTTTAATCCTTTTAATTTTTCAAAGGAAGACATTAAGGTAATTATTTCTCGATTATCAGTGGATACAACTGATGCATATCGTGAAAACCCATAATGCATTAGAACCAAAGTATTAATTGAATCATTGTATTTATTATAAGGATGTACGAAAGAAACTACATTAACATTTAATGAGTCGTTTATAATTTGTTTTGATTTTAATAACTCAAATTCTACTTGTTGCAATGGAATTGTCGTTAAATCCTTATGACTAAATGTATGACTGCCAATTTCATGCCCATTTTTTGCAATTTGTTTATAACCTTCAAGATAATAACCAGTTCTCAATGTATTAGAAATGGGGAAAAACGAAGCTTTTAGGTTGTATTTATCAAAAATAGGCGCTATTATCTTATAATGATTGGGATTACTGTCATCCCAGGTAAAACTTACAGCAAGTTTTGCACCATTATACCAATAGCAAATTGTCGGTTTCTTAACACTCAGGTCTTCAAAGTTGTTAGTATTGCAACTAATTAATGCAAAAAGACTTAATACAATAAATATTAATTTTTCTAAATGTTTTGTAATCCCTGATGATAATATTTTCAATGTCATTTAATCAACAAATATTAATATTGCTAATAACGCCTTTTAATTAGTCTTGCTGGAATTCCCCCATAAATTCCGAATGGCTCACAATCTTTTGTAACTACAGCACCCGCTGAAATTATACAACCTTTACCAATTTTCACTCCAGCTAATATAATTGCATTTGTTCCTATCCAAACATCAGATTCGATTAAAACTTCATCAATTTTTTCTCCCTGTTCCCTGATTAATCTATTTGGATCATTGTAATTATGATTAATACCAATAATAGAAACACCAGGTGCGATTAAAACATCATCCAAAATGGTGACATGCCGTAACTTTACATTTTCATTTATTTCGCAATGGTCTCCAATCTTAACATTCAGTCCATTGCCTACATAAACATTATTCTGGATTTTACAATTCTTACCGATTTGCATAAATTGGCTCATCAGGTAGTATCTTATTATATTTGATATTTTGCCAAATGGAAATTGCGAGGAAGGAAGGTTTTTAGCAATTAAGTAATATATTATTAGGGCAAGTTTTCTCTTCATAAGAAAGTTTGAGCTATAAATTACTAAATATTAACCATTTGATTATTACTAAATAGTAAAATTGAATCTTTTATTAATCTGACAATCTCCTTTCTGTTCATAATAACATAGGATGAAAAGGCAATAACAGGTAAATATAAATTGTCATTCGTAAGTACCGACACGAAAATCAAAATTAAAACCAGGAGTTTTTTATATGAATATACCAGTTTAATAACAGTTAAAATTTTGTTTTCTTTTTCTAAATTTTTCATTCCAAGTTTTACCACCGACAATGTATAAAAATTAATTCCCAAAAAAACACTGAATGCGATATAGAAGAATGGCTGATTTGAGACGGAAACTGCTAATCCTGCCGCTACAACTGATAGAACACTCGAAATACCAAAAATGGTGATGATTCCTTCCTGCTTTTTGGCTATCAAAAACTGAATAAAACCTGATGTATTATTCAGAATTATTTGAGATGCAATTAATATCTTAAAAGTATTGAGTATTGGCAAATAGGTAGGAGAAAGAATAAAAACCACGGGTAAAACAAGAAGCGATGATAGCACCACCAAATCAACCGCTAAAGTGTATAAACGCCTTACCTTTTGGATGAATTCGAACGACTCGTTCAAGGTTCGGGTGGCGAAAATATTAAGCATCTTTGGATAAAGGATAAACATAATGGAAGCAGTTATCATAACAACAGCATTGGCAACCACATTGGCAAATGAATAATATCCCAGTTCCGCCTTTGTGTAAAAAATACTTACGATTGTAGTTGCCGCCAGGGTAATGTACTGAAAACTGAAACTGTAAGCCATTAAGTTGAATCCCCTGATAAACAAAATTTTTGCAATGATTTTGTTAAAAACGGGCTTTATTGATAAAGGAGATTGGTAAATCATTACCAAAAAAACAACAAAGTGTGCACCAGCCAATACAGAAACTATTGTTTTTACTGATATGTTTTTTCCTAAATACAGTGCAAGCAGTAATACAGCTAATTGGGGTAGAATCTGCTGCAGATTAATTTTAAAGAATTTTCCGAATACACGGTACATCGATACAAACAACAGGTTTAAATTAACAAGTAAACCAATAATCAGAATATTTACAGCGTATGTACTGTATTGAAATTTGCTTAAGAATTCGGGAAATATAAATAAGGCAGAAATACAAACTAAAGAAGTAATACTGCCATAAATTAAAAACATGCCCAGCGAAACCGACCAGATTTTTGAAGTTAAAAGAACCCTGTTTTTATAAACCGATAAAAGTGTATTGACCGATGCATTTAATCCAACAATGGCATATGTATAATATGATAACAATAATAAGATAAAACTGTAAATACCAAAGTCATCCTTTGAAAGTAAACTGATGAGCAAAATCGAATTTACAAATTGAAGGGCATAAGTAAGGTACCTGATAATTACATACCTTAAAACTGATGACTTGTAAAGTTTGAATAGCAAATTCATTCAATATTAGCGAGCTCGGAAGATGAAGATGACTGATTTGAGTATTCTGAAGTAGTAATTAAACCAAGTATTGAAAAGCTGATTAACCCAAAAGGGTTCATTATAACTGGTGAAAATATTCCGATAACCAAAAGGCTGAATAACATGTATTTTCGTATAAAACTATTCAGGTTAAAATCCGATAAAACAGGTCTTTTCAAAATAAAAAAAATAAATAAAAGATAAAACAGGATTCCAATTCCCATTTCAGATGTAAATGTGAATAAAAAGGCATCATAAATTGGCCCACGTTTATCATCATAACCGGTTATATTTTGCCCGACACCATATTTTTCGTAAATGACAGGATAGTTTACCGACATTTGGGAACCAAATGTTCCTGGACCTGTACCAAACGGGAAATAGTCCTTAATTATTTGAACTGAGATATCAGCCATCTGGTAACGTATATATGTATCAGACAATGCTATTTTGTTTGCCTCCCGTAAAAAGATTGAAAATGTAATTGCTATAATTAAAATGCCAAAAGTGGCAGGGAAAATTAATCTTATATACTTCAGTTTGCCATATTTAATGATTGAAAAGCTTAAAATTACAAATATGAGTATTAAAACAAACTCTTTTCTTGAAAACGACAGGAGGCCTAAAAGTAACACTGTGTAAAATAATACCTTGTTAAAAAGAAACTTTTGAAAAATTGCGTAATGAATAAAATAAAGAAACAATATCAATAAACAAAATTGTGACAACCCGGTGGACGTCCCGAATATAGATGTGAAGTAAAACCCTCCAATCCCTCTGTCAAAATCCTTAACACCAAGCAAATCACGGGTAAATCGAGGTGCAATAAGCTCAATAACTGCAAATAGTATAACTACGTATAAAAAATATTTAAAAAATGTACATAGTGTTTTTAAAGTATTCAGTTTAACAGTTTCGTTTTGAAGGTAGAAATAAGTAAAGAAGATAATACATTCTATGTAAATAACAGATTGCATCATGTGACTTATAGGAATGCGACGTAATTTTATTTGAAAAAACTGGTAAAACAGCAGTATTAAACCAAGTAGTAGTATTTTATTCAATTTTCCAGTGGTAATTACTGATGTTGCTAATAAAATAGAAACAAATAAAAAAATTATTTCATTGTAAAAATTTAACAAAGGAACTTGTATTCCCGCTAAAATAATTTTTTCAAAAATCACCTGAGCTAGTAAAAGAAAAATAAGAATGGCGTTTATTTTATAAAGTTTCATCAAAGTCTTTTTTACCGAAGATTCATGCAGAATTCAATGATATTTTTCTGATAATCACTTTTATGGTATTTTTCAATTATTTTATTATCCTTTTTTATGGTGGATGGGAATTCAAACAGATTCATTTGGTCTGGTTCAATAATTGTATAATTTAAATCTGATGAATAATACTTTTTGCTTAATCCATTAATGTTAAACAAAATATTGTGAACATCTAAAAAGTCAGCTTCGAGTGCGACCATTGAATAAACTGTAATGTTAAAATCTGAATATTTTAATATTTTGTATATGTCATAGTCATTGAGTAAAACAATATTTTCAGATAAATAGTTTTCGGGGTTTTCATCACGTTTTAACCGTAAAATAAAAAGATAACCGGGATTTTTTATAGAAAGGACTTTAATAAATTCCATCAGGGTTTCAAAAAATATACCCTGTGAAGTTACGCAAACGATTTTCTCATTCCTTGTTTTAAGTTTTTCCAGGTAATCATCAGAGAATTCATCTTTAATATAATTCAGGTAGTAGCTACCGATTGGGATTATTTTGTTCTTTTCAAAAATAAATTCTGGTTTATAGGTTTCTAATAGTTCTTCTCCATATGAAAGTAAGTACCCTGGAAAATAGTTTTGAAAATTATGGAAGCATGAATTGTAATATTCATTTTTTTCATTTATTACGCCATGTTGTGCCTCATAAACAGGAATACCCTTTTCATTAGCAGCCAAAACCAAAGGCATTTTTGAATAGTAACAAATTATAAAAATACACTTGGGTTGATAAATTTTAAATAAATACGTGTAGAAATAATACTGACCAATTACATGAATTAAATCGTTCGTTGCATTTAATTGAATTTTGTTTCTTGAAACTATTTCGTTCAGAACATTTAAATTCTCAAATTGGTTCTTACCGATGAATTTTGAAATGAGGCTCCCCAGCATTTTAAAAGGTAAATCGCTCATTGCATGTTTTGAATAAATCTTTTTTCGGCAAATATGTTTTTTTTCAGCAAATTCAATGAAAAGTGAGCGATCTTGTCCCAATAAGTCAGCAATTTTATCGAAATAAATGTCCACATACTTACCATCGATTAAATAACGTTTATTTGTATTGGCAAAGAAAAAGTAAGAGAACTTTTTTAACCTGAATAAATAAAGTATTCCATAAAACATGTTTTTTAAAAGAACTATTTTATCCCTTGTCCTAATATTAAAATGATAACCTGTTTCACTTAAAATTCCTGCAATTTTAAATTTAGTGCGTATTAAAAGCCAGACCTTGATGTGTTTATAGCCGACACTTAATAATTCTCCGGCATATTTTCGTTCTAAGGATAATAAGTCCATTGTTATTAATAGTAAATTGTTTATTTCAGCAAATCAAAGCATAGTTTTTTAATGCCTGAAAATGTGCTTTGAGGGAACACAAACTGTTTAAATCATTTTCAATAAAAGCCCTGGTTTGCAGGTATAATCCGGGTTTATACAATTTGTCGAGGGTGTTGTCGAATTCGTGATTTATAATCTGTATTGTACCTTTTGCCTGAATTCCAATACTTTCAAGTGGTTTTAAATAAATTCTCCGGTTTTTGGTAAGTAGTTCAATTGCCCAGCGACCAGCACTTTCCCAATTGGCAATATAACTAAAAAGAACTCCTTTACTTGTAATACCGGCTCCAGTAAAATTAGTTTTCCTATGCCATTTTAGTTCTCCTGATTTTGAGTAGGTTTTCCAATCTAGTGGAGTTCCAGCTATAAAAAAAGCCAAATCAACCACATGGGTCGAGTTGGCAAAAAACCAGTTTTCCTTTACTCCAGGCGCTTTTTCAAGCGGTTCGATTATATGAGACCATTCAGTAAACTCGAAATGCATACTTTGCAAACCGCCATCTAATTCAATTAGGTGCTGTGATTCAATCACAGAAGCAAAAAATCTCCGGTTGTAAGCAACAAAAACCTTTTCCATGTATGGTTTAAGGCTTTTTTCGTGCTCAGTTAACTCTTCAATGCTTATTGCAGCTGGTTTTTCAACCAGTACTTTTTCTGCCCCTTCTTTTAATACACTGAGCATTGTTTTCAATAAATCCTGTGTTCCGGTAGTGATAATTACCAAAGAGTTTTTGTGGAATGTCTCGGTTTTAAAATAATTTTCAATGCCACCGGTTAAAGGTTTTATGCCTGTTTCTTTTTCAAATTCGATCGCCGATTTTTCTCCTCTGCCTATCACTTGAAAATTAGAGTTTAACCCTTTTAAAACTTTTACGTAATCTCTGGCCATTGGGCCTGTCCCGATTAGAAATATATTTTTCATGTTCTACGTAATTGGTAATGATTTACTGTTTAATCCGGTTATAGAATTGTATTTTTTAAGCAGGGCAGTTATGAAAATTTTATGGATTTGCATGGCTTCGTTATAAGTTGGCAGATCACAATATCCAAAATTGAAAATTTTATCTGCAAAAATTGTTGTTAATCCACTTTGAAATTCCAAGGTAAACGTTGAAAATTCAGGTTTGAACTGGTTTTCCTGTTTCATAGTGATGATTTGGGGAGTACCTGATTCCTGAATAATATAACGTTTGTCGTTTTCGAAAATGGTAATTGTACCAGCACTGATTTCTCCTTTTAATGATGAAATCTGAAAAGTTGAACTATTATTCAACTCACCCTTAATACTACCAGTAAATTCTATAAAACCTTTTCTTTTACTTTCCAGAATAGTTGAATCAACCCATTCCGCATCAATCGTTTTAACCTGCGATTCTGATAAGAATGCAAATAAATCAATAAAATGTAAAGCATTGCATCCCAGTCCCCAGCTTCCACCAGTTATCTGATAATTTTTAGTCTGTCCAACAGCAAGTTGTTTTTTAAGTTCCCGATAAGATTTATACATTCTTCGGGGATGATTAACCCAGGTTTTGACATTTTTCTTTTCCAGTAATCTTGCAATTCTGTTATAAGAATTTAAGTTCTGAAATAAAACCTTTTCGAGTATTAAAAATTTCACTTTACAGCTTTGTAAAAGCCTAAATACAACATCCTCCCGTACATCTGCGTTGGTAGCAACTATAACTAAATCAAATTCTTCTGGTAATTCATCCCAATTTAGTGTATATCTTATTTCATGACTGCTTTCAATTTCACTGGCACGTATTTTTGCAATATCGAGTGATTTTTGAAAAGGATCAAGAACAAAAAGTCTTTGATGATGCAATTTGTAATTAAGGAGACCTTGTAAGTGACGACTACCAAGTTGTCCGGCGCCAACAATCAGGTTTGTTTTCATTTATTAATTAATTTAGAGACAATTACATTAGCCACTTCCCAATCAAACATGGTGTCAATGTCATGTGAACTCCATTCATCCATAACATATTTTTTTATGTGGGTAAATTCTTTTAACGATCTTTGTTTTAGGGCAACAACATTAATAAAATAGATGCCACCATTGTATTCATATACTTTTGGACATTGTTGGCGCGCAGTAAAATCTCCCTTTTTTGATTTTTCGAGCCAACCCATTTCGTTTTCTTCAAATAAAACGTAATATGGATTCGATCTGGTTTCTTTTACTGATACAACCATTTCAGTTTGTTCATTAACAAGCTGCATTGCTTCGAGAATATGGTTTGCGGTTCGAAAAGGAGTCGTCGCTTGAAGTAACAATACAACTTCAGGTTTCATGCCATGATTTTCGGCAAATTGAACCGCATGTATTATAACTTCATAACTTCCGGCAGTATCAGTGGCCAACTCAGTTGGTCTTAGAAATGGAACTTTTAAACCTGTCTTCTCCACACAAATTTTTATTTCAACATCATCAGTTGAAACAATAATATTTTCATCACTAAAAATTTGTCGGGCAGCTTCGATGGTGTAATATATCAGGGGCTTACCTGCAAGTGGCTTAATGTTTTTCCCAGGTACACCTTTTGAACCACCCCTGGCTGGTATTATAACCAGACAATTCTCAATATTCATTCTTTGATATGTTTTGCAATTTCCTGTGCATTTAAATAATCCTGATGCTGACCAATATCAATCCAATAGCCAACAATAGGATTGTGTATTAACTTTTTTTCCTGGTCAATTAGCTTCTCTATCAAATCAGTAATATTAAAAAAAGTATGCTTGGGTATTTGGGTTAAAGCATCACAATTAATAATGTATATTCCTGCATTGGCATAATTTGTATAAACAGGCTTTTCCTTTAAGCCTTTAATTTGGTTATCGGATGTTGTAAAAATGCCAAAGGGTACTTTAGTTGTGTACGGTACAGTTGCGATGCCCATTAAAGCCTTATTGCTGATAGTGTTCATATATAGATCTTCAAAATCAGCATCAGTAAAAAGGTCACTATTCATCAGTAAAATATGATCCGAATTAAACTTCTCCACCAGTGATAAAGCACCAGCAGTTCCCAAAGGTCTTTCTTCCCAGATGTATTCAATGGAGATACCTTTGGCAGAACCATCACCAATATAATCGATGATCTGTTGTCCAAGATATTTTACAGAGATGTAAATTTTTTCAATTCCGAAGGAAATTAACCTGTCGATGTTGTGTTCAATAATTGGTTTATTTCCTAGCGGAAGCATTGGCTTTGGAGTTTTATCAGTTAAAGGACGGAGACGTTCACCCCGTCCCCCAGCCATTATCATACATTCAAGAGGCAGATTGCTTTTGCGCTTTTTAAGATCATAAACTTTAATGATCTTACCATTCTGATCAACCACAGGTAGTAATTTAATCCCCCTTTTCCGGGCTTCCTTAAAATCTTCAACAGAAAAACCATTCAACACTTTATGAAATGTTTTTAACATAAATTTCCCGACTGGATCGGATAAAGATTTCCCTTGAATGAATCCACGACGTATATCTCCATCAGTGAGAGTTCCTACAAGACGCTTATGTTTGTCAACAGCAAACAAAGTTAGAGAGTTAGGAAGTTCGTTGAGTTTTTTCATTGCCTCAATAACAGAAGCGTTGTGTGAAATGATATTTTTCGAAAAGTCCATCATTATCGTTTTTTTATACCTGGAATTTGCCCCCAGCAAGGGTCAAACATTTGTAGGATTTTATGTCTTCCATAAATTTCCGATCCCGGCGAGGGTCGAATGTTTTTATATTTGGAATACTAAAATTTGATATCATAAAATCGTTTTTTTAGCTTAATCTCTTTCCTGCTTTTTATTATTTCAAGAATTTTTTCAGATGTGTTACCATCGCCATAAGGGAGTTGCCAATATTTTTGCCGGTCGAAATTAAATGCTTTTTCCAGGGCAAATTTTATTTCTTTTTTTACCGGCTGACAGTTAAATACGGATGGTCCCGTAATCCGACCTTTCTGTCGGTCGCCTATATTAATTGTTGGAATATTAAAAGCAGGTACTTCAATAATGCCACTTGAAGAGTTACCTATCACTGCATCAATATATTGCATAGCGGAAAGGTAACGCAATTGTCCTAATGAAGTAAAGGCGATGGCTTTTAAGGGGTTTTTGCTTACATATTCATCAATCATTTGCATAATGATTCGCCCGTCTTTATCAGAATTTGGTTTTGTGAAGATCAGCATTGTGTCGTTTAATTCTTCCAATGTATCAAGTAATTGTTGAAACTGATTTCCGGCAGATTGCTCTTCCAGTGTAACAGGATGAAATGTAATTAACAGGTTTCTACTAAGCAGTTTTCTGTTGATTGATGCTTCAAAATCACTCCGGTTGAGGAGTTGCAACTTTTTGATATTATCTAATCCAATAGCACCCACGTTAAAAACTGTTTCGGGTTGTTCTCCCAACTGAATTACCCGCTTCCGGTAAACTTCGGTAGCTGTAAAATGGAGGTGGCTCATTTTGGTAATGGAGTGCCGGATGGCATCATCGTAAGCTCCTTCGGTTAATTCTCCACCATGAATATGTGCAACTGGGATACCAGCAATTAAAGCCGCTTGGGCAACTGCAAAGGTTTCGGTGCGATCACCTAACAACACGATAATTTCAGGTTTTAATTCTTCAAACGCCTCAGCAAATGAAATGATAGCAAGTGCATTTGATTTGGATATTCCAATAGCGGTATCGGATGATAAGAGGATTTCGATTTTCCGTGTAATGCGGAAACCATCCTTTTCAATTTCTTTCCAGGTTAACCCAAATTCGGGAGAAAGGTGCATTCCTGTAACCAAAAGTTGCAACTCCATATCAGTATCATCGTGTACTCCTTTAATTAGCCAGTAAAGCAAACCATATTCAGCGCGGGTTCCTGTGATGATGCAGATTTTTTTCATTTGAACTTAATTAAATTTCTTTTAGATCAATCCCCTTCTGTTCCCCCTTTTCAGTAGGGGATTCTTTTCGTAGCAACTTTTTCGAGTAACGAATTTTTACAATTCGATTAGTTCATCGTCTTTAAAATTACGTTTGGCTTTTTGGCCAATTAATTCATCCCATTTCATGGGGCTGATTCCATTTCCAGGGCGTTTCACTGTGATATTTTCTTCAGTAAATGGTTCGCCTTTGTGTATGTCTTTTGCCGCCACAATGCTTTTTCGAGCAACGACTTTGTTTTTGATTTCGCTTGGGCTTGGTTCTTTGATTCCTGAACCCGATAGTGCAATTTCAACATTTCGTATGGCCTGAACCATTGCTTTTAATTCATTTGGTTCTAAGGATGCTTTATGGTCGGGGCCAGGTAAATTCCGATCGAGTGTAAAATGTTTTTCAATTACACTTGCACCCAATGCCACCGCAGCTATGGGGATTTCAATTCCATTGGTATGATCAGAGTAACCAACCTGCACGCCCAATTCTCTTTGAATATGTAGCATCGCTTTCAGGTTTACATCTTCCATCGGCGTTGGGTACTCTGTGTTGCAATGCAAAACTGTAAGTTGATCTTTGGCTACTCCGTTTTCAGTAAGAACAGAAAGCGCTGCTTTTATTTCTGTCATATCAGCCATACCAGTACTCATTACTACAGCCTTTTTTTTGCTTGCAATGTGTTGGAGGTAAGGTTTATTGGTTATTTCACCTGATGGGATTTTGAAAAAGGGAATATTCAGGCTATCCAAAAAGTCGATACTTTCTTTGTCAAAACCAGTGGATAAGAATTTTATTCCACACTTTTCGCAGTGTGCAATTAATTCGAGATGCGCGGCTTCATTGAGTTCCAGTTTTTTTAGCATGGCAAATTGGGTATCGTCGCCATCGCCTATATTCTTTTTTTGATATTCGGCTTTTTTAGCTGTTTTACTAACAAGTAAGTCGGCTTTAAACGTTTGAAATTTTACAAAGTCGGCTCCAGCTTTTGCAGCTTCTTCGATTAATTGTTTGGCCAATTCGATACTCCCGTTGTGGTTTACACCTGCCTCGGCTATAATGATGGTATGCTTATTCATCGAATTTTTCGCAATGGATTTCCAATATAAATGCCTGGTTTTATAATACTTTTCAAGACCTGCGATCCGGCTGCAACGATTGTATTGTCATTGATTGTGATGTTGTTGCCTACCGCAGTATTGCTGCCAATAAAACAATTGGCGCCAATGTTTACTTGTCCGTTTATGCAGGCAGCTGTCGAAATGTGGCAGAAGTTGCCAACAGCGGCTTCGTGTTCAATCAATGCTTTAGAGTTGATAATGCAAGCTTTACCAATACTTGCTCCTGCATTCACGAATGCCTGATGCATGATGATGGTGCCTTCTTCTATTGTTGCATGTCTGCTTATATGGGCTGTTGGGCTGATTATTACTGGTAATTGGCCCCCTACATTCTTAATTCTTTCAAAAATGTTTTGGCGAACTTGCGACGATTTAATTTGTCCAACGGTAATGAGAAAATTCGGACATTTTGCAATCAAGACCGGGATATCATCATCCGTACCAATTACAGGGTAACCTAAAACCTTGGAATCTATTTTATCTGGTTGATCTAAAATCCCAATGATTTCATACAAGCCTGTTTCTTCGATAACATCAATGCACGAAATGCAATGTCCGCCACCACCAACCAATATAATGGGTTGCTTACTCATAACAGAATTACGCTACTTGAAATATTTACCAATCGATCTGCAATCCATTCAGCATTGTTTAAATCGCCACATTGTGCATCTTTGAACATCGGCAAACGGTTCATCAGTTCCCAGGAAGGACGCGTCATAATACCTTTATTATTGGTATATTCCAGAAAATCGTTTCGTTCCTGTCTGTCTTTCAGCAAAATTGCATTCAGCCAATAATTCGACGTTGAATTTTCAGGTTCCACTACAAACTGAATCCCTATACTGGTAAAAAATGTTTTGTATGCATTGGCCAACTTGCGTTTTGCCACCAGAAATTTTTCTATTTGTTCTAATTGTGCAACACCAAGCGCTGCATTGATATTAGGCATCCGGTAGTTGTATCCGATATCATCGTGTACAAATTCCCAGGCATGGGGAATTTTAGCTTGTGTAGTAAGATGTTTAGCCTTTTGTGCAAGCAATTCGTCATTAAAAAGCAGCATTCCACCACCACCGGTTGTAATTATCTTATTACCATTAAAACTCAATACTCCAATATTTCCGAAATTACCTGTATGTTTTCCTTTGTAGTAACTCCCAAGACTTTCGGCGGCATCTTCCACCAATTGAATATTATAATTCTTACAGATATCAGCTATGTCATCTATGCGGCAAGGATGACCAAAAGTATGCATTGGGACTACTGCTGCTATCTTCCGTTTAGTTATTTTATTATAACAACCATCTGCTTTTATTTCAGTGTTTTGCATTAAAAAGAAATCAAGAGCATCTGGGCTTAATCCCAGCGTGTCTTTATCAATATCAACAAAAACCGGATGTGCACCACAATAACTTATCGCATTGGCAGTGGCAATAAAAGTGAGTGGTTGTGTAATTATCTCTTCATCTTGTTTAACTCCTGCTAACATCAGTGCTATGTGTAATCCATTTGTGCCATTAACACAAACAACTGCCTTTTTGGCCCCTGTAAACCTTGCAATATCATCTTCAAAGCGGTCGACATATCTGCCAACACTGGATACAAATGTTGAGTCGATGCATTCTCCGATATATTTTTTTTCATTACCAATAAACAGGGGTTCGTGCAATGCAATAAAACCTTCAGGTTTATTATACTGATTACGTATAAATCTTACTATTTCAGCAAATTTTTCCATTGAAAATTACATTTTTGAATCGAGATATTTCCCTTTTTCAATATAATCAAAATCAGGTATCATTTTAAAAAAAAGCTGCACCAATTGTTCTTTCGTCCATTGTCTGTTCTTTTTCATCGCTTTGATGGTTTCTGAAAAAAACTCAATCAATTTGGCATCATAAATTGCATCATTCTTAATAATTCCAAGATTTTTATACCGGCTTAAATTCAATTTTTCATTTTCTGTAAAAAATTCTTCGAAATCTTTTTCACCCGTCGTATCGCTGGGGGTAAACAGGCATGGCCATTTTCCATTTTTAGAAAGCTCTGTAACCCGCCTTCTGGCTTCTTCTTCGTTTTCACAAAGATATGGTTCGTAACCAATTTCATTTAAATATCGAACTGCAATTTCTGAGAAAGTAATTAAGTGAAGTTTCTCACTTAATTTTGGGAAAAAGATATCCCTGTTTTCGCCAAATATGGTTGACATTAAACAAAGTTCACCTGATTCTTTCGGGATTACAAAATAACGTTTAACATCATTTGGAGCCACAATGGGTTGTTGTTTCTGAATTCTTTGATTAAATCCATGAAGCAATGATCCGTCGGAGAATGCAACATTGGCAAACCGGGCAGTTGAAATTTCAATTTGTTCGCTTCGCTGCATCAGAAACATTTCCATTATCCTTTTAGAAGCTCCCATCAAATTAGCCGGATTTGCAGCTTTATCAGTTGATACACAAAAGTATTTTATAACTTCCTTTTCAATGGATTGCTGTATTGTTTTATCGGTGTTAAAGATGTTTATATCAATCATTCTCATCAACGTAAAAGGATCTTTTTCGCTTCGCACATGTTTTAAAGCAGAAAGATTTAATACAAAGTCGAATTTGCCGTCAATGTTCCAAAAAGTATCATATTCAACTGATCCGATATCAAGTGCGAATGTCTGGAAATCTCCATTAATATAACCAAAAGAGCTTCGAATATCGCGTACCAGTTCCACCAGGTTGTTTTCACTGATATCGACAACATGCAGCTTTTGAGGGTTACGTTTAAATATCTCTTTCGTGACTGCTTGTCCTATAGAACCTGCACCTCCGATTACTAAAAAACGCGATGAACTTATAATTCCTGAAAGTTCTTTTTCATGGATTAAAATGTCCTCTTCAAATAGTTCTTTATCGCGTCCTATTAATTTTAAAATATTCATTTAACAATCAGTTTTTAAAAGTCTTTTGAGCAGCTCAGTAATTTCAATCTGATGCGAAAAAAGTTGGAATCCCGTATCCTGATTTCTATTCACATTAATTGTATTAATTTCATCCTCTAACCGTTCTTAGCGTTTCCAAACTAATATTTATCATCTTGCAGAAGTTATTGAACCTTTTGTCGGCATTGAGTTGGGGTCAGTTGTCATTTGACCCGAAGTCAGTGGATGAGTGAGTAAAAGGCAGTGTGCGACTGAGTAAGGGTCAGTGCTACCCTGCCTACCACTCAAAGACTGACTGAGTAGAAGTCACTTTTCTTTGAGGCAGGGTCAAAGCCAGACTGAGTTGGGGTCAGTTGTTGTTTGACCCAAAGTCAGTGGATGAGTGAGTATAAGGCAGTGCGCGACTGAGTAAGGGACAGTGCTACTCTGCCTTCAACTCAAAGACCGACTGAGTGAAAGTCACCTTTCTTTGAGTCAGGTTCAGAGCCGGACTGAGTTGGGGTCAGTTGTCATTTGCCCCGAAGTCAGTGGATGTGTGAGTAAAAGGCAGTGCGTGACTGAGTAAAGATCAGTGCTATCCTATCTTCCCCCGGTTGGTGCGGCCTCGTCGGGGTGCAATCCGTGCCTTGTTTTGAAAAAATAAAAGATTATTACTGCCGCAACCTGCTTTCATTTCATTTTTAATTCTGCATTTTACATTAGTCATTGTTGTTTCGTCCGGCAAGGGGTTTTGTATTTCAAACGGAGCCGGTTCGCAGACGAGGGGATTGCGGGGCATTTTACCACGGGTTATCCCGAAAATTTCGGGATTCCTCCTTACCCGCGGCTATTATAATCTGACCCGTACCGGGTCGGGAAAAATAAAGACTGCAGACTCCCATATCTTACTAATTGTACCCCGAAGTTTCGGAGGGGTAAATCACTGCCTAACCGCTTCCTGCTTTTATTACCTCCTAATTTTCCTGACCTTCTAATATTTCATTGGGTTACAGGTTAAGCGTTTACTTAATCATTCAGTCCGAATAGTATCAAATAGATCATTTTTCATTTTTTCCAACACATTCTTTAAACCAGGAATGTCCTCCTTCAGGGTATTAAAAATTTGTTCAGCATCGACATCAAAATAATGGTGAACAATAATATCGCGCATCCCCATTGCCTGTTTCCATTGAAACTCCTCGCAGCAAGCTGACGAGGAATCCGATTCCGACAAGGACTTCTTTAAGTGTTTTGTTCGCTTACCCCGCAGCAGAGCTGACGGAGAATGCGCTCACCGGAATTCAATTTGCTGATACTTGGGTAAAAACTCCTTATTGGTTATCTTATCGAGGTTTTTAATGCTTTCACCAATAGCCACCAGTTTCATACAAATACTATCAAGGAGAATCATCCCCGTTTCGGAAGATGTAAAATCATCGGCAGATCTTATGTGTTTTGTTCTCTTTAAAACTGTTTTCAGATTTTCATCGATCAAAGTGATGACATCAAGTGCTAAAATCTGGTCAAACATAAATCCCCTCCTTTTGAATCCTTTTTTTTAAAACAAGGTTCATTTTTTCGCGAAGACGAACAATATCAACCGTACAATGGAGCAGGTTTTCGAGTTCATTTTTGAGTGTCATTATCTTAAAAAGACTCAAAGGTTCTCCTTCATAGTAAATATCCACATCGCTTTTTTCCGTTTGCTCATCACGGGCTACCGAACCAAATATTCCTATTTGTTTTATACCATAAACCAAACCTCTTTGTGTTTTAAAATCGGATAAAAGACTGATATATTGCTGTCTTGAATTCATTTTAAATTACTTTAAACAAATGAATTACATTATTAAAAGTTTTCCTGAGCTATTGATTAGCTTAAAACAAATATATTCATTTTCGCCTTACTTTGGAAAAACAAAAAATTTCCGGCAACTTCTCATCCCTTTGATAAATCCCCCGGTTGGTGCGGCCCCGTCGGGGTGCAATCCGTGCCTCGTATTAAAAACAAAAGATTATTACTGCCGCTAACTTCCTTTTATTTCATTTTAAGTTTTGCATTTTTCATTTTACATTTTTCATTGTCCATTCGTCCGGAAAGGGGTTTTATATTTCAAACGTGGCCAGATCGCGGACGAGGAGTCGTGGGGCATTTTTACCACGGGTTATCCCGAAAATTTCGGGATTCCTCCTTACCCGCGGCTATTATAATCTGACCCGTACCGGGTCGGGAAAAATAAAGACTGCAGGCTCCCATATCTTACTAATTGTACCCCGAAATTTCGGAGGGTAAATCACTGCCTGCTACTTACTGCTGCTAACTGCTTTTTATTTCATTTTCAATTTTACATTGTTGTTTCGTCGGGCAAGGGGTTTTGTATTTCAAACGGAGCCGGATCGCGGACGAGGGGATTGCGGGGCATTTTGTCCCGGGGCTTCACTCGTACCTCGTTTACCCCGGGTTATTATAATCTGACCCGTACCGGGTCGAAAGAGATTACTGCATCAATGCTGTCATTTCGATCTCGCCTTAGGCGAGACGAGGAGAATTGAAAATCAGCGAAGCTAAATCTCTTCGAACAAGCAGATTTCTCCTAAGTCGAAATGACAAGAAAAAAGAATCTGTCATTGCGGGCCGAAACCGGGGAACCGGTGAGGCGTGGTTATCTCCGTGTTCTCTGTGGTTAAACCGGCGGCTGGATACTCGAGGCTGGATAAGAATAGAGATTGATTGAGATTTGAGAATGTTCAACGCTCACTCTCCATTCATTTTTCATTTTCAATTTTTAATTTTAATGGCTTTAATCTGCCTGCTTATTTGCCTTTGTTTATTATTTCACCATGCGTTCGACAGTAATAAGAATACTTTCGAGTACAGGGAGCTGCAAAAACAGATGATTAAGTTTGTCGATGGTATCTTCAAGCATCATTGGATACTCATGTGCCAAATCGTTGCGAAGTTCGCGCAGCGTTAGCCAGGTGTCAGAAGAATCTATAATTTTTAACTGTTCCAATCGATTAAGAATATCCCGAAAAGGCTTATCTGCGATATCTTCCTGTAACCAGAGCAAAACATACCGGAAAGTATGGGTTCCGAGCTCGTCCTGCAGTTTTGTAAACCTGAAAACCAATTGGTCAATATTTCCAATTTGGGCATTATTGAGGATTTGGTACCTTTCTCTGTCGAGTGGGAAAAAATCTTTGGTCTGGCTTACCGCATAGTGAAGCCGCAAAAGGTGTATATGGCATTTCTGAAGCGATGTTGATAACCTTTCAAAATTAATTTTTTCGTTGGTAGTCATAGCTGTATCCCTTGTTTGTATGCCTGCTGATAAATGATGTTTTGCTGATGTCCGTTATCGATAAAAACATCAATTTTTTGATCTTCGATTATTTTTTTTAACTGAACTAAAAATTTGATTTTTAACAGGTACAGATCACTGCGTGAAATTGCCTGTTTACATTGAATCAGTAAATCGATATCCCCACCTTTTCTTTTATCATCGGTACGGGAACCAAACAACCATATCGTTGCCGTTTCACCAAATACTGCTTTGGCTACTTTTTTAATCGATTTAATATCGTTGTTATTTAACCGCATGATTCAAAATTAAGAATAAAACACTAAACTAAAACATAATTCCGCTGTTGACCCTCCGTTTCCGTACTCCTGTTATGGATCGGGATCTTCGGGTGTTTAGCACTTTCAAACATCATCTATTATGAATTGATATTAGTTTTTGTCGTTTAGTACGCGATACAATTGCGGACCAGCGAAGGGTAACCGGTGAGGCGTGGCCATCTCCGTGTTCTCTGTGGCTAAACTGGCGTCTGGCTACTGGCGTTTTTTCTCTTACCGCTACCTGGTTTTATTTCATTTTTAATTCTGCATTTTTCATCTTTCATTGTTGTTTCGTCGGGCAAGGGGTTTTGTATTTCAAACGGAGCCGGTTAGCGGACGAGGTGTTTGCGGGGCATTTTAACCACGGGTTATCCCGAAAATTTCGGGATTCCTCCTCACCCGTGGCTATTATAATCTGACCCGGTACGGGTCGGGAAGGAATTTTATAAGAAATCAAAGGTTATAAACCTTTCCAGAGCTTTCCTTCACCATATTACGTGTAACGACCCACGGCCCTTACCTCTCTGTCCTCCTCCCCTGCAATTCTGACACCGGACATCTCTCCTGGGAGGAGAGAATATAAGGAATATCTGATTGTCGGTCAGGGGTGTGTGAAGAATCAGAGCTTATAAACCTTCTCAGAACTTTCTTTCACCATATTTCTCAAATCGACGATCAGCCTTGCATGTTGCTGAATAAAATCCACATCAAATGCAGCATGATTGGTTGTCAGCACCACGACATCGGCATCTTCAAGCGATTCTTTGGTGAGTAAAACCGAGTGATAGGTAGCGCCGTGGTTGGTTCTTACTTTGGGAATGTGTGGATCGTTATACGATACAATGCCACCCTTTTGCGCCACCGTGTCCATAATCTCAAGAGCGGGCGATTCCCGTTCGTCGTCGATATTGGGTTTGTAAGCCACACCCAGGAAAAACGCTTTACTACCATTAACAGCCTTTTTGTGACGATTGAGCGCAGTTGCAATTTTAATGTACATATAATGCGGCATCCGCATGTTGATATGCCCGGCTGTATGGATCATGCTTAAATCGAAATCAAACCTTTTGGCAATATGTTCCAGGTAAAAAGGATCCAGCGGAATACAATGACCGCCTATTCCCGGGCCAGGATAGAATGCCTGGAAACCAAAAGGCTTTGTTTTTGCGGCCTCAATCACTTCCCAGATGTTGATGTCCATTTTACCGGCCAGCAAAGCAAGTTCGTTGATGAGACTGATATTGACGAGTCGATAAGTATTCTCCAAAATCTTCACCATTTCGGCAACTTTGGGTGAACTTACCAAATGAAGATTATCGATGGCTTTAGAATATAACTTTTGGCCTATTTCAAGTCCTTCGGAAGTCATTGCACCCAATACTTTGGGTGTATTTTTTGTATGAAACGAAACATTGCCCGGATCGACTCTTTCAGGAGAATAAGCGAGCCAAAAATCTGTTCCCTGTTTGAGTCCGCTTTCCCTTTCTATAATGGGCAGCATAAAATCTTCGGTGGTGGTGGGATAGGTGGTGCTTTCAAGACTGATAAATGTACCCGCTTTCATATTTTGACCAATTGCCACACATGAAGCTTCAATGTAACTCATATCGGGCTTTCGGAATTTGTCGAGAGGCGTGGGCACGCAAATGATCAGTGCATCACATTCTTTCATTTTTGTAAAATCACTTGTGGCTTCGAGTTTTACCTTTCCCACCACTTCACGAAGTACTGCATCGCGGATATCTTTGATATAATTCTCACCGTGGTTTATCTTGTTTACTTTGGCTTCTGACTTGTCGAAACCAATGACTTTCACGCCTGCTTCGGCAAAATTCACAGCTAAAGGAAGGCCAACATAACCGAGGCCGATAATGCCCACCACTTCGGTGTTATTGGCGATTTTGGTAAGTAATTGTGATTTGTAATTCATATTGTTAATGGATTTGGATATTGGATACTGGATACTGGATACTGGATACTGGATGACAATCCCTAAATAAGGTTGACAGTTTTTACTAATTATTGACTTTCAT
>DAINOH010000023.1:0-58248 GCA_036735485.1 Draconibacterium sp. | reverse complement strand
CACATGTTTTTGATAACGGGACAGAAAATGCACAAAATGCTTTTTCGTACCATATAAATTTAAATGCACCCGCTGATGGAGCAACCACTGATGTTTTTACTGTTCAAGACCTCGATGGCAGCAATTGGGGAAACTCGTGGGTGGTTAATTATGCCAAACACTTCCCCGATTTTGTTATGAGAAAAGAAGGCAATAATTACTATTACGAATTTTCTTTAAAAGTATTCAACGACAGCTACCCAACTCAGCAAAAAAACGGCACAACAGCAACTGATATTGAAAAATCGAGGGTTGTTTTAGCGCCAGATAAAATACTTGGATTCACCCTGGCTTATTGCGACAATGATGCAAACGATGGAAAACGCGATCATTTTTTTGGTTCGGTACCCGGAAAAGAATACACAGGAAATTTTGGCTTCAGCGGAACGCAATACAGCATTTCGACAGAAAACGGTCAGAAAATATTTAATACACACTGGATGAGTGCTTCAGATTATGGTGTGGCCAAACTCATGAAATCAGGCGTTACAAGCAACCAAAAAGAGCCTCTTGTGAACAAACAAAAAGTAAAAATTTATCCATCACAAATAACTGCATACCTGAATATCACAATAAACGATGCGGCAACCGGTCCGGTTAAAATAGAATTATACAATCTGAGCGGTATTAAAATGGCAGAGTTCTCTGAAATAAAAAACGAAGCTGTTTACACCGGTTCACTTAATATTGCGCATCTGAATAAAGGTATCTATGTTACCCGGATAACGCTCAAAAATGAAACATCGGTACAGAAAATCATCAAGTTATAACAGTAATAAAGAATCAGCACTTATGAAAAATAAACAGCCACGCGAAATTCCCAAACGTTTTAAATCATGGAAAGTAAAACTTGATCAATGGTCGGTGCCTGTAAAAATTTCCTTCTTTGTTCTCGGCATCGTATCAACAATCTGGTTCCTGATTAGGGTGATACCAAAACCATCAAGAGCCGCTTATCCTTGTATGAGAACGGCAGCACCATTTATGTCGGCATTTGTTGTTTACCTGTTAAGCTTTTCAGGTGCTTTTCTGGCATTTCGCAAAGCAAAAGACAGTTTTTACAGATCGAAATATTTTATGACCGGAATTTTTGCCCTGGCTGCAATTGTTTCATCAGCAATATTTTTCGGGCATGATGCGCGTGTTGCACTGGCTCAGGTATTCAATGTAAATGCTCCACTACCCGATGCATCGAATTCGCCCATGGGAATTGGAAAAGGAATCAATCCTGGCCGGGTGGCATGGGTTTACAATGCGAATGCTACAAATATAAATTGTACCAACAGTTGGGGCACTGACGGAAAAGGAGGCACTGCTGACGACGACGGTTATTTTCTTCCAAAAAACACCGACAAGGAAGTAGTAAAAATGATGATGGACAGCGCAATTATGAATATTGCCGGAGAAACAACCGTGCAAAAGGCATGGGAAAGGATTTTCACGCATTTCAATAATCAAAAAGGATTGGGCGAAGTTGGATATTCTCCTGACCAGACCATTTTTATAAAAGTAAACCAGGGAACAGGATCGTGGCTGATCGACCAAAGTACGATGAATCCCAATACCCAGTCATGGGCAAAAGTATATTACGGTACTGCAGAAACCTCGCCACAGGCTATATTGGCAGTTGTTCATCAATTAGTTACCGGTTATGGTGTTCCTCAGGAGATGATTTATATTGGTGATCCGATAGCACATCTTTATCAACATACAATTGATGTTATCAAATCAGAATACCCCAATGTAAAATTTTTCGACCGCAACCTTTCAAAATCAGGACGGACGGTAACAAAAGGACTAACTGCCAGCAGTGTTATTTACTATTCGGATAAGGGGAAAGAAATGCCTGATGCAATTTCGGATAAAATGTACAGGGAAATGTATGAAGCCGATTACCTGATTAATATTGCTTCGCTGAAAGCACATGCAAGGGCCGGAATCACCTTGTGTGCCAAAAACCATTTTGGTTCACATGGCCGCGACGGCGCTCCTCACCTGCATCCCGGCTTAATTGCTCCGGAAAACGACATCATTCAACGGCCCGAATATAATATGTACAGGGTGCTTGTTGACCTGATTGGTCATGAAAAACTTGGGGGAAATACCGTTCTTTTTGTTGTTGATGGATTGTGGGGCGGGCCCGAAGCCACAGATAAACCCATTAAATGGAAAATGACCCCTTTCAACAACGACTGGCCAAATTCGCTGTTTGTTTCGCAGGACCAGGTTGCACTGGAATCGGTTTGTCTTGATTTCCTGAGACAGGAAGCAACGGTTAATACAGCTATGAAAAACAGACCACTTTTCGGCGCGGTTGATGACTACCTGCATCAGGCTGCTGATAAGGCAAACTGGCCAGCCAACATTGTTTACGATCCGGAAGACGACGAAACACCACTCGAAAGTCTTGGTGTGCATGAACACTGGAACAATGCAACTGACAAACAATATACACGCAACCTGAAATCAGGAACCGGAATTGAACTTATTTCAACTCCAAAATCACTGGTGCAGAGTGTAACAACAAAAACAAACGATATTACGAACAACGTTTCATTGCGGGTATATCCGAATCCTGCAGACGATAAAATCTGGGTGAATTGCAGGTTTATAGATAATTCAGATGTTCAGCTTTTAATATATAATTTATCGGGCACACTTGTGTTTCAGCAAAAATTAGAAAACACAGAAGGTTCTGTAAACCAACAGATAAACCTGCCTTCAGAAATAGCAAAAGGAAATTACGTGGTGAGTATTGTCGGAAATAAACAGCATGATTCGGTTAAACTGACGATAAAGTGAAAATTTCAGAAAATTCCTTTAAGGGATTTTCTGATAAATTTTGTTTAAACAATATCTAAATTATTTTAATGGAAAAAGAAAATATCTGGAACAATATCACACGGAAAATTGCAGGTGAAGCGTCATCTGATGATCAGAAAAAAGTGGATGAATGGGTTGAAAACTCTCCTGAAAACCGAAAAACATATCATATTCTTAATCAATTCTGGAATTATAGATCCAGCCATAAAAATCCAATATTGTATTTATTCGGTTCGATTCAACGCCGGATTGCGGTTTTTCAGAACCAACCCCCAAAACCATTCTATAACACAACATTATTCAGGGTTGCAGCAATAGTAATACTGATTTTACTGTCCAACTTTATGGTTTACCTGATCGGTGGCAAAATGCAAACCGAGAAGCTTTCAGCCTGGCAGGAAATTGTTGTGCCTCGTGGAAACCGTATGAAAATAATTTTACCGGATAGTACCGTTGTTTGGCTTAACAACGAAACAAGATTAAAGTATGCAACTGATTTTAATAAAAACAGGTCGGTTGAACTTGTTGGCGAAGCCTATTTTAACGTTACACACGATCCTGCGCATCCGTTTTTGGTAAATATTGGAAAGCACCAGATTAAAGTGTTAGGCACAAAATTTTCCGTCAACGCATATCCTGAAGAAAACCTTATCGAAACTTCGCTGATTTCCGGATCTGTTCAATTTGAAACATTTTCAGAAACAAGCCAATCAAAATCCTATTTACTGGAGCCCGGAAACACGCTTTTGTATGATAAAAGCAACAATACTTTTGACCTTGAGAAAATACAATCGGCTTATTATGCATACTGGGAAAATGGAATGTATTCATTTAAAGATGAAAGCTTTGAAAGTCTGTCTTACAAAATCAAGCGGATATTCAATATCGAAATTGTTTTTGAAGACCAGAAACTTAAAACCAAAACATTCACCGGTACTATTGGCATAAACGATAACATTTTCATTTTTATGGAAGCGATCAGAAGAACTGCCGCAGAACCAATCGAGTACAAATTCAATAAAAATATAATATATGTTAAATACAAAAAGGGGCAATAATTAATTTTTTAAAAGTAAGGCAGGAAATGCTGCAACATTTCCTGCCCGAAAAGTTAAAACAGAAAAACCTGTTTTAACACAGTTAACTAAGTCGTTAAACTTTATGAATCAAATCTATGAAAAAAAAACCAGTATGGGGTGATTACGTTTGTAAACATACCATGTTTAAACTAATTCTTATGAGCAAGATAACATTTCTATTGTTTTTTGCAGGTCTTCTTCAGGTTTCGGCATCGGGTTATGCCCAACTTACCAGATTCAGCCTTAATATGACCAATGTTCCGATTGTTGAGGTATTCGAACAAATTGAAGCACAGAGTGAATTTCGCTTCTTTTATGATAATTCACAGGTGGAACTTAATCAGAAAGTTAGTGTTGAGGTGACAGATCGCAGAATTGAAGATGTTCTGGACAACATATTTAAAAACACCAGTTTCACCTATGAAGTTTTAGATCGTCATATTCTGGTAAAAACCAAAATCGAAAATAATGGAACGTCTGTTCCGGCAAAGGGATTACAGGATAACAATTCGGTTCGCGGAACTGTGGTAAATGCGAAAGACAAGGAGCCAATGCCGGGAGTAACTGTATTGGTAAAAGGCACCAATAACGGAACCATTACCGATGTAAATGGTAATTATTCAATTTCAAATATTGGCAACGGACAAGTTCTTGTATTTTCTTTTATCGGGATGGCCAAACAAGAAATTGAAATTTCAGGAAAACAGACTATTAATGTAGAATTACAGGAAAATGTAATCGGCGTTGAAGAAGTGGTGGTTATTGGTTACGGTACCGTTAAAAAATCAGATTTAACGGGATCTGTGGCAGTTGTTTCAACCAAGGAATTAACACGGAATCCGTCGTCAAGTGCGGCCCAATCCTTACAGGGCAGGGCTCCCGGGGTTCTCGTTATACAAAATGGGACACCCGGAGGTGGTGCAACTATTCGTGTCCGTGGGGTTGGATCAATCAACAAAGGATCGGACCCGATTTACATTGTTGATGGTGTTGAAGCCGGCAGTATAAGTGGTATTCAGCCTCATGAAATTGAGAGTATGCAGGTTCTGAAAGATGCTTCTGCAACAGCAATTTATGGTGCTAATGGCTCAAACGGTGTCATAATTATCACAACCAAAAGAGGAAAATCGGGAAAACCACAGGTTAATTTTAACAGCTATGTTGGAGTAAACCTTGCTCCTGAACAGTATGATGTAATGAATGCCGACGAATATTCAGCATTCTACAAGAATATTTATGGCGATCGACCGGAATACAACCAGCCATTCCGTGAAAAATATTATGGCGAGGGCTGGCAGGAAGGTACTAATTGGCAGGATCAGATGTTTAAAACCGGTCTAAACCAGAATTATCACCTGTCGGTTGCAGGTGGTGGCGAAAACAGCAATTACAGTATTGCGATGGGTTATGTAAGCGAAGACGGAACTGTAATTAAAACAAATGCTGAACGTTATAACCTGCGGGCCAATTCAGATTTTAAACTCGGACGCTTCGTAAAAATGGGCGAAAGTATCAGCCTGACTTACAACATTAGTGAATCGCCAATAACAAACCAGGCTTCTATTTATGATTTAAATACCTCTCCTTTGATGAAGATTTATAATCCATACTACAAAGGTGGTTTTGAATCGTGCCAGACAATTTACTGGGAAGATGCCGATGGTAAATTGCAGCAAGGAGCCATACCAAATGGTTATACAGGACCTGTTTATAACAACACACTGGGCAACGATAAACCAAACCTGCTGGCTGCCCCGTCACTGGGCGATAACCGAAATTACGGACTTAGTACCAGGGCCAATGTTTATATGCAAATTGATTTTACCCCATGGTTAATGTATAAAGTCACACCGGCTGTTGAAGTTGGCAACTGGCGTAACAAAAGATGGATGCCTCAGTTTACCGGAAACCGTGCTCCTGGCAGCGCTTCACTTTCTGAAGGATACGGAGAAGGTATTACGCTAAACCTTGAAAATCAAATTCTTTTTAACAAAAAATTCAAAGATGTCCATAATGTACAGGCTACCGTAGTACATCAACTGAAGTCGAGCACAAACAACAGCATCTCGGGCAGTGTTAACGGGTTCGATTTTGAACAGTTAAATACCCTGTCGAACGGAGGAACTGCTTCTTCAGTTTTAAGTGGCTACACTTCCGACTACCGGATGCTCTCGTACCTGGGACGTGTTATTTATGATTATAAAGGAAAATATTTCTTCACCGGATCCTATCGTTCCGACGGTGTATCCGTTTTTGCGCCTGCATACCGCAGAGGTAACTTTTTCTCGGCATCGCTCGCGTGGAAAGTAAATGAAGATTTCTTTAAAGATATTGAACAGATTGATGCACTTAAACTGCGTTTTGGTTGGGGACAAACCGGTAATTCAGATATCGGCGGCGGTTTTCAGTACCTCGATAAAATTTCGGAGGCCACGCAGTTCTCCCCTGTTTTTGGCGACGACCAGCACATTGCCCGTGCACAATATGTATTTTATGGTTTTGGTTCAAAGGAAATTCACTGGGAAGCTGCAGAAATGCTGAATTTTGGGGTTGACCTTAATATGTTTGGCAATCGTCTGCAAACCAGCGCTGAATACTACATTAAAAATAACAACGACCTTTTGGTGGCCATACCAATTTCTGCCGCTTTTGGCCGTCAGGATGGAAATCCCTGGTTTAATACCGGAAATATCCAGAACCGTGGGATAGAACTTTCATTACAATGGAGAGAAAAACGGGGTGAATTCGAATATGGATTTGTTTCAAATTTCACCACCATTAAAAATGAAGTGAAATATTTGCCTGTGACCGACATAACCACCGGAAACAACCGAACCATCGAAGGACACTCAATTGGTGCCTTATATGGTTTTGTATCCGATGGAATTATTCAGTTGAATGAAGATAATTACGAAAAAGGGGCTGATGGAAACTGGCAAAAGGATGCTAATGGATTATATACTGGTTACAAACATGCCACCCATGCTGGAAATACGCCACAACCCGGCGATATTATGTATAAAGATTTAAATGCTGACGGCGATGTTACCGATCTCGACAAAACCATCATCGGAAAAACAATTCCAAGTTTTAACTACTCGTTAGGTTTCGATTGTAATTATAAAAACTTTGATCTCAGCCTGTTCTTTTACGGTGTTGGCGATTTTCACATCTACAATGCACAAAGGGCCAACTTGTCGAGCATGAACAGCCAGGATATGGATCATAACAAACTCAACGATTTTGCCCAAAATTACTGGACATTGGAAAATGCAAGCACAACACATGTACGTTTAGACCCTTCGAACCGGAATGTTAACGACCGTATTTCCTCATTCTGGATTGAAGATGGTTCATTTCTCAGGCTGAAAGATACACAGGTTGGATATACATTACCCGAAACTTTTTGCACAAGAATCGGAATTGCCAGCCTCAGGTTGTATGTAAATGCATCGAACCTTTTCTGTATAACAAGCTACAAAGGACGCGATCCTGAAGGATTTATCTCAAGCAATCCGTTATCCAGCGGTACCGATGGTGGCAGTTACTCAATGCCAAAAACATTTACCGGTGGTTTGCAAATTCAGTTTTAATCAGAAATCCTAAAAGAATTAAAGAGATGAAAAAGTTACTTTCAATATTTATACTGGCAGCAGTTTTTATCGCCTGTTCTGATGAATTCCTGGAAACGGAAAATAAAAACAGCCTTGATGTTGGTTCGTTCTTCAAAACCGAAAATGACTTGTTATTAGCTGTCAACGCGGCATACACACCTTTTGCACACGGGGGTATGTTCGGGAATTTTTATTTGCTTCGTCTGAATCAAATCGATCCTTATATCTGGTTCGAAAACCCAAAATCGGGTTTAGACCAGATGATAATCAACACATCAGATTTCAGCGCACCGTGGAATGAATTGTACCGGGGACTTTATCGTACTTCTGATATTCTGGCCAATATCGACCGGTTGAAAGATATTGTGCCGCCAGCTAAACTTAATGAATACAGAGGTCAGCTTACCGGGTTGAGAGGCATGTATTACTTCTATTTAGTGATTTGGTTTAATACCCCGATTTATTACGACGAAACGAATGTTCCGACCAATCCGCTTGAAGGAATGATAAATGGCACACCCGAGCAATTCTGGAACAAACTTGAAGAGGATTTAACGTTTGCAGCCAATAATTTGCCTGCCACATGGTCATCAAACGAAGCAGGACGAATAACCAGCGGAACGGCCAATGCTGCACTTGGAAAAGCATTGTTATACAAACATTATCAGTATTATCTGCGTTTTGGTAAAGGTGGAACTCCGGAAGCAAAAGCAAACATCGAGAAAGCAAAAGCAGCTTTGAAAAAAGTGAAAGACAGCGGTGTTTATGAGTTGATAAAACCATTTAGTGAAACCAAAGAAGATTACCAGGCCGCGCTTTTATCCAATTATTCATACGCCGATATTCCCGTTGGAACCAAAATATACAAAGCTGAAAACAACAAAGAATCGGTTTGGGAAATACAATACAACGATGATAATCGTGCAGCACAAGGCTGGCTGCCTGGCTGGCAGTGGGGCGGAAACTTAAATTACGCTTACTTATCTCCATTCGGCTACCGTAACCTCGAAATCGATCCAACACTCTGGTATGAATATGAAACGGCCGGTGCACCTACAGGCTACGACCGCGACCCACGCGCTTACGCAACCTGTTTTCTTGAAGGCGACTTACTTGACTGGCGCGAAGAAACCGGAAAGAAAATTCCGTTCCAAAGTGCTATTCACGCCAAATCGATTGTTTACAATTACAAATTGTATAATGGGCCGGTTCCCAGCCAGGCACTCGGTTTAAAGAAATACAATTATCCACAGTTCGTCGGTAAATCATCACCTAATTCAGCTCCTTTCAATGTGCGAATTATCCGGTATGCCGATGTTCTTTTAATGTATGCTGAAGCTTGTTACCTGGTAAATAGTGATGCTGACGGAACAGGACTGGCTGCTTTAAACGAAGTAAGGGCAAGAGCAGGAATGCCAGCTATTGATAAACTCACCCCGGCGTCAATAGTACACGAAAGGGCTGTTGAGTTGTCATCTGAAGGTCACCATTACATGGACATTGTGCGGTGGATGTACGATCCGAATTTCCCAATCGACCTTGCGAAACTATTCGGAGGTAAATTCAATCGTGAGAAGAATTATTGTTTCCCAATTCCACAATCAGAAATTGATGCAAACAAGGGATCACTAAAACAAAATCCGGGTTGGTAATTGATTCATTTTTAAACCGATAAACTATGAAAAATCTGAATAAAATAATTTATATGCTGCTTATTTCCTTCGTGGCAGTATCCTGTATTCAGGAGGAAATGATTGAAACGAATCCGAGTTTTATCCTTTCGTTTGAACGCGATGGTGCATCAAGTGCCACCGCCGGAACACGTTTTTTTGTGATTCCTGAGGGTTCAGGCGAATTTTTTACCCTCTTTGATGGTACGGAAGGCCACATTTGGGGCGAACCGGGTGCTAAAGGAACTGACTTTAATAAGGCAGATTCGCTACCGGTTAATTATGCCAAAGCCGGAAAGTATAATCTGACTTTAGTCGTTGGCAGCACCGGCGATTATGGAAACAAATTCTCCCAAAACTTTAAAACCGTAACAGTTGATGTAGTCGATTTCAGAAATTCTTTTACTGCATTTAACATCAATGGCACCGATGGCACTATTACAACCAGCAACGAAATTCTGTTTTCAGTGCCCGATGTTGTAACCGATTATAATTTTGTTGCCAGTTTCGGATTAAACTCGCCCGATGCAAAAGTATACGTTAATGGCGTTGAGCAAGAGTCAGGCAAAACCATCAACGACTTTTCTTCTCCTCTGGTGTACGTTGTAAAATCGGGTCAGGGGAACGAGCAAACTTATACTGTAAAGTTTTCTACATTTCCGTCATCCAATGAAAAAGCAATCACCAAATTTCAGTTGGGTGTTGGAGGAAATGGTGAAATTGCTGTAATCGACGAAGAAAATAAAGTTATTAATCTCTTGTCGAATTACGCTACCAATTTATCATCCGTAAGGCTGATTATTTCTTCATCATATGCCAGTACGGTATATATCAGCAACGCAATTTATTCCGACAGGAAGAATTACAATTTGACCTCAACCGGGGTAAAGGAAGTTAAAGTGGTTGCACAAAACAAATCAGAAGTTATTTACAAACTGAACACGACACTTGATAAACCGGTGAACACATTCACATTTGCAGGCCTGGTGCCGGCACCTCAGGGAGTTATTAATGAAGCCGACAAAACCATTACAGTAGATGTTTTGAAAGGTACAGATATTACCAAACTGATAGCTGTGTGGACTGGATCAATTGGAAAAGTTACCGTTGGCACAACAACGCAGGTTAATGGTAAAACCGAAAATAATTTTTCGTCCCCGGTAACTTACACCTTTTATAAAGGCACAACCGCAGGCGATAAATATAAAGTAACAGTTAACGTAAAATAAGAGATCTTGATAAACTATGAATACCTATTTATTAACTATTAAATTTTAAACTAATGAAAAAAGTTTTTACCTTTTTGATGATTTCATTCTTTTGTGCATCGCTGTTATATGCACAGGATGAAAATGATTCGATTTTTGTAAAAGACTGGAAATTCCCGATTGGCTGGTGGTTCCCGAATCAGGGAGTACCTGCAGAAGGAATAGATGCATATCCGCGGCTGCAGGCAACAGCCACAGTTGTAGCCGAATTTGATGCCCAGACCGCTGATTTTGATGCAGAATGGGCAAAAATTGCAGGCGATGGATACGTACTCGGTGGAGAAGGCAAACGACTTGGTCTCGCAGCTTCTGACAAAGGAGCCGCCGATTTTACCGGATCTTTCAAAACACTTACCGATGGCAGTAACATTTACATTTTATTGCAATACACCGATGACGATGTTACCGGTAACGAAACTGTTGAAATAGCCTGGGCGCCTTATCTTAAAATAAATGCTCCTGAAGTTGAAGGCTTCCCGGCTGCATGGTATGCACGCTATTTTCAGTTTGGCGCTTACAAAGCAACATTCAAAAAAACTGGTTTCGATGCTGCTATGATTGTTACAGGTTCTGGTCCGAACAGCGATGGTTCAAACGGAAGCATCAACTGGGGCGGTACAAACGATATTTTGTCGAACAACTTGTTTGTTGATGACAAAACAGCGGTTGGATCAAAAACCGTAAAACAGATTATCACCATCGGCTTTGCATGTCTTACCGGTGAAGCAAGACCTGAGTTTACCGCTGAAATCTGGAAGAGCTTAAACGATGGAAAAGGTATTTCGCTGGATATGAAAGTAAACGATGTGGATGCCGATGATGCGTTAACCGGAGATCCTGCTGCTCAGAAACCTGCTGAATACTGGTGGAACTCAACAAACAACGATGCTTATGCAGTAACCTGGTATGCCGGATTCCTTGCCATGGGTGAATCATTACCTGCAGAAGGTGATGCAGCATATGTAAAAGACTGGAAATTCCCGATTGGCTGGTGGTTCCCGAATCAACCTGTGCCTGCTGAAGGAATTGATAACTATCCGCGCGAAGTCGCAACAGCTCCGCAAATCGCAAATTTTGATGCACAAACTGCAGATTTTGATGCCGAATGGGCAAAAATTGCAGGCGATGGTTACAAACTGGGAAAACCCGGTAGCCGCCTTGGATTGGCAGCCTCCGACAAAGGTGACAACGATTTCAAAGGTTCATTTAAAGCTTTCTGCGATGAATCAAACATTTATATTCTTTTGCAATACACCGATGACGATGTAACCGGAAATGAAACTGTTGAGGTGGCATGGGCCCCATACCTGAAAATTGATGTACCTGAAGTTGAAGGCTTCCCGGCAGCCTGGTATGCAAGGTACTTCCAGTTTGGTGCTTACAAAGCCACATTTAAAAATACAGGGTTCGATGCTGCCATGATTGTAACAGGCTCTGGCCCGAACAGTGATGGCTCAAACGGTAACATCAACTGGGGCGGAACAAATGATATTTTATCAAATAACCTGTTTCTTGATGACAAAACTGCTGTTGGAGCAAAAACCGTGAAACAGATTATCACCATCGGCTTTGCATGTCTTACCGGTGAAGCAAGACCTGAATTCAACCTCGATATCTGGAAAGCTTTGAACGAAGGGAAAGGTATTTCACTGGATATGAAAGTAAACGATGTGGATGCTGATGATGCTCTTACCGGCGATCCGGCTGCACAGAAACCGGCTGAATACTGGTGGAACTCAACAAACAACGATGCTTATGCTGTAACATGGTATGCAGGTTTCCTGGCTGCTGGCAATGCTTTACCAACATCTAATGATGCTGAATATGTAAAAGACTGGAAATTCCCGATTGGATGGTGGTTCCCGAATCAACCTGTTCCTGCAGAAGGAATTGAAAACTATCCGCGTAAAGAAGCAAGTGCTGCAAGGATTACCAATTTCGATCCTCAAACTGCCAATTTTGATGCAGAATGGGCTAAAATTGCCGGAGACGGATACAAACTTGGTGAACCTGGAAGCCGCCTTGGACTTGCCGCTTCTGACAAAGGTGACAGCGATTTTAAAGGTGCCTATAAAGCTTTCTGTGACGAATCAAACATTTATATTCTTTTGCAATTTGCAGATGATGATGTAACAGGTAATGAAACACTTGAGGTTGCCTGGGCTCCTTATCTGAAAATTGATGCCCCCGAAGTTGAGGGCACCCCGGCCGCCTGGTATGCACGTTATTACCAGTTCGGCGCTTATAAAGCTACTTTCAAAAATACAGGTTTTGACGCTGCAATGATAGTAACCGGCTCAGGTCCAAATGCCGACGGTTCAAACGGAAACATCAACTGGGGCGGTACAAACGAAATTCTTTCAAATAACCTGTTCCTTGATAACAAAACCGCTACTGGCTCGAAAACTGTAAAATGGATCGTTACAATTGGATTCCCGGCACTCACTGGTGAAGCACGGCCAGAATTTAACCTCGATATCTGGAATGCATTGAATGACGGAAAAGGTATTTCACTGGATATGAAAGTAAACGATGTGGATGCTGATGATGCACTAACGGGCGATCCTGCTGCACAGAAACCGGCTGAATACTGGTGGAACTCAACAAACAACGATGCTTATGCTGTTACCTGGTATGCAGGCTTTCTGAAGGTTGGCAATCCGGTTGGCATTCAGCAGATATTTACAAAAGAAAGCATTTTTGAAAGAGTTACACCGAATGAAGTTCTCCTGAATAAAACTGCCAATGTTGCCGTTTACAATATTCTGGGTTCAAAAATTCTTGAAAAGAAAGAAGTAATGAGAATAGATCTTTCAAACCTGAAAACCGGAGTATATATTATCCGTGCCAATAATGAATCTTTGAAGGTAGTTCATTAACTATCAGTTTTTTTAATTAGAAATATTTAGACTTGATTAAAGAAAAGAGGTGAGTTATCTGATAACAAACCTCTTTTCCATTTTTATCCCGGCAAGTTGTCGATTAAATGATAACCAAATGCCTGAATCGATTAAACTTCACCGATAATTCAATTTGAAATTTTTAAGCTTATGAAATATATTCACAGAAGGAAATTGCTGTTTATTCTAATTCTTGTCTGTACAACCATTTTATCACGGGGTTCTGATATAATTGAAGTATTACCCCTGACCAATAAAATTTTAATGGTACATTTCGATGATGGCAGTGTAACCTACCCCAATACATTAAAAGTTTCAAGGTTGGCAGTTGCCGATGCTGATAATGTAACTAAATGGTCATTTTCCAGCAACGATGATGCAGATTTTCAGACTGAACAAATGCCGGTAAAAATCGGGCGTAAAAGCAAAGGCACCGAATTTATCAAAGACCCGGCATGGGGAGGAAATTCTTTCGATCCGCGGCAAAAGCAATGGGCATCGGAACATTGGCTCTACCTGGTTTTCGACAAGGAAATGAAACCCGGGAAAAGCTATTCATTAAAAACCGGGAACCTGGCAGCAAACGGTTCTGCCTGGAATTTTGTTTTCGACGAAAAAAATCTCAGGAGTGAAGCGGTGCATGTTAATACACTTGGATATATTTCAACAGCTCCAAAGTATGGCTACATTTATCAATGGATGGGCAATCTGGGAAATCTGGATCTTACAAGTTACATCGGGAAAAAATTCTTCATCCAAAACATCGGAACAGGACAAATAATAAAGGAAGGTGTAATCAAAAAACGCAAACAGGCCAATAATCCTGAAACATCGCAGATTGCTGATACGCCGGACAAAAATTTTCTTGGAGCAGAAGTTGCTGAATGCGATTTCTCTGATGTAAATACTGAAGGTTCATTTCGCTTAATTGTAGAAGGGTTTGGCTCGTCATACCCGTTTAAAATTGGAAAAGATGCCGTTTGGGATGCCTACTATGCCGTTGCCCGTGCTTTATACCATCAAAGAAGCGGAATCAGGCTGGCACCGCCTTACACAACCGGCAACTATATTCGTCCGGTAAACCAGAATACAAAAGTTACCAGCGACGATGGTACAAGTTTCAACGGCAAACTTCTTTATTCCGATTATTCATTTTTAAACTGGGATGAAGGTGACGGAGGAGGCAGTTCCAAAGAGGCAATTCGAGCCGCTGCTATTGGTAAAACCCTTGATGTGGCGGGTTGGTATCATGATGCAGGTGACTGGGACAGCTATTGGACTCACCAGCGAGTACCTATGTTGCTGATGTTGATGTGGGAGTTTGCTCCTGACCGGTTTGCTGACAACGAACTGAATATTCCCGAAAGTGGAAACGGAATTCCCGACTTGGTGGATGAGGCTTCGTGGCTCATTAAATTTAATTACCGGTTACGCAAAGAACTGAAATCAAAAGGTTATTCAGATGGAGGTGTTGGCGGGGCCCGAATTTGCGCCGATGTATTTACCGATATTGATGGGAATGCCGAATCAAAACTGCCATCATGGAAAGAAAACCGGCACACAGTGGTTACAAAGGCCGATGCTTTTATGACATACATGTATGCCGGCGAAGCAGCACAATTTGCCTGTATATTGAAAAGCCTGGGAAAAAATCCTGAAAAATTTCCCGTTGAAATGCTTGATGACGTTGACTTCTCAAAAATGTCAAAAGACGAAGTAAACTGGATAACCGAAGCCGAAGATGCTTATGCATGGGCATCAGCTCCTGCCAATCAGCAATCGGGTAATAAAAATTATTCATCAAAAGTTGACGTTTATAAAATGTATGCGGCTGTAAACCTGTTCAGACTAACCGGAAAAGAAGAATACCACAAAGCGGCCAAAGCAGAACTTTCAAAATTGCAAAATGTTGCAGCTTTTGCAGAAGATGAGCGATGGGGAGCTTTTTCCTATCTGTTATCAACCGAAATTAAAACCGACAAAAACCTGCAAAATGCATTAAAAAATGTGACAGTGAGAATGGCAAGCAACGATGGCATTCTTTCTGCAAACAACCGTGCCTGCCGGTGGGGAGGAAACTTTAGTTTTCCAATGCTTGTGGGGCAGGCCACCACACCAATGGTTTTCGAAACTATTATTGCCGCCTGTTTAACAGGAGAAAAGCAATACAATGATGTGGTTCATACAACTGCCGATTACTTCTTAGGTACCAACCCATTGCATAGTACCTGGATGACCGGAGTCGGGCCAAGACCCGCTAACTGCGGTTTCCATCTCGATTCGCGATACAATAATAACTGGGTCACTTATCCGGGATTTATTCCCTATGGACCCTGGTCGATGGCTTATGGCTACACGCCATACACATGGGTTATCGACGGGGTGAGTATGCAGGGAGGCCATGGCCCCTGGAATAAAGACTGGGCCAACTTTTCGATGTATCCGTTAATGGAGAAATGGCCGGGGCACGAACGCTGGAACAGCAACATTCATGCACCTTTATCAACAGAAAACACCATCCATCAAAACACAGTTTACGGAGCCCTGACATATGGTTTTGTTAACAGCCGGCATTACGAAAATAGCAGTGCAGCAGTACAGGTTAGCAGTATAAACCTGAACAGAAACAATATTATTTTCAACGAAAAAGATAAGCAGGAAGAATTAATTGCCACCCTCGATATCGAAAATGCCACTTTCCCTGCCCTAAAATGGACCTCTTCAGATACTCAGGTGGTACACGTTGATGCGTTTGGGAAAATTACAGCCGTGAATGTTGGTAGTTGCCAGATAACCTGTTCCACGCTTGATGGCAGTGTTTCGGCTGTGTGCACAGTAACATGTAACTGGACAGAAATTGCCTTAACTGCCATAAAATTCAACCCCGAAAATCTTTCGTTGAACAAGGGCCAGTCGAAAATGTTGTCAATTATATTTTTTCCCGACAGTGCAACTAATAAACTAATAAACTTTTATGTTGATAATCCCGAAATTGCAGAAGTTGACGACAGCGGAAAGCTGACTGCACTAGCTGAGGGAGTTACAGTTATTACTGCCACTTCGGTTACCGGAGGTTTAACTGCACAATGTACGGTAACTGTGGAAGCTGCTGTAACACCTGTTTATAAAGAAGAAGTATTTCTCGACTTTGAATCCATCACACTAAATTGGGAAAATGGTTATGGTTCTTATGCATGGAATTCCGACAAACAGCTAATTGTGGCAAATCCTTCAGTTGATAATTTAAATCCATCATCAAAAGTTTTTCAGTGGACACGTGATATTTCGGGGAATGCGCCCTGGGGTGGTTATGGGATTGTTTTACCCGTAAAAAACACCGGGGATTGGGAACGCATTTCATTCCAGGTTTATGCAACCGCTCCGGTATCCACAATAAGAATTGAGGTTCTGCTTGCTGATGCAAAACAAGGCGAAATAACATTATCTAACCTGAATATTCCAGCCAATCAATGGACAACCGTAACTTTTGACCTGGCTGAAATGGGGTTACTAAACAAAAGTTTCGATAAAATCCAGATGCAAATTGCCGGGGGTTCAAATGTGCCTTTAATGACCACTTTTTCCGATAATTTTAAATTTGAAAAAGCACTGCCCGTTTCTTCAGTTGAATTCATAAATCAGGATAAAACAAAAGTGCAACTTTACCCGAATCCGGCTAAAAACCAGGTAAATGTTATTTGTTTTACCGGAATAGCATCAATTGAAGTTTTTTCTTTATCGGGAAAAAAGATTTTTGCTGACATACCCAATGGTGAGAATTATTATGTACTCACAAAAAAAGAGTTAAACTCAGGACTTCACTTCGTCAGAATTACCGACATGCAAGGCTGTGTTCACGTAAATAAACTTATAATTGAAGAATATAACTAAAATCAAATAAAACCAATGTACTTAAAAACAGACTTATCAGATAAAACAAAGAACCTGGCAGTTTTACGCAGGTTTTCATTATTGCTGACTATCATTGTTGGCATTGTGTCCAACATCTTTGGGCAATACCAGGAAGACTTTTCAAACAACCAGCTAACAGACTGGTATTCCGGTAGTTATATACTAAAAGCCGAAAACCAGATGCTAAAAATCAATCCGGTAAAAGACAATGTTTGGGCTGGATTTGGAGTAAGCTTTACTACAATTAATGTTAAAGAATTTCCGTTTGTGACGTTGAAAATCAAATCAAATATCGATTTTAATATTTCAGCAGCCATAGGAGTTAAAAACGGGAAAATTGACAACTATCCGTTAAAGTTTAATACCATTTTAGTGGTTGGTGCTCAGGAAGTGGTTGCTTCAGGCGGGTTTCAGGAATATTCATTTGATTTTACAGGTTTGACCGATGATGTTCTTTCCAACATCAGCAACCTACATTTTGTGCTTAATCCATTAACACAGGAATTTGGTTCGGCACCCAACAAGGAAATCTGGTTCGATGATATACGGGTTGGCAATGTGGCGGTTCGTACTCCTGAAATAACCAATATCGGGGACCAGTATTTTACAGTACTGGAATCGGGAACAATGTCCCGGAAAGTTGCATTCAGAAATGTAACCGATGGCACCACCGGAACAAATCCCATTACAATAACAGCTACAAGTTCAAATACATCAGTCATTCCCAACCCGGTTGTTGAATACAATTCTCCTGAAAAAACCGGCACACTGGTTTTAAATCCGGTTTTGCAAACAGCCGGTGAATCTGTAATTTCGGTAAATGTTTCGGCACCAAATACCACCAGTAAAACAATGACATTCAAAGTTGGTGTTTTACCCAACATTGCACCTTCGATGCAGCAATTACCAGATATACTTGTAAAAAGTGGAGATAAAGTAACTGTAAGACTTACAAAAATCAATGATGGTAATCCCGAATCAAATCAGAATATTTCAATTACCGGGATCTGTTCAAATACAGCAATAATCCCCAAAATCGATGTTCAACATGATTCAACTGACTTTACCGGTGCTGCATCATTTACAGTTTCCACCAATGCACAACCCGGAACCACAGAAACAATCACACTGACTTTAAAAGACAATGGCGGAACAGCATCAGGTGGAGAAGATTCTGCATCGTACACTTTTAAAGTAGCCGTTTTTGATGACCTGAACAACCAACCCACGCTTGATTCTCTGCCTCCGCTCAATGTTAAAGCAATTGCGGGTAAAATAACGATCAATTTAACCGGAATCAGTGATGGCGACGGGAGCAATCAGGAATTGGAAATTCAGGCAGGAACTCCCGATAACAACATTGTCAGCAGTGCAGAAGTTGGACCGGTAAATAAAGGTTCTGCACCGTTGTATTTAACCCTGACTGGCTCTGTCGGCAAAACGGTTGTTTCTGTAACCGTTACCGACAATGGCGGAGCGCCGGGCAACAACGGGAACCAGACTACTACCAGAAATTTTGAACTGACCACGCTTGAATCGGCTGTAACCGGAGTGGTTCTCGATTACAAACCATTTATTGGAAATGTCGGAGCATCGGGTCTTTCCACTTCAACCGATAAAGGTATTGTTGAAATTCTGGATGATGGAGTTGTTCACATAAAAGGAACGGTAATGCCGCAAACCTGGCCTGCAAACTGGTTTCATCTGTTTCAGCACAGTGGTGGAAAAGAAATTGATATGTCATCGAACAAACGTGTCAGTTTTAAATTCAAAGGTGCTTCCACCATGAAAATTGAAGCGCCCGGGACACCTTCAAAACTGGGTAAAACACTAATTTATTTCAGGTTAATCGACAATATTGATCCAGGCGCTCCAACCAGTGGCTACCTGATTTCTTCGGTAACGTTGAGTCTGCCCAACGACGACCAGTGGCACGATGTTTATCTCGACTATGAAGGTAAGTTCGGTAAAGATAAAGACGGAAAACAAACCGACAGCACCCGGATCAGCCGTTTAATGCTTGATATCAATACCACCTGGTTTCAGCAAATCGGGGTCGATTGCTATTTTAAAGATATAAAAGTCGGAGATAAGGCCGAAGTGCCAATGGCAGCGCCTGTGGCGACAATCGATAATATTGCTGCCCAGACTTTTTACAAAGGTGAAAATGCAAAACCGGTTAAATTGACCGGGATTACCGATGGAATGGGAAATAATACCGCTGCACTTTCAATCAGCACCAACAAACCATCTGTGATTACAAATATCACTGCCGATAGTGTTGCAAATGGGACTTCCATGCTGTATTATTCAATCGACAGCAACGTGACAGATTCGGCTGTAATTACAGTGATCGCCAAAAACACGCTGGTACCGGAATCAAAAAACGATACTGCAAAATTTAAAGTTTATATAGTAGATAAAGAATTAATAAAAACTGAAACAGTAACAATAAATAAAGCTGAAAAGTACCAGACTGTTGCCGGAATTGGATGTTTTATTGATGACTCAAACCGCGAAGAACAAATTCAGGCTATCAACGATTTGAATATAACTGTAATGCGATGTACTTCGGATGGTGAGTTTGAACCGGTAAACGATAATTCCGACCCCAATGTACAGGAATACAGCCATTTCAATTTGGCTGCCATACCAACAGAAGCCATTAAAAATATAAACGAAAATACGGGTTGCCATAAATTCTTTTATACCATCTGGACCCCACCATCCTGGATGAAACAAAACAAGGGGGCATATCCGTCAACCGATACGCAATGGGCGCCTAATAACAGGCTGAAACCTGAAATGTATGAAGAGTTTGCCGAATATGTGGTTGCCATTTGCAAAACAGTGAAGGAGTTGGCGGGTGTTGAATTATACGCAATCAGTCTCCAGAACGAACCAACCTTTAACGAGCCATATGTTTCGTGTCAATATAACGGAGAGGAATTCAGGGAATTGCTTAAAGTTGTTGGCCCGAAGATGAAGGCAGAGAATCTTTCGACCCGTATCATGTTGTCGGAAGACGTGAATGCCTGGGGCTGGGTGCAGTCGAATGTAAGCCCTGCAAACGCTGATCCTTTATCAAGAGAATACATTGATATTGTTGCCTGTCATAATTACGATCCAGATGGTATCCGGCCCGGATCTGCCGGTGCTCAGGCATGGAGCAGCCTGCTTAATTTTAAAAATACCACATTGGCTGAAGGATTATGGATGACTGAAACTTCAGGGTTCTCAAACATTTGGGAAGGAGAATGGGGAAAAGATTATTTAAGCGGAAAGGACCAGTTTTTTCCGGGGCCGCTTGATTTTGCCGGTGCTATGTTTAATTCATTTAAATCAGGAAACATCAGCAGTTGGGTTGACCTTGACAGGCCTGTTGATAAACTTGATAACGACCTGCTGGGAGGTGTTTTTAAAAATTACTCGAAATTTTTAGTCCCCGGAGCCATAATGGTTGATGCACAATCGACTGGCAGCGATGTAATGTCGCTCGCCTTTCAGAATCCCGATAATTCAATTTCAGTTGTATTGCTGAACAGAAACAGTAAACCGGTAAAAGCAAAAATCCTGGGACAAGACCTGCCCGGCTTTTTTCAATCATACACCACGCAAAATTTATCTGCTTTTTCTGCTGGAACTGTTGTTGCCGATGGCGACATTCTTTTACCGGCACGCAGTATCACAACATTGGTAAACTCAAATGCCAATGCTGCTCCAACGGTTAACCAGATAAAAAGCACCGATGTAATACTTCGTGACGGAGATGTAAAAATATCGCTGTCGGGTATTGGTTACGGGCCTGATAAAGAGGCTCAATCGGTTGTAAGTGTCAAGGTAGTATCTCAAAATCAGGAAGTGGCAAAAGCAAGTATCAACTACATTGAGAATGCTGACAATGCCGAACTTGCCATTTCTCCGGTCAGTATTGGAACAACCTATTTTACGATAACAGTGAAAGATGATGGCGGCATCGAAAACAATGGCATCGATTCAACCAGCTTTACATTCGCGGTAAATGTAAAAACAGCAGTCGGAATAAAAGATGTAAACAAAGTTAATGTAATACTGTACCCGAATCCTGCCAACGATTATGTAATGGTTACGCTGGAAAACGGAATGGCGGAAAGGATCATGATGCGCGATATTTCAGGGAAAATTGTGGCTGATAAAATTGTTACGGAAAGTACAAATGAATTGAGGCTTTCGGTGGCAGAACTACCAAAAGGTTTCTATTTTGTAACCGTTATTACCAAAGATGAGCAACGATCTTTAAAATTTATCAAAGAATAATTAAACAAGCATGAAACTGACTAAAAATTTCAGAATTCTGACAATGGCGGTGATAACAGCCTTTATGGCCGGTTGCGGCGGAAATGATACCGATCCGGTGGAGGAAGAATTTGTTTTTCCGTCGAAAGTCATCAACCGCATAGCCATTGATGACACTGGCGCAAAATGGTTCGCCACTGAAAAAGGAATCATCAGCTTTGATGGATTGACATGGAAAAGTTATTCTGATGATCACAACAAAACAACCGGCCCTATTGCTGATATTGTTTTGGAAATTGTACCCGGAATGAAAAAGATTTGGATGGCCACGAATTCAGGTCTGTCAGCATTCAACTTTGAAGCAGATAAAACTTCGACTTCGAATTATAATACAGCAAAAGATGAAATTTTGTCGGATACGGTTTCAGCGGTGAATGTTGATGAAAAAGCTGTTAAATACATTGGTACTTCAAAAGGTTTATCGATTCTGAAAAATGAAAAATGGGATGAATTTTATGGAAGAAACGGCGAGGAAATTTTAGCCGATTACAAAATCAGTTCTGTAGCCATTGCCAGCAACGGATACATTTACGCGGCCACTATGGGAGGCGGCATTTCGCGGTTTAAATACACTGACGCTGTATCGGGAGCCACAACTTTTAACCTGCCCTGGGCCGGTGGGCTCCCCTCTGAAAATGTATTATGTGCCATTACCGATGGAAATGCCCAATGGTATGGAACAGATGCCGGAGTTGCGTTTCATGCCAGCGAATTAACCAAATCTGGCTGGACAACTTATACCCGGGCTGAAGGATTGGTATGTGACACCGTTTATTCAATTGCAAAAGACCAGGCTGGAAATATTTGGTTTGGCACCCATAAAGGCGTAAGCAAACTCTCTGGCAACCAATGGCAAAGTATCACAAAAACCGATGGACTGCTGGATAATAAGGTCAATACAATCGCAATCGACAAAGACAATTCAGTGTGGTTTGGCACCGATAAAGGTATTTCACATTATTCAGGCGGGAAATGGATAAATTATTAGAATACTGACTTATCAAACAAACTTTAACCGATTATTCTGATTTTTAAATATAAACCAGATTCGTTGTCTGAAAATTTGTTTTAAAAGCCTAATAAAATCAGTTATTTTTCAGTGACTGGTCCGAAAAATCTGTAAAGGTTCAACAGGACCAGTCATTGTTTTTTAATATTAAAATCCCAGTGTAAAAACTGTTTCTTTTCCGGGTACCGAACGCACTTGTAAACTGCCGCCATGCAAACGCATAATCTGGCGCGAAAGGCTCAAGCCAATTCCCGACCCGTTTTCTCGGGTGGTGAAAAACGGCACAAAAATCTGTTCGATAATCTCCTCTGGAATTCCCGGACCATTGTCAACAATCAAAATCTCAGGTTTGTGTTTTTCCGACATTCTGGCGATTAACTGAATCCGCGCGTCGGGACTTTTTGCAATGGACTCCAAAGCATTTTTCAAAAGGTTAAGCAATACCTGAGAAATCAGGTTTTCATCGGCCAGGAATTCCAGGTCAGGCGGATTGATGGAAACGTGAAGTTTAACGTATTCGCTGTTTTCGAGCGACAGGTAAAGCATTTTCACACGGGTTAAAAGGTCTTCGGCTTTGAAAGGTTTCTTCTCCGGTTTTGGCAGGCGTGTGAGTTTGCGGTACGATTCCACAAAATGCATCAGCCCGCTCCCCTGTTCGTTTATCACACCCAGGCCGCGAACCGTTGTTGCAATGGTTTTTTCATCAATTTCCGAAGGCAGCACTTCCCTGCCCTCCTTTGTGTAAAACTTACTCAAACTTTCGGCCAGCGAAGTAATCGGTGCAATTGAATTCATAATTTCATGCATCAAAACCCGGATGAGTTTCATCCACGAATCCAGCTCTTTTTCATCGAGTTCGCTGCGGATATCCTGAATCGAAAGCAGAATTAATTCATCGGTGGTGGTTTTTATTGAACTGGCCTTAAGCGAAAGTTCAATGGTTCCTCTTTCGTTGGTCAACGTCACCAATTTCTGGTCGAATGCCCTGATACTCTGAATTGCCAGAAACAAATTCCGGTTAATTCTATCAATTTGACTGAGGTGCGTTAAAACTTCCATCCCCAGCATTTTTTTGGCCGAAGTGTTGGCATGAAGCACAAATCCTTTGGAATTAAAGGTTACAATTCCGGTAGCCACATGTTCGAGCAAGGTCTGAAAATACTGTTCGCGCTGTTGATTTTCAATTTTGAGCTGCTGAATTTGTTCGTTAACCTTGTTCAAACCCCGGTAAAGTTCACGGATGGGTTTGCCTTTAATATTCTCCGGAAATTTCAGGGTCGAATCGTTGTTTTGCACCGACTCCAGGAAATAGCTCATTTTCCGGTTGGTATCGTTTAAATAGTTGATAAGATTGAAAACCAGAATAAATTCGACAGCCAACAAAAAAAGAGGGAATATACCAAAACTGTTGGAAGCCCAAAGCCAGCCCGCCGCACCTGCCAAAGCAGTGATGAGCAGCACCCTGAAGACAATTTGCAGGTAAAGATTACGGCTAATCATTATACAATGCGTTTCATTTTGTTGTAAAGTGTTTGTCGCGTAATACCCAGTTGTTCGGCAGCGGCACTCAGGTTTCCCTGATTTTTGCTGATTGCCTGGTTAATCATTCGTTTTTCCATTTCTTCCAGTGTCAGTTCCGTGGCATGATTCTGAACGGTGGCAACCGGTCGCATAAAAAAGTCTTCAGGTTTCAGAATATTGTTATCGCTCAGAATAACAGCTTTTTCCACCGTGTGTTGCAACTCGCGGATGTTGCCGGGCCAGTTGTATTTTAACAGCTTTTCCTGCGCCTGCTGGTTGATTTTGAGGTTGGGTTTGTTGTATTTCGAGGCATATTTTTTCAAAAAGAAATCGGCAAGCACCAGCACATCATTCCCTCTTTCGCGCAGTGGCGGAACTTCAATCTGAATGGTGTTAATGCGGTACAGCAAATCTTCGCGGAAAAGGCCTTCCCTCACCATGTTTTCCAGGTTTTTGTTGGTGGCGCAAATCAGGCGGATGTCAACCGGAATAGTCTGATTGGAGCCTATTCTCGAAATCTGCCGGTTCTGAATGGCAGCCAGCAGTTTGGCCTGCAAATGAAACGACAGGTTCCCGATTTCATCGAGGAAAAGACTGCCTTTGTCGGCCACTTCAAACTTTCCGGCGCGGCTTTCGCGGGCATCGGTAAAGGCGCCTTTCACATGTCCAAAAAGTTCGCTTTCAAAAAGGGTTTCGGTAACAGCGCCCATGTCAACACTTACCAGCACCTCATTCGAGCGGTTCGAAAGCCGGTGAATTTCCTGGGCTATCAGCTCTTTTCCGGTTCCGTTTTCGCCGGTAATCAAAACGTTGGCGTCGGTTTTTGCCACTTTCCGCACCAGGTTCAAAACCTGCATCAACTGCGCCGACGAACCGACAATAAATTTTTGTTCGCGGTTTATCTCGCTCTTCAGTCCTTTTTCCTTTTCCTTTAACTGGCTCACCTCTTTTTTTGAAAGGTTGAGTTGAAGTGCCGATTTCAGCGTTGCGAGCATTTTGGCGTTGTCCCAGGGTTTCAGCACAAAATCGGTTGCGCCGGCTTTCAACGCTTTTACTGTCAGCTCCACATCGCCGTAAGCTGTTATCATCACCACCGAAATCTCGGGATTGGTTTCGCGGATACGGCCAAGCCAGTAAATACCTTCGTTTCCGGTGTTGATTCCGGCATTAAAATTCATGTCTAAAACCACAAGATTGTAGTCGCGTTTTCGGAGTTCAGCCGGAATCTGGTTGGGGTCGGGCAACGTGGTTACCGTCTGAAACTCGGGCGACAACAGAATTTCGAGCGCGCTCAGAATACTTTTGTTGTCGTCCACAATCAGGATGTTTCCTTTGGCCATTTTTTGTTTAAAGGTAAAATCCCCATTGGAAGTCAGCAAATGTTTGTCAAAATATTTTACACATTTCTGTCAATTATTTTTACTCAAATCGATTCAGTTTTTGTAATATCCACTAAATATCAATCTGTTACATTTTTGGCATTATTATGGCACACCTTTTTGAAAACAATTCAACAATGAAACAGAAAGATTTCGTAAAAAAAGCAAAATGCAGCAGCAGCCTGGTAACTGAAACTGCATCAACACTGCTTCTTTTATTACTCTTATTTGCAGGGAACGCACTGGTTGGACAGGAAACATGGAGCCTGAACCGGTGCGTTTCCTTTGCCATTGAAAACAACATCGGGTTACGAAAAATGCAGGTGCTCGAGCAATCTGCTGCTGAAGATTATAACCAGGCACGCAGAAACCTGCTTCCCGATTTAAACGCTTCATCCAATGCAGGCTGGAGTTTTGGCCGTTCAATCGACCCGAATACAAACGACTATGTAAACACAAGTTTTTTCAACAACACCTACGAATTGGGCGCTTCGGTTACGCTTTTCAATGCCTCAAAGCAGATTTACACCATTGAATATCAGAAATTCAGAAAAAAAGCCAGCGAACTGAACCGTTTGAGTGCCACCGACGACCTCGCCTTTCTGGTGATGAATTCGTACTTCGATGTGGTTTACCAGAGAGGGTTGCTCAAAATTGCTGAAGAACAGGTAAAAACCTCGGCACTGAACCTGAAAAGAATGGAAAAAATGGTGGAACTCGGAATCAAATCGAAAACTGATTTACTCGAGATGCGCGCCAACTATGAATCCGAGGAATTAAAACGCATTCAGATTGAAAACAACCTGAAAACATCAAAACTGGTGTTGAAACATCGCATGAATCACATTGCTGAAGAAGAAATTATCACCGAAAATATTGAGCAGCCTGCAATTGGGTCAACACAGCAAAACCAGCAGGAACTGTTTAATTCATATTTAAAATGGTCGCCCTATTTTCAATCGTACGAAGCACAAATGAAAGCAGTGAGTAAAACTGTTTCCATCAATCGCTCACAGTTACTGCCCAACATCAGTGCGTTTGGAGGCATGTCAACCGGCTACTACGAAACCACAAAAGATGCCAGCGGAAACAAGGTGGCTTTTGGCGAACAATTCGATAATAACCGCAGCCAGTACCTGGGAGCGTCAATTAACATCCCGATTTTCAACAGGCTGGCTGTGCGTTCCGGCATTACCAAAGCAAAACTTTCGCTCAGCGAAGCCAAACTTACAATGGATGAGGAAAAACAAAAACTCTATTTTGAAATGGCCAACAACCTGAACGAAGTGGAAGCGCTGGAAAAAGAATACAACCAGTACAAACGGCAACAGGAGGCTGACCAGCAGGCATACCAGGCTGCCGAAGTGAAATTTGAACAGGGACTGGTGAATGTGGTTGATTTTTATATATCGAAAAACAGACTTGCCAATACTGATGCACAATTACTAAAAGCTCGTCTTTTCTGGGAAGTTAAAAAGAACATCATTGAGTTTTACAACGGCAAAAGATTCTGGGAATAAAAGTGCATGGGGCAAGGAGCAAAGGGCTTGGGGTAGAAAGCCATGCACTGCGCTCCATGCTCCATGCCAGAAACCAGGAATTATTATGCCGTCAATTCAGGCGGAAAAACTTGAAACTTTGAATTTGAAACTAAAAAAAATATCGTCATGGGAATGGATAAAGTAATAGAAAAGAAAAAGGGTCTGAGACCAAAACATATCATCTGGGCTGTCGGAGTGCTTGTACTCGGGTTTCTGATGTACAAAGTGTTTTTCACCCAAACCGGTTCAACTTTCAGGGCCGAAAAAGATAAGCTCACCATCAGCGCTGTGGAAGACGGGCAATTTAACGATTACATCACCGTAATTGGCCAGGTTGAACCAATAACCACCATTTATCTCGATGCCATTGAAGGCGGCCAGGTGGAAGAGCGTTTTATTGAAGAAGGCACCATGGTAAAAAAGGGTGATGTGATTTTGCGGCTCGAAAACAGGCAGTTGTACCAAACCATTCTGAACAGTGAAGCTTCGCTGGCAGAAAAAGAAAACTACCTGAGAAACACCCGAATCGGTTTTGAAACAGAGTTGATACAGTCGCGGAAAAATATTCTTGACAACCAGTACCGGCTTACCCGGAAGCAGCGGACTTATGAACAATACAAAGCATTGTTTAACGACGAACTGATTTCGAAAGAAGATTATCTGCAATCGAAGGAAGATTTTGAGTACGAAAAGAATATGCTCGAAATCAACAAGCTGAAAGCCAAAAACGATTCATTAATCAGGGTGACTTCGATGCAGACACTCGAAACCGACATGAAAAAAATGCGCCAGATGCTGGTACTGGTTCGCGAACGGCTGGACAATCTGAATGTAAAAGCGCCGGTTGACGGACAGCTCGGAATGCTGGATGCTGAAATCGGTCAGCGCATAAACGAAGGCCAGCGCATCGGGCAGATTAATGTTCTCGACAATTTCAAAATAAAAGCGCTGATTGACGAACATTATATCGACCGTGTAAAACGCGAACTTCCGGCAACTTTAGACCGCAACGGAACCAATTTTGATTTGTCGGTACGCAAAGTATATCCCGAAGTACGCAACGGACAATTTGAAATCGACATGGTTTTTGGTGAAACCACGCCTGATAATATCCGCACCGGACAGACTTACCACATCAAACTCGAACTGGGCGAATCGGGCAAAGCAATTTTGCTGCCTCGCGGCGGGTTTTTCCAGAGTACCGGCGGACAGTGGGTGTTTGTGCTGAATGAATCGGGCACCGAAGCCATAAAACGCAACATCCGCATTGGTAAACAAAATCCGCAATATTACGAAGTGCTCGAAGGACTGAATCCGGGAGAACAGGTTATCACTTCGGGCTACGAAATGTTTGGTACCAACGATAGAATAACGTTTAAATAATTAAATAATAGATGACCACAATAGGCACATAGAACACAATAGTTTTAATTCTTCTATGTGAGCTATGTGTCTATGTGGTAGTTTTTTTGAACAATTAAAATTTCAATTATATGATTAGAACAGTAAACTTAAACAAGGTATTCCGCACCGAGGAGATTGAAACGAGTGCGTTGAACAATGTAAATCTTCACATTCAGAAAGGCGAGTTTGTGGCCATCATGGGGCCTTCGGGCTGTGGTAAATCGACCTTGCTGAACATCATTGGATTGCTCGACAACCCAAGTTACGGAGAATATTATTTCGACGGACAGGAAGTGGGTGGTTTTAAGGAACGCAACCGCACCATGCTTCGCAAGGGAAACATCGGTTTTGTATTTCAGAGTTTTAACCTGATTGACGAACTGAACGTTTACGAAAACGTGGAGCTTCCGCTTATTTACCTGAAATTGAGCGCAAAAGAACGCAAAGAACGCGTGGAAAAGGTGCTGGAAAGAATGCAAATCAGTCACCGTAAAAAACACTTTCCGCAGCAGCTTTCGGGAGGACAGCAGCAACGTGTTGCCATTGCCCGCGCCGTAGTTGCCAGTCCGAAACTGATTCTTGCCGATGAACCCACCGGAAACCTCGACTCGAAAAACGGTCTGGAAGTGATGAACCTGCTCACCGAACTCAACCGCGAAGGTACCACTATCGTGATGGTGACACACTCGATGCACGACTCTGAATTTGCGCATCGCGTTATCAATCTTTTCGATGGTCAGATTATTACAGAAGAAGTAAAAAGGCAAATTGCTGATATGCTGGTGTAGCAGGGAGCAAAGGGCAAGGAGCTGGGAGCGAGGAGCAGAGAGCGAGAAGCATGGGTATTGAGCAAAAACCAAAACATTGTAGCAGAAAAACAAATCAGAATTAAAAGCCATGTATAAACATTTTTTTACCAACATTCTCCGAAACATCGGGCACAACAAGGTTTTCACTTTTATCAACCTGACAAATCTTGTGGTGGGATTTGCAGTTTTTATTCTTTTCAGTGAGGTGATTAACTACGAGCTGGATTACGATAAACATAACACCAATTACGACAATATCTACCGGGTGCAAACACGCCAGGAAGACTCCTACCCGACCAACTATTGTACTTACAGTCCGGCCGCTTTCCGCTACCATTTGATGGCCGAAGTAGCCGAGGTGGAAAAGGTGTTGCTGATGCGCGAAGTTTCGGGTGGCGCTCACGGTTCGGGACAGTTTTTCACGCTGCCCGATGGCAGCCAGTTGAACCAGCAGGATGGCTACTGGAGCGAAAATTCGGTATTCGATATTTTTACCATCAAACTGCTCGAAGGCAACAAAAACAACGCGCTCACGGAACCCAACACCATTGCCATTTCTGAAACGCTTGCCAAAAAGATTTTTCCAAACGGTAATGCCGTGGGAAAACAGGTAACCATCGGAAAACATTATGTGGTAACCGTTTCAGCGGTTTATGCCGATTTTCCAAAAAACTCCTTTATGAAACCCACTTACATGGTTTCGATGCCGACCTACCCGGTTTTATCGGGCGAAACCGATTATTACAGCAACTGGAGAACCATTCAGTATGACAATTTTGTTTTGCTGAAAAAAGGGGCCGACCCGGCGCTCGTGAATCTGAAAATTAAAGATGCGTTCAAGAATGTAAAAGATTACGAAAAATCGACACCCTACCTGCATCCGCTTTCAAAACTTCATCTGTCGCCCAACAGTCAGGCCGATATGATTGTCGGCCTCACCATTCTCTCGCTGGCTGCGATTCTCATTCTTGTGCTTTCTGGAGTCAATTATGTCAATCTTTCGCTGGCCAACTCAACCCAGCGTTCCACCGAAATCGGGATTAAAAAGGTAATTGGCTCGTCGAAAAAGCTGATTGCTTCGCAATTTTTAGCCGAAACTGTTTTGCACACGCTTTTTGCCACCATCCTGGCTTTGTTTGTCGCACACGCAGCTTTGCCCATTTTGAATCATATTCTTGAGAGAAACTTTGAATTTTTTATCTGGACCAACTGGCGGTTGTTATCGTTTATTTTTATCGTCAGCCTTGTTGTTGGCGTAGTTTCGGGATTGTATCCGGCACTGGTAATATCATCCTACAATCCGATTAAAGTACTGAAAGGCAAATTATTCAGCAGTGGAAAAAACAAATTCAATATCAAAAAAATTCTCGTGGTTGCACAGTTTTCGATTTCGCTTTTTATGCTGGTGGTAAGTTTTATTCTTTTTAACCATGTCAATTTTATTCTGAATAAAGATTTGGGGTTCGACAGCAAAAATATTCTCTACACCGAAATCAACGTACACGATACCACCCAGTTTGAAACTATCAGAAACAGGCTGTTGCAACACCCCGAAATTGCAGAAGCATCATTCTCTTCAACCATTCCGTTTATTGGTAATATTGGCGGGTATGTTTCGTGGGAAGGCGGCACACCCGAAGACCGCGAAATGATTAGCCGGAACTATGTGAATTACGATTTTATTCCGACCTACAACCTGAAAATGGCATATGGCCGCAATTTTTCGAAAGATTATCCGGCTGACAAAGAGGCTTGTATCATCAACGAAACAGCTATGAAAATTTTTGGCTGGGACGACCCGACCGGGAAAAATATAACAATGTACGGCAGGTCGTACCCGGTGATTGGCGTAGTGGAAGATTTTCATCCGTTTTCGGTTCACAATCCCATTCCAACCTATGTGATGTTTCTGAACAGCAATGTAATTTCAGGTTCAAGCCTCATCAGTATTCGCTTTACCGAAGGGAATGAACAAACTGCAAAAGCCATCGCCACCCGCGAACTGGAAAATATTCTCCCCAACGATCCTTTTGAATTCAAGGATTTTGGCGTTGCATTCTATCTTGATATTGCTATCAATTTCTGGCAGTCGATGAAACGGATGTTTATATTTTTTGCGGTGGTTACGCTGATTATTTCATCCATCGGGCTTTTCGGGTTGATACTTTTCACTGTAAAACGCCGCACCAAGGAAATCGGCGTCCGTAAAGTGTTGGGAAGTTCAATCATTTCGGTTTATTGGAAACTCTCCTCCGAAGTAATTCAGATGCTCGGTATTGCCACAATATTTGGCTGTCCGGCTGCATTTTATATCTACAAAACCATGCCGGGCGCTTACAAAGAACCGCTTTCTGCAATGGTTTTTGTGGCTGGCGTAATCATTATCGCTGTCATTGCGCAACTCACCATCAGTTATCATGTTCTGAAAGTGGCCGTGAGCAATCCGGTGGAGGCACTCAGATATGAATAGTCTCAAACTCTGATTAAATGATTGAATGAAAACTATGATTTGAAAAGATATGTCAGAAAATAATTATACAAACGAAAAGTATCCGCTTTCGGATTTGACAGGCAAAATTATTAAGTGTGCTATTGAGGTCCATAAATATTTAGGAAACGGATTTCAGGAAGTCATTTACCAGCGCGCGTTAGCAATAGAATTTGCAATTCAGAATATTCCTTATGATAGGGAATTTGAAATGCCGCTTTTTTATAAAGGTGAGCATATTGGAACAAGGCGAGTGGATTTTTTTGTAGATGGGAAAGTAATGGTTGAGATTAAAGCGGTCATTCAACTTGAGGATGTTCATTTGGCTCAGGCGATAAACTATCTCGAAGCATACCAGATGGAAGTGGGTCTCTTAATAAATTTTGGGAGCAAAAGCCTTGATTTTAAAAGAGTCATGAATAAGAATAATCAAAGCAATCACATAATCAATTAATCACAGTTAAAGACATGATACATTTAACCAACATCGACAAATTTTACGATTCAAAGTTTCAGCGGACATTTGTGCTGAAAGGTATTAACCTCGAAGTTAACGAAGGCGAATTCGTCAGTATTATGGGGCCAAGTGGCTCAGGAAAATCAACACTGCTCAACATCATCGGGCTTTTGGATGCTCCATCAGCCGGGCAGTATATACTGTACGACAAATCGGTGCTCGACCTGAAGGAAAAGGTAAAAGTGGATTACCACCGCAATTTTATGGGTTTCATTTTCCAGGCATACCACCTCATTGAAGATATGACGGTTTACGAAAACATTGAAACACCGCTAATTTATAAAGGTGTGAGCGGCTGCGACCGCAAAGCAATGGTGGCTGATTTGCTCGACCGTTTCAATATTGTGGCCAAAAAAGACCTGTTTCCGCAGCAACTTTCGGGCGGACAACAACAACTCGTTGGAATTGCCCGCGCAATAATTGGAAAACCAAAACTCTTGTTAGCCGATGAACCCACCGGAAACCTGCAGTCGGCACAGGGCGAAATGATTATGGAAACCCTGAAAACGTTGAACGATGAAGGAATGACCATTATCCAGGTTACGCACAATGAAAAATTTGCCGGATACGGAAAACGGATTATCAGGCTCGAAGACGGCTACATCAGAAAGGACGAAAGAAAAGAAGTAACACAATCTCAACACTAAACAAGAAACGCAATGATTCGATTTATCAATTTCAGGGAAATAATCAGAAGTTTCAGAAGAAACTCAGAAACAGGAATTTTAAGCATTCTCGGGCTGACCATTGCCATTACTATCGCTTTGCTCATTGGTTTCTGGAGTCTGAATGAGTTCAGTTTCGATAAATTTCATGCCAATTACGAAAACAAATACAGGCTTTGCCGAAAAGGATTTCTGAACAACGAATCGGTAATTATGGGCTCGGAGTGCGTTGCCGCAGGAAAAGAAATCGCACCGACTTTTCCTGAAATTCAATCGTCGTTGAGAGTACTTCCGAGCGGACGGCAAATTGTAAAAGTAGCCGATGAAAAATTCTTTATCGATAACGTGGTTATTTCCGACAATAACTTCTTTTCGTTTCTGTCGTTCGGGCTCGAAACCGGAAACCCGGAAAAATGTCTCGAAGGCTCCAATAATGTAGTAATCGACCAGGCTTTGGCGCAAACGTTATTCCGCGATAAGAATCCGGTAGGGCAATCGCTTGAAGCCTTTGGAAAAATCTGGAATATAACAGCTGTGGCAAAAAATGCTCCCGCGAACTCACACCTCGAATTCAGGATGGTATTCCCCATTGAAGGCATCGACTGGATAAAGAACGCGCCGTGGGGCGAGCGGGACTACACACTCACCTATTTCGAACTGAAACCCGGCGCCAACCTTGCCAACCTTGCCGGAAACATCAATAAACTGGTAGTTGAAAAACTCCCGTTGTATCAACAGTTTAAAATCGAGCATTTTCTGCAACACATCGACGAAATTCACTTCTCAGTTGGACACAGGTTTGGCAATGTGAAAATCATGGATAAACGCATCCTCTTCATCTTTATCAGCATCGCATCGCTGATTTTGTTGATTGCCTGTTTCAATTTTATCAACCTTTTTATTTCAACAGCATTTTTGCGCTCCAAATCAATCGGTATCCGCAAAATTGTGGGGAGTTCAAAATTACAGTTCTACATCAGTTCGTTTTTTGAAACCTCAATGTACATAATAGTTTCAACTTTGATGGCTGGTGTTTTATCGTGGTTGCTTTTGCCGTGGTTTAACCAGGTAACCGGAACGCAGATTGAATTCAACTTTACAAGCCCCGGATTTTATCTGGTAATTGGCTCGCTGTTACTCGTTACAATTTTAATCGCTGGTTTTGTCCCGATGATGTACATCACTGCCCGGAATGCCGGAGAAATGATTCGTTTCAGAAACAAAGCCAAAAGTATTACTGTTTTGCAGCGCGGACTGGTGATTGCGCAAATTACTGCATCAATTATTCTTATCTCATCGTCGCTGATAATCAAAAAACAGATTCAGTTCATCAGGCAGAAAGACCTGGGTTTCGATAAGGAAAACATCGTTTACCTCAATCCGCGTGGACGGTTTGCCACCGATTATGCGATGGTGCGACAGGAACTGATGAAGATGCCAGGAATTAAAGATGTTACGGCAAAATCGTGTCTGCCCAGCGACTGGCACAATGGAAATCCGGTTACCTCTGCCAACAATCCCGATTCGAAATGGATAATGGAAGTGTGTGATATTAAGGAAAATTATGCCGGTGTGATGGGCTACCAGCTGGCCGAAGGGGAAATTCCGTGGAAAGAAACCAATATTGAATCGGAAGACTGCATGATTAATGAGCAGGCGGCAAAAGCGCTGGGGTATGATGACCCGATTGGTAAACAAATCGGGCTTTTTACCACCGACAAAAAATACACGATTCGCGGAATCTTTAAAAATGCCAATACAAAATCGCTGCATCGGGTTGTTGACCCACAGGTTTTTATCAGGTTAAACGAACTCCGCGATTATCATGTAATGTTTGTAAAAGTCAGCGACCCGCAATCTGCCATACGCTCAATTAAAACGTTATGGGAAAAAGAAAATCCCGAAACTCCGTTTGAATACCATTTTCTCGACCAGGTTTACGAAAACCTGTATAAAATTGAGCAAACCGCCAACCGGGTTGTGACTATCGGGATGTACCTCGCCATTTTTCTGGCATTTATGGGACTATTTGCCATTGCACATTACGCTTCGTTGCAGCGGGTAAAAGAAGTGGGTGTAAGGAAAGTAAACGGGGCAAAAATTTTTGAAATTATGACCCTGCTCAACCGCGATTTCATTGTTTGGGTAATTGTTGCTTTTGCCGTTGCAACGCCGGTTTCGTGGTATGCCATGAACAAATGGCTCGGAAATTTTGCTTTTAAAACTTCGTTAAGCTGGTGGATTTTTGTGGCTTCCGGCGTTTTTGCGCTGCTTATTGCAATACTCACTGTTAGCTGGCAAAGCTGGAAAGCGGCAACAAGGAACCCGGTGGAGGCACTCAGATATGAATAATAATCGTCTGAATCAGGATTTGGGGGATTAATAGATTAGCAGGATTAGAAAAATTAAAAAATAAAAAAAATGATTCGATTTAAAATAAAACTGGCAGTCAGGAATTTGTTGAAAAACAAACTGTACTCGTTTTTAATCATTGGTGGTTTTGCCATTGGTTTTACTGCGTCAATACTTATCGGGTTGTTTTACAATGCTGAAAAGAATGTTGACAGGCATTTTGCCGATTACAAAAATATTTACCGGCTTTACGATGCCAAAAACAACAAATCGGGACTCGACTACAAACTGAATCCGGTGCTCGCAGAAAACTACCCCGAAATTAAAAAGACTTGTCCGCTGGGATTTTCCTATTACCCGATTACCGTGAAAGACCCTGAAACAAAGGATTATATCCGCATGGAATATGTGGTTTCGACCAACAACAGTTTTTTCGATGTGTTCTCGGTGAAAGTATTGTCGAGCCTCGAAAAGCAGCCTTTTAGTCAGCAAAATTCGGCAGTGATAACAGAATCAGTAGCTAAAAAATTATTCGGAGACAAAAATCCCCTCGGAAGGACAATCAGCCAGGAGTTCTTTTCGGCAACGGTTACAGCTGTAATGGAAGACCTTCCGAAGAACTCAAGTTTCAGGGCAGAAATGCTTCTCAATAGCGAAAACAAAGATTTCCAAATGGCGCAGGAGTGCAATAATGGCGTTTGTATTTACCCGGTTGAACATGTTCTTTTGCTGAAAAACGGGGTTCAGCCTGACGACCTTGCAAAAAACCTCAACGCTTCAATCAAACAATTCAACACAACAACCGACAGCCTGGCTTTGCAAAAATTATCTGATATTTATCTTTCCACAATAGTTTTGGGATGGTCGGACGACCACTTCAAAGGCAATGCAAAAATGTTGTTGATTTTTCTGGCCATCGGAATCCTGATTATTCTGCTTTCAAGCATTAATTACCTCAACTACACCGTATCGATGCAGTATGCCAAAATGAAGGAAATTGGTATCAACAAAACCAATGGCGCTGAAAAAATCCATTTATTAGCCGATTCATTGATTGAGGTTTCGCTTGGAATTTTTATTGCGCTGATTTTGTCTGTTTTTCTGGTTGCCTTGCTGCTCCCCTCAACCGGGATTTTGTTTGGCAAGGAAATCCATTTGGCCGATGTTAATTTTTACCAGTTGTTGCCTGTATTTGCCGCTGTTGTTGCCGGAATAATTTTGCTCAACAGCCTGGCGCCCATTTATATTTTATCGAAGTTTAATATTTCCGATTTTCTTTCCGGAGGCCGCAAAAGAACCGGAAAACAATGGGGAAAGCAAGCCATGCTGATTTTTCAGCTTACAACCTCCATTGCATTGATTGCCGTTGTAATGCTGATTTTTAAACAACTCCAGTTTGTAAAACACCACGACCTCGGATTTAACAAAGAACACCTTGTACGGATGGAACTTCCGTTCAAATTTCAAAACCAGAAAGCGCTGAAAAATGAGGTTGCAAAACTTCCGTTTGTAAGTGGAAGTGCTTTAAGCAACGGCTATCCGGGACATATTAACATGTCGATGGGCAGCGGAGTTGAAGGCGATGAATTTTCAGTAAAATGCATTTTTGTTTCCGAAGATTTTCTGAAAACCTTTGGAATCAATATAACGGAAGGCCGGGATTTTTTGTCGGGCGACAAAGACCGCGCCTGCCTGATGAACGAAGCCGCCTTAAAGCGATTTGGATGGGATTCTGTTGAAGGGAAAAAGTATAAAAACGGTCGCGAAGGCGGTTACGATGTGGTGGGTGTAGTTAACAATTTTAATGTTCAGTCGCTGCACTCCGAGATGACCCCGGTTGCACTGCTTTACGAACCCGACAGGGAATTTAACACCCTTTCGCTGCGTCTGATGCCCGGAAACATCAGCCAGCAAATTGCTGAACTACAAAAAGTCTGGAAAAGCCTTCTGCCTGAAGACCCCATGGAATTTGCCTTTTACGACACCCAGTTTCAGGCCATGTACGAAAAAGAAGACAAACTGGCCAAATCAATCACCTTCTTTTCCATTATTGCGCTTGTGCTGACTTGTATGGGAATCCTCGGACAAATTTTCATGATTAGCCTGAACCGCACCAAAGAAATTGGTGTACGCAAGGTAAACGGTGCCCGGATTTCAGAAATAATGGCCATGCTGAATAAAGATTTTGTAAAATGGGTAGCCATCGCTTTTGTAATTGCCACGCCAATTGCCTGGTATGCCATGAATAAATGGCTCGAAAACTTTGCCTATAAAACCGAATTAAGCTGGTGGATTTTTGCTTTGGCCGGTTTGCTGGCACTGGGAATTGCGTTGCTGACGGTGAGTTGGCAAAGCTGGAAAGCAGCAACAAGAAATCCGGTGGAGGCGCTTAGGTATGAATAGGAAATCGTCTGATTCAGGATTGGAAGGATGGAAAGATGAATAGGATTTATTAATAATAGAAAAATGATGACACGCTATTTAAAAAGAATCATTATTCAGGATTTGATCCCATAATTTTATTGATAAAAATTATACCTATAATGTTTTAAACCATGCTTCGGCATCGATGAGTTTTTCAGTTGAGCCATTTTTTACAGCATAATTAAACCCGGGTTGAATACAAAATGATCCATATTCTCCTTTCAGGTTCAATGCTAAAAATCCTACCTGGTGATTTTTATAATCCGGAATTTTCCTGGCAATTCTTTTCACGGCTTCTTCGCATGCTTCAGAGGGCGATTTTCCGTTACGCATCATTTCCACCACCAGAAATGACCCCAGTGTTTTCATTACCAGTTCACCGGAGCCGGTGGCAACAGCTCCGCCCACTTCACCATCAACAAACAGACCGGCCCCGATAATTGGCGAATCTCCCACCCTGCCATGCATTTTATATCCCATTCCGCTGGTTGTGCAAGCTCCCGAGAGCCTGCCTTCCTTGTCAATTGCCAGCATCCCGATTGTGTCGTGATTTTCTAAAAGCTGATTTTCGATATTGATTTTTGTACTGAAAGTCCGTTTTTCTTTTTTCCATTTTTTCCACGCAGCTTTCATTTTTGGTGTCAGCAGGTTCTCTTTTTTAAAGCCATTTTCTAGTGCAAATTTCAAAGCTCCATCGCCACTGAGCATCACATGCGGTGTATTTTCCATCACCAAACGGGCCACCGAAATGGGATGTTTGATATGTTCAAGAAAAGTGACGCTGCCTGCCCTGCCCTTTTCATCCATAATACAGGCATCGAGCGTGACTTTACCATCTGCATCCGGAATTCCGCCATAACCAACAGTAATTACTTCAGGATCGGCTTCGGGAATTCTTACGCCAGCTTCAACCGCATCAAGCGAGCTTCCACCTTTTGAAAGTATTTCCCAGGCAGCCTGATTGGCCGGAATTCCATGATTCCAGGTGGAAACCACTACCGGGAAATTGCCAGCTTCACCGAAAGTACCGGCAAACATCTGATTTGAAAAACAGATAACCGGAAGTACAGCCGTACTTTTTTTAATAAACGAACGACGGGTTTCCATAAACTTCAATTTTAATCGTTGGAAAAATCCTGGATAATATTTCTGTACTTGGAAAAAACACTGGCTCTTGAAATAAAACCGATGTATTTTCCATCGTCGATCACAGCCAGATTATATCTGCCCGATGTTTCAAATTTCTCGGCAACATCTTCCATGTTGTCGGCAGGCGAAATAAAATATTCAGGCATGTACATCAAATCTTTCACGAAAACTTTATCGTATAAATCGGGTTCAAAAATAATCCCGCGTACATCCGAGAGTTTGACCATTCCTTTCAGAATGCCATTTTCATCGACTACCGGAAAGAGATTGCGGTTTGAGTGAGAAATTGCCTGCACAAGATCAGCCAGCTTTGCATTGGGTGAAAGAATCTCGAAATCAGTTTCTATCAGTTTCCGGGCCTGCATAAAGTGCAAAACAGCCTTGTCTTTGTGGTGCGTAATCAATTCTCCGCGTTGTGCCAGGCGCTTTGTATAAATAGAATGGGGCTCAAACTGCATGATGGTCAAATATGCTACTGTTGATGTTATTAAGAGAGGAATAATTAATCCGTAACCTCCTGTTATTTCAGCTGTCAGAAAGATGGCTGTCAAAGGGGCGTGCATTACTGCAGCCATCATTCCGGCCATACCTGCCAGCGTAAAATTATCGTCGGGCAAACCCGTCTTAAAAAATGTATTGAAGAGTGTTGCAAGAAAAAAACCGGCTATTGCACCCATAAACAACGTGGGTGCAAAAATGCCGCCAATTCCGCCCGATCCGGTGGTGGAAGCCATTGCAAGCACCTTAAAAATCAGTATTCCGCCCAATACTACAAGCAATGCATAATCATCATTTTTCACCTTGAAAAAGATGGAATTATTCATTAAATCGTTACCATGGCCGTTAAAGATTGAAGAAATACTTGTATAGCCTTCACCCCACAACGGAGGAAAAACAAGAATCAGCGTTCCCAGAATAATACCACCGGTAATTAATTTTACACCACCCAGTTTTATGCTACTGAATAACTTTTCAAGCCACATGGATGAACGTGTAAAATAGAGCCCCATCAATCCGGTAAAAATCCCCAACAAAATATAATAGCCCACATTTTCAATCTGAAACGGGTGAACATGCATAAACCGGATTGCTTCGGCCTCACCCATTAATAAAAATGAAATGAGATTTGCAGAGATGGCCGAAATAAGCAACGGAATCAGGTAAGCCATCGACAAATCGAGCATCAAAACTTCGAGCGTAAAAACAATGCCGGCTATTGGCGCACTGAAAATACCAGAAATGGCACCGGCTGCGCCGCATCCAATCATCAGAGTGATATATTTATAGTTCAGTTTGAAAGTACGCGCGAGATTCGATCCGATGGATGCACCTGTTAATACGATTGGCGCTTCGGCTCCTACTGATCCGCCAAAACCAATTGTAAGCGAACTGGCCACCATCGACGACCAGTTATTATGCGGTTTTATCCGGCTGCTTTGACTTGAAATTGAATACAATATTTTTGAAACCCCGTGCCCGATATTGTCTTTTACCACATATCTGACAAAGAGCACTGTTAACGTAATTCCGATTAATGGATATACAAGATACCAATAACTGATTCCATCGATAGCAAACCATTCTGTCAGACTTTCAGCCACAAAATGCACCAGCTTTTTCAAAGTAACAGCAGCCAATCCACTGAACAGTCCGACCAAAAGGCTTAGCACATAAAGAAATTTCCTGTCTGAAATAACAGAGATACGCCAGGCAACCAGTTTATTGATATTCTTTTTGGAATTGAGTTTCCAGATTAGCCTTGTTTTTCGTAACATTATCAATTCTTATACATTGAATTTCAAATAATAACAATATTAATTACAAAATTTGAAATGAAAAACAAAGAAACAAATGATTGATGTTGTCACCAAATTTTATCAACTCAATTCTGTAAGTTTTGTTATAAACATGATATTTATCGAAAATTAATTGTGTCATGAAATGAGCATGATTTTACATTCAACCACAATGAATAAATAAATTTTCATGCAAAACAACGTTCAACGTAACAAAGTGGAGTTAATTCCATGTAGTAGCAAAAGCAGATTGAAATAATATGCTGATTACCAATTTTATAGTAACATGATTGAAAATTTATATACATGAAAATAAGAATCTCAGGAATGTCAGGCTATCTCGGATCATTGATTTCGAATGAACTTATTTCCCGGGGACACAAGGCAGAGCCTATTCCCCGAAATTTGCTTTTTGGCGAAATATCACTATTAAAAAAACATATCGAAGGAGCTGATGTTATTATCCATCTTTCCGGTTCGCCCATTTTAACCCGTTGGTCAGAAAAAAATCGCAGAGAAATTTACGACAGCCGCATTCAATCGACAAAAAACCTTGTTGAAGCCATTAAAATGCTCGAACCGGGGAAAAGACCACGTAAATTTATCCAGGCATCGGCAATCGGAATCTATAAACCCGGGAAAATACACAACGAAGACAGTGCTGATTTTGAAACAGGTTTTATCGGGGTGGTTGCAACAGACTGGGAAAATGCATCAAATACACTTCCTGAAGAGGTAGACAGAATCATTTTCAGAATTGGTTTGGTAATCGGGGAAAAAGCAAAAACAATCACCAACCTGTTACTTCCGTTTAAACTGGGTTTGGGTGCAACCATCGGAAGCGGTAAACAGTATTTCCCATTTATTCATGAAACCGACGTGGCAAAAGCTTTTGTTTGGGCTGTTGACCAATATTCGAAAAATGGCACCTTCAATTTAACCGCTCCGGTTTTGATTACTAATAAACAGTTTACAAAATCACTTGCAAAATGCCTTAACAGAAATGCCTTTTTTGTAATTCCGGAATTTGTTATAAAACTGGTTTTAGGAGAAGCCGCTGTTTTGCTGACAGATATTCCGGGTGCAATTCCCACAAAATTAATTGAAGAAGGATTTGAATTCAAGTTTCCTGAAATCGAAGTTGCTTTAAAAGATATAATTGGATAGATTGGAAATTTGAATCGCATTTTCCATCTTTGTTTTTATTACAAAAAACATTGAATACTTCAGAGCTTTTCCATCAAATTAAATCAGGGGATAAAAAAGCATTCGACCTGTTATTCCTCAGTTACTATAAGGGTTTATGTGGCTTTGCCTGTACTTTTTTAAACGATAGTGACGAGGCTGAAGAAGCTGTTCAGAAAACGTTTATTCGGCTCTGGGAAAAGCGAAAAAACGTCATTGCTCCTGATAACCCAAAAGCATTTCTGTTTAAATCAGTCTATTTTGAGTCAATGAAAATGTTACGACACAAAACGATTCATGAAAATCATATTTCAGAATATGTCAGAAAATTCAAATTGAATTCTGAGGAAACAGATGATTATTCATTCTTCCTTCCATACTTACATAAAGCGGTTGAAAAACTCCCCGAAAAATGTCGTCAGATTTTTATTCTGAACAAATTGGAAGGACTGACACAAAAAGAAATTGCCGAATATTTGGAAATCTCAGCAAAAACCGTTGAAAATCAAATTGCTATTGCGGTTTCAAAACTACGTGAAGAATTAAAACCATACCTTCACCTGCTTCCTGTCACCCTACTTATTTATCTTTCATAAAAAAAATTTAATCGTTTTTTAGGGGATTCGTTTTCGGCAAGGTTCATTGCAGAAAAACGATGAAACAAATTCCAATACATCAAATTATCCAGTCTTTTGAAGGCAAAATTTCTGAAACAGAAAAGAAAGAATTGGATAGATGGCTTTCAGAGTCGGCTGAAAACGAAAAGACATTTGAAGAACTTCGAAAAACTTACACAGTCAGTGGAAAACTGAATATTGATTTTGCCACAGATGAAATAAAAGCACTTGTAAAGGTTCATCAACAAATAAATACAAGGAAAAACATTCGAATGGTTTGGCGGGCAGCAGCAGCAATCATTATCTTGATTTTAGCTACCCAAATTATTTTACAAACAAATTCAACTGCGAATTGGCAGGAAATCACCGCATCACAAAATCGCACAATTTATCTAACTGACAGTTCAAAGGTAATTCTGGCAGAAAACGCCAGTTTGAAATTCCCTGAAACATTTAAAGGAAATGAAAGAGAGGTTCAATTGACAGGAAAAGGTTATTTCGAAATTACCAAAAATGTTGAAAAGCCTTTCCTTATAAAAACCAAACATTCACATATTGAAGTACTTGGAACTAAGTTCCTCGTAGATGCAAGCCAGCCAAACATAGAAAAAGTTATTGTGGACGAAGGGAGAGTTGCATTGAAAGCCGGTTTGTTTATGACAAAAAAAGTTTTGCTTACCCAAAATGAAATTGGGGTTTGGAACAGGGAAAACAATGAATTGAGCAAACAAATAACTCATGAGCAAAACAGCAATTCATGGCTTTCCGGCAGACTTACATTTTCAAACCTGCCACTTTCAGAGGTTTTAAAAACCATTGAAAATCATTTCAATACAAAAATTGCATTAGCCGATGAAAATTTTGGTGATATCAAATATTCCGGACAATTCAATACTTCTGATGCTGAAGAAATTATGAAAACTATTTGTATTACACTCAACCTTTCATACCAAAAGGAGGGAAATAACTTTGAAATTAAGCCATGAGAAAACCAATCACAATTCTGCTTTTATTGTTTTTTACTGCATTTTCCTGCTACTGTCAATCATTGCAGCAAAGCACTTATCTGCAAATTCTGGAAAATCTTGCAACGAGTTTAAAATTAGAACTCAGTTATAGTTCTGACCTTGTATCACTTTCCGACAGTACTGATTTTCAGTTCAGTTTTAATGCTGACAGTTGTATTTCAGAACTACAGGAACAGGCTAAACTGAAAATTACCAAAACGGAAACGCACCTGATTGTTGCTTCGAAAGCACCTTTCTATCTGAATCTGAAAGGAAAAGTTATTGATGCCAAAACCGGTGAACTTCTGCCGTATGCAAACATTCTGGTTGAAAGTGCCGGCAGGGGAACCATTACAAATACCGAAGGAGAATTTGATTTCCAAATTCAGGGAAGATTTGCAGGTAGTATGGTTCATTTTTCATTTTTAGGTTATGAAACACAAAAACTGAAAATCCCGAATACTGACACTGAAAATCTGCTAATCAGGATGAATCCCAAACCTTATTTATTGGGCGATATTTATGTGCTTCCTCCCGGAACACAAGCAGTTGATATTGTCAAAAAAGCAGTAAAAAATATCAAACGGAATTACCACCGCTCAACCATTCAAATGGAAGCGTTTTACAGAAACACAAATTTCAGCAATGGCAAAGCATCGCAACTTATTGAGGCAGCATTACTGATTGAGGATAAGGGGATTGACAACAATTACTCCTCAACCAAAATAGAATTGCAGGAAATCAGGAAAAGCTCAAATTATCTTATTCCTCTGCCTAAAAAGTATGAAATTTTTGAAAAATTCTGGGGGCACAAAAATTTTATTCATCGATGCTATAATAAAAATATGGTGAGATTTTATAAAGAGGATTGGTGGTTCAGACCTTTAATGGAATACCAGGATTTTAAATATAAGTTTGAAGGTCTTGTATGGTTGGATTCGGTTAAAGTATATAAAATCAAATACATATGGAATTCAATGCTTCCTGATGGAAAAAGGATAACAGAACATGAAAATGTGAGTGAGACCGGTGGATATTTTTACATCACAATTAAGGATTTTGCCATTTTAAAAATTGAAAAAAAAACCTGGCATTCTAAAAATTCACCCTGGAACAAATTGGAAAATAACCAAAGGAGTAAAACGCCAAGTGAGATTTGCTATCAAAAGATAAATGGTAAATACTATTTAAAATATATTACTGGTGTTACGGCACCAAATGGCTCGATTGGTGAATTTGAAAACGACAATGGAAATTGGGAAGATTTGATAATTAAAAACCGGCAATGGGCTGAAGAGATTTTGCTTGTTACTCAAATACAAACAGACCGAAAAGAATTTGATAAAATAAAATATCGTGAAAAACTGGCACGCGATGAAAATTCATATAAAAAGAAGTATCCCTATAATGCAGAATATTGGAAGAATTATAATGTATTGAAACAAAATCCGGTAGAAGAAAAATTTCTAAACGAAATGAAATGGGAGAAATCGCTGGATATTCAATTTGAAGAAAACTCATCGAACCATGTTGAAAATAAATAATCTCACCAAAAAATTCGGGTGTTTTGTAGCTATTAACAAATTCAGTCTCGAAATCCGAAAACCCGGACTGTACTTGTTTGTGGGCGACAATGGCTCAGGAAAAACCACGCTTTTTAATATAATTTCCGGGTTAATTCATCCCGACGAAGGAAACATCATTTTCAAAAACTCAAATGATGCTGATTTACGCCGGAAACAAATTGGCATTTCAACGGAGCCTTTTATTACAGAACCTTCATTAACAGTGATTGAAATCGCTGAGATTGTTCAAAAGGTGAAACATGTTTCTGCTGAAGAATCTGCCCGATTTTTAAAACTTTGGGAAATTTGGATTGCAAGAGAAAAACCATTTAAGGCACTTTCAACAGGAATGAAAAAACGATTAAGCCTTGCTTTGTCGATGCCTGGTAATCCTGACTTTTTTTTGTGGGACGAACCTTTTAACGGTCTCGACCCGCTGGGGATAAAACTCCTTAATGAAATTATACTGGATTTAACAGAACAGGGAAAAACCATTTTACTTTCAACCCATCTACTAAACGAAATCAGTGTGTCGTCCAATTCCTGTTTTGTTTTGAAGGAAGGAATTTTAGCAGGTACAGTTGAGCGCGATTCTTCCACCAATTTCAATGAGACAATTTTCAATCTTCTAAAAAACGGGAAATGTTAAGTATCGAAATAAAACTATTAAAAAGCAAAAAACAGGTTTTGCCTGCGGCTATTTTACTATTGGCGCTTCTTTTTATGGCATTTGTCGATTATTGGGTTGGAGCAGAACAAAAACAACTGGCAGGGACAGAACTTGCCGGATTTATTTCCATCAGGGCAAGCCAGGCAACATTACCTGCGTTGTTCTTTATTTTCTGGATGCTTCAGCGTACTATTCACCTTGTAAATACTGGTTACTATAAAATGTTGCTGGTTATGGGTTGGGCACGACACAAGTTATTTATTTACAGCCTCCTTCAGGTTTGTTTTTATGCATTCTTGTTTTTGCTGCTTTATTTTATTTGTTATGCATTTCTTAGTTTCTTTTATGAAACAAATCCGCTACAACTTCTTTTGAATACAGATTTCAGCGCAATATTCTCGCAGTTTCTCTTTCTTTCAGCCACCGGATTTATTGCATTAACAGTTGCATTTTTACGCCCAAATCCTGTACTGGCGCTTCCTGTTTTGATTTATTGGCTGCTTGAGAGTTGGCTTGTGAATTTTATACAACGTAAGCTGGAATCCAATGCAGGAGAAATCTTACCTCTTCAGGCATTCAAACAAATAATTTCAGAAAATCTGCTTGATACACCGCAAACAATAGTTATTTCGACCTATTCTCTGCTCTTTTTGTTTGGGCTTCATTTTTCAATTCAAAAAAGAATGTTTGTATGAAAATCAAATATCCGCTAATTGCTGTAACTGTTTTTATTTCTGCTCTTATTTCAAACAACAAAATCACAGAATGGAAAACTTTTCGTTTTTACAGTAACCTGGAAAATATTGACGACCCGATTCGAGAAGAGTTAAAACGCGATGAATTATTAAATGACGAAGCAGATGCTCAAACGTTGGTGATTAATTTGTGGGCAACGTGGTGTGGGCCTTGTCAAAAAGAGATTCCTCATCTCAATCAGCTCGTAGATAAATATGAAACTGAGAACGTTCTATTTATTTCAGTAACTGATGAAACTGAAAAGAAAGTTTCGGAATGGCTGGAATTGCAAAAAAAAGAACCACGTTACTTTGCACTGTACGAAAACAAGCGATTGATGAATTACCTGTTTCAATTAAACCCAAAACAGGATTTAAAAAAAGGGCGCTCTCCGGAGTTATTGCCTACAAATATCATTATTCACAATGGTAACCTCCTGCTTTTCGAACAGGGATTTTCAGAAGAAAATATTGCGAAATTAGATTCTATATTGAGAGTGATAAAAAATGACCAGCTACCTTAAGTAAAGAAAAAAGGCCATTCGCAATTAGCAAACAGCCTTTCTATCAACATATTAAACTATTTATTTCAAACGGTTTTTCAGCGCAACAAATTCTTCGGCCAGTTCTTTTGGAAGGTGTGAACCGAAATTTGCATAATGTTCTTCGATTAATTCACATTCGTCGAGCCATTTTTCGGTATTTACGCTCAACAATTCATCCAGATTTTCAGCCACTTTTTCAATACCTTTTACATCGATATCTTCTTTCTTTGGCACAAATCCGATAGGAGTTTCAACAGTTTCAACAGCATTATCGCAAGCATCGAAAATCCACTCCAGAACACGCATGTTTTCTCCATATCCCGGCCACAGCCATTTTCCGTTTTCATCTTTACGGAACCAGTTCACGTTAAAGATTTTCGGAAGTTTTGTTTTATCAGGAGCTGTTTCACCAATTTTAATCCAGTGACCAAAATAGTCGCCCATATTGTAACCACAGAATGGTAGCATTGCAAACGGGTCGCGGCGAACACCAGCTTTCAGACCGATAGCTGCTGCAGTAACTTCAGAACCCACAATTGAGCCCATAAATACACCGTGATTCCAGTTGCGTGCCTGGTAAACCAGCGGAACTGTTGAAGGACGGCGACCACCGAAAAGGAATGCCGAAATTGGCACACCTGCCGGATTTTCCCATTCAGAATCGATAGCCGGACACTGGCCAGCCGGTGCAGTAAAACGTGCATTCGGATGTGCTACAGGTTCGCCTGAAGCCGGGTCATGAACCTTGTTTTTCCAGTTAATGGTTCCGGCCGGACATTCTGTTCCGATACCCTCCCACCAGATGTCACCATCAGGAGTTAAACCAACGTTGGTGAAAATTGTATTGGCTTTTGCCGAAAGCATTGCATTCGGGTTGGTTTCCATTGAAGTCATCGGAGCTACACCAAAGAAACCAGCTTCAGGATTGATAGCGTATAAACGGCCATCAGCGCCAAATTTCATCCAGGCGATGTCGTCACCAACTGTTTCAACTTTCCATCCCGGAATAGTTGGAATTAACATGGCGAGATTGGTTTTTCCGCAGGCACTCGGGAATGCGGCAGCAATGTATTTCTTTTCGCCTTTCGGATTGGTAATACCCATTATTAACATATGTTCTGCTAACCAGCCTTCCTGTTTTGCAGTGTACGATGCAATACGCAGTGCAAGACATTTTTTACCAAGCAGCGCATTACCACCGTAACCTGAACCATACGACCAGATTTCCTGAGTTTCAGGGAAGTGACTGATGTATTTTTCTTCAATCGGAGCACATGGCCAGGCCACATCTTTTTGTCCTTCAGCAAGCGGAGCGCCTACTGAGTGAATACATGGAATAAAATCACCATCGCCCAGAACATCAAGAACAGCCTGTCCCATGCGGGTCATGATTTTCATATTCACAACAACATACGCTGAATCGGTAATTTCAACACCAATTTTTGCAATGTTTGAACCCAGCGGTCCCATGCTGAAAGGAATAATGTACATGGTACGGCCTTTCATACAACCTCTGTATTTCTCGCGAAGAATGGTTTTCATTTCCTGCGGCTCCATCCAGTTGTTGGTATGACCAGCTTCTTCTTTTGTAGCGGTACAGATATAAGTACGGTTTTCAACACGTGCAACATCTGAAGGGTCGCTCTGGAAATAGTAACTTCCGGGCTGTTTTTCCTCGTTAAGTTTTACTGCTGAACCAGCAGCTACCATTTCGTCGAGTAAACGCTGGTTTTCTTCTTCTGAACCGTTACACCAATATACATTGTCGGGTTGGCACAATTGCGCCCATTCTTCCACCCATGCCAATAATTTTTTGTTAGTAGTCATAAAAATTTAATTTGTTATAAATCAGAAAATTGTACTTTGTTTATTTATTTTGATCAATGGCAAATATAAAGGTTTTATCCTCTTTTAAATTTGAAATAAATCAGTCTGTCGGTTTGTTTAGTTCCTCTGTAATAACCAGTTAAAATTCCCTTAATAATGATTACAAAAAATACTTAGGACGTATTTCACACACAGCATTCATATAATCAATTGATTTTATGAATGATAGAATAAATCTAAAACCATGTTTTTTCCGGTTTTATACATATTATGTATTAACTGGGAAAAGGTTTAATTAATTTATGCTATAAAGCATATATTATATCCATTCAGTTGATATACAATTATTTAATTAATAAAAAACTAAATAATTGACACAAAAATCGAATGTTAATTAATAATTAATAAACAAATCGGATTACTTATGCTCTTGGATGAAACTGCTGTACGGTACTTTTCAGGTATTCACGATCAAGATGTGTATAGATTTCTGTAGTAAGAATTGATTCATGACCTAACATTTCCTGCACTGCGCGTAAATCGGCTCCCCCATTTATTAAGTGGGTAGCGAATGAATGACGGAATGTATGCGGACTGATACTCTTTTTGATACCGGCTTTTTCTGCCAAACCTTTTATGATGGTAAACACCATTACCCTGCTGAGTTTTTTACCCCGGCGGTTCAGAAATAAAATATTTTCGCTGTCCTTTGCAACATTCAGCTTTTTGCGGTAATTTGCAAGGTATGTTTCTATTTCTTCAACCGCTTTTCCACTTACCGGAACCAGTCTTTCTTTATTACCCTTTCCTTCTACTTTAACATATCCCTGATCGAGAAAAAGATTGGTTATTTTAAGATTAACAAGTTCGCTCACTCTTAAACCACAACTGTAAAGTGTTTCAATCATGGCTTTATTTCTTTGTCCCTCAACTTTGCTCAGATCTACTGAATCAATCAGGTAATCAATCTCTTCAATTGATAATACATCAGGAAGTTTTCTTCCGATTTTGGGCGATTCGAGCAAAGATGTTGGATCCGTGGTAATTTTTTCTTCTACCATCAGATACTTATAAAACGATTTGATCCCTGAAATTGTCCGGGCCTGGGTTCTCGGGCTGATCTCCTTTTCATTGAGCCAGGCAACAAAACTTTTTAAATGCTCAAGTTTAACTTTTAACGGAGTTATTTTACTGAAATGCGTGTTCAGATAAACGATCAGTTTATTGATATCGTTAATATAGGCTGATACTGAATTTTGCGACAAGGATTTCTCCAGTCTCAGGTAATTTTCAAAACCTTTTTTTGCTTCTTCCCAAGTCATAGCTATCTGTTTTAATTTATTACTGTCTGTATTTAAAAAAGCCGTAAAAATTGAACTCTTCAACTTAATAACAAGTTACATTACGTTAAACAACAAATTAAAGTTACCATAAAAAAAATTAAAATTGCAAAAGATAAAATATTAATAAAATTTAAATTTTTGACATTCAATAATATAACAAATTATCCAGGCAAATCGTTCAACCTTATAAATCATAAAGTAAGAATAAAAAAAAAGGAATTGATTTATTATGATTTTTATTTGGCTGGAAATTTTAACTTCATATCAACAATAAACTATTTAAATAATATATGAAAATCATAATCATCAACGGACCGAATTTGAATTTACTCGGAAAACGGGAGCCCGGAATTTATGGGAGTGAAAGTTTTGATTCGTACTTCGAAAAAATCTGCGCGCTCTTTCCTGCCATTGATTTTGAGTACTTTCAATCAAATGTAGAAGGCGAAATTGTAACCGAAATTCATAATTTCGGGTTCAGCGCCGATGGAATAATCATCAATGCCGGTGCCTACACTCATACCTCTGTTGCAATTCGCGATGCTATTTCGGCCATTAAATCGCCGGTAGTGGAGGTTCATATTTCAAACACACTTACCAGGGAAAAATTCAGACATAAATCGGTAATTGGCCCTGTTTGTAAAGGGTGTGTCATGGGGTTCGGTCTCGATTCATACAGGCTGGCCGTTTTAAGCTTTTTGCACCCCTGATGTTAAATATTTTTTAGTTAATAGCTAACTGAACAACGTCTGCTGATAGTTTGTATATCTTTGCATATCAATTTGTAACAAAGTATTTCAGAATAAACAAATTTCATTATGAGACAGACACGAATTGTTGCTACCATATCCGATCAGCGCTGCGATATTCCGTTTATTGAATCGCTTTTTAAAGCAGGGATGAATGTTGCCCGAATCAATACAGCGCATATTTCGAAAGAAGGAGGAATTAACCTGATCAAAAATATCAGGGCTGTTTCGCCAAAAATTGCGATCATGATCGATACAAAAGGGCCTGAGATAAGAACCGCAAAAACTCAAAAAGAAACCATTGTTGCGCAAGGTGAAGAGGTGATTTTTTCGTGCACTGAAAAGAATTTTCAAGGATTACAGAATATTTGTGTTAACTATAAAAATTTCGTGCGCGATTTAAATGTCGGGGACAATATTCTGATTGACGATGGTGATATAAAAGTGATTGTTCAGGAAAAACACACCGATTACCTGCTGTGCAAGGTTGAAAATAACGGAATCATTAAAAACAATAAAAGCATCAATGTACCGGGTATAAAAATCAAACTTCCGTCGATTTCGGAAAAAGACAAGGAATTTATTGCTTTTGCTGTTGAGAATGATCTTGATTTTATAGCTCACTCATTTGTCAGAAACCGACAGGATGTAAAAGATGTACAAAAGATTCTTGACAAATATAAAAGCGAGATTAAAATTATTGCAAAGATTGAAAATCTGGAAGGCGTCAATAATATTACAGAGATTCTGGAAGAAGCATACGGAATTATGGTTGCCCGCGGAGACCTTGGCATTGAAATTCCTGCCGAACAGATTCCCACAGTTCAACGAAACCTGATCAGGAAAGCCATTCAGCAGAAAAAACCTGTGATTGTGGCCACCCAGATGTTACACAGCATGATTGACCACCCAAGACCCACCAGGGCTGAAGTTAGCGATGTTGCCAGCGCCATTTACTCTCGTGCCGATGCTATTATGCTGAGTGGAGAAACAGCTTATGGAAAATACCCGGTTGAAGCCGTGGAAACGATGGTAAAAATTGCCAAAGAAGTTGAACCTGACCGAGATAAAAGATACGATGTAACAATTCCGCCGGTAAACAATGAAATTCCGGCCTATCTGGCACACTCAGCCATCAGGGCATCTCGGGAACTTGATAATTGTATGATTGTAACATCAACCACAACCGGCAGAACCGCGCGTTATCTGGCTGCATACCGTTCAAGCATTCCGGTTTATGCAAAATGCCATTCACGCAGGGTTGTTCGCGAACTGGCACTCTCATTCGGAATTTATCCATCTTATCTCGAAATGAAGAAAAACAAGATGCAGATTCAGAAAGCAGCCGTTCTTTCGCTTATAAAGGAAAATGTTCTGAAAGCAGATGACATGCTGATTTATGTGGGGGGCCGATTCGGCGAAGAAGCCGGCGCTTCTTTTATTGAAGTTTCAACAGCTAAAAATATTTTCTCAAAAATTGAAGAGATAAATTCAGCAAAAAAATAGCAATGTATTGGTAAAGCGTATTGTTTAGTTATACTGTTTCAAAAGCTTTGAAAACAAAACGTTGTACTGTTGTTAATCTGGCTTTCAAGTCTGAAAAGCATTTGAGCGGGGAAATCATTTTACAAAAAACAGCACAGCCTGAGTAAAAATCTCAGGCTGTGATGTTTAATAAATATGAGAAAAATAATTTATCTTAAATCGATCACTTCAACACCCGGAAATTTTTTGGCGTCGAAAACAAATTCAGTATCCGGAATTTCTTTATTTGACTCAAATTTTGCAACCTTAATCGTGTAAATATTTCCTTCAGTTCCGTTCAAAACGGCTGTCTGAATCATGTAAGTTGATTTGTTGATATCGAGCGTGATTTTCGAAACTTCAAAATCCTTTTTATCAGGATAAAGTTCAATCTGATACACTTGCTTTCCATCCACACTTTTTTCACCCATATATTTCGATTTAAAGCCTTTTTCGTAAATCGTAAATACTGATGACGGATCCATCAGCTCACTGCTGCTTTCGTCAATCGGTGAAATAGTAACCTGGTTGCCGGTTTTCATATAATTCCAGTTTGTTTTTCCATCAGAAAAAATCTTCAGCCCGGGCCCCGGAATATCAACCACATATTTGCCGCTTTTGATTTTTATTGATCCTTTATTCTCATCGTTGGTGTTCATCTGTTTGTTTTGCAATGCAAAAGAAAAATCAGCCGAAATAGTTTTATATGAGCGTGTTCGCTGGCTTGTCTGATCAAGAATTTCTTTTGCTTTTGCATCCTGCTGAGCCGAAAGTACACCGGTCAGCGTCACTAAAAAGATAGTTGCTATTAATGTTCTCATTTTATTTTTTATCGCAGATTATTCAATAATTGTTCCAAACTATATTCATCCTGAATCAGCACCTGTCGTGCTTTGCTTCCTTCACTGGGTCCCACAATATTGGCGGCTTCCAACTGATCCATTATTCGTCCTGCACGGTTGTATCCAATCGAAAATTTGCGCTGAATCATGGAAGTTGAGCCTAACTGATTCATCACCACCAGGCGGGCTACATCTTCAAACATTTCATCTTTGTTGCCCAAATCCACTTCTCCCGGTCCACCTTCTTCATCGTCGTTATATTCAGGCAAAAGATAAGCCGTCGGGTAACTTCTTTGTTCGGCAATAAAAGAACAGATTTTCTCAACTTCAGGTGTATCCACAAATGCACACTGTACACGTGTAATATCGCTGTTGGCAGAAATAAGCATATCACCTTTTCCAATCAACTGGTTGGCGCCGGGTTGGTCAAGTATCGTGCGCGAATCGATCATCGATGCAACTTTGAATGCAATCCTTGCCGGGAAGTTGGCCTTAATAACACCGGTAATAATGGTAACCGACGGACGTTGTGTGGCAATAATCATGTGAATACCAACAGCCCTTGCCAACTGGGCAATTCGGGCAATCGGCAGCTCAATTTCCTTGCCGGCTGTCATAATCAGGTCGGCAAATTCGTCGATTATTACAACAATGTATGGCATAAACCGGTGACCTTTCATCGGGTTCAACCGGCGACTTGTGAATTTCTTGTTATATTCTTTAACGTTACGTGCGTGTGCTTTTTTCAGCAAATCGTAGCGGCTGTCCATCTCGATGTTAATCGAATTCAGTGTGTTTTTTACCTTCTGAATATTGGTAATTACCGGTTCTTCTTCGTTGGGTAATTTGGCCAGATAATGTTTTTCGATAATTGAATAAAGGTTGAGTTCCACTTTTTTCGGATCGATAAACACAAACTTCAGTTCGGCAGGATGTTTTTTGTATAAAAGTGAGGCAATAATAACATTCACCCCAACCGATTTTCCCTGTCCCGTTGCACCAGCCACCAATATGTGGGGCATTTTGGTAAGGTCGAACATATAAGTCTCGTTCGAAATTGTTTTTCCTAATGCCACAGGCAGTTCGGCTGTTGATTCCTGGTAACGTTTTGATCCAATAATCGATCGCATCGATACCACCTCCGGATTTTGGTTTGGCACTTCAATACCAATGGTTCCGCGGCCTGGAATTGGTGCAATAATACGGATTCCGAGCGCTGAAAGACTCAGTGCGATATCGTCTTCAAGGTTTTTAATTTTGGCAATTCTGATGCCAGGTGCCGGTACAATTTCATACAATGTAATTGTTGGTCCGATTGTCGCCCTGATTTTGGTGATTTCAATTTTATAATGACGAAGCGTTTCAACAATTTTGTTTTTGTTCGAAATCAGTTCTTCGTTTGTTACCTCTGCGTTACCCGATTTATGGTCTTCCAATAACTCAAGCGTTGGCATTTTAAAAGTTGACAGATCAAGAGTAGGATCATAATCTCCCATCCCTTCACCAAAGTACTCTTCATCGTCATCGTCATCATTTTTGTGTGGTTCAGCCTGACTTTCTTCGTCATCAACATGCACTGCAACAGGTTTCTGCACAATTTTCGGGAGTTCCGTTTCACGCTCAATCTCCATATCAATTTCGTCGTCATCCGGACCAAAGATGGCTTTTACAACATCATCCTGCTCAATTACTTTTGAAATAGTTTTATCTTCAAATACCACTTCCCTTCCCTGCTGATCAGCCGTTTCCGTCTCTTCTTTCGGGATTTTGGGCTTTGGTGTAAGCAATTTCTTCATCATCGGGAAAAATCCTTCAAACCTGATAATCAATAAAGTTAACCCAGTAACGAATAGCAAAAACACAAGACCAATATTCCCAATCATGGCGCCAAGCCAGGTACACATCACATACCCGTACCGGCCACCATAATAAATAAACGAACCATCTTCATATTTGGTCATAACCAGCCCAAGGGCCAACGAAAACCATACTAGGAGTATCAGGCTGTAAACCAGATTTTTTCTGAAACGGATAATGTTTTTACTGATAATCCGCAATCCTGTTACACCCAACATATAAACCAACAGGAATGAAGCCAGTCCGAAACCTTTGTTGATTACTAATTCTGATATATAAGCTCCTGTTTTTCCGGCTTTGTTCAAAACCTGAATATCCCGGTCAAAAACAAATTCCTTAAATTTTATGCCAAGCTTACTTTGATCGGCTCCACCATAAAACAGAAACGAAATAAAGGCGACAAGCAGGTAAACCGCTATCAGAAAAATGATTAACCCAATAACAAACCTGAACTTTTCATTCATAAAAAAAGGAACCCTTTTTTCCTTTGATTTTTGATTCGAATCAGACGGCTTTTTGCTTTTCGATGCCATTTATTCAATATTTGTGGTATTCAAGCGGCAAATTTAAATAAAAAAAACGTGCCGATGGGTTGATAAATTGTAACAGGCACCAAAGCTTTTAATACTTACCTGTTAATAAAAATAAACTTCAGGTTATACAATTTTACAATGGGTACCAGATCTGTTACAAAATGATTTTTACGTAACTAAAAAGCTGATACAGAAACATTTCAAAATGACCTTAAAAACTGATAAAACAACAGATTTTTAGTTATTGCCAATTTTTATGTTTGTGAAAATTTGATAATGACTATTGTGTAATCAGAATAGTTATTATTGGCTGTTTATTCCAGATAAATGTGTTTTTTTTAATAAATGAAATTTTGAATATGAAGAAGTTGGCAGTATTGGCACTGGGCGGAAATGCACTATTGAGAGGAAATGAAGCCGGAACAATTGAACAGCAGGAACTTAATGCAACAGAAACACTCGAGAACCTTATATATCTCATCAAAGAAGGCTATGAACTTGTGATAACGCATGGAAATGGCCCGCAGGTTGGAAATATCCTGATGCGTAATGATGCCGGACAACAACTGTATAACATTCCGGCGATGCCACTGGATATTTGTGTGGCCGATTCACAAGGTGGAATTGGGTATATGATCGAACGGATGATGAGAAATGTTTTAAACAAACATGGTATAAAAAAGAACGTGATAACGATGGTTACTCTGGTGGAAGTCGATAAGAATGACCCGGCTTTTCAAAATCCTTCAAAACGAATCGGGAAAATATACAACCAGGCTGAAGCTGAAAGAATGGCGCATGAACATAACTGGGTTTTCAAGCCATCATCGAAAAATGCGGGTGGTTACCAAAGAGTGGTTCCATCGCCGGTTCCGCTCGATATCATTAATAAAGAAACCATTCAGCTGCTTGTAAAAAACGGAAACATTGTAATTGCTGCCGGTGGCGGCGGAATACCTGTGTATTTTGATGAAAACAATGATGTGAGAACACTGGATGCGGTGATTGATAAAGATATGGCTTCAAGCTTACTGGCTGTAAATATTTGTGCCGACGAATTTTATGTACTAACTGATGTTTCATTCATTTACAAGGATTTTGGCAAACCAACCCAGGAAAAGCTGGAATTTCTGAATTACATTGATACTATGAAATACCTCGAAGAAGGAACTTTTGCTGAAGGAACAATGGAACCCAAAATACGTGCTTGTTTAAATTTTATTAAAAACGGAGGGAGAAAAAGCGTAATCACCGAAGCTAAAAAACTGGAAGACAGGTCCTACGGCTCGAAAATCACCATGGAATATGAGGATTGAACAATGCTTGAATGCGATAATGTTTGATTGAGTGAATTAGCAGATGAAATGGAGACACAAAATAAAACATTTTAAAAACAGGTTAATACCCCCTCTCCCAATCCGAAAAGAAAGCATGAGATTTGATACTTAAATTATGGAACTTAATATTATTAACTATATGGAAATCAATTTAAAAAACCGCAGTTTTCTGAAACTGCTCGATTTTACACCATCCGAAATTATTTATTTGCTCGAACTTTCAGCTTCATTAAAAAAAGCGAAAAAAGCTGGAACAGAAGTTCAGAAACTGACTGGCAAAAACATTGCACTAATATTTGAAAAAGCTTCAACACGCACTCGTTGTGCTTTTGAGGTAGCTGCTTTTGATCAGGGAGCGAATGTTACTTATTTAGGTCCCTCCGGATCGCAAATCGGACAAAAAGAATCGATGAAAGATACAGCACGCGTGCTGGGCAGAATGTATGACGGTATTGAATACCGTGGTTTCGGACAGGAAATTGTGGAAGAATTGGCCCAATATGCAGGTGTTCCGGTGTGGAACGGATTAACGGATGAATTTCATCCAACCCAGATTCTCGCAGATTTTCTGACTATGCTTGAACATACGGATAAACCACTTTCGGAAATAAAATTCTGCTACCTGGGCGATGCCCGCAACAACATGGGGAACTCGCTGATGGTGGGTGCCGCAAAGTTAGGAATGGATTTCAGGGCAGCCGCTCCGAAAGCTTGTCAGCCTGCTTTTGAATTACAGGAAGAATGCCGCGAAATTGCTGCTGAAACAGGAGCAAAAATCACCATCACTGAAAATGTTGCTGAAGCAGTAAAAGATTGTGATTTTCTTTACACCGATGTTTGGGTTTCGATGGGAGAACCGGAAAGTGTTTGGGAAGACAGAATCAGGCTATTATTCCCCTACCAGGTAAACGCCGGAACCATGAAGCTGACAGGAAACCCGGATGTTAAATTTTTACATTGTTTGCCTGCATTTCACAATCGCGAAACTAAAGTTGGCGAACAGATTTATCAGAAATACGAATTGGATGGACTGGAAGTAACAGAAGACGTTTTTGAAAGCCCGGCTTCGATTGTTTTCGACCAGGCAGAAAACAGGTTACACACCATTAAAGCCGTGATGGTGGCCACATTGGGATAGTATAATTGGGATAAGTTATAAATGAGTCGTCCTGAAATAAGTTGACAGATTTTCAATGATATTTATTAAAACCATCGAGGC